>NZ_CALHVM010000001.1 GCF_938039205.1 uncultured Campylobacter sp.
CGCTAGGCATATAGCCTGCGGAGCGAAAATTTTGCAAAATCTCGGAAAAGCGCTCGCAAGACAAGCCGTATAAAAGGAAAGAAATGATTTTATTGATAGACAATTATGACAGCTTCGTCTTCAACGTGGAGCAGTATCTACGCGAACTAACCTCCGAGGAAGTACGCTGCGTGCGCAACGACAAGATCACGCTGGATGAGATCCGCAGGCTAAATCCGAGCAAAATCGTGCTAAGCCCGGGACCAAAACACCCGCAAGATAGCGGCATCTGCCTAGAAATTTTAAAAAGCGACATCGCCGCGCCCGTGCTTGGTATCTGCCTCGGACATCAGGCGATCGGGCTCGTTTACGGCGCAAAGATCAAACACCTAGAAAAGCCATATCACGGCAAAACTTCGCTAATAAAAGTTAGCCTCAAAGAGCCGCTATTTACGGGACTGCCGGACGAATTTGAGGTCATGCGCTACCACTCGCTTTACGTGGATGAGCTACCGTCAAATTTGCAGGCTACTGCAATGAGCGAGGACGGCGTAGTGATGGCGCTTAGCGTCAAAGATAGGCCGATTTTTGGTATCCAGTTTCACCCAGAGAGCTACTTCACGCAGTACGGCAAAAAAATCATCGAAAATTTCATAAACTACGAAGCCGCGCCTGCGGCAGAGGTCGCTAAAGAGCCAAAGATCCGCCCGCTCAAGCCGTTTCTAATCAAGCTGCAAGAAAACGAGCGCCTCGACGACCGCGACTTTGAGCAAATTTGCGAAATCATCGCGAGCAAAGAGTATGAGATCACGCAGCTAGCGGCACTTTTGGTGCTAATCAGCGAAAAAAGCCTCTATCCGCAAAGCCTAGCAAGCCTCGCCAAAAACATCCTAAAATACTCACAGACCTACCGCGATCCTTCGCCGATGATCGATCTTTGCGGCACGGGCGGCGACGGCTTTAAAACGATAAATATCTCAACCACCGTCGCGTTTATCCTAGCGAGCCTGGGCGTCAAAGTCGCAAAGCACGGAAACAAAGCCGTTTCTAGCAAATCAGGCAGCTCAGACGTGCTTGAGATTTTGGGCGTTCATAGCTCAAATTCGCTCCTAGGGCAGCGCGAGCTGCTAAACGATAAAAATTTGGCCTTTTTCCACGCTCCTTTTTTCCATCCGCTAGTGGGCGAGGTACGCGAGGTACGCCAGCGCCTAGGTATCCGCACGGTTTTTAACGTGCTTGGCCCGCTGCTAAATCCAAATTTGGCGCTCAAAAATCAGCTTGTTGGCGTCTATCATAAGCCTGTTTTACGCCTCTATGCCGAGACACTGCAGCTGCTGGGACGCGAGCGAGCGCTGGTGGTTCGCGGCGAGGACGGACTAGATGAGATCAGCCTGTGCGATGAGACGCGCGTCGTGGAGCTGCGCGGCGGTCAGATCAGCGAGTACAGCATCACGCCCGAGCAGTTTGGCTTCAGACGGGCGTTTCACAGCGAGATCGAGGGCGGCACGCCTGAGCAAAACGCCGAAATTTTAAAGCAAATTTTAAAAGGCGAGCTGGACGGACCGAAATTTGACGTCGTCGTGCTAAACGCGATGTTTGCGCTCTACACAGCGGGCGTCGCGGACAGCCCTGCGCAGGCAAAAGAGGTCATCCTGGACGCGATAAAAAGCGGTAAAGTTTATCGCTATTTTGAAGACTACGTGCGAGGCGAAGCGTGACGCTGGTTAAAATTTGCGGTATCAAAACGCCTGCGGAGGCGCGCGAGGTGGCGAGTTTGGACGTTGATTTTTTGGGTGCGATATTTGCTAAAAGCAAGCGGCAGGTGAGTGCACAGACGGCGCGTGAGATAGCGGACATCGCGCATGCGGCGGGTAAAAAATGCGTCGGTGTTTTTGCCGGGCAAAGCGACTGCGAGATAATGGAAATCTGCGAATTTGTCCCGCTTGACGCGGCGCAGATCCACGAAGAGGTTAGCTCAAATTTATACGCAAATTTAAAGGCGATGGGGCTAGAGGTTTGGCGCGTTTATAGCGTGCTAGACGCGCTGCCCGCCGTCGATACCGCGCTTTGCGATATGCCGCTTTTTGACTGCAAAGGCGAAAATGCCGGCGGCAACGGCACTAGCTTTGATTGGGAGATTTTGCGTGCAGTCAAATTTGACTTTGGCATGGCGGGCGGCATCGGCGAGCATAACGTGTGCGAAGCAATCAAATTTAACCCGCGAGTGCTCGATCTAAACTCAAAAGTCGAAGACGAAAATGGCATAAAAGATGTGCGAAAAATAGAGAGAATTTTAGAAGTTTTAAAATTTAACAATACATTGGAGTAAATACAATGTTTAGTAATTTTTGTGGCATAAAAATTCAAGGAAAGTGCTTTCAAAGCGAAGTAAATTTAAAATTTTTTAGTGAAGAATATCATAGGTTTTGTTTAGTTTATGGCAAAAACGGAAGCGGTAAAAGCACTATTTCGCAAGCTTTTGATACCGTCAAACAAAACAATCAACCTCTTATTGCTAGCCAAATTATAGACAGAAGCGGAGTAGTAGTAAATTTAACAAACGAAGATCAGAAAAATAATATTTTCGTATTTAATGAAGAATATGTCAATAGCAAGGTTAAAATTAAAGATAATGGTTTGGACGCGATAGTTTTACTTGGAGATAAGGCAGATATAGATGGAAAACTTGAAAAAATAGAAAATATTAGAGAAATTAGAACTCAAAGAAAACAAGGCTACGAACAAGAATTAAAGAAATATGAGGATGATAAAAATACAGATAACCCTAAAAAATATGAAAATGATGTAGTGGAAAATTTAAAGAGTAATTTTGCCGAACGAGAGAAAAATATTCTAAGAAATACAAATAGAAATTTACAAAATAAAACAATAGAATTCGCAAAAAATATCATAGATCATTTTGAAACAGATGTAAGTACAGATGAGTTGAAAAATAACTTTGATGAAAAACTTAAATCTTACGAAGATATCCGAAGTGATTTAAATTTTACAGAAGAGATAAAACAGCTAAATTTTGAAGATATTAAGCAGCTTTTGCTACACCAAGTAGAACAAAAACAATTAACCCCAAGAGAAGAAAAAATAAAACAGGCAATAGCAGAAGCAAACCACATAGTAACTAAAAATATAATGGAAAGTGATAAAGATATTTGTCCATATTGCTTCCAAAAACTAACAGATGAATATAAAAGAGAAATTTTATCAAGCTTAGAAACAATCTTTAATCCAGAGATACGAAACCATCAGACGAATTTGAAAAACAAGAAACAGGAAATTCAGAATTCACTGAATAATTTTAAAAATTTACCAGATATTGATAAACTAGATAAAAATTTGTTTGATACTATAAAAATACAAATTGATACCTGCCAAACTGAAGTCACTGAAAAACTAAATCAAAAGATACAAAATCCATTCGTCCCCTTAAATTTAGATGTAAATTTTGATAACTTAGTTAATGAATTAAATCAAAATTTAGATCAGCTTGAGCAAAGAAGACAAGTTTTTATGGCACAAAAAGCTATAGCTAACGAGCTAAAACAAGAGCTTGAAGAACTAAATAAACAAATAGCCTATTGTAAGATAAAAGATAACTTTAACTATTACGAAGAAAAGCTAAAGATTAAGGATGCTTTAAATAGCAAAAAAGCCATTAATGACAGACGACTGGAGTGTATAAGTAGTAAAAATTCAGAACTAAATGCTCAAAGAATGCAGATAAATATAGCCCAGGATAAGATTAATGAGCATCTAAAATATATATTTTTTAAAGAAGGTAGGCTTGAGCTTGGTGAACCAAATGAGCAGGGACAATATGTTTTAAAATCAAACGGCAATAGAGTAAAAGCTAAAGATGTCTCGACCGGCGAGAGAAATGCTATTGCATTGAGCTATTTCTTTACCGAGATTTTCAAAGGCGATAATAAAGAAGAATTTTATACAAAACCAAAATTTATAGTTATAGATGATCCAATTTCTAGCTTTGATTTTGAAAATAAAGTTGGAATAATGTCGTTTTTAAATTATCAAATTCATAAAATTATGACTGGTTGTAGTGAAAGTAAGATGATAGTTTTAACTCATGATTTAATGAGCGCGTTTGATATACAAAAGATTATTGGTTCACTGCCGCAAATAAAAATCAACGAAAAAAATGAAGTAATATTTATACAAAGAGAACTAAAAAATCAGAAATTAGTTGATTTTGGTAAAAAATATTCAGAATATAAAACTCTTTTAAACGAAATTTATGATTATGTAAGTAAGCCCAAACCAGAAAATGCAAATACTTACAACAATACAATACCAGAAAATGTAAATATTGGCAACAATATGAGAAAAGTACTAGAAGCCTTTGGGGCACATTCAATTATCAATGCGGTATAGAAGATATCGCAAGAGACAAGGTAATAGTAGCAAACTTAAGCCCAGAACAACAAACATATTTTGAAAATTTAATGTATCGTTTGGTTTTGCACGGTGAAAGCCACGCAGAAGATAAAACAAAAACTCTTGATTTTTTCTCCTATATTAGCGAAGATGAAAGACAAAATACTGCAAAAGATATCCTTTCTCTTTTGTATTTACTAAATAAAGCGCACCTGCAAAAGTATTTACAAAAAGAGCAAGTAGAGAAAATAGAGCAGTGGGTTAAAAATTGCGAAATTCGTCGAGCATAACGCGAGCAAAGCGGTCAAATTTAACCCGCGAGTGCTTGATCTAAACTCAAAAGTCGAGGATGAAAACGGCGTGAAATCGGCGGAGAAAATAAAGAAAATTTTGGAGCTGATAAAGGCGTAAATTTTCAAAAGCAAAAATAAGATAATAAAAAAGCCGGCTTTAAATCAACCACGCAAAGCCGACTTTTACCGCCTTACTCGCTTTTAAAATTAAAAATTTTCACATCGCTTTTCGTCTCGTCCTTGAAATAAATCTGCACCGATACTCTTTGGATATTTGGCGCTTCTTTGTATATATTATCGGCGTCCGCTTTTACATTGTACGGCTTTGGCAGCTCAGTATCGGGAACGTCTTTATTGATACCGTAAACGATCTTTTCCACGCCGTCGCCGTACGAGAGGATGTGGGTGAAATAAACTATATCTTTACGGCCGGCATTTGACACCCAGTGGTTTGATGTTTGTTTGAGCATCTTTATATCGCTTTCGGCTTTTGGGTCTAGTATCTCTCCGCTTGGTAGCTTTTTGTACCATTCGTACTTAAACGGCCCGTTTATATTGCCGTTTCGGTCTTTGTATTTAAACTCTATATACTCTTTTACGACTTGCGCGTCGTCTGGCAATCCAAACCAGTTTTTGGGCTTCTTTTCGCCGCTATCTTGGTAAACTATATCAAAATACCCAGTGCTGATAAACTCTCCCTGCCCGTCTATACGGTAAAAAATTTCAGTCGGTTTGTCTGAAATGTTCGCTACTATTTGATAACCCTGATTGGTATGGATTCTCTCGACCGTTACGGGATTTTCAAAGATGCTTTGACTGATTTTATCCAGCTCAGTTTTACGCTCGTGGATATATTTTATCTGGGCATTTAGCTCGTCTTTATCGGTAAAGTAACGCGCCAATTTCCCTTCTTCATTCAGCTTTAAAAATTTATCCGCGTACTCTTTTTCCAGCTTTTTATCGGACATCGTCTGATCCCCTAAAACAGCCTTTGAGTATGCGCGCGCCAGCTCATAGTATGCAGGCGCAAAATCCGGATTTTGCTTAACGAAATTTGTTAGTTTTTCTGTTTTTTGTTTGCCGTTTTCGAGTAAAATTTTGGCGTAACTATCGATCAAAATATCATCGTTTTTAAACATTTCGTTGTAAATTTCTTTTGCGCCGGCTTTGCCCTCTTGGATCTTTAAAAACGACTGAAATCTTAAATGCGGATCTAGTTTACGGTCGCTAAACGAAAAATATTTTATATACGATTTTCTCGCATTTCCGTAATCTCCGCTAAGCTCATAAATCCTGGCATTATGATAATAATCCTCTTGCGTTTTCGGGTTTGCGATGATGCCGCCGCCTTTGCCGATGTTTTCGCTTAGTTTGTCTATTTTCGTATCTACGTTTTGTATAGCGGATTTTATATTTTTGCTATCTTCTTTTATCTCCGTTACCGTCTGCTTGATCTCGTCCGTATCTTTTTTGATCATGCCTAGTAAATTTTGAATTTTTTCAAGCGGCGGTATGATGCTGGCCAAGTAGCCGTTTTCGCTACTTTTTTCTTCCGCGCTTTGCAGTCCGTACATAGAGCCGGTGGCGATTATGCTTAAACTCGTAAATACCATGATCGGCAAAACCCTCTGCCTTAGTCTAGATAGCCCGATATAAGCCAAAAATAGGACGCAAGTGATAATTATGCTAGCATAAAATAGATATTTCGCAAAAGGAGCGATCGGCTGACAAATGTCGGAAATACCGCCGAAAACGGTAGCCAAACCGCCTACCCAAATTTTATTTTTATTTAATGCTTCTTTTTATGGCGCCCATATTCTTATCCTTTGGTTTTTATTTCGTCTTAAATACCTCTTGGCTCGCTTACCAAATTTGACCGAAAGCCGCTTTTTTATATCGCCGTAACATATTTGGAATCATATCGTTTTTTACCATAAATTCAAAATTTACGCGCGCTAAAAATACCGTAAAATAAGCCTAATAAAAACTTAAAATGCTAAAATAAACAAAAATTTAAAGGATACCTATGAACACCAAAGCATATTTCGGCAAATTCGGCGGCCAGTTCGTGCCCGAAACTGTGATGTTCGCGCTAGACGAACTCGAGGCTGCTTACGAGCGCATAGTAAAAACGGCTGAATTTGAGGCCGAACTAGACGACCTACTAAAAAACTACGTCGGACGCCCTAGCCCGCTATATCACGCAAAACGCCTAAGCGAGCACTACGGGCATGAAATTTACCTCAAACGCGAGGATCTAAACCACACGGGTGCGCATAAAATAAATAACGCCCTGGCCCAGGCGCTACTTGCCAAAAAAATGGGCAAAAAGAAGGTTTTAGCAGAGACAGGTGCGGGTCAACACGGCGTAGCGACTGCGACCGCGGCGGCATTGCTCGGCCTTGAGTGCGACGTATATATGGGTGCGACCGATGTAGAGCGTCAGCAGCTAAACGCATTTCGCATGCAGCTTTTAGGCGCTCGCGTCGTGAGCGTAGAAGAGGGCCTAAAAACGCTAAAAGAGGCCACTACCGCGGCGATCCAAGCGTGGGTAAACGAGATAGAAAGCGCCTTTTACGTCATCGGCTCAGCAGTCGGCCCGCACCCGTATCCTAGGATAGTGCGCGACTTCCAAAGTATCATCGGCCGCGAGACCAAAGCACAGCTAAAAGAATACGGCGTGCATCCGGACTACGTCATCGCCTGCGTCGGCGGCGGCAGCAACGCCATCGGTATCTTTAGCGCGTTTTTGGACGACTCGGACGTAAATTTGATCGGAGTCGAGGCCGCAGGCCTAGGCGCGCACACGCCGTATCACGCCGCAACTCTAACCAAGGGCCGCACAGGCATCATCCACGGCATGAAAACGATCGTTTTACAAGACGAATACGGCATGATAGAGCCCGTACATAGTATCTCGGCGGGACTTGATTATCCTGGCGTGGGTCCCGAGCACGCGCACCTGCACGAGAGCAAGCGAGCCGCCTACTACGGCGTCACAGACGACGAGTGCATAAACGCGCTATATCTAACCAGCCGCCTAGAGGGCATCATACCTGCGATCGAGAGCTCGCACGCGTTAGCGTATCTAGAAAAGCTATGTCCAAATTTGACGAAAAAAAGCGTCATCGTCGTAAATGTCTCGGGACGCGGCGACAAGGACATAAACACCGTGATGAGCTACGAGAAAGGAAAAATTTATGGCTAAGGTAAAAGACGCGTTCGCGGGCAAAAAAGCAAACATCGGCTACGTCGTGGCGGGATATCCTAGCGCCAAGGCGACGAAGGAGTTTTTATTAAATTTAGACGGCAGCTGCCTGGATCTACTTGAGCTTGGCATCCCCTACTCCGATCCGCTCGCAGACGGCAAACTCATCGCGCAAGCTAGCTTTGAAACTGCCGCAAAGGGCGTAAATACAGGCACGGTATTTACCATGCTAGAAGAGTGCAAAGGCAAGATAAATAAACCGGTCGTATTTCTCGTGTATTTTAACATCGTGTTTGCCTACGGCGTAGAGAGGTTTATCGCTCGCTCAAAAGAGGTCGGTATAGCAGGATTTATCATCCCCGATCTGCCGTTTGAGGAGAGCGAGGAGGTAGCGGGACTGTGCGCTAAATTTGACCTTGATCTCATCCCGTTAATCAGCGTCACTTCGCAAAACCGCGCGGATAAAATTTTAAAATTCGGCTCAGGATTTGTCTATGCTCTGGGCGCTATTGGCGTGAGCGGGTCGCAGCGAGCTAGCGAGGAGAGGCTAAAGGCGCTAGTAGAGGGTCTAAAAAAAAGAAGCGATCTGCCTGTTGCGGTAGGCTTTGGCGTGAAAAATAAAAACGATGCCGACGAGGTAAAAACCTACGCCGACGGCGCGATAATCGGCACCGAGATAGTAAAGCTCACGGCCAAATTTGAGGGCGAAGAGCTGATAAAGCAAATCAATAAACTTTTTTAAATTTAGCGGCGTTTGCGTTAAATTTAAGTATAATTATAAAATTTGTTTAAAGGACGGCGCGATGATGGACGTTGCGGAGCTTGGGATCAAGCATCTGTGCGAGGATACCCTGGGCTACAAGGTAGAGAGCGCAAAGAGCGCGGAGGGGGAATTTTACGGATCGAGTTTGCCGATTTTTAAGGGCAAAGAGGAGTTTCACTTTTATCTTTACTTTAAAAAAGATACGCTAAACCGCTTTGCTAGCGTGCTTCTTGGCGTCGATAAACTAGCCGAAGACGAGCTAAGCGACATCTGCAAAGAGGTGGCAAATCTCACGATCGGCTACGCTAAAAATCTACTCAACGAACGCGAAGCAAACGCTTATAAACTAGGCACTCCCGAGTATCTAGGTAGGACGAGCTTTCACGTCAAACTAGACGACAAGCGCGTCTATAAAATCAAAAATAGAACATTTCAAGTAGGATATAAAAAAGCATGAGCGAAGAACTACAAGAGATAAATGCCGTAGAAACGGCGCTGCAAGGGGTTCAGGAGATGTTGCAAGAGCGCGGCGGGCTTTTTAAAAGCTACGACGAGCTGATGGATATCGGCGTGGATTTTATCTCGGAGCTAGGCACTACGACGATTAGCGTAAAGCAGCTATTAAAGCTCGAAGTTGGTTCGGTTATCGATCTAGAAAAGCCTGCCGGCGAGAGCGTGGAGCTTTTTATAAACAACCGAATTTTCGGTAAGGGCGAAGTAATGGTCTACGAAAAAAACCTCGCCATCAGGATAAATGAAATCCTAGACTCAAAATCCGTCATCCAGTACTTTAAACGAGAGCAATTATGAGGATTTTCGCCGCGCTTTTGTTGTTTTTCGTAGCGCTTTGGGGGTCAAATTTATCTACTTACAACATTTACGAGCGCAGTGACCGCGTCGATATCATGCTTAGTTTTGACGCGCCTTATAGCGGAGCGATCCTACAAGAGCGAAAAGACGGCGTGATAACCCTGCTTTTTAAAGACCTGCAAAACGATCAAAATATCGAAAAAAGCGTAAATTCAAGCATACTACAAGAGCTTTTGTTTGAGCCTAGAGGCCAAAATTTAGCCCTCGTGATAAAAAGCGACACTCAGGTGGCCGTTAGCGCGTCAAAAACCACCGACGGCTTTGGACTGCGCATACGCGTGACGCCTGAAAATGCAGCGAACTCAGCCGCCGCAACAGCACTCTCTCCACAAGAAACTAGAGAAAATATAACCGAGGCGACGAATTTATCCGGCGATCAAAACGCATCAAATTTGACCGCGTCTGCTCAAGGTGCCGGCTTAAATTTAGGCATTCAAAACGGCGACG
Source organism: uncultured Campylobacter sp. (assembly GCF_938039205.1). Taxonomy (GTDB): domain Bacteria; phylum Campylobacterota; class Campylobacteria; order Campylobacterales; family Campylobacteraceae; genus Campylobacter_A. Next base: position 9,971 of record NZ_CALHVM010000001.1, read on the forward strand.
TAAATTTCATGACGCAGGGCATGAGCGATATGATCGATTATAGATATTACTCGGTTTTGGGCGTTTTGGCGCTACTTTTGGTCGTGCTTTTGTTCGTCAAGGCAAAGCTAAAAAACAAGCAAAAAACGATAAAAACAAAACGCGAAAATGGCTGGTTTGAAAAGGTAAAAAGCGACGAAGGCGTGGAGATAATCTACGAAAAACCGCTTGATGATACGAACAAAGTCGTTCTTTTTCAGCACCTTGACAGACGCTACCTCGTGCTAACTGGTACGTCAAACGTGCTTTTGGATAAATTCGGCGAAGAACAGATGACGAGCGAGCAGGACTTTCAGAGCTTTTTTGAAGAAAATCAAAAAAAGCTAAACGCCTACATCGAAAACCGCCAAACGCTAGACGCATACAAGGATAAGGCAAGTATAGACTAAATTTGCCTTTTTAAAATTTGATGAAATTTACCGCAAATTTCATCAAATTCCTCCAACAAATTTCACGCAAAACAGATCGCAAAAGTATCCGGTTTAGTCATCTTTTTGATATTTTCCTTCGCCATAAACAGCTCCTTGGCACCATAAATTTGCAAAGTGTGGTTGATAAACTCAAACTCCAGCTTCTTATGCGCGCAGTTTGCGTCTAAATTTTTAGCAAGCGCGAGAATAAAACTCAGCCAGCGCACGACATCCTCGCTCGGTAGCAGGTTTTTAAATCGCTCAAATTCGCTCGAGGTTTTCTTGCCGTTTTGTGCGATGATCGCGGCAACCAGGCATTTTTGCGCATGCGAAAAGCCGTAGTTTAAGGCATTTAGTACAAAAAATGCCGAACTAGCGTGCTCGCCATAAAATCCCAAACACTGCGCCACGCTATGCAATCTAGCAGCGACAGCCAGCTCGCTCTCGTATCGCTCCTCAAGCCCATGCAACGGCTTTAGCGCGGCAAATAGATCTTTGGCGTATTTCACGATCGTTTTGTTATCGTCTAGTAAAAATCTATCCTGCAAACTCCTCACGCTCGGGTTAAAGTTCGGCGGAAATTTACGCGTCGGGCGCAAGATATCGCTCAAAAACACGCCCTCTCTAAAGCCCGCGCCGCTAGTATAGATGTTTTGCGCACCCACAGCATCCACTGCGCCCAAAAATATGAGCGCGCCTTCTCTAATCGTATCGAAGCGATCTTTTTTTATGCCAAATTTCCCGAGCTCAAGCACGCTCGCTCGCGCGAGATTTTCGATGAAGTTTTTGTGGTTTTGAAATTTGTAGGCAAAGTTATGCACGGTTTTTAGCGGATAGTCTTGCGCCGACATGATGGCTGAAGATATCGCGCGCAGGCTACCTCCGATGGCGACTAGATTTTTGCTTTTAAAGTTTTTAGGCAAGCTTTTAAACGCCTCTTTGATAAAGGGCGCTGCGGCGTTTAAATTTTTCTTATCGAAAAATAGCTCCTTTAGCCGCACGGTGCCCAAATTTAACGACACGGCGTCAGTTATCTTGCCGCCACTAACAAGTGCTAGCTCGGTAGACCCCCCGCCGATATCAAGCGTGACGAACTCCTCTAGCGGCTCAAGCAAATTTAACGCCGCCACGCCGCCAAACGTCGCCTCATCCTTGCCGCTAACGACCTTTAAATTTATCCCAAGCTCTTTGCGCGCCATGCTTATGAGCTCGCTGGCGTTTGGAGCGTCGCGCAGAGCCGAGGTGCCCATGGCGAAAATTTTCGAGCATTTGTAGCTTTTTGCGATATTTTCAAACTCGCTAAGCGCTTCGCAGGCCTTTTGCATCGACTTTTCCGAGATCTCGCCGCCGTGCTCGTACGCGCCCTCGCCCAGACGCACCTTCATCTTAAATTCGCCGATGATGTGAAACGCGTAACGCGAAGTCTTTTCAAAAATCGCCATTCGCATCGAATTTGAGCCCAGATCTATGACGGCGGTTCGTTTTGCCATTTATTTGCCTTTATTATTTTTATTTATCGCTAAAGTGAGGGTTGAGACAGCGCCGCTGCGTCCGTCGGTTCGGTTTTTGATAGACACCGAGCCACCCAGAGCTTGGGCCGCGCCCTTGGCTAGAAATAGCCCAAGCCCCGCTCCGCTTTTATCGCCAAAACGCTTAAACGGCGCAAAAAGATCCTTGCTCTCATCGATACCGCAGCCCTCGTCTATGACCTCGATGATAAATTCGTTTTCGCTAAGGCGAGAGCGAAGCGTGATAACGGCGCCACGAGGAGAAAATTTGATCGCATTTTGGACGAAATTTTGGATAACATGCGTTAAAAGCGTCGTTTGTAGCGTCATTTCAAGACTGCTAGGTGCAAAATCAGTCGCTATATCCTTGCCCTCGCCGCGAGCTAAAATTTTAAAATTATTCGCCGATTGATTTAAAAACTCGATGATATCAATGCGCACGGCCTCCTCAAACTGCGCGCCCTCTTGCCGTCCGATCTCTAGGATCGAGCCGATCATTTTGTTCATCTGATTGATGGCTTCGTTGTTGTTTTTGAGCGCTTCGATGTATTTTTCGCTCTCGCGCGGCTTTATTAGCGTAACTTCGTTTTTGGTTTTCATCACCGCAAGAGGCGTTTTTAGTTCGTGCGCGACGCCGACGAAAAGCTCTTTTTGATAAAGTACGAATGTCTGAATACGCTCGATTAGTCGGTTTAGGCTTTTACCCAGCGGTTTAAACTCGGGCGGTAGCTCCTCAAGGCTCACCGTCTGCAAAAATCGCTCGTTTAAATTCGTCATTTTTCTGCTTAAAATTTTAATCGGTACCAGCAGCATCCGCGACAAAAACAGCACGTAAAAAATAATCAGGAGTATCGACGTGGCGTTTACCATGATGATATCGATTAAAATTTGATCTATGAGTTTGCTTTGATGAGTGGTGTCTTTAGTTAGCGCGATGCTGGTGTCGTCCATATACGGGTAAAATAACGTTAAATGTGTCTTTTGACCGACCCTTTCCGTGACGAAATAAGGCGATACCGTTTTGCCCTCGACGAGCTTTGCCTTTGTGGGACTATCGTTTAGCGTGAAGTACTCAAACGGTTTTTCTACTTTAGATAAATTTGCGCTCGTGGATAAAATTTTAGCTTCGTATGCGAGCGATTGCGAGATGCCCTCGTATATCGTGACCTTGATATACTGGTATAAAAGAACGGAGATGATGAGAATTAGCATCGTAGAAGCCGATGCTAATTGCACTATAAACCTAAATCTTAGGCTTTTTTGGGAAAGCAAAACCTATACCCGCGTCTTCTGACCGTCTCGATAGTCGAGATATTTAACGGTTTATCCATTTTTTGGCGGATTTGATTGATTGCTACTTCGATTACGTTTGGAGTTACGAGCTCAGGCTCCTCCCAGATCGCGTCTAGTAGTTGCTCTTTGCTGACGATCTGATCGCTGTGGCGCGCAAGGTGAGTTAGTACCTCAAACGGCTTGCCTTTTAGCTCGATATCTTGACCTAGATAGGTGATTTTCTCCTCGTCCGGATCGATGATAAGGTCGTCTATCTTGATAACGTTCGTACCGCCAAAGCGCAAACGAGCCTCGATCCTAGCTACCAAAACGTCGAAATCAAACGGCTTTTTGATATAGTCGTCCGCACCAGCTCTAAATGCCTTAACTTCGCTATCTTTATCGTCTTTCGCAGACAGTACGACTACTGCGGTGCGCGGAGATTTGTGTTTGATGATGTTGATCAGATCCACACCGTCGCCGTCAGGCAGCATCCAATCGGTCAAAACCAAATCGTAATTTCTAATACCGATGTAGTATTCGGCATCCTTGAAATTCTCCGAGCTGTCGGTCTGATAGCCGAACTCTTGCAAGCCCTCGGCGATGGTTTTGTTTAGAGTTACCTCATCTTCAACTATTAAAATTCTCATTTTTTCCCTTCAGTGAAATTTGTTGGGATTGTAGCATAAATTAAGCAAGATTTCAAGATACTTTAAAAAAAATTTAATATTTAAACTCAGCTCTTGCGCCAACCGTCGCATTTTTGACGATCTCGATTTTTAAAATTTCCATTTTTAAAAAGCTAAGCGAGCTAAATTTTTCCTTCAACTTTTTCGCGCAAATTTCAAGCGAGCTCTCCACGGTGCCAAATTTCTCCCGCGCGTAAATTTCCTCGATCAAATTTATCACTTCCACGTAGTCTATAAACTCGCCGCTTTCAAACTCCGCGTTCACTCTTACCTTCTGCGGCGTCACGCGCTCAAAATCAAGCAGCCCGATGATAGTGCTAAACTCGTAATCTTTGATAATCGTAGTCAAATTACGCGCTTTTCTTGCCCCGTTATTAGGCGTTTGATGTTTGGCAAATGCTTATAAACGACCAAAAACGCGATCAAAAATATCGGCGCATAGGAGTCGATATCAGGGATTTGCGGCTGAAGCGCAAAAGTCGCTACGATAAACGCCACAAGCGCGGCTAGCGAAGCTAGCGAGGAGATCTTAAGCAGCTTGCCCACGACAAACCAAACTCCAAGCGCGATAATGATTTCAAGCGGCAAAAAAACCGCCAAAACGCCCGCACCAGTGGCTATGCCCTTGCCGCCTTCAAATTTTAAAAACGGCGAATAGCAGTGTCCAAGCACAGAAAGTACCGCCATCGCCCAAAGCGTCGCGGGAGCAAGGCCAAAAAATTTCGCGATCAGTATCGGTAAAACGCCCTTTAAAACGTCGCAAACTACGGTCAAAATCGCGATCTTTTTAGCGAGTTTGGGGTCTTTTTGCTTTAGCACGCGCAAAACGTTGGTCGCGCCGATGCTGCCGCTACCTTCGCTTCTGATGTTTACTCCACCGAAGATATATGCCAAAATCACGCCCGAGGGGATACCGCCTAGCAGATACGCCGCAGCATAAGCTATCAAATTTTCATTCATTTTTTATCCTGATTTTTGTTTAGATTTCGCAATATTAATTAAATTCGGCTGATTTTTTGATAAATCGGTCGTTTTGAAGGGCGGTAAATTTGTAAATTTTACTCGCCGAGACCTGTATCTTTAAGGTACTAAATTTGGTTTGGTCAAATTTGGCGTTGCAGATTGTGTTCTTTGAGTAAAAAACAACCGTTTAAGGTTGTTTTTTACTTTGTTGTAAAGGGGATGGGGCTTAAATTGCGCTCTGCTTTGCAGTTGCGAGTATAGCGAAGCAAAAGAGCTCCCTTCCCCCTTAACAATCCCCCAACCCCTACGACGTGAGAAGTTGCTGCACTGCGTGCAGGTTTAAATTTGACGCTATCGCGTCGCGTGTTTTAAATTTAGCATTTTCAAGATGTGGGTCTCGGTGAGTAAATTTTGAAGCCGAAATTTGCAAATTTGACTTCAAGTTTGAGCGTAAAACGATAAGGTGAAGTATCGTGAGATGATTTTAAATGTTTTGAAGTAAATTTCGTCCCAAGACTAAACATATAGTCTGTCGCAGGGCGAAATTTACGAAATCATTTAAAAGCACTCGCGAGACAAGCCGCTAAATTTACTTCCAAAGAAGATAGAGTTTTTCGTCGTATATATCGCTACTCTTCGGACTCACCTCCACCTCCGTCACCTCCACGTTTTGCACGTCGTTTTTGGCTTTTAGCGCGCTAGCATCTTCTTCAAATTTCGCCATCAGCTCCTCGATCTGCGCGTTTAGCTGGGCGACTTCTTGCTCGCTTAGTTTGACGTCGCTGCGCTCTTTTAGCACGCTGTTTGCCGAACGCGCGGAGGTCGCGACCTTACCGATGTTACCGCTACTTAGTAGCCCTTTGCCAAAAATCGCCCCCAAAATGCTAGCCCCCACCGAGATCGCGGTCTCGATGCCTTTGCTTTTAAAGTCTCGCTGCTCTTTTTCCAGCTTTGCCACCGAGCGGTTTAGCTTCTCTTCTAGCCGCGCTTTTTGTTTGTCAAACTCTGCCGTGAGCTTAGCCGTTTGCGCCTCTAAAATTTCGTTGCATTTATCGGCCAAACGGACGTAAAACTCCTCCTTGCTCTCGCCCGGCGCCGAGCTTAAATTTAGCGCACTAAAGAGCCTAAGCTTGTAATTTCTATAGATAAATTCTTTGAAATTTTTGGTTAGCTCTTTGAAATTTTTAGCTCCCGCGACAAAGCCCGGTAGTGGCGCGTATGAGAGTTTAAAATTTGGCTCCGAAACTGCGGTAAAATGCATATTTTCGCTAGCTTCGCTCCAGTCGGCGCTTTTTTGAGCTTCATCTAGCCTTAGCGTGAAATTTACCTCGCGAACCTCGTCAAGCCCCTTTTTAGCGTCGTAAAATCGCACCTTCGCCTCGCCGTAAAGATATCCCTCTAGCTCGCCGCCCTCCTGCAAATTTGAACTTGCGGCGTAAAGCTGAGCGATGTCGGGCGATAGCACCGGCTTGGCGGCGAAATTTGAGCTTTTTGCCGGGCTTAACCCGCTCAAATTTGACCCGCTCTTTTGCTCTTTCATCAAATTTGAAATCTGCTCGCGGCTAAGCGGTCCTTTTAGATAGCTCAGAGCCCAGCGCGTCGAGATGACGGACAGCCCGTCCTCGTGGATGTTTTTTAGTAGGAAGTTGCGCTTTTGCAAATTTGAGATGAGATTTTCTATCTCGCCTTTATCCATCGCAGAGCCCGCAAGCCCCGTCATACCGTCGATCACGCGCGCTTTGTCCTGCGCGGTTTGCAAGCGCCCGATAAACCACGTGCCGATGTTGCTAAGGCCTTTGTAGTCAAGGTCGACCGGGTTTTGGGTGCTCAGTATCACGCCAAGGCCGTGCGCGCGGGCTTGCTTGAGTAGCGTTAGCATCGGGGTTTTAGACGGCGGGTTGCCGTTTGGCGGGAAAAATCCGAAAATCTCGTCCATATAAAGCACCGCGCGAAGCGAGCTCGTACCCTCGGTCTTGCGCATCCACGCGATGATCTCGTTTAGCAGCAGCGTCACGAAAAACATCCTCTCGCTGTCTTTTAGGTGCGAGATGGTAAAGATATTGCACTTTGCCTTGCCGTTTGCGTTAAAAAGCATCTTTGAGATGTCTAGCCGCTCGCCGCTCAGCCACGCGCGAAAGTCAGGGCTTGCTAGCAACGTGTTGATCTTAACCGCTAGTTTCATGCGATCGGAGCTCGGATAAAATTTCTCCACGTCAAATACGCCGATCTTAGCAAACGGAGGCGTCGCGATAAAGCCGATGAGCTCCTCTAGGCTCACGTCCGCGCCCTGGCCAAATTTATCGATAAAAATGTTTGAGATGAGCAGGTGTTCTTTTGAGTTTACGTCGTTTTCTATGCCAACGAGCGAGAGCACGGAGCTAGCCAGAGAGCCTACGTACTCGCTAAACTCCTCGCTGCCTGCATCTAAATTCGGGCGCGCAAAATCGCCCAGCAGCGCCACGCCGACGCCGCTACTGCTCTTTGGCGTGTAAATTTTTAGCTCGGCGCTATCTTTAAAAAGTCCCACGCGCTCTAGGCTTTGAAACGAGCCTTCGATGCCTTTTGCCCACGTCTGCGCTTCGCTAGCGGCAAATTCATCTACGCTCATGCCTTTGTTTTGCGCTTCGTTTTCATCGATGTACGGCGCAAAATCCTGCGCGCGCATCTGCGGGAACGCCAAGGCGAGGTTTGTCATATCGCCCTTCGGATCGATGATAAATGTCGGGATGTTGTCGATGCAGGCTTCTTCTAGGATACCGATACCAAGACCTGTTTTACCACTACCGGTCATGCCGATGATGGCTGCGTGCGTCGTGAGGTCCTTGTTTTTGTAAAAAAACGGCTCTTTGTCTTTGAGACCGACGTAAAATAGCTTTAAATTTTCTTGGATGGTTTTCATGAAATTTCCTTGTAGATTTTGGGCTATTTTACTGATTTTTGATTAAATTTCGGGTGAAGCTGCGGGGTAAATTTGAAATCGAAGCGGGTAAAATTTAAAAAAGGCAAGCGCAAAGCTCGCCTTTTTATTTTGCATTAATTTTATTGGTAGGTTTTTAGCTGCTCTTTTAGCTCTTCTAGAGTTTCTATTACGCGTTTTTTGGTAAATTTCGCGATATCTTCGCCTGCGCCGTCTTTATCGGCTAGCTGACAACAGTATCTCATCGCGCCTTTATATTTTAGCGCTGCGATAAGTTTTAGATCGGTATCTATTTTTATGTTTTTATTAGAGCCGCTGGCTTCATCCGGTATATATAGCTCAAATTTGGCGTTTACAGGCTCACCCTCTTTAAATCCGCCGTCATCCAAACTAACGACGCCTAGACCTCCCCTTGAGATATCGTATAGGTTGCCCTGTATTTCGCTACCGTTTTGCGTCAAGATCACTCTAGTATAGCGATCGGGATAAACGCGCTGGTGTTTTCTTAAATTCGCGTGCAAATTTTGCATATACGTGAAATTTTGTAGCGTTACGGTCAAATTTGCAAGATCAAATCCGACGATATCCGCCCTTAAATTTTCGGAAAAATATTCATCGCGTACGATATAGGCGTTTTGTTCCTCTTTCATGGCCAAAATTTGCTCTAATGTTACCTTGCAGACGACCGTATCGTCTTCTACATGCTCTACTTCGCCCATGCACTCGACTTTTACGCCATTGTAGAGATTTAGAAAGTGCACCTGGCAGTTATCGTTTCGTACTCTGGCAAATACGGTCACTGCGTCCTCGCGCATAAAAGAGCTGTCGTTATACGTACCGTTCATCTGAAATATGATTCCTTCCGAATAAAGTTTAAAACTAGATTATAGTAAAAAATCCTTATTTTTTCATTTAATTACTGATGTTTTGTATTAAACTTAATGTTGTTTTGGTGTAAAGATGTAGAAAAGAAGAACTAAGGGCGAGAGCTCGCCCTTAAATTTGGATGATTATAGCTTATCCGCATTGTGAGATAGGTAGTCTGCGACGCCTGCCGTATCAGCTTTCATACCTTTATCGCCTTTGTTCCATCCTGCAGGACAAACCTCTCCGTGCTCGTTGGTAAATAGCATCGTATCCACCATTCTGATCATCTCGTCGATGTTTCTGCCAAGCGGAAGGTCGTTGATAACGGCGTGGCGAACGGTGCCGTCTTTATCAAGCAAGAAGCTACCGCGAAGCGCGACTCCCGCATCCTCTAAAAGTACGTCAAAACCGCGAGCGATAGACTTAGTCATATCGGCTACTAGCGGGAAGCGGACTTGGCCGATGCCGCCTTTGTTTACCGGAGTTTCTTTCCACGCAAAGTGAGAGAATTGGTTATCTGTCGAAACGCCGATAACTTCGACACCGCGGGCTTTAAACTCATCGTATCTCTTATCAAACGCGATAATCTCGCTAGGGCAAACGAATGTAAAGTCCATAGGGTAGAAAAATACTACTGCGCCCTTCTCGCCGATATTTTTATATAGGTTGAAATCGTTCACGATTTGATTGCTTCCTAAAACTGCTGCAGCTGTAAAATCAGGTGCTTTTTTTGTTACTAACATTTTTTCTCCTTAATAATTTTTATTTGTAGCGAAATTATATCATCTAAAGATTAAAAAGAGCTAAAAATTTAACGTTTTCGTTTTAAAATTTAACGCAAAAATTTAATATCAAATTTACTTAGTTTTTGATATTCTTGCGAAAATTTTGACCAAAAAGGATAAAAAATGGCAGTAAAAATAACAGACATTTGCATAAGTTGCGGCTCATGCATCGACGAGTGCCCGACGAGCGCCATCGTAGACGACGCGGATAACCCGACCGGCGAGGACGCATACTACGTCTATGCCGATAAATGCGTCGAGTGCGTAGGATTTAACGACGAGCCGGCATGCGCCTCAGCCTGTCCGACCGACGGCTGTATCGTTTGGGACGCCCCATATGCAGGACAGCCTTCTCGCGCCGAGATAACTGCAGATATGAGAACGGGCGAAACCGCCGTCATCTCGTAAGCTACGCATCTAAGCCCTTTTGCGGGGCTTATTTTGAAATTTAATTTTTTTTTGATATAATCACCGCCTTATAAAAACCACAAAAAGGAAATTTTATGCAACAAACGCTTTCTATTATTAAGCCTGATGCCGTAAAAAAGGGCATTATCGGAAAAATCGTGGACAGATTCGAAAGCAATGGACTAAGAATCGCCGCTATGAAAAAAGTCAAACTAAGCACATGCGACGCAAAAGCTTTCTATGCAGTTCACAAAGACAGACCTTTCTTCAACGATTTGGTTGATTTTATGGTGAGCGGACCGGTCGTAGTTATGGTTCTTGAGGGCGACGATGCGGTAGCTAAAAATCGCGATCTAATGGGCGCAACAAACCCAAAAGAAGCAAAACCGGGCACTATTAGAGCCGACTTTGCAGAGAGCATCGACGCAAACGCCGTTCACGGTAGCGATAGCCTAGAAAACGCTAAAAACGAGATTGTATTTTTCTTTGCAACAAGAGAAATTTGCTAAATTTAGGTTAAATTTTGAAAATATCTTTCGCCAAAATTGCAAATAACCAAATGCCGTTCGCGTTAAACTTGGACGGATTAAATTTTAACGGCGAACTAAAAAGAGTAAATCAAAATTTAGTTAGTTGCAAAGGCAAGATCGTAGGTGAGATAGCTCACAACTGCGACCGATGCGGCGAAGATATAAATTTAAAGCTTGATGAAGACGTAAATTTGATATTAAGCGACGGAATTTATAAGGATAAAGAAGAAAACCTTGACGATGTAGTCGAGTTTTTCGACGGCTTTATAAATTTAGAAGAAGTATTAACAAGCGAAATAGAAGCTTTTAAGAGCGATTATTTTTATTGTGATAAATGTAAAAATCTATAAAGGAGAATAAAATGGCAGTACCTAAACGAAGAGTAAGTCATACTCGCGCGGCAAAGAGAAGAACGCACTACAAAGTAACGCTTCCGGTTCCCGTAAAAGATAAAGACGGCTCATGGAAAATGCCTCACCGCGTAAATAAAACTACCGGAGAGTATTGATACAAATGACCAGCATTTGCATTGACGCGATGGGCGGCGACTTCGGTCCGCAACCTATTATCGGCGGCGTGATCGAGGCTTTAAAAGAAGTAAAATTTGAAGCCGTTTTGGTAGGCGATATGAAAATTTTAGAGAGCCTTGTTCCGCAAAATTTAAAACAATACGTAAAATTTATTCAAGCCGACGAGGTCGTTTCTATGAGCGACGGCGCCACCGATGCGTTAAAGCGAAAAGAAAGCAGTATTTTTAAGGCTATCGAGCTACTTAAAAATAAACAAACTATGGCCGTAGTTTCGGCGGGACACAGCGGAGCTACGATGAGTCTTGCCACGCTTCGAGTCGGGCGACTGAAAAATGTCTCGCGCCCGGCGATAGCGACTCTAATGCCAAACGTAACCGGCGGCAACACGCTAGTTTTGGACGTCGGCGCAAACGTGGACTGTAGGCCGGAGCATCTATTTCAATTTGCGATAATGGGCGAAGCCTACGCAAAAGAAATTTTAAAAATAAAATCCCCTAAACTAGGACTTTTATCTAACGGCGAAGAGAGCAGTAAGGGCAACGAGGCGACTAAAGAAGCCTTTGAAATGATCTCAAAACTCGACAGCTTCGTAGGCAACGCAGAAGGAAATCAGGTTTTTGACGGAAGTGTCGATGTCGTTATTTGCGATGGATTTGTCGGAAATATCCTACTAAAAACAAGCGAAGGCGTAGCTGACGCGATAACTAAAATCATCAAAAAACATGTTAAAAAATCCCCGGTCGCTATAGCAGGCTCGCTTCTCATGAAAAAAGTTTTTAAAACATTAAAACAGCAAGTTGATTACGACGAATATGGCGGTGCACCGCTACTTGGCGTGAACGGCTGCGTCATAATAAGCCACGGTAAAAGCACACCAAAAGCTATCAAAAACGCGATATTTCAAGCTCTAAAATTCGCAAACTCCGATATAAATAAAGTCATCGAAGACGAGCTTTCGCACTTTGCAAAATGAAATTACAAAGAAAAATTTAATGCCAAAAGCCTCGCTAATATCCATAGCCGCATATGCTCCACCTAAAATTTTAACAAATTTCGACCTTGAAAAAATGGTGGAAACCAGCGACGAGTGGATAGTTAAGCGCACCGGTATCAGCCAAAGACGCATAGCGCAGGATGAAGATACGAGCGAACTTGGCACGAAAGCGGCAAAAATAGCGCTTGAAAGAGCAAATTTGACAGCAAAAGATATCGACGCGGTTATCTGCGCGACTATCTCGCCCGATCACTTTTGTATGCCTTCAACGGCGTGCAAGATCGCTAAAAATTTAGGTATAAATGCTATTACAGCATTTGATATAAGCGCGGCGTGCACCGGTTTTATTTATCTGCTTGAGCTTGCAAAATCATTAATTGAAAGCGGATGCAAAAAAAACGTATTGATAATTGGAGCCGAAAAACTAAGTAAGATTGTCGACTGGACGGACAGAACGACTTGCATACTATTTGGCGACGGAGCAGGTGCCGCGGTCGTAAGCGCTAGCAAAGAAAACGAAATAATCGACGTTCACACCGCAGCCGACGGCAACTACGCGAACCTACTCATAACGCCAGGTGGCGAAGAGAAATTTATCAAGATGTCGGGCAACGAAGTCTTTAAAATCGCCGTCCAGACGCTAACCAAAGACGTCGTAGATATCCTGGAAAAAAATCAAATTTCAAGCGATAAAATCGATCTTTTTATACCTCATCAGGCAAATTTACGCATCATTGAAGCAGTCAAGCAACGCTTAAATTTTACAAACGAGCAGTGCGTCGTAACAGTTGGAAAATACGGCAACACAAGCTCAGCCTCTATACCTATGGCGATGAACGAGGCATACGAAGCGGGCAAGCTTAAAAAAGGCGATTTGCTTTTACTTGACGCATTTGGAGGCGGTTTTACTTGGGGTTCGGCTCTACTTAAATTTGGCGGCGAAACTGCAAATAATTTCTAATCTCGCAGTTAAAATTTAAATCTTACGCTTAAATTTATCAAAACCAAAAATCGATTCCATAATCCTTAGTATAACCACCGCATAGCTTACGATCGACCGATTACACTTGACAAAAAAGCTAAATTTAGCTCGGCAGAGGTATAATACAAGAAATCACGGAAGGCAAAAAAATGGTAGTCAGTAAAATCTACGAAATCAACTCTTGCGACGATATGGAGCTGGGCGTTAAACGCTCTACGAAATTAAACTTCAAACTGTGCTACGATGACGATAAGCCGGTTAACGCCATAGTTTTTTATAGTGCCTGGATGCGGCGGCGACGTCGATAAAGCATATAGAGACCATCTAGCCGAATTTACCGCCAGAGAATTTAACGTAGCCGTGATCAATGTAGATTATCACCATATCTACAACAGATTAGTTACGGGCGCTAGATACTATATGGACGAATTTGATCAAGAAATTTTAAGAGAAAAATGCCGAGAAATAAACCTGCAACTAGGCGGCGATCTGAGCTCGCTAAAAAATTTCGATAAGCTAAACGGCGTCTTGTCTGCGGTTAGTAACTATATAGACAACAATAAAAATAGTGGAGCATTTCCAAAAGATTTTGTTTTAAATTTATCCCTTACGATTGATCCGGCAAAAGACGAATACCAAAATTTCGGCATTATGCAGGCACAGGATTTGATAAATGCCCTACTTTTTATAAAGGCAAATGCGCCGTTTAAAGCGATTAAAAATTTAAACGAACTACCAGTCGTCATGATCGGCAGCTCGCACGGAGGCTACCTATCGCATATGGCCGCCAAGATCGCTCCGTGGCTCATAGACGGCATCATCGATAACAGTAGCTATGCCAAGTATCCGCTTAGGATCGTGGGATTTGGTAAGGAGCTTGACTATATGAATCACTGCTGCTCATCAAATGATATGCTTTTTAAACATATAAATTTTTTCATCTCCGACAAGACGCTTTGGACCTTAAAAGATGGCTCCGATAAGAGATTTATGCCAGCGCACGAAAAGATACGTTATATTTTAAATTTAGACCACGTAAAAACCCAAAGCAAATATCCAAAGCCGATTTATCTAAGCTATCACTATGCCGGAGACGATATCGCTCCTATCGCTGATAAATCAGAACTTTATAGCGAATTTAACGCATGCGGCATAGACGCGACATTAAAAATAATAAAAGATGAAAGCGAGCTTGATGGCAAATTTATCAAATCGCTAACTCACGGCTTTGATATGTCCATCAAAACGCTGATCTCAAAAGAGCTTCCGCCGATGTTAGCCAAGATCGCAACTCGCCCTAAACAACCTTGCGAGGATAAAAGCATAACTTATATCTCGGAAAATTTAGAATATAAGTTTTTTGAAGCAAACGACAAAATCAATCTACAAGTTTCAAAAATATGGCAAAACGGCACGATAGTTAAAAAAACGTATAAAATCCACTCTTGCGACGATATAGAGCTTGATATAAAGCGAGAAAGCCTGCTAGAGTTTAACCTTTGCTTTGATACCAAAAAGCCGGTCTCGTCAATAGTTTTTATAATCCCTGGCTACGGAGGAGACGCGGACAGCAACTACCGCGAGCACTTAGCGCAGTTTGTCGCGAGCGAATTTAGCGCAGCTGTAGTAGGCGTAAACTACCACTGTATCGGCGATAGACCGCAAACAGGAGCGACGATATTTTTTGACGATTTAGATAGATCGATATTAAAAAAAGAATGCGCCAGGTGCGGCATAGAGCTCCCGGAAAATTTAAGCGTAATCGATACGCAAACCCTGCTTGATATCGACAATCTAATAGACGCAAGAAAACGCGATAAGACAGCACCTCAAGACTTGTCTCTTAAACTATCTATTTCCCTTCAACCGACTAAAAACGAATATCAAAATTTCGGCATTATGCAGGCGCAGGATTTGATCAATGCGCTACTTTTCGTAAAAGCCAGCGCTCCTTTTGAGTGCGCAACCGACATAAACGACCTACCAGTCGTCATGATAGGCAGCTCGCACGGAGGCTATCTATCGCATATGGCCGCCAAAATCGCCCCATGGCTCATAGACGGCGTCATAGATAACAGCAGTTATGCGCTAGCGCACTGGCCTTTTATCGGCTTTGGCAAAGAGATAGATTACATGAAATATTACAGCGGTTACACCAGCGAATGCTATCACAATATCGAGCTTTATTTATTCGACAAGACGCATTGGACGCTAGACAAGGCTTCGCCGGCTTATTTTTCCAAATCAAGAAAATATATAAGAGAAATTCTAATGCCGCAACACCTCAAAGTCCAAAGCGGCTATAAAAAGCAAATTTACACGAGTTATCATTACGCTTATGACGATTTTTACGCTCCGGCTAGCGAAAAACAACGACTCTACGACGAACTGAAAAATTTAGGCTACGACGCTACTCTAAATATAATAGAAAATGAAAGTCAGCTTGACGGTAAATTTATCAAAACGCTAACGCACGGTTTAGATATGTCGATAAAAACGCTAATCTCAAAAGAGCTTCCGCCGATGCTGGCCAAAATCGCAGCTCGACCGAAACAGCCTTGCGAGGATAAAAGCATAAGTTACGTTTCAGACGATTTAGAATATAAATTTTTTGAAGCGAACGACAAGATAAATTTAGAGATAAAAGAACAAAATCTACCGCAGTAAAATCATGATAATAAATAAAACATACGAGATCCCATCCTGCGACGACGTAGAGCTTGGCATAAAGCGAGATTCGCTACTTGAGTTTAAGCTCTGCTACGACGACGAAAAGCCGGCTAGAGCTCTAGTTTTCATAGTGCCGGGTCTTGGTGGCGACGCGAACGAAAACTATAGAGAGCACTTAGCGCAGTTTGTCGCGAGCGAATTTGAGGTAGCCGTAGCGAGTCCGAACTACCACTGTATCGGCAACAGACCGCAGACGGGGGCAACCTATTTTTTAAACGATTTAGACAAAATCATCCTTAAAAACAAATGCTCACAAATCGGTATAGAAATCCCAAACGATACTAGTTACGGCGAACTCTCAGTGCTAGATGCCTATCTAGGCAAGGTAAAAGCAAGCGGCGGTTTGCCGAGTGATTTTAAACTAGAAATATCCGTAACGCTGCAGCCGACCAAAAACGAGTATCAAAATTTCGGAGTTATGCAGGCTCAAGACGTGATAAATGCTGCGCTTTTTATCAAGGCAAATCCGCCGTTTAAACCCGCGACCGATATAGACGAGCTGCCCGTGATCCTAGTCGGTAGCTCGCACGGCGCATACATAAACGCCTTAGCAGCTAAATTTGCTCCGTGGCTCGTGGATGGCCTCATCGACAACAGCAGCTACGCGAAGCTAAACTGGGAGCTCATAGGCCTAGGCAAGGAGATAGATTATCTCAAATTTCGCGAATACTCGACAGATATATATTTTAAAAATATCAAAATTTACGTCTTTACCAAAACGATGTGGACGCTACTGGATAAATCCTCGCCTCGATATTTCTCGCAGGCGCGCGAAGATATACGAAACGCCCTAGACGCCGCGCATCTAAAAATCCAAAGCGAGTATCCAAAGCCTATCTATGTCGGCTATCACTGCGCCATAAACGACCACTGCGCATCGCCCGAGGAAAAAGCACAGCTCTACGAGGAACTGCAAAAACTCGGCTTTGACGCGACTTTACACATGATAAAAGACGAGAGCGAGCTTGACGGCAGATTTCTCAAAAAGCTAACGCACGGCCTGGATATGTCCATCAAGCTTTTGATCACTAAGGAGCTGCCGCCGATGCTAGAAAAGATAGCGTCCCGCGAGAAGCAAATTTGCGAGAATAAAAGCATAAGCTATATTTCAGACGATTTGGAATACAAATTTTTTGAGGCGAACGGTAAGATAAATTTGGAGATAAAAAGATGATTTTATTTGTAAAATTTGCGTTTACTAGGGGCTAATTTGAGCGGCAAATTTGATAAAAGAAAATTTAAGAGGAAAAAGCCGCGCGACAACTAAAAGCAAATTTATATGCAAATTTGATAAAAAGCTCAAGCCTAATTTACTCTAAACTAAAAAATCGCCTCATCTTGCGCTTCCAGTCGTCTTTTGGTATTTCCGTGTCGTTTGGATCGTCGCTCCAAACCTCGTGTTTGTCCTCGAAAAATATCGCAGACCTTTGAGCTTGCGGCATAAATTTCGTCTTGTCCTCCACGGGGATTTTGTTCGCCCGAAAATACCGCAATAACTCAAAATAATCATCTCTACTATAGCAATTTACCAAAAAATAATTTCTATTTTTCATCCTTATGACGAAATTTTTACGCAGTAGCCACAGCGGTTCGCCCGATTTTTTGAGTTTATAGATTTTAAACGGTAGCGCAAATATCAAATAAACTAAAAGATATCTTATAAAGTCTCTCGTTTTGTTAAAATGCACGCCGATAGAGGACTTTTTATAGAGCTGATACGGGGTAAAAAAGTGAAATCTGCCGTATCTGCTGTCAAGTTCGCTAATAACGCAAAAATAGACCTTTTCTACGTCTTTTACGAGGGCGATTTTCTCCTCGCTCTCTACTTTGTTTACGTAGACATACTCTATATGATAAATTTGCTCGTTAGAAAATCTAAAAAAGCTCGGTTTTTGTTTAAAAACTCGCGGCGCGAAAACGTATGTATTGTATAGGCAGAATAATAAAAAAGATGCGGGCAAAGCAATAAGATAAATGCGATATAAAAGCCCATAGTCGCTAAAAGCAAATACAAAAACGAGAATCGAGTAAAGAATAATATAATATCCCGCCAAAAACAGCGCGCCGTAGTCGTTTATGATTATCGGATTTTCGTCGTAGTTTCTTAAATTTTTCCAAATTTTGCTTCACGCAGTTAAATTTAAAATGGATAACAAAAGGCGGGCGCGAGCTAAATTTAACTAGGTAAATTTAAGACCGGCTCGCCGTAAAACCGAAGCAAATTTAAGCGGCCGCCCTCAAGCCAAAGCCGCTTAAATTTGAGTAAAAAGCAAAATTTGACGCGCCCCGAATTTAAACCCCCGAGTTTAAATTTACCCGAAACAAATCCAAATTCGAGCAGTGCGTCTAGTCAAATTTACCCGTTTTTCCTAGCAAATTCCTTCATAAACTCAGCCAAAGTTCGCACGTTTTCGATACTCACGGCGTTGTATATCGAGGCTCTGATACCGCCTACGTGACGGTGTCCTTTTAGACCCAGCATGCCCGCACTTTCGGACTCGGCGATAAAGGCCGCCTCTAGCTCGCGGTTTGCGATAGTAAAGCTAACGTTCATCAGCGAACGGCTATCTTTTTGCGCATGTCCTTTGTAAAAGCCGCCAGAACCGTCGATCGCGCCGTAAAGCAGCGCCGCCTTTTGCTCGTTGATCTCATTTATAGCCGCTAGACCGCCCTGATCTTGCACCCAGCCCAGCGTCAAATTTAGCAGATAGATGCCAAAGGTCGGCGGCGTGTTGTATAGCGACGCAGCGCTAGCGTGCGTATCGTAGCGAAGCATCGTCGGAGTGCGCTCCATGCAGGCTCGCTCCAGCATATCTTTGCGGATGATGACGACGGTTACGCCGCTTGGGCCGGCATTTTTCTGCGCGCCGCCGTAGAGCAGCCCCACGTCCGTGAAATCAACCGGCCGCGAGAAAAAATCGCTCGACGCATCGACTACTAACGGAGCTTTGGAGCGAGGCAGCTCGCGGTACTGCGTGCCGTAGATGGTGTTGTTCGTGCAGAGGTAGCCGTATGCGGCGGCGTCGTCAAATTTAACCTCAGGGATGCGGTCGTAGGAGGTTTCCTTGCTGCTGGCGACCACTTCGTAGGATACGCCGACGTTTGCGGCCTCTTTTATCGCCTTGCTCGTCCAGACGCCTGTATCTGCGTACTGCGCGACGCCTTTGGCGGCTAAATTTAGCGGTATCATCGCAAACTGCAAATGCGCGCCGCCTTGCAAAAATAGCACGTCGTACTCTTCGCCGATACCGTATAATTCGCGCGCCTTAGTCATCGCGCCGTAGTGCACCTCTTCAAAAATCTTGCTTCGGTGGCTGATTTCCATTATCGAAAAGCCCTTACCCTGATAGTCGGTGAGCTCGTTTTGAGCGCGCTCGAGCACGCTAAGAGGCAGAGCCGAAGGGCCCGCGCTAAAATTTAGCTTTCTATTCATCCAAACTCCTTTCAAATTTGATCTGATTTTAGCGTTATTTGCGTTAAAAAATCATTTCGCGTCGCAAGGGAGGCGGCAAAAGGAAGCAAATTTTACACTTTAAGCTACCTTTTGATACAATTTTTCATATTAAGGAGCGAAATTTGATAGAAATCGAGCGTAAATTTATCCTGCGTGACGCCGCCGTCATAAGCGAGCTAAAGGCCCGCGATATCGACGTTCAGCAAAAAGAGGTGACGCAAATTTACGTCAAAATCACTCCGCTTGAGGAGATTAGATTTCGCGAGACTTCGGGCGTTTTTACGATCACGCAAAAATCAGGCGTCGGCCTAGCGCGCGAGGAAAATGAGAGCGAAACGGATGCTAAAAGCTTTAAAAAAGCCCTAAAAAACGCGGTCGCCGCTCCGATAAAAAAGACGAGATTTTTATTTAGGCTTGACGGCGTTGCTTGCAACGTCGATATTTTTCACTGCGCTTTAGAGGGGCTTGTTACTTTCGAGGCCGAGTTTGGCGGCGAGCGCGAGGCGGCAGAGTTTAGCCTGCCCGAGTTTATCGCCGCGCACATAGCTAGCGAGGTCACGGAAGATGAACGCTATAAAAATAAAAATTTAGCGCTTTTTGGCCTGCCGCAGGGCAGTTTCGACGCGCAAAAGAGCATTGAAATTTTACAAAATAGCCCAGGGCTAGAGCTAAATTTACCAAGCTACATCGGCGCGATGGACGCGATGCGGATGGTGTTTTTTCAGATATTTACGATGCTTCGTAAATATCTAAGCAAATACGCAATCTCTGGCGATGCCGAGGCGCTACACCAAATCCGTATAAATCTGCGCAAAACGCGCTCGCTACTTAAAATTTTCACTCCCGTTTTCGACCGGAAAACGGCTTGCTATTTTCTGCTAAATTTTAAAAAACTAGCCGAGCTAACCAACCAAAAGCGCGATATAGACGTATTTTGCGAGTTTTTGCAAAAACTAAAAGGCTTTGAGTCACTAGCTAGCGAGCTAGAAAATCTAAGCAAAACCCTAGCCAAAAGCGTTCAGGCTGAGCTGCAAAGCGACGAAGCAAACGAAATTTTGCGCGACTGGGAGGTGTTTTTACGCGAGGGAAGCGACTTTTTTAAAGGCGAGCTAGGAGACGCGCCGATAAAAAAACTCGCCGCAAAATCCATGCGAGCTCAAATTTTACGCCTCAAAAAATCTCTCTCAAATTTGAGCGAAACCACCGAAAACACGCAGTTTCACAAGTGCCGCATCGAGATAAAAAGACTAAGATATCTAAGCGAGATTTTCGGCGGCGGTTTTGATTTTGCTACAGCTAAAAAATGCTTTAAAAAGAGCAAAATTTTACAAGAAACCTTTGGCTCGCTGCAAGACGCCGACATCTGGCTAGGCCTACTAGCGCACGTAAAAAGCGGCGCCGAACAAAAGCGCATAGACAAACTCCAAGCTAAAATTTACAAAAAAATCTACGAGCTGCGAAGCGAAATTTTGGACTCAAAGCCTAAAATTTTAAAAAGCCTCACAAAGCTTTCGCGCGGCTTAAAAATCTACTATATCTAAAGAGAAAAAATGGAAAAACAAGAAAAAATAGTTCAGATGTTTAACGACATTGCGCCGACCTACGACCTGGCAAACCGCGTGCTGAGCATGGGCGCGGACGTGAGCTGGCGCAAGATCGCTTGCAAAACGGTTCTGTCAAATTTCAAAGACTCAAGCGTAAATATCGTCGACGTCGCATGCGGCACGGGCGATATGATGGGCTTTTGGCAAAAGACGGCGGGCGAGTTTAACGCAAAAATCGAAAATCTAATCGGCGTCGATCCCTCAAGCGGCATGCTCGCGGTCGCCAAACAAAAATTTCCTGAGTTTAAATTTATCGAGGCGTTAGCGACGCAAACGACGCTTGATAGCGGCTCGATGGACGTGCTAAGCATCAGCTACGGCATCAGAAACGTAGTCGAGCGCGAGGCCGCGCTAAGAGAGTTTAACAGAGTGCTAAAAATGGGCGGATATGCCGTAGTGCTTGAGTTTACCAAACGTAAAAAAGGTGGGATTTTAACGGGCGCTCGCGACTTTTATCTAGGTAAAATTTTGCCTAAAATCGGCGGCTTTATCTCCAAAAATCAAGAAGCCTACGAGTATCTGCCAAACTCGATCGAGGGCTTTTTAGACGCCAAAAGCTTTGCGGGCGAACTTGCCGCCGCGGGCTTTGAGATGCGCCTTTGCAAGAGCTTTTCGATGGATATTTCTACTCTTTTCATCGCGCAAAAGGCCCGTGAGTGCTAAGCGTCAGCGAGCTAAACGAGCAGGCCAAAACTCTGCTTGAGACGACGTTTTCATACGTCGAGGTAGAGGGCGAGATCTCGCGGCTAGTGAGGCACGGCTCGGGCCACTGGTACTTCACGCTAAAAGACGAAAAGGCCGCGATCTCGGCGGTCATTTATAAATTTAACGCCGCTAAGCTCAAATTTGATGTCACGGACGGCATGAAAGTCGCTCTCTACGGCAAAATTTCGCTCTACTCGCCAAGCGGCAGCTATCAGTTTATCGCGACCCTGATACGCCCCAGCGGCGAGGGCGAGCTCGAACTTGCCTTTAAACAGCTAAAATCGCGGCTTGAGAGCGAAGGGCTTTTTGATATCTCGCACAAAAAACCGCTACCCAAATTTCCGCGCAAGATCGCGCTTATTACCTCAAAAACATCAGCCGCACTGCAAGATATGCTGCGTATCGCTTCGCAGCGCTGGGCGCTATCGGAAATTTTAGTTTTTGACTCGCTAACGCAGGGCGAAACCGCGCCCGCCTCGCTCATACGCGCGCTAAAAAGAGCGGGCGCTAGCGGAGCCGACGCGATCGTGCTGGCGCGAGGAGGCGGTAGCAGAGAGGATCTGTGGTGCTTTAACGACGAAAATTTAGCCCGAGAGATCTACGCGGCGCGCACGCCCGTGATATCGGCCGTCGGGCACGAGATTGATTACGTGATCAGCGACTTTGCGGCTGATTTTCGCGCCCCGACACCAAGCGCGGCGATGGCTGCGCTACTGCCCGATATGGGCGAGCTAATGCAAAGCATAGATAGGTTAAGCGAGGCGGCGGACGCGGCTTTCGTGCGCGTTTGGGAGCGTAAATTTAACGCTCTAGCGATGATGAGAGCGAGATTTTCTCAGGCGAGCCTCACGCAAAAAATCGCTCGCAAGGAGCAAATTTTGCTAAATTTACGGCAGGCTTTAGACGCCGCCGCGCAAACCAAACTGCTCAAATTTGAAAACTCGCTAAAACTCGCCCGCGCCGCATACGCGCAACAAGAGTCCTTTTTCGCGCAGATTTCAAATTTCGTCCGAGTGCAAAAAGAGGGCAAAACCGTAAATCTAAGCGATCTAAAACCGGGCGACCGCATCGCGCTAAGCTCGGTAAACGCAAGCAAAGAGGCGGAAATTTTATAGTCAAATTTGACCCGGCCGATGCCGCGGCTTAAGTTTTTAGGCAGGTTAAAATTTTTTAAGCTAAAAATAGTAAGATAATAACGCAAATCAAAATTTAAAGGAGCGATATGAAAACGAACGTAAAATTTTTACTAGCTGCGTGCACCGCAATGCTGATAACCGGCTGCGCGACGGAGAGCTCTCGCGTAGTAGAAACGCCGAAAGTTCAAACCCCAAGCGCCGCCTATCAAGGACAAAAGATCGCCGTTTCTATCGGCCGCTTTAGCAACCAGTCCTCATACCAAAACGGCGTATTTTCAGACGGCGAGGACAGACTAGGTAACCAAGCCCAAACCATCCTCATCTCAAATTTACAACAAAGCGGACGCTTTTCGGTGCTTGACCGCAGCAACATGCGCGCCATCAAAGAAGAAAGCGCGCTAAACAAAGAGGCGCAAAACATCAAGGGCGCAAGATACGTCATCACGGGCGACGTGACGGAGTTTGGCCGTAAAACTACGGGCGATCATCAGCTTTTTGGGATACTTGGCAAAGGCAAAACCCAAACCGCCTACGCGAAGGTAAATCTTAACGTCGTGGACGTGAAAAACTCCGAGGTGATCTACTCTACTCAGGGTGCCGGCGAGTACGAGCTCTCAAACCGCGAAGTACTGGGCTTTGGCGGTAGCGCGGGTTATGATTCGACGCTAAACGGCAAGGTGCTAAGCCTAGCCATCATCGAGGCCGTAAATAACCTAACGCGCGGGCTTGAAAGCGGCGCTTTTAACGCGAAATAAGGATAAATTTTGCGCTTTAAAACTCTAGCCAATTTCGCGCTCGCCTCCGCCGCCGCCCTGCTACTATCTGGCTGCGCGGACGACTCGCCTAGGCAGCTATACTACTGGGACGGCGCCTACACGAGCTCGGTCTACGAGTATCTAACCGAAGAAGGTGACGCAGGCGCACAGATCGCCGCACTCGAGGAGAGCCTGCAAAAAGCCTATCAAAGAGCCGCCAAAGCTCCGCCGGGACTGCACGCGCATCTAGGTTTGCTCTATCTCTCGCAAGGAAACGGGGCGAAATTTAAAGCCTACGTCGAAAAAGAGGCCGAGCTCTACCCAGAGTCGCACGACTACGCGATGTTTTTGCTAAATCAAAACGGCAAAACGGCGGGTGCAGCAGGCAAAACGGCGGCAAATTTAGGCGAGCAGACGAAGGAAAAGTCAGGCGCAAGCGAGTCAAATTCAAACAACAAAGGCTCAAATTTAGACGAGCAAACGAGCAAGCAAAATTTGAAAAACAAACAAACAAAATCTGCCAAAACTAGCAAGACCGCAAAAGGAAGCCAAAATGAAAAATAAAATAAAATCAGCGCTTCTTGGCGCATTTGCAGTGCTATTTCTGGGTGCGTGCGCAGGCTCGCAGCCCGAGGTTTACGACTATTCGGCGTTTTTGCAGACCAAGCCTCGCTCGATCATCGTCGTGATGCCCACCAGCGACTCAGCCGAGATAAAGGCCTCCGCAGCGGTGCTGGCAAACGCGCTCTATCCGCTTAGCGAGGCGGGATATTACGTATTTTCGCCCGCGCTCGTAAACGAGACCTTCAAAAATAACGGCATCTACGACGCAGGCGAGATCGCGAAGATCTCTACGTACAAGCTAAAGCAGATATTTGGCGCCGACGCCGCGCTCTACCTCAACGTCGCCGACTACGGCACCTCGTACATGCTGATTAACAGCGTCACGCGCGTGAGCGTAGCGGCGACTCTAGTGGATCTAAACACCGGCGCCGTGCTCTGGCAAAAAAGCGCCACCGCGGCAAACGACTCGGGCGACGGCGGCGGCAACCTCATCGGTATGCTAGTCTCCGCGCTAGTTAAACAGATCGCCGACTCGGTCTCGGACGCGAGCTTTGACCTCTCGGCGCGCGCGGACGCGATTTTGTTTAGCACCGACTGCCGAGACTGCTTGCTCTACGGCCCGTATTCGCCGCGCTACGGACAGGATAGGCAGCTAAATCGCGGCAAATAAATTTGAAAAAGGACGAAAATGAAACTAGCCGAGGCACTGATACTGCGCGCCGATATACAAAAACGCATCGAGCAGCTAAAATCAAGGCTCGCGGATAACGCAAAGGTGCAAGAGGGCGATAAACCCAGCGAAGAGCCAAAGGCGCTGCTAGCAGAGCTAGACGCGCTTGCTGGCGAGCTTGAGCGCCTGATAGTTCGGATAAATTTAACCAACTGCACCGCAAAAGCGGACGGCAAGAGCCTAACCGAGCTAATCGCCAAGCGCGACGTACTCACGCTAAAAGCGGGTGCATTGCGGGCTTTTGCGCAAGCTTCCGCGCAAAAAGTGGACGTTTATTCGCGCAGCGAGATTAAAATTTTAAGCACGGTTGATGTCGCGGCGCTGCAAAAGCAGGTGGACGAGCTGGCTAAGCAGATCAGACAGCTTGACACGACGCTGCAAGGCGCAAACTGGCAGACCGATCTGACCAACTAAAGCGTCAAATTTAGCGGCGAAATTCGAGCGAATTTCGTGAAAATTAAAATTTCGGGTAAGTATCGCAAGAGGCGAGTACGAAACTCACCTGTGAAACAGGTTTATGGCAGCGCTCGCGGAAACGGGCGCACCCCTTTTACGATTTATTTTCAGTAAATTTACAAGGGCAATGTAACTACGCAATGTAACTACCGCGTACTGATCTAGCGATACCGAGGGCGGGAACGGGGAAATTTAAAAACGAAATTTTAATTTGGCGCGATTTTGGCTTGCGATCTCGCGGCAAAATTTATCAGCGATCTGGGCGGATTTGACGCTCAAATTTTGCGTTAAATTTAGGCGCTCTCGCCATTTTGCATTTTGACCCGTCTGGCGTCAAATTTTTACAACAATCATAAAATTTAGCCAAATTTAAAGGATGAAATTTGAAATTTAAAACCCTTGCGTTAGTAGCTGCGCTTTTCTTTGCAACCGGCATAAATGCAGAGCTCGCGACAGAAGCAAATTCCATGAATTTTAGAAAAACGAGCGACGCAGAGCAAAATCTTGCGGACGCAAAAGACGCCAAATTTCAAGACGCGCATTTTAAAAACACAGATACCG
>NZ_CALHVM010000002.1 GCF_938039205.1 uncultured Campylobacter sp.
CAAAACAAGAGTCTATGAAATTCAGATACGAAGATGAAATGTGGCTTGAAATTTTGTATTTTGGCCTAGAAAATGACTACGACAACGATGAGCTTATAAAAATTTACTAGTCTAAATTATATATTATCTGCTTGTATATTAGCCGTACAACAGTTGGCTCTTTGTCTAGATTGCAGTTTACAATATACACGCAACCGAACTTCATCCGCAAAACCCGTCAAATTTAAACGTATCTACTAATCTCTATCAAATTTCCGTCCGGATCGCGCACGTAGATCGAGCTTATCCCTCCAAGCGCGCCGGTTCGCGGCACGATGCCCTGCTCTACGGTGATACCGGCAACCTCTAGCTCCTCTAAAACTAGCTCAAGCGGCGTATCGGCAATCAAGCAAATATCGGCCGTTCCGACGTTTGCATTCATGGCGTTTGGCAAAATTTCCTCGCCTTTTACGTGCAAATTTATCTTTTGCAAGCCAAAGGCCACGGCTTTGCGTCCGTTTGCAAAATCAATCTCGCGCATACCCAGCACGCGCACGTAAAAATCAAGCGTCCGTTGTAAATCAGCAACCGTTAAAACGATATGATCGATCGAAGCGATACGCATAAATTCTCCTTTTAAATCAAATTTAACCAAACATTGCTCGTCAAAAACGTCAAATTTGACGGCGTAAATTTAAAATCGCTCGGCGTCAAATTTTGCGGTACGGGTAAAACGCGCAAACTAAAATATAATTTAAATTTACGTCTGTTTATAGGCCGTCAAATTTAACCGACTAAACCAAATTTACACTCAAATTTTACTCCCGAAAGCCTTAAAATACGAAATAGTAAATAATGATTTAAAAATAGTTTAAATATTTAAACTATTTGCTAGAAAAATAAAAGTTTAATTTTCATAAGAGTATAATCTCGATTATTCTTCAAAAACCGTTGAAAGGAAAGTAATGTCCGTAAAACAAGAAAGACGAGATTTTATCGGTCTAGCGTTTGGCGCGGTAGCCGCAGTCGGCGGCGCAGCGACTCTCGTAGCCGTTAAAAAGACCTGGGACCCGCTTCCTAGCGTAAAGGCGGCCGGATTTACGACTGTAGATCTTAGCCCAATGAAAGACGGCGAGATGCGCCAGATCGAGTGGCGTAAAAAGCCGATATTTGTTCTAAAAAAGGACGCTTCTATGGCGCCTAACGACAAGCGCGATATCGTAGTAGATGGCGCTAGATATATGGTCGCGATCGGGCTTTGTACGCATCTTGGCTGTATTCCCGAGTGGAAACCTGGCAAACAAGTTTTCGTTTGCGCCTGTCACGGAGGCGAATTCAACGCAGACGGCGTAAATACCTTCGGCCCTCCTCCTCGACCGCTAGACATACCGCCGTTTAAGATAGACGGTACGAAACTCGTTCTGGGCGAAACCAGCCCCGAATACGAAAAACTAGCGGCTCAAGCGTAAGGAGGGAAAAATGCACATCAGAAAATCAACGGGCGTTTTAGACTGGCTGGATCAAAGGATCGCCTTAAACAAGCTAATGAAAGTACTCGTCAGCGAATACTGGATACCGAAAAATATAAATTTCCTCTGGGCGATGGGCGTTATACTCACGACGCTTTTTGCTTTGCTTATTTTTACCGGATTTATGCTAGTTATGTACTACAAACCGGACATAAATTTAGCCTTTGACAGCGTAAATTTTACCATAATGAAAGAGGTCGAGTACGGCTGGCTATGGCGTCACATACATGCGGTTGCGGCTTCGGTCGTATTTTTAATCATCTACATACATACCTTTACGGCGATCTACTACGGCTCTTACAAAAAAGGTCGCGAGATGATTTGGGTCAGCGGCATGTTGCTCTTCATCCTGTTTTCAGCCGAGGCTTTTAGCGGATATATGCTACCTTGGGGTCAGATGAGCTACTGGGCGGCGATGGTTATTACGAATTTATTCGGCGGCATCCCGGTTATCGGCGATGCGGTGGTCGAGTGGATCAGAGGCGACTACGCCGTTAGTGATCCTACTTTGACGAGATTTTTCATGCTTCACGTATGCTTGCTACCGATCGTGCTTATAGCAGTCGTCGCGATACACTTTTATACGCTCCGCGTTCCGCACGTAAATAACGAAACGGGCGAGGAGATAGACTTTGATATCGAGGCCGAAAAGTATCTAAGCGGCGATACGAAAAACGCGAAAGTAATTCCGTTTTGGCCGGGATTTTTGGCAAAAGACTTTATGTACATCGGCTTTTTTATGATTTTCTTTTTCTATTTAGTCTGTTTCCATTTCAACTTCGCGATGGATCCGATAAATTTCGAGCCGGGCAACCCACTAAAAACGCCTCCGCACATCTATCCTGAGTGGTACTTCTTGTGGCAGTACGAGATTTTACGCGGATTTTTCTTCGATATTTTCGGCTTTAAAGCTTACAACATCGGCCTTATCGCGTTTGCGATCGCAGGCGTAGCTCTATTTTTTATGCCGCTTTACGATAGAAGCGACGTCGTGGCTCCGGCTCACGAGAGAAAGGGCTTTTTCGTATGGTTTTGGCTATTAATCGTCGATATGATTATCCTCACGATTTTTGGCAAATTGCCTGCCGACGGCGTGACGCTTGGTATTTCAAACTCATGGATAGGATTTTACTCGACCATTACGTTTTTTGTTCTGCTTTTTGTCGTTTTACCTATCATAACGACTCTTGAGAAAAAAGGAGCGGTAAAATGAGAGAGTTAAAAATTTTCATAATCGTAGTTATTTTAACCGGCGTAACATACTGGGGTATCGAGCCTTACGCGCATAACGTCATGCATCCGCACGTCGGCGCGGCCGATTACGACTTTGGCACCGAGGATATAAATCAAGCCAAATCCGTGGTAGAAGCTAGACAAAAAGCCCTTGATGCGACAAAAGCCCTGAATGACGAGAAAAAAGTCGCCGGAGCACAAAAAGATCTCGAAGAGGCACAAAAATCTCTCGAAGACTACACTGCGTTTTGGAACGATATAAAGGCTATAAATTTAGCCAAAGGCGACGCGACTAAAGGCGCAGAAACCTTTGCAAATGCTGGCTGCGCAGGCTGTCACGGAGTCGAGGCTGCGGGTATGCCTACAGCTATGAGCGCTACTGAACTTAGCGAAGCGTACGGCGTAGTCCCACCTGATCTTAGCAGCGCGGGAGCGATATACGACGAGCATTTCTTGGCAGCCCTTATCAAAGATCCGACCAAGGCGCTAAAGCTAACGCACAAATTTAACGACGAAAAGCCTTATCCTATGCCGGCCTTTTTCGGAGCAGGCGGAGAAGATCCAAATGCCGAGATCGCCGACATAGTCGCGTATCTAAAATCTATCGCGCCTAAAGAAGTTAGCGACGAACAGGTATTTCGCGACGCGTGCCAAAGATGCCACGACATGAAGTACGAAAACAAATACACGCTAACCAACCGCGTAAATTTAGCCGCGTATATGGGCTCAAACCCGCCTGATTTATCGATGATGATTCGCTCAAAGGGCGATGATTATCTGCATAAATTTATAAACGACACGCAAAAAATGCTACCGGGCACCTCGATGCCTCGCGTAGGTCTAAATAAAGCTAGCGAGGACAAAGTCGTAGCCTATATGGCAAAAGCGGGCGACGCTAAAAAAGCCGAGCGCGAAAGCCTAGGCATAAATGCGATGATCTACTTCTTGATTTTCGGTATATTCGGATGGCTTTGGAAACGCAAAGTCTGGTCTGAATTACACTAAAATTTGAGCCCGACTCCGGGCTCAAATTTTTCTTTAAATTTATTCCTTAATTTCTAAAATTTATCTACCGTTTTAGAAGCCGTCGTAAAATTTATTCAGCACTCGCGATGCCTTGTCTGGGCTCAAATTTGACTACAAGCAAATACTAATTTTACGTGCCTATATTTTAAATTTGAATACGTTTTGAGCGCAATAAAAACTATAAATATACATTTTACAGCATTTTTAAGAACGTGTTACCGATCCCGCTTTTTTACGATATGGGCGAAGCAATACGGCAAGATCATTTGGATTTTCTTGGCGGCGGCGAGCTAAGTAGCGTGATTTATAGACGCATTTTTAAGTTAGAGCTCAGCTTGTTTTGATTTTTTCATAATTTTTCTTGATTTAGGTTGTCTTTAAATTTATTTCCCGATGTTAAAATCGGCTATCAATTTTGATTTACAAATTTTCAAAAAAAGGGTAAATATGAACGGTCTCAAATTTACAGTCAAGCTTTTCGCGATCATCGCGGCGCTTTGCCTCGGATTAAATTTAAGCGCTAGCGAGCTGGAGGGCAGATGGAGCATCGTCTCGGCAAACATAGACGGGCAGGAGGTGCAAACGGCGGGGCAGAAGTGCTTTGAGGATTCGTTTTTCGAGGTTAGTGGCCGCGAGGCAAAGCTAGGCCTTAGCTCCGTAGGCGAGGACGGCGCGTGCAAAAGCGGCGCGGCAAGCTACGCCTTTAAAAGCATGGGTGCTGGCAAATACGCGCTGGGTCCTATCGGCGAGTTTTGGCTAGATAAAGACGCGCTAAAGGTAAAACAGTCCTTAGACGGCGGCAAATTTATCGTTTTTTCATTCAAAAAAGACGCGGCCGCAAACAAAGCCGCGGCAACGGCAACCGGCTCAAATTTGAGCACAGACGAGCTAGAGGGCAGATGGGAGATCGACTCGGTCGCAGCACAAGGGCAGACGTTTAAAACGGCAGGCCAAAAGTGCTTTGAGGATTCGTTTTTCCAGATCACAGGCGGCAAAGCGACTGTTAGCATCGTAGCGGCAAATCCGGACGGTTCGTGCAAGACGGGCGCAGGAGAAAGCGGCTACAAAAGCCTTGGCGGCGGCAGATACGCGCTAGATAACGATGCGGGCGAATTTAGGCTGAAAAACGGCTCGCTCGAATACGAACAAAGCGCGGGCGGCGTCTTGTTTATCTTTAAAAAAAGCCGCGCGGCGCGGGCTAGCTCAAATCAGGCGCAAGCCAAATCAAGCTCAAATTTAGAGCCCGAAAAAGACCCTAGCGTCAAGCATAGCGACGCAAAAGCGAGCAAAAAAGGCACGGGCGTGTTTGCAGGCAAGTGGTTCTTCATAAACACCAATACC
>NZ_CALHVM010000003.1 GCF_938039205.1 uncultured Campylobacter sp.
TGGCATATGCCCTTCGACTACATATCCGTCTATGATCGCGGTGTGGCAGCTAGCGAGCTCTAGCGGAAGTTTGAGCTCATTCTTCTTCTGGATAAGCGGCTCGTCAGCCAGCGAAATCATCTCGACTTCAAATCCGTTTTGCTCCATGTATTTTGCCCAGTTGTGACAACAGCCGCAACTCTCGCCGTGATAGACCTTGACATGTTCGCTCGCCGCCGCATAGCTACCTAATGCCGCTAAAAGCGCACCTACAAATAAAATTTTCTTCATATTTTACTCCAGTGATTAAAAGTCCTCGATTATACAATACGTATAGTAAATTTTTAAGAGCGAACCATATAACTCTAAGATTAAATTTGACGAAGCAGACCCGCTCGTAAGCCGAAATTTTACGAAATTTTAAAATTTCGGCGTCGCGGATAAGTTGGTTATAGGCACTGAGACAGTGCTGATTTGATAGCGGATTTTGATACGTAGCCTTCCGAGTCGCTGGTAAGTGATACGTCGCAGCCTGGCTTATAGTTTTTCCAGGTGTAGATGTTGCCATTGTCTTCGGTTGTTTTGATGGAGTCTGGCTGTTTATTCCATGCAGAAATTACTTGATTGATATGAAATGCATCGCTGCGGTCTTTCGGCGCATTAGTCATACCCGTGCTATCGGGCAAGGTCGTTTCGACCATATCAGTGGTGCCTGCGGTGGAGACCTCTTGGACTTTATCATTTACGCCGCCGATATTTGTTTTGCTGCTTTGGGATTTTGTTTGATTGCGTACTCCGCTTGGTTCGTTGGATATATTCCAGTTGGAACAACCGATAAAAAATACCGCTGCTACGAGCGCAGCTATTAAATTTCTCATAAAATTCTCCTTCAAAAATTTCGTTGCGATAGTAGCACATTTATCTTTAGTTTAAAATAAATCCGAGCCCTTGAAATTTGAAATTTCGTAGGAATTTTGCGAGGCGTTTCAGTAGGAATTTATAAAATTTCGGATAATATTCAAAGTTTAATACCAAACGGGCTTTTAAATTTTGCACGGCAAATGCCTTTTTGGCTACCAAATTTTAAAGGATTTTTGATGTATGCTATCATCAAACACGGCGGCAAGCAGTATAAGGTCGAAGAGGGCAACTACCTAAATTTAGACCATTTTAATGCTGAGCCGAAAGCAAAGCTCGAGCTTAGCGAAGTTTTAGCGCTAAACGACGGCGAGTTAAAGGTAGGAGCACCGTTCGTAAAGGGTGCCAAGGTGGTTTTGGAGGTCGTTTGCGAAGGCAAGGATAAAAAAGTCGTTATCTTCAAAAAACGCAGACGCAAAGATTCAAAAGTAAAACGCGGCTTCAGACGCCAATATACCCGCGTCAAAGTCGTTTCGATTAACGCATAAAGGATAGGAAATGGCACACAAAAAAGGTCAAGGTTCAACCCAAAATAATAGAGATAGTATCGGACGCCGCTTGGGTGTTAAAAAATTCGGTGGCGAGTTTGTGCGCGCGGGCAACATCATCATCCGCCAGCGCGGCACTGCGACGCACCCAGGCTGCAACGTAGGCATGGGCAGCGATCACACGATTTTCGCGCTGATCGACGGCGTCGTAAAATTTGAGCGAAAAGA
>NZ_CALHVM010000004.1 GCF_938039205.1 uncultured Campylobacter sp.
AAATTTTACTCGCTGCCTCGCCGTATTCGCCCTTGGTTTTTAGATGAAACGGCACATATTTTAAGCCGGAAATTTTCTCAACTACCTTTGGCGTTACGGTTTTGTCGTATTTATAGCAAAACGGGCATGCGTAGCTAAAGACTTTAACTAGCGTGTTTTGCTCGACTGGTAGCGGTTTTTCTAGCTTTACGTAGTCCTCGCCCTCAGTAAACGCGGCTGCGCTAAGGGCGCCAAACATCGCAACGGCTAGAAAGCCTTTGCTAAATTTAGAAAGTAGATTCATGGAATGCTACTTAAAATGATTTCGTTTGCGCTAATTTTATATCCCCCCGCCGCCGCAAAACTCACGCTAAGATAAATTTTAGATTAATTTCATAAAATTTGGGCTAAATTTTAGCGGAAAATATAAAAATTTGAATTATTCTCTAGATTTAAGCTATTTATAATAATAGCGTGATTTTCACGTTAGAAAGATTTACTAAAATTACGGCAACGAAACGATTTATCATTATAAAGGAGAAAATATGAAAAGAACTCTCTCATCATTCGCCCTGGCTGCGGCGTTACTGGGCGGTCTAAGTACGGCAGTGCTTGCTATCGGCGGACCTAGCGGCGCGCACATCGACTACGCCGTCCCGGGCAAGATCGGCGAGGTGGTCGTAAACCCATACGACATCGCGCCTCTAACGGCGGTCATCAAAAACGGCGGATACACGCTATCAAACGCAAAAGTCACTATCGTGCCGAAGCCGGACGGTCAGGTTATCAGCTACAAAGTCGCCGACAAGCATCTGCGCACGCACGGCGGAATCCCTGTTTTCGGACTTTACCCTGACTATCAAAACACCGTCGAGGTCGAGTACGATAAAATTTACAAGGGCCAAACCGAGCATATAAAAGAAACCTATAAAATTTACGCTCCGGCGATCTATTTGGAGAGCTCTGGCATGCCGTCTCAAAAGGGCGCTCTGTTTGATAAAATCGAGGTCGTAAAGGCTCCGAGCGCGAAATTTGCAAACCGCCTTTACTACGTAAATAACTTCGTAAATAAAACCGGCAAAGGCACCAAAGTCGTGTGGAACAACCCGGCAGGCGGCGCGATCGAGTGGAACTATAGCCCGAACAACTTCATCCTAGACACCAAAGGCGAAGTGCGCTGGTACCTGGAGCCGAGTAAAATTTACGACCTCAAGCAGCCTTTTTCCGCGGGCGTCATGATGGGCTTTAAGCAAAACGACGACGGCGCGATGACGTGGGGTTACGGCCAAAGATACGCCAAATACGACATAATGGGCCGCGAAATCTTTAACCGCGAGCTGCCTGCGGGCTACAACGACTTCTCGCACTCCATGGACGTAGCGCAAAACGGACACTACTTCCTCCGTGCGGCAAACGCCAACTATAAGCGCGCCGACGGCAAAAACGTCCGCACCGTGCGCGACGTCATCGTCGAGGTCGATCGCGACGGCAACGTCGTGGATGATTTTAGGCTGTATGAAATCTTAGATCCGTATCGCGACATCGTGTTAAAAACGCTCGATCAGGGTGCTGTGTGCCTAAATATCGACGCTAGCAAGGCAGGCCACACCGCGAGCACGGACGAGCTAGCCGCGATGGATACGAACGAAAAATGGGGCGACATCGTGGGCTCGGGCCCCGGACGCAACTGGGCGCACGTAAATAGCGTGGATTATGATCCAAGCGACGATAGCATCATCATCTCCAGCCGCCACCAAGACGCCGTTATCAAGATCGGCCGCGACAAAAAAGTCAAATGGATAATGGGCGCGCACAAAGGCTGGAAGGATCAGTTTAAGGGCTTCCTGCTCCAGCCTGTAGATAAAGACGGCAAAAAGATCGTCTGCGAGGACGAATACTCAAAATGCCCGGGCTACGAGAGCGAAACGGGCGGATTTGACTGGCAGTGGACGCAGCATACGGCATTTCGCATCGACAGCAAGTCTAAAAAAGGCGTAGTGTATCTCACCGTCTTTGACAACGGCGACACTCGCGGTATGGAGCAGCCTGCGATGGCGGGTATGAAATACTCCCGCGCGGTCGTTTATAAAATCGACGAAAAAGCTAAAACCGTCGAGCAAGTCTGGGAGTACGGCAAACAGCGCGGCAGCGAGTGGTACAGCTCTGTTACTTCGCTAGCGCAATATCAAGACGACCTAGATAGCGTGATGGTTTACTCTGCAGTTGCCGGCATGCAGTTTGACATCGCCAAAGGCCGCCCGGTCGGCGTGCCTAGCCCTCACATCAACGAGTTTGAATGGGGCGCAAAAGAGCCGTCAATCGAAATCAAAATGACCAATGCGATGGGCTATCAGGCGTTTCCGTTTAGCCTAGAAAAGGCGTTTGAGAAATAAAATTTAGCGGCTCCCGGCCGGTGCGCTTCGGGGACGCTTTTTGGTAAATTTGGATTTTTGCGCTTGCGGCTCGGTTAAATTTGACGGGCCGCAGGCTTTAAATTTGGTTTTAAATTTACATCAAATTTGACGCTCGCTTGCACCGCGTGGATACGGCAAATTTGACT
This sequence comes from uncultured Campylobacter sp., assembly GCF_938039205.1. Lineage (GTDB taxonomy): Bacteria > Campylobacterota > Campylobacteria > Campylobacterales > Campylobacteraceae > Campylobacter_A. The sequence goes on from NZ_CALHVM010000004.1 coordinate 2,540, forward strand.
GCTAAAAAGGTAAAATTTAGGCTCGCGTTTCCATCCTTTGCGCTAGTCTAAATCTTACCTTTTCCTGCCAAGCGTTTGGGAAAATAGGACTCCGAAAGACAATAGCAACGCCCGAACGCTTGGATTTTTACTGCTGCTTAAATTTACCCGTTTGCTTCACAAATTTTGCTTTGAATTTTCAAATTTACATCCTTGTTGCCGTAAAACCGATATAATCAACAAAAACGGCGGAGGCGAAAATGCAAAAATTTGTCGAGCAAAAATTTATCGGCGAGCGCGCTATGTTTGGCGTAAAGGACGCGGAGTTTGAGCGGTGCGGGTTTGCGGCGGGCGAGTCGCCGCTAAAGCACGGGCAAAATTTGCACCTAAAAAACTGCATTTTCGAGTGGAAATATCCACTGTGGTACACCAAAAACGTCGCCGTGGAGGACGGGTTTTTGATGCAGACGGCGCGCGCGGGCATATGGTACGCGCAGGAGGTTAGCTTTAAAGATACGCTAATCCAAGCGCCAAAATCCTTTCGCAGATGCCAAAATGTGAGGCTAGAAAACGTAAATTTGACCCAGGCCGAGGAGACGCTGTGGAGCTGTAAGGACGTAGAGATAAAAAACGTCTGCGCGCGAGGGGATTATTTTGCGATGAACTGCGCAAACGTGCGCGTTTACGGGCTAAATTTAGACGGGAACTACGGCTTTGACGGCTGCAAAAATCTGCTCGTCGAGGATAGCAAACTGCTTAGCAAAGACGCCTTTTGGAACTGCGAGAACGTGACCGTGCGAAATAGCTTTATAAGCGGCGAATACCTCGCGTGGAACAGCAAAAACGTGACCTTTGAAAACTGCGTGATAGAAAGCTTACAAGGGCTTTGCTACGTGCAAAATCTCGTGCTGCGAGGCTGCCAGACACTAGATACGACGCTAGCCTTTGAGTACTCAAGCGTGGACGCTGAAATTTTAGGCGGCATAGCTAGCGTGAAAAACCCGCTCTCAGGCGCGATAAGAGCAAGCGAGATAGGCGAAATTATAATGGACGAGGAGTGCGTGGATCCGGCCGCTACTAGGATAATTTTAGAAAAATAGCGGTTTTTGCCGACTCGTATTTTTCACTTATACTTATGCTTGCGGTCGCAACTGCAAACGTAAGGAAATATCGTCCAAACTCGGTTGCTACTATCGGTTGCTACTATATGTATCCTGCTGGGCCAATTTCCGCTTCGTATACTTATTGCGAGCATAAGCGTAAAGTAAAAATTAAAATGCTTCGCTATATTGTTTTTTATTTAAATTTTGAAGTCAAATTTGGATTAAAAGTTTGCGGTCAAATTTGAGATTTAAGCCGTTTTTGGTTTAAATCGCCCCTTTAAACTAAAGAATTAAATTATTTAAATAAGGAAAAAATATGTCGTTTTTTGAAAAATTAAAGCTAGCTTTTTACACGATTTGTCGCCCCGAAAAGCTTATTTCTTTTAGGCTAGCAAAGCCCGATCCGCGCTACACGCGCGAAGCGAATTTTACCCTAAAATACGGCGTCCTTCGCACCCATCAAAATATGAACGCCGTCACGATCGCCTACGACCGTCTGTGCGAACAATATGCAGGTTTTAAGCCGCTTTTTATCATCGAAAACGCTCCGCAGTGCGAATACACGAATATGCACGCAAGCTCTAGTTTCGACGTGCTGGACGAGGAGGAGTATAATGCGCAAAATCCTGACGCGCGCGACTTTCCGGCCGCGGAGTTTCGTTTGATGCTGGACACCCTAAACAATCCCGAGTATAAGGCTGAAGTGAGCGAATTTTACGGTAAATTTAGCCTAAACTACCCGCATAAACTAAAAGCGCTAGAGTACATAAATACCCGCGACTACGACGCTCTTGACGAGGATATCGACGTTTATTTGTGCCCTTGCGAGCGCAGTACGGACGTATTTGCGCGGATGATACAGGGGTATTTTGCGGATGATTTTGAACCTGAGCAGACGTATGCGTTTATCTTGATGATGAACGAGCGATTCGGGTTTGAGTTTATCGGTATCGGCGCGACGTTAATGCTATTTTATCGCCGCGAAAATTTAAGCGATGCCATGGCCGAGGAACTACTGCAAGAACTGGCTAAAATTTACGATACGCCTTACGAAGCGATCAAAAAAGCCCTGTGGCATAGTGCGTTTGGCTCTCGTAAGACGCTCGTGCTTCCTTTTGCCGAAAATATCGAAGATACCGTAGTGGATGAGCTGTAAGATCGGAGTAAATTTTGCCTCGCAAGCTTAAAATTTTAAGCCAAAATCTTAAACATTACAAAATTTTAAAGAAATTTTAGCTACACTCAGCAAATTTTATAAAAAAGGATACTAAATGAACCCTTCCGAATTTATCTGGATGGATGGAAAATTAGTCAAATGGGAGGATGCTAAAGTCCACGTTTTAACCCACTCGCTTCACTATGCAAACGCCGTATTTGAGGGTACAAGAGCCTATATGACGGATAAAGGCTTAGCGATATTTCGCCTAAGCGACCACACAGCGCGCCTGCTAAAATCAGCCAAAATGACTATCCTAAACGTCAAATACACGCAAAAAGAGCTCGAAGACGCACAGGTCGAGCTACTTCGCGCAAACAAATTTAAATCAAACGTATATCTGCGCCCGATCGTTTATCTAGGTTACGGCATCATGGGTCTAGCCCACACAAAAGCTCCCGTAAATACGGCGATCGCCGCATGGGAGTGGGGTGCATATCTAGGCGAAGAGGGGCTTAAAAAAGGCATCCGCGTGAAAATTTCAAGCTTTGCTAAACTAAACGTCGGCGGTCAAATGAGCCGCGCGAAATCAAGCTCGAACTACCTCTGCTCGCAAATGGCAAACTACGAGGCCAAAGAGGCGGGCTACGACGAGGCGTTGCTGCTTGATAGCGAGGGCTACATCTCCGAGGGACCGGGCGAGTGCTTTTTCATCGTGGAAGACGGCGCGCTCATCACTCCTCCAAACGATAGCAGCCTAGCTAGCATCACGCAAGACACCGTCATCAAAATCGCTCGCGATCTAGGCATCGAAGTACGCAGAGAGCGCATCACTCGCGACCGCGCATACACTGCGGACGAGGCGTTTTTCACGGGTACGGCGGCCGAGGTCACTCCGATAAGCAATATCGACAACCGCGTTATCGGCGCGGGCGAGCGCGGAGCGGTAACTAAACGCCTACAGGATGCGTATTTTGACGTAGTTTACGGACGCAATCCAAAATACGCCTCTATGCTAACTTACATTTAAGGAACAAAATGCCGGCAGATTTGAACGATTATTTTAATAAAAAAAGAGGCTCAAGCGGCGGCGGAGACGATAACGGCGGCGATAGCAAAGGCCCAAAAGTAAATTTTAAAACGCCTGATTTTAAAGGATTTGGCAAAATTTCGGCCTTTGCCTACGTCATCATCGCGCTCGTGGCCGTGATCGCGCTCACGCAGCCTTTCGTCACGATAAACTCGGGCGAAGTGGGCATCAAGTCAAATTTGGGTAAATACGACCCGTCTCCGATGCAGCCGGGACTACACTTCTTTATTCCGTTTTTGCAAAAAGTCATCGTAGTCGATACGCGCGTTCGCCTCATCAACTACACGTCTGGCGAAGATATGGGCGAGGCTGCGCAAAAGTATGGCGCACAGGCTCAAGCGGGCATCATCCGCAAAAACTCGATCTCCGTTTTGGACGCGAGAAACTTGCCCGTCAGCATCGACATCACCGTGCAGTACCGCCTAAATCCGGAAAATGCGCCTCAAACGATCGCGTCTTGGGGGCTTAGTTGGGAAAACAAGATCGTTGATCCCGTCGTGCGCGACGTCGTGCGCAGTATCGCGGGTAAATACACCGCCGAGGAGCTTCCGACGAAGCGAAACGACCTAGCCACGGCTATCGACGAGGGTATCCGCAAGGATATCGACGCTCAGCCGAATAAACCAGTCGAGCTACTAACCGTACAACTGCGCGAGATCATCCTGCCTGAAAAGGTAAAAGAGCAGATCGAGCGCGTACAAATCGCTAAACAAGAGGCTGAACGAACCAAATACGAAGTAGAGCGCGCAAATCAAGAGGCGCTTAAAAAAGCGGCCCTCGCAGAAGGTACGGCAAAGGCCGCTATCATCGAAGCTCAGGGTCGCGCGGACGCCGCTAAGATCGAAGCCGACGCGCAGGCATACGCAAACAAAGAGGTCGCAAAAAGCCTCGATCATAATTTGCTAAATTTAAAGCAGATCGAAACGCAGGCCAAATTTAACGAGGCGTTGCGCGAAAATAAAGACGCGAAGATATTCTTAACGCCTGGTGGAGCGGTGCCGAATATCTGGGTGGATACGAAGGATAAAGAGAAGCAAAGCGCGATAACGCAATAATTTTTGTTTGGAGCGACTCGCCTTTTTTACGCTTTGCGGGCGAACGCTTTTTGCGAGGTCGGCTAAATTTAGTTTGGATGGCTTTGCTTCGTTGCCGTTTGTAATCGCAAGCAAAGTCAGGTCCGCCGCTAAATTTACCTGAGTAACTCCAAAATCATCTCGAAACAGGTGTAGTTTTTTGCGAAGCGAAATATTTTTGCAAAAAACTTCGCCTTTTTATGCTCAAATTTGAAGTCAAATTTGAGCTTTAAATTTTGCCCGTGCGCCGAGCCAAACCCGTAGCCGAAAGGAAATAAAAATGAAAATAGATTGGGAAAAAGTGGGCGGCCTTTTGCCTGCCGTCGTTCAAGAAAGCTCGAGCGGCGAGGTTTTGATGCTTGCTTATATGAACGAAGAGGCGCTAAATTTGAGCCTAAAAACCGGCTTTGCACACTATTTTTCGCGCACGAAAAACCGTATCTGGAAAAAGGGCGAGGAGAGCGGAAATACGCAGGCCATAGATGAGATTTTCCTAGACTGCGACAACGACACTATACTGCTCAAAGTCGTTCAAAACGGCGGCATAGCCTGCCACACCGGCGCAAAATCGTGCTTTTTTAGAAAAATTTCGGGAGACGGCGGCGAGTCAAATTTAGCTAGCGTTGACGGGCAAAATTTGACGCGAGAGCAAAATTTAAATCAAGCCAAAAAGCCGATCTACGGCATAATCGACGAGGTTTATCACGCGATATTAGACCGCAAGCTAAACGCCGATCCGCAGACCTCGTACGTCGCGAGCTTGTTTAAAAAAGGCGAAAACGCGATCCTAAAAAAGGTAGGAGAGGAGGCTACGGAGCTAGTGATGGCGTGTAAGGACGCCTCGGTGCGCAAAAATGAAACTGCACAGTTTAACTCTGCCGCAAACGGCGGTCAAATTTCGTCAAATTTAACCCAAAACGAAAATTTTGCTAAAATTTCAAACGAAAATGCCGCAAACCAAAACAGCCAAACCGAGACGTCTCAAAACCTAAAGCTAAAAACACCGACCGAGGAGATCGTCTACGAGGCGGCGGATCTATGTTTTCACTCGCTAGTGGCGCTGGCGCTGCACGGAGTGCACCCAGACCGCATCAAGGCCGAGCTCGCGCGCCGTTTCGGACTAAGCGGTATCGAGGAAAAAAACTCGCGAAAAGGTTAGGGCGGTCAAATTTGGCACGCTTTGTGCAGGAGGATTTTAAATTTGGCTCGCCGCAAGGCAAACGAAGCAAAGAGGCAAGATGATAAACGAACTAAAACAAGGCTTAAATTTCTATCTGACGCACCTTGGCTGGGTGGATTTTGCCGCCTATATCTGGATGTTTTTGACCTTTTTAGCGCTTGTTTCGCTTTGCATTTACGTCGCGTCAAAGTCCTTTTTCGCGGGCTTTGCGCTGATGATCGTTACTATCGCGGGGCTTGGATGCGGGGCGTATTTTATGCCTAAGCTTTTAGATGAAAATTTGCGAACCCGCTCGCTCGAGCTAGTCTCAACCAAGCAGCTTGAGTACTCAAACACGTTGCTTGTGGATCTGCGCCTCACAAATCTCTCCAAAAAACCGTTTAACTACTGCGAAATCGGGCTTAGCTTTTACAAAAACTCGGGCAATACGCTGCGCCGATACGCAAACGAGCTAAAGCCGTTTTTGAGAGAAAATATCGTGCTAAAAGACGCGCTAGACATAAACGCGACGCGCGAGATCACGCACGTGGTAAATAACTTTCGCGCGCAGGACTACAACGTAACGACAAGTTCGGAGTGCTTTTGATGGAAGGGTATTTTAACATATTTCACCTCATCGTGCTTGCGGTTTTGGCGCTACTATCGGTACTTTTCGCGCTTATCGCCCGCGGCGAGAAAAATCCTAAATTTTTTAAAATTTACATCGCGATAAACGTAATAGCGACGCTGACGCTTGGATATTTTTTCATGATGATCGTGGATAAATACACCAAAAAGGCCGTGCTGACGGAGTTTTCCGGCCACCGCGTGCTAAGAAACGAAACTATCGTGTTTAAGGGCTCGCTGCGAAATACGGGCGAGTTTAGCATCGCAAACTGCGATCTGACCGTCAAACTCATCAACAACCCCGTGAGTAAGGACACGATCGCGGGCTCCATCTTTAAGCCTAGCGGACTATCGCTATTTTCGCGCGGCGAGGAGCGCTCAAACGTCGCGGAGATCACCGCTAGCGTCGCTAAAAATATCGCGCCGAAGCAGATACGAAATTTTAGCCTCTCGATGCCGTATCCGTCGTACTTTGCTAATACCCAAACGATAACGAAGCTCGAGTGCAGATAGGGCGCGGGCAAATTTACTCGAATGCGATATAAAAACCTCCAAAGGAGCTTTTTGTTGAAGGTAGGTATAAACACAAAAATCACGATCTTGTCGATGTTCTTAAAAATAACAAGCGTAGAAATAAAAAATAAACATATATAGTCCGTTCAAAAATTCCGAAAAAGAAATTTAGAGAAATTTTATAGTGTTTTTAGCTCGATATGGAAGTGGTATAAATAGCGGAGTTTATTAAAATTTCATAAAAAAAATCGATAAAATAGCCAAAAATATCAGAATTTTATGGCCGGAGTGCATGATAAAATATTTAATTTTAGAATAGATTTCTGGCTCGTATGCCTACTTGGTTAAAAACTTACTACTTTATAACATTTCTTGGCTTGTGGTTGCTAGTAAAACGGCATACTAAAGTGCGACGTTCAAGTTTGTTTATATAGCCTAAAACTATTTTGCAAATGAATTGATGCCGATGTCGCCTAGATGTAGCGACTTTAATGACCCGCTATCTATTCTGATTACCGGAAGGCTTACGATGGTTTGTTGGATTGCGGAGATGAGGTTATAGTGACACAAAGAACTCAAAGAATAATTTAATTGCGATGCGCTTACCGTTTGTTAAGACGAAGCTAGAAGGATAGCGAAGTAGAGGTTAGATGTAATAACGGTAATATGTTAAATAGATTATTATATTCGCTTAACTGATCTTAATTTTAAAAATTTTATGAAAATAGAAAGGGCGAAGACCGCCCCTTGAAGTATAAAGTGTGATTATTTTGCGCTTTTGCAGCAGCCGCATGTGCAGCCCATAACTTTATAGATGATAGCTCCGATGATCGCTCCAACGATAGGCGCAACCCAGAAAAGCCAAAGCTGCTCTAATGCCCAACCGCCCTGAAATATCGCAACGCCGGTTGAACGAGCTGGGTTAACTGATGTGTTTGTGATAGGTATCGAGATAAGGTGGATAAGTGTCAAACCAAGGCCAATAGCGATCGGTGCAAAGCCTTTTGGCGCACGCTCATCAGTCGCACCTAAGATGATGATAAGGAAAAACGCAGTTAAAACCACCTCAGCAACTAGCGCTGAAACTAGACTGTAGCCATTTGGTGAGTGCTCGCCGTATCCGTTGCTAGCAAAACCACTCGCAGTAGCGTCAAATCCAGCCTTACCTGAAGCGATAAGATATAGCACGGCAGCAGCTGCGATCGCTCCGATAACTTGTGCGATGACGTAAGGCACGAAGTCTTTTTTGTCAAATCTTCCGCCAACTAGTAGGCCAACTGATACAGCTGGATTGAAGTGGCCGCCGCTGATGTGACCAACTGCATAAGCCATCGTAAGAACCGTAAGGCCAAACGCTAGCGAAACTCCGACAAATCCGATACCAAGCTCTGGGAAAGCCGCTGCAAATACTGCACTGCCGCAACCTCCAAAAACTAACCAAAATGTACCAAAAAACTCAGCTAAATATTTTTTCATCTCTTCCCTTTTAGGTAAATTTAAAAGCGCGCGATTTTAGCATAAATTTGTAACTTTGCAAAATATTTTATAGTCTAAATCTTATAACATAATGTCTCATGGAGCGTTTTGGTATTTGTTCCGGTTGTTTAGCTCGCGTCTCGGATTTGCTAAAAACTTAACGGTATCGATATCAAGATTCTCCGAGCTTGACGTGCGGCACCTAGCGTAAGCGCATATTTTTTACATTTTTGCTGTTCTCTACGTACCGTTAAACCGATATTTGCATATCTATTAGTTATCATCTAAGTTGTTAAATTTTACTCATAGACCACGATCTGTATGCCGTCCGGAAAGAGCGTATTTGCTAAAACCGTCGCTGTTTTTCTCATAATTCAAAGCAAAAAGTATCCTTAAATATAAGCCTTTAAAATCAAAACAAAAATTAAAAACGCGAAGAATTATCTTGAACTAAATTGCGATAAGAGCCGGGTTGATCGTAAAAAGCTTCTAGACATTAAGTGTTGGGGCTTTATTTTCCGCAATCAAGCCCGTAGTCATTTGACGGTTTTTTACGCTTATCGCTGAATGCGGCGGAAATATAGCCGCAGTTGTATGGTAAATATTAAAAAGTCGCATGGGTGACCGAAAATACTTTTAATCCAAAATCGTTAATCGCCCCTCGACGTCTTGCCTAACGGCTTTATGCGAATTTAAATACTCAGCCAAGATATCCAAACAAGAAGTGGAAATCATCTTAGGAGCGCCGAAATTTTTCACGTGCTCAAAACTGACGCCAAAAAAGCTTTCAAGGTTACAGTAATGATAATTTTGCAAACCGACCGTAAAAATACCGTCATCGGGCATTTCTACCCCTGATAAGTTAGACTTACGATTTCTCGGCGGGAGCGGGAATAGGCGAGTTTTAGCCCCTGCGATAACTGATAAAATTCCGTTGTTCCCAAAAAGGCGTCGTCTCGCAGTAGATAGCACATCATTTGGCGAAAGGTTCGGCCGTCCGCTCTGAGCATATAAACGCCGTCATCATAAGGAAAAATTTCGGCCAAGCCCCCATACTCTACGATCGGCCCTAGCTTTTCGCCCCGAATACTGCCTGAGCCAAGCAACATAATATCTATGCCTAGGCTGTTTTTGAAAATATCGGCAAACAAATTTCCCAAAGCCGTTTCGGTGTTGCGCTGCGGGTGCGTTAGCGGACAGCTAAAACGAGTGATGACGCGAGTATATTTTTGATCGGTTACGCTCTTATATTTTCGAATCAAATTCTCTATTTGTTCGTCGACCGGGCAGTACTTGTCGTTTATTGGGATGCACTGCCATTTGTAGCTTTCGATGCTGTTGGTGTCGGTATTTACCACGATATCAAATCGACCGATCTGGTCGGTACCGACGCCCGCTTGGGCGATCAAAATATCGTTTACGACGTAAGGCTGCTCCATCAAGGTATGAGAATGCCCTCCGATAATCAGATCGACGCCCCATTCGGGTCGTAGCATGGCGGCTAGCTCTTTATCTGATTCAAAACCGATATGGGTCAGCAAAACCGTAAAATCTATATCGATTCGGTTGTATGTGTTGCAGATTCACCCGACCTCTTGTGCCGCCTTTTCGATTCCGATGAAAGAACCGATCAGGTGGTCTTGCTTGGCCTGCGCCAAAACCGCATCGGTAATGATACCGATAAAAAGGATTTTCATGCCGTCAAGCTCCATGATGTAGCAAGGCGGAAATAGACGGGCGTGATTGGTTTTGATAAACAAATTTGCGTTTATGATTGGAAACTGGGCGCACTTTTCAATAAAAAGCAAATGTGGAATACCGTAATCTAGCTCGTGATTGCCTACCGTAGCAATATCGGGCGCCAGGGCGTTCATGATCTCGATCGTAAAAATCCCTTTGTACTCCGAATCGATAATCGAGCCTCGAAACATATCACCGGCAATAGCGTAGATAACGTTTTTCTCTGTTTGGCGGACTTGATTTATATAGCCGGACAGCATAGAGACGCCGCCTACTAGCTTGTCGTCTATTTGCTCGGCTAAAAAGTCTCCATGCAAATCATTGGAGTGAAGTAGGGTTAGTTTTTTTAAATTTGGCGTGGGATTCATCTGGTCGCCTCCCTAGAGAAAAAAGCGGTAGAAACGAAAAGAATTTTAAGTGGTAAAATAAAATGTTCGCAAACCATAAAACACTCTCCTTATAGAAAATTTTATCGGTTTCTGATTCTTTTTTATTAGATTGCTTTCTTTCATGCGTCTTGCTTAAACTAAAACCGTTTTTGGCAGGAAATTTAAAGTCGCATATTGAACTAAAAATTTCGCAAAAACAATTTTATAGAGTCTTTAGGGCTATTTTTCTAAATTTGACTAGAAGATTGGCTCTGTAAAGGCAAGATATAAAAACTATGATTTTGCAATCTTTTAGTTTATTTTGAGCCGAGCGCAAATTTAAACTCGGCTCAAATTTAAATTTATTTACGATTTTTTATTGTATCTAGCCACTTGCAGCCGTCTTGATCGCCTTCATCGCAAGCCTTCTTAGCGATTCCCTCAATTCTTTTGCAAGTTGCAGTATCACCCAGCTTGCATGCTTTGTATCCATATTCCATCGCTTTGTTATTATCTGCTCTTACGAGGTCTAAAGCATAGAGGCACGTATATGCAAGCCCGTACTCGCAACCTTTGTCAAAAAAATACAACTTTTTTTCCGGATCGTTAGTATATTTTACGGCCTCGTAGCATCCTTGCGCATATCCGTATTCACAAGCTTTTTCGTAAAAATACAGCTGATTTTTCGGATCGTAGTTGTAGGAGCTTGCTATCTGGAAGCAAGCTTCGCCGTCATTTTTTTCTTCACAAGCAGATTTTTGTTTTTCTGAAGCTTCTTTTTTCTCGGTGATACTTGCAATCCGGTTGCAGGCGCTTGTATTTCCAAATTCGCAAGCTTTGTTATAAAAAAACAGCTTTTTTCCAGATCGTTTCTGTAATAAGTATCTGCCAGCTGAATACAATCATAATTGTTCTTTTGTTCGGTACAAAAAAACTCTAGCCTCTTGCTCATGCCGCCTATCTTGTCGCACGCTGGGCCTTTTGGATTGTGTTTGCAAGCCATGGTATAAAGCTCTGTGGCTTTTTTATCGTCTTTCATGCTGTATTTATCGCTTTCATAGAGCGCGGCTAGATTGGCGCAGCCTTCTTTATATTGATCGTAGCAAAGTTTTTCTAAAATTTTCTTGCCCTTTTTGATGTCTTGTTTTTATGCCTACGCCATCCGTATAGAAGTGGCTCAGGATAGCGCACATATCATATATATCTCTATCGCACAATCCTTCATATAGATTAAACGATTTTTTATAATCCTTCTCTATACCCTGACCGTAATAATACATATAGGCAAGATGTATGCAGGAGGTATTGTCTTTTCCGTCATCTTTTTGCGTACTTAAACGACTTCTCATAGTTTTTTTGTCTGTGTGCGATGGAAGCTAGCGTGCCGCAACTTTTAGCATCTTTTGCTTTGCAAGCCGCATCGCGTTTTTCCTCAAGCTCTTTTGGATATCCCTTTTCGCAGCATAGCTGGACCTTGTTTTTTGAATAATCGCAACACTTTTTGTAGTACTCCGTGACCATTTCCGAATCGCAAGGCATGTCTGGGTCCGTATTGTCATAATGCTTCGCGAGTCGTTCGCAAGACAACCAACTTTTCTCTTTCAGGCAACCCTCTTTATCGTAGGCGACGGCCTCTACGGTTTTACCGGCCGATCTTAGTTTGCTCTGCGATTACAGTACTGCTTTCCGCATGAGCGGATATTGCAAGCAATGCAACAAAAAAGATGAAAACTAGTTTATTCATAGCGATCTACTTGTATAAAATTTATTTATCTATTATTATACTGATCTTATTAACCCATTAAGTATTATAGCCTATTATCTTAATTTTAGCAATATATTTTATTTTTTAAGTATTGTTTTAAATTTGGCATTCAAACCCTATATCTAAAACATTTTGTTGAATTTTTATTATAAAATTGGTAGTGTTTTTATAATAAAAATAACCATGTCATTTAATAGTATTTGTGGCGTTCTTGTGAGTCTAGGAGATAAAATCTATTGTATTTGTCGGGCGTGATCTATAGTTTGGTGCTAAAGTTTTTAACTTTTGGGGCGCGATAGATGAAGCGGTTTTAAAACCGACAAAAACGATAGGATAACCTATCACTTTTACGTTTTAATTAAAAATTATAGTGGAAATTCACCATAAACGATCTCTCGTCGCCTAGCCTCGAGCTTGAGCGCCAGTATTTTTTATCAAAGAGATTGTTTATCGCTAGCGTCATTTGCGCATGCTCGGTGAAGCTATATCCAGCACTCACGTCCACTCTAGCAAAGCCCGGCAAGTGTTGTTCTTGGATTCTACCGCCGCTAGTAGAGTAGGAGTAGCGTTTGGAGTAACCGGTAACGCCGCTTTCCACGTACCATTTGTCGGCGTTTACGTAGCGTAAAAAGACGTTGTCCTGCCAGCGTGTGGTTTCATTTAGATTAAGCCCTTCGTTTAGCGGGTTTGAGTTGTCTTTAGTAACCTTAGCGTTCGTGTATCCAAGCGAGCTACGTAGGTATAAATTCTCATAAATTTGTCCTAGCACATTTAGCTCGATACCACGGCTACGCTCCTTGCCGCGAACCGCCCAAGTATATGGATCGTTTGTAGGGTCTGGCTGATAGCGGATATTTTTGTGTTCGATCTGAAACACCGCGATGTTTGAGCTAAATTTATTATCCGCCCAAGTGCTTTTTAGTCCGATTTCGTACTGGACGTTGTTTTGCGGTTTTAGATCAAGCTTTGACGTATCTTCGGTGCTGATGCCGATATTGCCTCTACCGCCGTAGGGCGCAAAGCTCTGAGAATACGAGACGTAAGCGGTGTGATCGGTTGCAAAGTCCCATAAAAAGCCGACCCTCGGACTAAATGAGTCGCCGGTGTAGCTGTTTGTTTGGCCTCTTATATTTCTAGTTTTAAATTTATAAAAATCAAATCTACCGCCTAGCATCAATCTATACGTGTCGTCAAGGCTGATTAGATCCTCGAAAAACACGCCGTGATTGATCGCGCGGTGTTTGTTATCGGTCGTGAGCGGCACGTTTCTGTTTGACGTCCAGCTACCCCTAGATGCGTATGGGTCGATATTTTGCGTATGGGTTCTGCTATACCAGAGCCTTGGATGACGCGTCTCCACGCTGTTATCGTAACCGACTGCAATGTTGTGCTTAAATCTCTCGAAATTTAGCTCCTTGGTAAGTGTAAAGGCATTTGAGATAGTTTCGTTATCCGTCTCTTGCTTTGCGTAGTTTTGTCTTAGTCTGTTGCCGCTAACGATACTGCCTGCAAAAAAGTGGTCGAAATTTTGGCTAGCTTTTCTGTATCCAAAAACCCATTTTAAATTTAGCTCTTTTGCTAGCTCGGCATTTAACTCCGTACGGAAAAAATGCAGCCTATCCTCCACGAAGTCGCCCTCGTGAGAAAAGCCCTTTTTGTAGTCGATACCTAGCTTGTCGTAGACGGCCTTGGTCGGAGTTCTATCGGGTACTCTCCAGGCGTTGTCGTACGTATACTGCGCTTCAAAGCTTACGTCGCCGCTTTGGTTTGTTACGATTACGCTAGGACTTATCATAAAATTTTTATATTTTATGCCTTCGCGCCACGATTTACCGTGCTCGCCGTCGGTAGTTAGGCGTACGGCTAGTTGATTATTTACCGCGTGGTTTACATCTGCACCAAGCCCCCATCTGCTCCAGCTGCCGTATCTGCCCGAGACCTTATAAACAGGGGTAAAATTTGCCTTTTTGCTGACTAAATTTACGACCGCGCCGCCGTCGCTCCTGCCGTATAGGATAGAAGCTGGTCCTTTTAAAATCTCGACGCGCTCGACATTTGCCGTACTACGCCTGATCTGACCCGAGTCTCTCACGCCGTCTCTATATATGTCTCCGCCGTCTACGCTAAAGCCTCTTATTTTTATACTCTCGCCGCGCATGTCGTAGCCTGCATCTATGCCTGCGTTTCCTTCAAGTATGCTTGAAAGATCGTTCGTGCCGTAGTTGCGATTTTTTTGGATATCGATGGTTTCGATGGTCTGAGGCGTTTGCTTGTTGCTAAGTCCGTTTCTGTTTACTTCCGCGCTATCATAGGTTATATAGCCTTTAAGGTTATCTTGCTCGGAAATGCCTTCAACTTCGACGCTTGGAAGCATCACCGAGTAGCCGTCCGTCTTTGTGTCTGCAACGACAAAAGTAGCTAAAATAGCGACTGAAGCAAAAATGCTAAGTCTCATTATTCTCCCTTGATTTTAAAATAAAAACAAGGGTATATATCAATAATGCTTAAATAACTATTTGTAAATTATTTATTATATACTAGCTATTGCGTATAGCGCGTTTTTATCGCTTGAGCAGAGGTTGATTTTTAAAATCTGAAAAATAATACATCTTAAATTTGTGATCTTAAAACCTAACGGCACTATTTTTATTTTTTAATGCTCGTGATATTTGCGGGAGAACAATAATTTTTTGAGATTTTATATAAAAACATGTTAAAATTACAAACGGCTTAAATTTTTGCTACATAAATTTTAAATTTGCTACAAACTTTAAGCTATATTTCATGAAAGGAAAATGCGATATAAAATCGTAGAAAACCCGTATTTTAGAGCTTTTTGGTGTCACGGGGGAGACTTGAACTCCCGACCTCCGGCTTATGAGACCAGCGCTCTAACCAGCTGAGCTACCGTGACGTTAAAGTTCGCAATTATATTCAACGTTTGCTTATATATTGATAAAATATTTTCA
Organism: uncultured Campylobacter sp.; assembly: GCF_938039205.1. Taxonomy (GTDB): domain Bacteria; phylum Campylobacterota; class Campylobacteria; order Campylobacterales; family Campylobacteraceae; genus Campylobacter_A. The sequence continues at coordinate 17,558 of NZ_CALHVM010000004.1, forward strand.
TTTTTGCGCAGTATGGCGCTCGAAATCAAATTTTAAAATTTGATTCGCCAAATTTTGAGCACAAATTTCATCAAATTTAAATCTGTAAAAACCCAAATTTGAAGCAAAACCGCCAAAAACAAAAATTCGCATTTTCAAGATGCGGGTTTTGCCGCTTAAATTTGGCGAGTTCAAATTTGCCAAAATAGGTCAAATTTGAAACGGCAAAGGCCGAATTTACTTGATAAAATAATCCCCGTCAAAGCTAACTAACGAGTATTTGCGCTCGCTGCCGATACTGCTAACTAGCTCGTCCACGTCCAAAAACTCGAGGCTGTCCGCGCCGATATATTTGCATACTTCTTCAGGCGTTTTGTTTGCGCTGATTAGCTCATCGAAGCTCGGAGTATCGATGCCGTAGCGTTCGGGGTATTTTAACTCGGGGCAAGCGACCTTAAAGTGTATCTCTCTCGCGCCCGCGTGACGCAGTAATTCGACGATCTTTTTGGATGTCGTGCCGCGCACGATGCTGTCGTCCACTACGACTACGCTTTTGCCTTTGAGCAGGCTTGCCATCGGATTTAGCTTGAGTTTGACTTTGAGGTTGCGCATCTCTTGAGTCGGCTCGATGAAGGTGCGGCCGACGTAGTGATTTCGCACGATGGCTAGCTCAAACGGTATCCCGCTGGCGTTTGCGTATCCCAGCGCCGCCGGCACGCCGCTATCAGGTACCGGTACGACGAAGTCCGCGCCAATCTTGCTCTTTTTGGCTAGCGTTTCGCCCATTTTTTTGCGTACTTCGTAGACGCTTTTGCCCTCTATGACGCTATCGGGGCGCGCGAAATAAATATACTCAAACGCGCAAACCCTAGGCTCTGGCTCAAAAAGGCGCACGCTCTCAAACTCGCTTTTGCCCTGTTCAAAAACCAGCATCTCGCCCGGCTCCACGTCGCGAACGAAGCTCGCGCCCACCAAATCAAACGCGCACGTCTCGCTAGCTACGATGTAGCCGCCGTCTTTTAGGCGTCCCAGCGAGAGCGGTCTCACGCCCCAGCGGTCGCGTATGGCGAAAATTTTATGGCGCGACTGGATGAGTAGGCAGTAGGCGCCTTTGATCTGTTTTAGAGCGGCGACGATGCGGTCTTGTAGGTGTTCGCTGTGGCTTCTAGCTATGAGGTGGACGATGTTTTCGGTGTCCATGTTGCTCTGAAATATCGCGCCCTCGGCGATCAGAGCTTCTCGGACTTCGTCTTTGTTTACGAGGTTGCCGTTGTGCACGATAGAGACTTGGCCTAGCGAGTAGTTTGCGGCGATGGGCTGGGCATCGGCGGCAGAGTTTTTGCCTGCGGTGGCGTAGCGGTTGTGGCCGATCGCCATATCGCCTTTTAGGCTCTCGAGGTTCGTCTTATCAAAGACTTCGGTAACTAGCCCGCGGCCTTTGACGGTTTCTATACGGCCGTTTTCGCATGCGCTGATGCCGCTTGCTTCTTGGCCTCGGTGTTGCATGGCAAATAGCGCATAATATGCCGTTTTTGCCGCATCTTTAGAATTTATTACTCCAACTATCGCACACATTTTTATCCTTTTTTAGGGGTGTTATCTTTTTACCTTATGCTTCGTTAAAATTTAAATTTCAAGCTCGGTAGACTTCGTGTCTAGCCTATGCTTAAAATTTAAATTTCGCCTCGCCTAAGTCAAAAATATCGCCGCCGATTTTCCGCAATTTTAAAAAATATCAAAATTTAACATAAAAAATAAGGCAAAATATCGCGAAACGAATTTGAAAGTTGCGCAGAAAATTTGGGCGAGGCTAGACGCTCGGTCTGCCGCAAGCCCGAATTTTCAAGCTCTTTCAAAGGCGCTCGCGAGATAAGCCGTTAAATATCACAGCCCCAGGCAATCATCTATCCCGTACAGCCCGCTACCTTGTCCTGCCACCCAAATAGCCGCCTTTATAGCACCCTTGGCAAAAGTCGCGCGGCTAGTTGCGGTGTGATTTAGTTCGATAAACTCGCCCTCGTTGTAAAATCCGACCGTATGCCTGCCTACGACATCGCCGCCTCGCACGGCTAGGATCGCGATCTCGTCCTTGCTGCGAGCCCCGACCATGCCGTCTCTGCCCGTTACTAAAATATCTTTTAGATTTAACCCTCTAGCTGCTGCTACGCGCTCGCCTAGAGTCAGTGCCGTGCCGCTTGGAGCGTCTTTTTTGTGTCTGTGGTGCTGCTCGACGATCTCGGCGTCAAATTCGCGCAATGCTTTTGACGCAAGCGCCGCCAAGCGGTTTAAAACCGCGACGCCAAGGCTCATGTTGGTAGCGTAAAGTATCGGCATCGCTGCGCTTGCTAGCTTTAGCAGGTTCGCGCCGTCCTCGCCAAGACCCGTCGTGCCGATGACTAGCGGTTTTGGGTCAGTGCGGGCGTAGTTTAGCAGATTTATCGCGCCCTCTTTGATCGTAAAGTCGATAACGACGTCGCAGTTTGCAAAAAGCTCGTCAAATTTATCCGTGAGGATGACGCCGTCAGGCAACGCAAAATCAAGCGGCTCTATCGTATAAGCCGCGCTAAGAACTGCGCTAGGCTCGTTTTTTAGGCACTCGATGATCATGCGTCCCATTTTGCCGCTTGCGCCGTGGATTCCTATTTTTACCAAAATTTATCCTTTAAAATTTGGGCTAAATTTAGCATAAATTTCATAAAAAATAAATTTAGCACGGCCGCCGACTTCGCCGCACGCGGGCAAAAATATTAAAAATCGCGCTATATAATCGGCTTTTTAAATTTAAAGGACAACGATGAGAAAAATTTTATTTTTATTTTTAGCCGTTTTTGTGGCGAGCGTTTTGGCTAAACAAGCGCCGGTCGCGCAGGCGGCTAAAATACGGCAAGCGGACGCAAATTTGAGCGCGTTAAATTTGACGGCGAAAGATAAAAACGCGCAAAAGCTAAATTTGACCCAGGATCCAGCTATATCGAGCGGCGAGCTAGCAAACGGGCTAAAATACTACGTCAAGGAAAATAAGCAGCCCGCAAATTCGGCCTATTTTTATCTAGTCGTAAACATCGGTTCGACCGACGAACGCGAAAACGAGCTGGGGCTGGCGCACTTTACCGAGCATATGGCGTTTAACGGCAGCCGCGAGTTTAGCAAAAACGAGCTGGTTAAAAAGCTAGAGAGCCTCGGAGTGGCCTTTGGCGCGGATCTAAACGCACAGACTAGCTACGATCAGACGGGCTATCTGCTAGAAATCCACGTAAACGAGCAAAATTTAAAGGACGTTTTTCGCGTTTTTCGCGACTGGATCGACGGCGTGAGCTTTGACGCGGCCGAGCTGGATAAAGAGCGGGGCATCATCGTCGAAGAGGAGCGCGCTAGAAACACGCCCGCGTATAGATTTTACATTAAAAACCGCGTGCCCGAGCTTTATGGCGATAGCATCTACGCCAAAAGGTCGCCCATCGGCGATATGAATATCGTAAAAAACGTCGACGTAGCGACGATAAAGGGCTTTTACGAGAGGACGTATCAGCCTAGATTTATGAAGTTTATCGCCGTCGGAGACTTTGATAAAAAGCGCATCGAGGAGATGATAAAGCAAAGCTTTAGCTCGGCTAAAAACACGAACGACTACGCGAGTCCTGATAAAACTATTCCTATAAAAAGCGGCTTTAGCGTAAACAACTACGACTCTGCCGAGATCGGGCTAAACTCGCTAAATTTGATCTTTACGCAAAAGTACAAATTTGACGGCGAGATCCAAAGGCTCAGGCAAAATTTGCTCGCAAACTATATCTCAGACCTAGTCGCGATGATATACGAGCAGCGAAATTTAGCTCTGCGCGGGCGATTTTACTCGCCGATCATCGAGGATCAAAACGTGCTTTACGCCTTTGAGATAAACGCCGTGGATGATGATTTTAGCGGCGCGCTTAGCGATCTGGCGAGCGTTTTAAAGGGCGTGGAGAAATTTGGCTTTAGCAAGGCGGACTTTGAAAGCGCGAAAAAAGATTTTATAAACTCGGCTAAAAATGCCTATTTGCAAGCGGGCAACAAACGCTCGAGCGCGGTCGCGGCAGATATCGAGGAGACGACTAGGATCGGCGGAGTGTTGCTTGGCGAAAAAGACCTGCGCGACGTTACTTTGGCGCTGCTTGATGAGATCAGCCTAGATGACGTAAACGCCGAATTTAGGCGGATACTGGCCATCGACGCAAAAAATCTAAACGTAATTAGCGCCAAAGGGGCGAAGCTAAATGAGGCTAAATTTGATCAAATTTGGGCGGAAGCAAAGCCATACGATACGCTGGCTGCAAAGCAGGCAAAGAGCGAGCTTTTCGACTACGGAGCGCTAAAACCTAAAAATTTCGTCTCGAAAAAGCATAACGAAAAGCTTGATTTTTATCTTTACGAGCTACCAAACGGCGCGCGCGTCGCATTTAAGGAGGTAAAAACCAAAAAAGACGTCGTCTGGCTAAGCGCGGTTAGTCGCGGCGGCACGTCGAATTTGCCAAAACCAAAGCAGGGCGCGCTAGCCGTAGAGGTCTCAAACGAGAGCGGGGCGGGGGAGTTTAGCAACTACGATCTGGCTAAAATCCTAAGCGGCAAGCAGCTAAGCTATAGCAAATTTATCGATCAGCTTTCGCAAGGATATAGCGCAAGCTCGGCCAGCGCGGACTTTGAGTGGCTTTTGCGCGCGCTGTTTTTGGAGTTTAGCGAGCCTAGATTTGACGAAAATGCGCTAAAAAAGACAAAAATCAACGAGCTTGAAAAGCTGGAAAAAACCAAAAATCTGCCCGAGCGCAAATTTCACGACGAATTTGCGAGATTTTTTTACGAAAACAACCCTCGAACGAACCCACTCGAGGCCACGGACATAAACGAGCTGCAGATGGAGGACGTAAAAAAGATAGTGAAGGATAAATTTACCAACGCGGCTTCGTATGATTTTATCGTGGTCGGCGATCTAAATTTGACCGCAGCCGAGCCGCTTTTGCAAAAATATCTGGCAAATTTACCGTCGCGCGCACAGCGTGAAGACTTCGTAGATGACGGCGTGAGGACGATTTCTGGCGAGCGGGAGTTTAAGCGAAGCTACCAAACCACGCAGCGAAGCGACGCCGCGATGATAATGAAAAACGAAAACGTGAAGTATTCGCGCCCAGAGTTACTGCGTGTAAACGCCCTATCTGCGGTGCTTTCGATGATGCTGCGCGAGGACGTGCGCGAGGACCGCGGGCAGGTCTACGGCCTGGGCGTGCATATGAATCTCGCAAAATATCCGTACGAAAGCTTCACCGCGCATTTTGGCTTTACGGCGGCGCCTGATAACGTAAACGCCGTGCTGGGCGAGATAAAATCAAACGTCGCCGAGCTAAAAGGTGGCGCGGACATCAAGCGCTATCTGCAAAATTTCAAAAAATCAGCGCTCGTAAAAATGCGCCAATCATACGTTCAGGGCGAGTTTTGGACGCGCGCGCTCATGCGCGAGCTGGTTTTTGGCGATGAGGTTTTGAGCCTGGACGAGTACGAAAAGGCGGTAAATGCGCTCACCGAGCAGGACGTGAAAGACGCGGCGAAGCTCTATCTGGACGAGAAAAATGTCGTGATAAGCGTAAACGATCCCGCCTCGGCGAAGTAAATTTGAGCCTCGGCGGCAAATTTGATTTGCTGCCCGGGCGATGAGTAAAATTTGGCTTTAGATTTGACTAAGGACTGTTAAAATTGAAGCTAAATTTGCCTCTCGCCAAACGAAATTTGAGTTAAACTCGCTCAAATTTAACTCAAATTTTCGCTGATGTTTTTGTTCCCTTGTCGGTTTTATTAATACTAAATTTGACTAGGCAAATAACCTTTATCTACTTTCCACTATAGCCTTTATCTCGTCGGAGGTTAGCCCCTTGTACGGTTTAATTGTGTATTGGGTTGTATTGTTTTTAAAAATTACCTTATCTTTTTTGTCAAATAATATATATTCTATTGCATCCGCTTTTTTATACTCATTTGCCCAAGTTATGAAAGTCCTTACGTCGCTAAAGGTAGAATTTTTCTCGGAGCAGTATTTTTGTAACACGTTTTTTGTTAAATTTTCATATTTTAAGCTATAAGTCCCGTTGTCGTCTATACTATAAGCTAATATGATGCTAAGCGCATATTCATCGTAGCACTCCTCATACGCCTCCTTTAGCTGCTCCTTAGTTGGAGCATTAGGGAGGT
>NZ_CALHVM010000005.1 GCF_938039205.1 uncultured Campylobacter sp.
TTATTTGTAATATTTAAAGATTTATTTAGCCTAAAAACGTGATTATATCGGGATAGGGGTGGAATGAAAATAAAATCAAATTTGGTGTGGTTGGGTTTGGGCGGATTAAGGGCTATAAAATAAAAAACTACTAAAAATAATACGAAGATAAAGTCAGATAAAAAATCAGGCGGCATAAGCCGCCTGAGAGAAGATTAAGCCTGATCGAGACTATCGATAGTGATAGTACCTTTTTCAGGGTCAACGGTGTATTTTAGGTTTTCTAGGTTTACACCGGCAAGTCTTACGATAGTGTCTTCAGTACCTATCGAATTGGTAGTGCCTGCAGCTACAGCTTTTTTATCATAAACTAGGTATGTATCGCCCTTCCAAGAGAACGCATATAGTCTATCATTGTGAGCGTCGTAATATCCGTTATCGCCGCCACCCCAGTTGATGTGTCTTACGTAGCCGCTTACAGTTTGACCATACGTAGTAGCGCCGTTTGCATCGCTATAGTAAGTCGCGCTAAATCTAAGACCGTCATCTCTAACTTGAGTAGTATCATTCCATAGTCTATTGTGAGCTATGGCGTGATTTACCGCTTGGACTAGAGTATCTAGGCCGGCAACCGTACTCAAATCGGTAAGTTTAGAGTTTACGGTTAGTTTTACGATATTGTGCGCATCGTATATAGACTTATCGCTACTACTGATATTGCTTATATACTTATCGCTTGTATTGGACGTCTCTATGACTACGGCTTTTCTTAGGTTTGTAGCAGTAGGCGCCGTTGCGGCAGGTCCTATTTGTCCTGCTACGCCTGAGTTTTGTATTATCGCGCCGCTACCGTGAGGATTTGCGATAGGCGTACCGCCAATAACCGCACCGGCAGTACCGTTAACGCCGTGAGCATCGGTGTACTCGTTAGAATATAGCACGCCGTTCACGATAGTATGTTGGTTCTGTGCTGTTCCAGTCTCATAGAATTTACCGTCGGTGTTTAAACGCCAGTTGCCGGTACCTTGTGTAGGAGCTGCCGAATGAACATTTGATGGAGCATAATACTCTATGGTGCTACCGTCAACTTTTGTTGCGATCCAAGTTACCCATGTAACGCCCGGAGTAGGGTGAGGAGTTGTAGGGGTTGTTCCTTGTGTCCATCCAGAAGTAGATACCGTTACGCCAGTGCTCTTAGTAGTAGACAAGTCAGCCGTAATAGGAGCGGAACCAGTCTCTACAAACGGTTTTGTAGCGCCGTTTAGGAATGTTTCAGTAGCATACTGACCGTCCGCATTTTTTCCGCCCACGGAGATATTTTGGCTACTGCCCGCTACGATAGTTTTGTCATTTGTAGCGGCACCTGTCTGCCATGCGAGGTCGCCGTATTTAGCAGTATATTCATATCTGTCACCGCCGGCATGACCGTCTGTACCGGATTGAGCCACTACGCCTTTTTCTACGCCAGGAAGTATAGTAGGTTTAGTGTTTGTAGAGTATTCATAACCGGTTACTTTACTGCTTGCAGGATATGGATTTGTAGACGTATCGTTTTGTCCGTTTACGGTACTACCGGTGATATCTACAGGTTTATCGTAGACAGGAGTTACATGTTGGACGTCTTTAGCTAGTTTGTTATTAGCAACCTCGGTATGGAAATATCTACCGTTTGTAGCAGGATTATTGTCCCCTGTAGTTCCAGGGTGGTTATAGTTATAGAACGCTACCTTGATATCAGTGGCACCTCTACTATGGAACTGTGAATTTGCATAAACTGCATCTTTGCTATCGCCGGTAGGGTCTTTAGGATCATAGCCGTGCGCAAACCAGTCGGCGAGTTTGATTCTATCGCCGGCCTCGATATTTTTGATAGTTACGATTTTACTTACGCTAGCATCGGTTTTTGCTCTACTTACGTCAAATAGATCGCGTCCTTTACCGCCGTCGATGATGATCTCGGTATTTGTGGCCAAAGTACCCACGTGGATGATATCGTCTCCGTCGCCTAGATCTACGTTTAGCTTGCCGGTGCCGTTATTTGCAGCCATATCGTTAGCTAGCAATACTACGTCGTTACCTTGAGTACCCTTGATCTCTTTAAGTTTCTCGTGAGCATTTGTGCCTAGGTCACTCTTTTCTCTTACTAGTTCAGTAGACGGTCTTGTTAAGTTTGTAGTTGTTCCGTCGACATTTTTATGACTCCACTTGGTACCGTTGAAAGTAGGCACATCGTTACCAGTAACGCCAGCTCTGACACCAAAATCAGGTAATGTTGAAGTAGCCTTAAAGTCATTCGCATGCGCAGTACCATAGTTATCTGAAAGAGGATTTTTTAGGTTTGAATTGCCTGCATTGCCGAAACCTTGATTTGCGGTACTGTTGTGCCAGCTACTATAACCTGAATTAGTAGATCCGCTATGGCTCGTCGTATCCGTGCTATAAGGAACGGTAGATAGGTTTACCCATGAAGTAGATCCTGCTTTTACTTCGCTTAGATCGATAGTCTCTAGCTTTGAAGTAGTCGCAGCGTTAAATTTAGGATTTACTATAAGGTTTATGTTTTCGCCCTTAGCGACAAATTTTTTAAGGTCGTTAGGAGAAGCCGTACCGTCATCAAATTTGACATATACGTCGGTTTTCTCACCGGTCTGGACGCCGCTTACGTTAAGGTTTACGACATCTTGCTTATCTCCAGGATTTGTTCCGGTTCTAGCTCCGCCGAAATTTACTTTAATCGCATTTGGAGTCGAGCCTTGACCGGTATTCCATCTATCGCTAGCTAGTCCGGTGTCTATTTCAGGGCTATAATACGTAGGCCTAGTAAATACAGCTCCTTTGAAATTAACATTTTGTCCAAACAGCTCGCCTATGTTATATGAGCCTGCCATTTGAGACATATCTATCGTGTTGTTTATGGTTTTGTCGTTACCGATTTTACCCACCGAATTCGCATACGAAGATGAGCTAGTATACTGTCCACCGCCGCTTGCTATGCTAACGTTACCTCTTGCATTACCAGGATTGATCTCTATATCTCTCGCAGCTATATTACCTATCAAAAGATTATTGATGTTGTTACCATTCACGCTAAACGTACCCTCAGTAACGATAGAGTTATCGGCTGTTGCGTACGGGAAGTTCCAAGTCGTAGGGGTAGAATCAAAATAGCCCTTCATCGTAGAGCCGGTAGTCGGGTTGTTTGCGGCAGTAGTTATGTTGTTTATGGCGTTTACCATCTCGACATTACCGCCGATGTCATTCAAGGTTACAGAAATAGAACCTTTTGTAAATACACCTTTGCTCGCCTTAAATGAATTTAGGTGCTCGGCAGTGATAGCTATAGACTGAGTAGCGTCAGCTGTGCCTGCACCCGCGCCACTACCTTTACCGATCACGTTATCTACAAAATAAACATTACCGGTCTTGATATTATTTGAAGCAAGACCTCTAGCGTTGATCTGCTCGATATCGTTAAACTCTCTAGTGCCGTAAGCGTCAAAGTTGTCATCGGTATTAATGTTGAAAGCCTTTAGCTTCTCAAAGAAAGTAGCATCCAGATTACTTAGAATGCTTGACTTTGAATTTACGGTCAACTTCTCAAGGGTTTTTGGAGGCAACGGAATAGTAGAAGATAGGTCGTGAACCGCTATGTTTGTAAGGCTCATGCCCGTAATATTAGCTACGCTATTGCCATATGTGCCGATAGAGTTGAAATTTACGGTTATATCTTTAGCTTTTGGAGCTATGATACCTATACCTTCGTTTGCATGCATTTTATTTGAGTCTACCCAAGCAGCGGTAGCGCCGGCTCCGCCGATCTTTTGAGCATATACGTTTTTATCTACGTTTACGGTTACTCTTTCGCTCTCGTCAGCAGCTACATAAGCGGTAACTTGGCTGCGTAGTCCAGGAGTAACAGCATTTATGATAGCATTGCCGTTAACGTCTTGAGGATCGATTGTGTTTGTTATATTGATCTCTTGCAAATAGCCGTTTTTAAACTCGACTCTACCGTAAGGGCCAGATGCTACATCGGTATTTTCTGGATCAGGCTTGTCTACCGTAACGCTTTTTATGGTAGAGTTCGTAACCACAAGATTGCTCTTTGTTTTTGTGGTGTTAAGAGCTGTTACGTCTGAGCCAGCAAAATCTATACTTGCAGTATCATTTGCCGTACCGGTGTCTACTTTTTGTATATTTACCTTTTCTATGTTGTTTACGGTAAATTTGTTCTCTTTTGCTTTTAATCTTTCGATATTTAGCGTATCTTTACCAGCACCGCCGTCTATATCGAAGTTTGTTTTATTTGTAGCATCTACGTCTTTAAAGTCAAGTTTTATAGTGTCATTACCGCTACCGCCTTTTATAACATTTGTGGCACCGATAGGGGTGTGTTGACTAGGGTTAAACTCATACTCTAGATTGTGAGTAAATGCAGAAGCATCGACCTTTTCTAAGCGATCGCTTTCCACCATAAGCTTAACATCGGTAGTACCTTTGACGGATATTGTTTTATAGTGGTTTGTGTTATCACCTGATTTTATAAATACGGTGCTTTTCTCGCCTTTTGTGGTTATGTTTAAATTTTCGATATTTGGGATATCTATGCCCGTGCCATCTACGCCAACCACGTTATCTATAGCTTTTTTATGCAAATTTACATTATCTAATGTCAAATTTTGCGTATCATTTGTGCCAGCGATAGTTCCGGTGTTATAATTTAATTTAAACGACTCCGTACTGCTTTTTAGATTTTCAATGGTTAAATCGACTAAATTGTGAGGATTTATGAAATTTATACCATTTTCACTATCTAAGCTTACCTTCTTAAGACCCTCAATATCTCGTGCATTAAAGGTTTTTTTAGTTGTAGCAGTGCTTGTCAAATTTAAATTATCGATGTTTTTGATAAAACCGGTAGTCATACCATTAAAATTATCTTTTACGGTAACATTTAAAGTATTTTCACCTGTTCCGCCATCGATTTTATCGGTAGGCTTAAGGGTATTTGTAGCAACGAACGAATCCACAACTGCATTAAAAATATCTTGTCCAACTCCACCGGTAAGATCGTTTGGTTCAGTGGTGAGAGTATGTACCGTAGAAGCAGCAAGGGCATCTATTTTTGCTTTTTGCTCTTCAAAATTGGTATCAGTCGTAGTTTTTATAATTTCCTGAAACGGTTTATAATCATAACTTCCAGAAACACTTGTTTCTATGTTAGCGATTTTTTCAGCCATATAAGCTGAAATAGCCGTTTTGTTTTCGAAAATTTTAGCTGCAACCGGATCTGCCGCTTTTGCTTCTGCAGACTGAGCTACCTCAAATAATTTTACAAGAGTTTCGCCTCTTGAATGACCTAGCTGAAGGTGCTTAACCCATGCGTTAATACCATCAGGATCTTTTGTGTAATCTTTACCAAGAATGTTTTTATAGATAAGCTCTATATAGTCTTTGTCTTGGTCTATTCTGCCGCCATAGTACTCTATAGCTGCCGGGGATTCTAACATTAATTGGGCTATCTCGGCCTGTGTTTTGTTGTGGCCGAAATTAATCCATGCCTTGAATCCAGCGCCTTCGGGGGCTCTGTTAAATAACGCCACATAAAGCTGCGCAACCTCTGCTTGTGTTACTGCCATTAAGGACTCCTTTAAAGTTACTTGATGTTTAGTGTTCTATTTTACAGAATACTATCGCCAATTATACCATAATTTTCTAAAAAAGGAGGGAAATGATTTTTTATTTGATTAACTGATGATTGCTGAATAATTATAATTTATAGATTATATTCATAAGATATTTAGCTTATATTATATAATTTATCTGCATTTTCTTACTATTATATATTTGATTGCATTAAGAAATTTGTACCCGTATAGCTACGATAACATATCACAAATACTTGTTTCAGAAAATTTAGATAGCTTTTTATTTTTGCAAGCTAAAGAATAAATACGATAGGCATCAGAAAATAACTAAAAATCTATATTATGTTTAAGAAGCAACAAATACTCAACAAAAAAGTGAGATTAAATTCATATATTCCAAAAGAATGTCCCCAGCGAGATTCGAACTCACGGCCTCAGAATTAGGAATTCTGCGCTCTATCCAGCTGAGCTATGAGGACAAAAAATATGAAATTTGTAAAAAAATGCCATTTTAACCACAAATGGCAAAATGGGGATTAAATTTAAAGGCGAGGATTTGCATCCCCGCCAAATTTGGCTTAGCCGTTTCTTTTCTTGATAATCTCTTCGCTGACGTTCTTTGGAACTTCCTCATAGTGGTCAAATTCCATAGAATAAGTCGCGCGACCTTGCGTCATAGAGCGAAGGTCCGTAGAGTAACCAAACATCTGAGCTAGCGGGCAGAAAGCCGTGATGATCTTGCTTCCGTTGCGCTCGTCCATAGAGTTTACTTGACCGCGGCGTTTATTTAAGTCGCCGATAACGTCGCCCATATAATCCTCAGGCGTCTCAACCTCGACCTTCATCATAGGCTCAAGGATAACCGCGCCTGCTTTTCTAGCGCCCTCTTTGAAGCCCATAGATGCGGCAAGCTTAAACGCCATTTCAGACGAGTCGACTTCGTGGTAGCTACCGTCAAATAGGGTAACCTTAACGTCCTCGACCGGATAGCCGGCAAGCACGCCGCTTTGTAGCGCCTCTTTGCAGCCTTTTTCAACCGCTGGGATATACTCTTTAGGAACTACGCCGCCTTTAATATCGTTAACGAACTCAAATCCGCTAGCCGCAGGTAGCGGCTCAAGGCGCAAGAATACGTGTCCGTACTGACCGCGACCGCCTGATTGTTTAGCGTATTTATACTCTTGCTCGACTGTTTTGCGGATGGTCTCGCGGTATGCGACTTGCGGCTGACCTACTTCGGCATCGACTTTAAATTCGCGTAGCATTCTATCTACGATGATCTCAAGATGAAGCTCGCCCATACCGCTGATGATGGTTTGACCGCTCTCTTCGTCGGTGCCCACTCTAAAGCTTGGGTCTTCTTGAGCTAGTTTTTGAAGCGCAATAGCCATTTTTTCTTGGTCGGCTTTAGTTTTTGGCTCAACAGCAACGCTGATAACCGGCTCAGGGAAGTCCATCTTTTCAAGGATGACCTTGTCTTTTTCGCTCGCAAGCGTATCGCCGGTTAGGGTATTTTTTAGACCTACGACCGCACCGATCTCTCCCGCGTGAAGAACCGAAATTTCCTCGCGTTTGTTTGAGTGCATTTTTAGCAAGCGACCGATTCTTTCTTTGTTATCCTGAACGGTGTTGTAAGCATAGCTACCGCTCTCAAGACTACCGCGGTAAACGCGGATAAAGGTAAGCTGTCCGACGAACGGGTCGGTCATAATCTTAAACGCAAGAGCTGCAAATTCGCCGTTATCGGTGCTTTCTACCGTTACTTCGCTACCGTCTTCATAAACGCCCTTAATCGCCTCGATCTCATCCGGTGCAGGCAAATACGCTACTACCGCATCAAGTAGCGGCTGGATGCCTTTATTTTTAAATGCCGTTCCGCAAAGCATCGGAGTTATCGTCATTCTTAAGCAGCCTGCTTTGATCCCTTTTTTGATCTCCTCTTCGCTTAGCTCCTCGCCAGAGAAAAATTTCTCCATCAAGCTATCGTCGGTTTCAGAAACCGCTTCGATTAGTTTCGCGCGATACTCCTCGGCTTTATCTTTTACCTCTGCAGGGATTTCTATCTCTTTATAATCGGTCGGTTTCTTGTCGTCTTCCCAGACATAAGCTTTCATTTTAACCAAATCGACTACGCCTCTAAAGTTATCCTCTGCGCCGATAGGAATTTGAATAGGCACCGGATTTGCTTTTAGGCGATTTCTGATTTGAGACTCGACGTTAAAGAAATTTGCGCCGATTCTGTCCATTTTATTTACAAAAACGATTCTTGGGACGTGATATTTATTTGCTTGTCTCCAAACGGTCTCAGACTGAGGCTGTACGCCGCCAACTGAGCAAAATACTGAAACAGCGCCGTCAAGAACGCGCATAGAACGCTCAACTTCGATAGTAAAGTCAACGTGGCCCGGAGTGTCGATCAAATTTATCTGGTGATCTTTCCAAAAACAAGTTGTCGCCGCAGACGTAATAGTGATGCCGCGCTCTTTTTCTTGTTCCATCCAGTCCATTGTAGCAGCGCCATCGTGAACCTCGCCGATCTTGTGGCTCATACCAGTAAAGAACAAAATTCTTTCGCTGGTCGTAGTTTTACCGGCATCGATGTGAGCAGCGATACCGATGTTTCTAACCATATGTAAAGGGGTTTTTCTATCTGCCATATCAGCCTCCTCTTACCAGCGGTAGTGAGCAAACGCTTTGTTAGCCTCTGCCATTTTGTAGGTGTCTTCCTTCTTCTTGAAAGACGCGCCTTTTGAATTTGCAGCATCAAGTAGCTCATTAGCTAGTTTATCTATCATCGTTCTTTCGCTTCTTTTTCTAGCAAAACCGATGATCCAGCGGATAGCAAGAGCTTGCTGGCGAGCCGGACGAACCTCTACCGGTACTTGATAGGTAGCGCCGCCGACGCGACGAGATTTAACCTCCATAAGAGGCTTAATGTTTTCGATAGCATCGTTAAATACGTCTATACCTTTTACGTCGCCGCTTTTTTTCTCGATAGCTTTGATAGCGCCATACATGATCTCGGTAGCGACGCTTTTTTTGCCGTCGTACATAAGAGAGTTAATAAATTTAGTGATTACCTTATTGCCGTAAATTGGATCCGGCATTACTTCCCTGACGGGAGCTTTTCTTCTTCTCATTTGATTATTCCTTCAAATTTTATAAATTTTACTCAAACCTATGCCGCTAATGGCATGGTCTGCGAACCTAAATTTTTATTTCTTTTTACCCGCTGCGGCTGCCGCTTGACCAGGTTTTGGACGTTTAGCGCCGTATTTTGAGCGAGAAACTGTTCTTTTCGCAACGCCGGCTGTATCAAGAGCACCGCGTACGATGTGGTATTTAACACCCGGTAAGTCCTTAACACGACCGCCGCGTACTAGCACGATGCTGTGTTCTTGTAGGTTGTGGCCTTCACCGCCGATATAGCTGATCACTTCAAATCCGCTTGTAAGCCTAACTTTGGCAACTTTTCTCAAAGCCGAGTTTGGTTTTTTAGGAGTCGTAGTATAGACCCTAGTGCAAACTCCTCTTCTTTGAGGACACTCTTTTAGCGCTGGAGATTTTGACTTAAAAGTCACTTTCTTGCGCTCTTTTCTGACCAATTGATTAATGGTTGGCACAGTAATTCCTTTCGACTAAATTTATTAAAAAGACTTGATTTTATTTAAATTTGGCTTAATATAAGGTAAATTTCATCTTTAACACTGAATTTTATCGCGCCAATCTTTTCTAATCGCGTGTTTTCCGCTTCCGTTAAAGATGATGCAGAGCGACAAGGCGATGTAAAGATATAAAATTTCAGCTTTAAAGCCGCCGACATTTGTAAGCTCAAGTAAATTTCCAAGTCTGTGGTGGGCGCATATTATCGTTAGACTCGTGCCGATAACGAGCTGCTCCAATCCTTGAAAATATCCCTAAAATTATCATTATCGGCGCAACAACCTCGCCTATATAGGAGCCGTAAGCCACAATCTCAGGCAAGCCGGCTTTTTGTTAAAATACTTTTTACGCCGCCTATGCCGTGTAAAATTTTCGCAAAGCCGTGCATAAAAAGCCAGGCACCAAGCCCTAGTCTCGCAAACAAAATTCCCAAATCGAAATTTTTCTTTTTTACTCCAAATTTTCAAATTTAAAGGATTGATTTTATCCGGCTAGCTTTAAAACGAGGCAAATTTAAGCCCCGCCGAATTTAGCGAGGCTTAGGGGTTAAATTTAGTTTTGTTTTAGCTTGATCTTTTGATCTTGATAAAGACCCGTTCCGACAGGGATCATGCGTCCTAGAATGACGTTTTCTTTTAGATCCTCGAGGTGGTCGATCTTAGCTGCGATCGAAGCCTCAGTTAGAACCTTAGTCGTCTCTTGGAACGATGCGGCCGAGATCACGCTATCGCTTCCGATAGCAGCGCGCGTAACGCCTAGCAAGATAGGCTCGGCGATCGCAGGATTGCCGCCCATTCGCATTATGCGCTCGTTTTCTTCCTTAAATCTCGTTCGAGAGATCATATCGCCGGTGATGAAATTCGTATCGCCGCTATCAACGATCTTGACCTGGCGAAGCATCTGAGAAACGATGATCTCGATGTGCTTATCGGCGATCGCAACGCCTTGAGAGCGGTAAACTTGCTGAATCTCGCTGATCAGATAATAGTGCAGCGCCTTTTCGCCCAAAATTCTTAAAACGTCGTGGCTTGATATTAGCCCGTCGGTTAGCTTCTCGCCGGCATGGATAAATTCGCCGTCGCGAACCTGAATTTGACGTGTTTTGTCTATCAGATACTCCGACGTAGCGCCGTCGTCGGCATGAATAACGATACGCTCTTTAGATCGAAGCGGCTTTTCGAATCTTACGGTACCGTCGATTTCAGCGATGATAGCCGTATTTTTCGGGCGTCTGGCCTCAAACAGCTCGGAGACTCGCGGCAAACCGCCCGTGATGTCTTTAGACTTAGCGACGGCCTTAGGCGTCTTAGCTAGGATATCAGCCTGCACTACCGTAGCGCCGTCAGTTACAAATATCGCTGTTTTAGGCTCTAGTTGATAACGAATCATCTTGCCCTCGTCCGTGCTGATCACGATCGTAGGCTTGATACCCGAAGGCAGATACTCGTTTATAACCAAACGGCTCTGACCGGTCGCCTCGTCATACTGCTCGGCAGCACTGTATCCAGGCTCTATATCCTCGTACGATACTCTACCAGCGGCCTCGGCGATGATCGGCGTAGAGTACGGATCCCACTCGGCTATGACGGTTTTTTCTTGGTTTTCAGGCTCAGAGATGACTGCTTTGCTATCTACTGTATCGCTATCGTTTGCTTTGATGATAGAGTTTCGCGGGATATAGTAGCGAACCGCCTCTCTATCATCTTCGTCGGCAACCACGACGAATAGCCCTTTTTCGGTTACGATGTGGCCTTTTTTGATATTTCTTAAGCGCTCTAAATAATCGCCCTTCAAGATATAAAATTTAAGCACGCCGTTTGCGCCTGCAAGGATTTTCTTAGCGATCGGTTCGCCATCTTCTACCTTTATCTCGCTAGCAAAAGGGATACGTTTCGGTACGTTCCAGCCCTCCTTAATGACCTCTGCGATACTTTCGTTCTCTTTGACCAAATCGCCGTCGGCATAAGGGATGTAAATTTTACCCTCTACCTTACCGCTAACGCCTGCTAACTCGTTAGGTTTAGCCAGATCGCCTCTTCTTAGCGTATATTTAACTTCTTCTTTTTTACCTTTTACAATTATGTTTACGTCTTCGTGGGCAACCTCGATCTCGATCTTTCCGTCAAACGGAGCTTTGATCTTAGGCTCTACGAGCAGGACAGCCGAGTTTCTGCGATTTGCCACGATTCTCTTACCGCCGTTTTCGTAAACGTTTAGATTGTAGTATCTTATAAAGCCCTCTTTTTGTGCTACGACTTGGTAGTCTTGCTGCTCTGTAGATGCCGTACCGCCGATGTGGAAAGTTCTTAGCGTTAGCTGAGTACCAGGTTCGCCGATAGATTGAGCCGAGATGATACCGACTGCTTCGCCCGGTTTTACTAGCTTACCTTCGCCCAAATTCACGCCGTAGCACTTCGCGCAGACGCCTTTTGCCGCTTTGCAAGTTATCGGCGTTCTGATACTGACAGATTTTATACCTGCTTCGGTTATCGCTTTAGCTTTTTCTTCGTCTATCAGCGTACCTTCGCTAAATAGTACCTCATTTGCTATCGGATCGATCACGTCATCGGCTAGTACGCGGCCCAAAATTCTCTCTTCTAGACTCTCGATAAGCTCGCCGTTGTCGGTGATCTCAGTGATCTCGACGCCCTCGTGTGTACCGCAGTCATGCATAGTGACTTTCACGTTTTGCGCGACGTCGATTAGCTTCCTGGTTAGGTATCCGGCATTCGCCGTTTTTAGCGCGGTGTCCGCAAGACCTTTTCTAGCACCGTGGGTTGAGTTAAAGTACTCAAGAACGTTTAGACCTTCGCGGAAGTTTGATATAATCGGAGTCTCGATGATCGAGCCGTCAGGCTTCGCCATAAGACCGCGCATACCGGCTAGCTGGCGAATTTGCGCCGCAGAGCCTCTCGCGCCGCTGTCTGCCATCATATAAATAGAGTTAAATCCGCCTTTGTCTCCCTGGATGAGCTTCATCATCTCGCCTGCGACGACGTTGTTTGTATCCGTCCAGATGTCGATGATCTTATTGTATCTCTCTGAGTCCGTTAGCAAGCCCGCGCCGTATTGATTTTGTATCTCGCGGACTTTTTTCTTGGCTTCGTTGATATATTTTTGCTTGCTATCAGGCACGATGATATCGGCGATCGAGATCGAGATGCCGGCCTTTGTCGCATAGCGGAAACCCAAATTTTTAAGCTTATCCAAAAATCCCGCCGTTACCTCAAGGCCGCCGTTTTTATAAACGTAATCAACCAAATTTGCGATATCTTTTTTCTTCATGACTCTATTCCACATATTTTCAGGAACAAAATCAGGCAGAATCGAGCGGATGATCAAACGACCCGCAGTCGTAAATAGCGTCTTGCCGTCGATCATGGTTTTGATCTTTGAGTGTACTTCTAGGCAATGAGCTTCCTCGGCGATCATTACTTCGTCTACCGATGCGAAAATTTTATTAGCGCCCTTGCTGTCGGTCTTTTCTAGGCTTAGGTAGTAAATTCCCAAAACCATGTCCTGGCTAGGAACGGTGATAGCCTTACCGCTTGCAGGAAGCAAGATGTTCATCGAGCTAAGCATCAAAATTTTGCACTCTGCGATAGCTTCCTGGGATAGCGGCACGTGAACAGCCATCTGGTCGCCATCGAAGTCCGCGTTAAATGCGGCGCAAACTAACGGATGTAGCTGGATAGCCTTACCCTCGACGAGCACCGGGTGAAACGCCTGGATAGATAATTTGTGAAGCGTCGGAGCGCGGTTTAGCATGACCGGGTGATCTTTAACGACCTCCTCTAGGCACTCCCAAACCTCGTTCGTCTTATCCTCGATCATCTTTTTGGCTTGTTTTACGGTCGTAGCGTAGCCCTTCTCCTCAAGGCGAGCTAACAAATGCGGCTTAAACAGCTCAAGAGCCATTCTTTTCGGTAGTCCGCACTGATCCATACGCAGCTTTGGCCCGACCACGATAACCGAACGACCGGAAAAGTCAACGCGCTTACCGAGCAAATTTTGACGGAAGCGACCTTGCTTACCTTTAATGATCTCAGAAAGTGATTTTAGAGGGCGTTTATTTGCGCCTTTTACGGCATTTGCGCGTCGCCCGTTGTCAAATAGCGCATCGACGGACTCCTGAAGCATACGCTTTTCGTTTCTGATAATAATCTCAGGCGCGTCAAGCTCCATAAGGCGTTTTAAGCGTGCGTTTCTATTAATAACGCGGCGATATAGGTCATTTACGTCGGAAACCGCAAATTTACCGCCGTCAAGGCTGACAAGCGGGCGAAGATCCGGCGGAAGGACCGGTAAATTCGTAATCATCATCCACTCAGGACGGTTGCCTGAATTTAAAAAGCTCTCGACGACTTTTAGTCTTTTTACTATGGTTTTTTTCTTGGCTTCCGAATTTGTCGCGCTGATCTCGTCTTTTAGAGTATTTAAAAGCTCGACCAAATCGATATTTGCTAGCAAATCGCGGATAACTTCGCCGCCCATCCTAGCTCTAAATCCGCTCTCTTCAAAGCGAGAAGCTAAAGAGACATACTGTTCTTCGTTTAAAACGTCGAAAATTTCTACTTTTTTGCTATTTTCGGTATCGTAAAATGCGTCGCCTACACTCTCGACGATATACGCCTCGTAGTAAAGCACGCGTTCAAGGTCTTTCATCTTTATGCCAAGCAACGTTCCTATGCGGCTTGGGAGTGAATTTACGTACCAGATATGCGCTACAGGGGTCACGAGCTCGATGTGGCCCATTCTAGAGCGGCGCACCTTTGAGCTAGTTACCTCGACGCCGCATTTTTCGCACTTAATGCCTTTGTAACGCATTTTTTTATACTTACCGCAAAGGCACTCGTAGTCGCGAATCGGACCGAAAATTTTAGCGCAAAATAGACCGTCGCGCTCAGGTTTTAGCGTGCGGTAGTTTATGGTTTCGGGTTTTTTGACCTCGCCGTGGCTCCATGACTTTATCCTCTCAGGGCTAGCCAAACGAAGCTGAAACGCTTCAAAATCGCGCGGTCTGCGTTCTTCTTTTATCTCAATAGGTTTTAACTCACTCATTATTTTCATCCTCATCGTATATCTCGACATCAAGCGCCAATGATTTTAGCTCGTTTGTTAGAACGAAAAATGTCTCAGGAATGCCGGTTTCAGGCACATTTTCGCCTCTTGTTAGGGCTTTATACGCAGACAAGCGTCCTTCGACGTCGTCTGATTTGACCGTTAGCATCTCGCGAAGCGTATGAGCCGCACCGTATGCCTCAAGCGCCCAAACCTCCATCTCTCCGAATCTTTGTCCGCCAAATAGCGCCTTACCGCCGACTGGCTGCTGAGTAACAAGGCTGTATGGTCCCGTACTTCTAGCGTGGACTTTTTCGTCGACTAGGTGGTGAAGCTTTAGCATATACATACATCCGACGTTTACGCGCTCCTTAATCTTTGAGCCCGTGCGTCCGTCGTAAAGCTCGGTCTTGCCGTCCATATCGATCTTAGCTAGCTCAAACAGTTTCATCAGCTCATCGACTCTAACGCCCTCAAATATAGGCGTGGCAAATTTGACGCCGTTAGCCCAGTCTCTAGCATAGTCTAAAAGCAACTCGTCGCTCATTTTGCCTAGAGTCTTTTTAGCATCCATAAATTTAGATGCAGAAGCTATCTCGATCATCTTGGCTCGTAGCTCTTTTACCCACTCACCTTTTTTCTCTTGGAAAATTTGATTTATCTGCTCGCCCAAGCGGTAGCCGACAAGGCCCAAGTGGCTTTCTAAAATTTGACCGATATTCATACGGCTAGGAACGCCCAGCGGATTTAGCACGATATCGACTGGTTGACCGCTCGGAAGATAAGGCATATCAACCTCAGGGACGATATTTGAAACAATACCTTTGTTTCCATGGCGACCCGCCATCTTATCGCCCACTTTTAGTTTGCGCTTGGTGGCGATATAGATTTTAACGAGCTTAACTACACCACTTGGCAAGATGTCGTCTTTTTCT
The DNA here is from genome assembly GCF_938039205.1 of uncultured Campylobacter sp. Classification (GTDB taxonomy): domain Bacteria; phylum Campylobacterota; class Campylobacteria; order Campylobacterales; family Campylobacteraceae; genus Campylobacter_A. Next base: position 15,287 of record NZ_CALHVM010000005.1, read on the forward strand.
AAAATTTCCATCTTCGCATCATGCTCTTCTTTGAGCTTTTTCTTCTCATTTTGGAAATGATTTTTTATGTCGTCGTATGATTTTTGAACATCTTTTGAAAAGCCCTTAACGATCGCACTTAGAGTAAAGCGGTTGATGTTTTCAAACTCCTCTTTATCGATTTTCTCGCCCTTTTTATAGGTTTTTTTACCGATAGTTTGAGCGGAGCTCAAAGGCGTTTTGCAAAGCAGAGCGCCTACTTTTAGCATCTCTTCGCGGTCTAGCATCAAGAGCCTATCGTGGTGTTCTTTTTCAAAAGCCGCCTTTTCTTCCTCGTAAACTTTATTTGAGCGGCTATCTTTTTCGTGGCCTTTTTTGGTAAAAATTTTAACGTCTACGACGACGCCTTCCATTGACGCAGTCGCGTAAAGGGATTTATTTACCACGTGGCCGGCTTTTTCTCCGAAAATCGCACGAAGCAAGCGTTCCTCAGGCGTCGGCTTAACCTCACCCTTTGGAGAAACCTTACCTACTAGGATCATGCCTGGTTTTACCTGCGTGCCGATTTTTATTATACCGCTATCATCTAGGTGAAGCAGATCTTCTTCTTTGATATTTGGGATATCTTTAGTAATCTCCTCAACGCCGTCTTTTAGCTCGCGCGCCTCGATCTCTTTTTCGTAAATATGCACGCTCGTAAACGCATCCTCTCGGATCATTTTTTCGCTGATTACGATCGCGTCCTCATAGTTGTAACCATTCCACGGCATGAAAGCTATAAGGGCGTTTTTACCGATAGCTAGCTCGCCGCGCTCCATAGACGGACCGTCGGCGATGATCTGCCCGGCCGCTACGCTTTCGCCTTTTTTAACGATAGGGTGCTGGGAGAATGTCGTATTTTGGTTGGTTCTTAAATTTTTCTCCATAGAGTAGTGATCGATATATGGACCCGCCTCGTCTTCACCAAGGATAAAGATATTCTTATTATCCACCTTTTCAACTACTCCAGCGCGTCTAGCCTTGATAGCTTCCCATGCGTCGCGAGCTACGGTACTCTCCATGCCAGTTCCAACGATAGGAGCGGATGAGCGAAGTAGCGGTACCGCTTGGCGCTGCATGTTTGATCCCATTAGGGCGCGGTTTGCGTCGTCGTGCTCCAAAAACGGAATAAGCGATGCCGCAACGCCAGCTATCATACCGGAGCAAAGGTCGATTAGCTTAACGTCCTCGCGTTTAGCTAGTATCATCTCGCCATCTTGTCTAGCCTCGATCAAATCCTCTACTATATATCCGCTTTCGTCAAGCGCGGTAGATGCCGGAGCGATAACCAAATTTTCCTCCTGGGTCGCTGTTAGATAAACGATCTCATCGGTTACCTTACCATCTACGACCTTTTTATACGGCGCCTCGACGAAGCCTAGATTATTTACCTTTGCGTAAGTCGAAAGCGTGTTGATAAGGCCGATATTTTGACCCTCAGGAGTCTCTACCGGACAAATTCTGCCGTAGTGAGTTGGGTGAACGTCGCGCACTTCAAAGCCGGCTCTATCTTTTACGAGACCGCCTTCGCCAAGTGCTGAAAGTCTGCGTTTATGCGTAACTTCGCTAAGCGGATTGGTTTGATCCATAAACTGGCTCAACTGACCACCGGTGAAAAATTCCATTATCGTCGTGGTTATCATTTTTGGATTAACCAAATCGTAAGGCATAATCTCCTCAGTATTACCCAGCGTCGTAAATTTATCCCTGATAGCCTTTTGCATTTTTACAAAGCCTAGGTGAAGCTCGTTTGCCAAAAGCTCGCCGATAGAGCGGATACGACGGTTGCCGAGGTGATCGCGGTCGTCGATATGTCCTTGTCCGTTTTTGACCTTTATCAAATATTTTGCCGTTTTTATAATGTCTTCGTTGGTCAAAACCGTTACGTATTCAGGTACTTCAAGTGCCAGCTTGTGGTTCATTTTCATACGGCCAACACCCGTCAAATCATATCTTTCAGGATTAAAGAATAGATCATTTACGAAAGCGCGAGCAGCATCTTTAACGACCGGTTCGCCTGGACGCATAACTTTATAAATTCTTATCGCCGCAAGATCGTTTTCATCGTCGACGTTTTCGGTTTGACGTAGTAGTTTTAGCGTCTCGTTATCGGCGATAAATGAATTTATGATAGCGTCGTCCACGCCTGCTGCTAGGTCGTTTGCTATCTCGATACTCTCTTGATCAGCCAAAATTTTAACCAATTTATTTTCATCAAGCTGTGCAAGAGTATCATAAAGCACTTCACCGCTGTTTTTGTCAATAACCGGGTGAGCCAAAAACCTATTTACCAAAATTTCAGTCGGATATTCGACAAATTTGACGCCGTCAGCGATGATCTTATCAGCCTTTTTCTTGGTTAGTCTTTTTCCGGCCTCGTGTAAAACATTGCCTTCTTCGTCTTTTATGTCGTATTCAACCCTGCCCTGATAATCATCTGGGTTAAATGGCGTCAAAAATTTATTATCTTTTATTGTTAAAGTTTGTATAGGATAAAATAACTTGATAATATCTTGTTTTTTATATCCAAGCGCCCTAAATAGGATAGTTACCGGCACTTTTCTGCGCTTGTTGATACGCACATAAAGTACATCTTTTGTGTCGTATTCAAAATATAGCCAGCTACCGCGGTCAGGAATGATTTGAGCCGTATAAATAAGCTTATTTACGACTGTCGGGCTTTCCTCTTCTTTAAAGATAACGCCGGGACTTCTGTGAAGCTGATTAACCACGACACGCTCGACGCCATTAATAATAAATGAAATTCTATCCGTCATCAAAGGAATTTCGCGAACGAAAATTTCCTGCTCTTTTATATCTTTTATACCGATCTTCTCGCCTGTTTTTTCATCTCTCTCGTGAACGATCAGCCTTATTTTCATTTTTAAATTTACAGAATAAGTAAGCCCGCGCTCCATGCACTCTCTGATCGTATATTTTGGTTTTCCGATTTCAGAGCTTACGTATTCCAAGCTTAAGCGGTTTTGCGGATCATGTATAGGAAATATTGATTTGAAAACTTTTTCTATACCGCTTTCGCCTTGATTTTTATCTACGTTTAAAAACTGGTCAAAACTCTTTTTTTGTAATTGTAGTAGGTTAGGAACATCGATCTCTTTGGCAACATTTGAAAAATCAACCCTAAGACGATTTCCTGAGTATAAACTATTTAGCATATTCTACCTCATGGTATAAGTTTGAAAGAAAGTAAATAACCGCACGTCTGCGGCATCTTTGTAAAAATTAAATAAGGAGGCGTCGCCTCCTTTGTAAAAATAAGTGAAATTATTTAAGTTCGACTTTAGCGCCAGCTTCTTCAAGCTCTTTTTTAGCTGCTTCAGCCTCATCTTTGCTAACACCCTCTTTAATAACAGAAGGAGTTTGCTCAACTGCGTCTTTAGCCTCTTTAAGACCAAGACCTGTAAGAGCGCGAACAACTTTAATAACGTTGATTTTCTTGTCGCCGCCGTCAACTAGAACAACGTTAAATTCTGTTTTCTCTTCAGCTGCATCAGCTGCACCGCCTGCTGCTGCGCCGCCTGCTACCATTACTGGAGCAGCGCTTACGCCAAATTTCTCTTCAAATTCTTTTACTAGTTCGCTTAGCTCTAATACTGAAAGATTAGAGATAAATTCTAATACGTCCTCTTTGGTAATTGCCATTTTTTATCCTTTTATATTATGCTGATTTTTTTTCTTTAAGCGCATTTAGTCCAATAGTGAAATTTTGGATAGGCGCATTCCAAACTTGCAAAAGCATAGCAAGCAACTCATCACGGCTAGGCATCTTAGATAGAGCTTTAACCTTCTCAACGCTTGCAACTTCACCGTCAATATGAGCGGTTTTGATTTTGAATAGTTCGCTGTTAGTCTCTTCAAATTTAGCCGCAACCTTAGTAGCTGAAAGCTGATCGCCCCAGATAAAGATATTTGTATCTTTTAAGACCATACCAGACTTTTCAACGTTATTAAGAGCGATATTTGCAAGAGTATTTTTTACGATTTGAACTTTTACGTTTAAAACTCTAGCAGCATCTCTTAATGCTTCTAGTTTTTTAGTGCTAAGACCGCGATAATCGCAAACTATAATCGCTTCATTTCCTTTAAATTCGGCTTCAAGTTTACTGATTATTTCAGATTTTTCGTTTCTCGTCATCTAGTTTCTCTCCTTTCCGACTAGTGATTTCAAGCAGAGCGGCATAAAAGCACGATTAAGCAAAAGCCTCTGCTATCTCCAATCTAAGATAAAAATTATTAGCTAAATTAGCGTAGATCCATAAGCTCTTGAGTCTCAAGTAAAACAGAAGGGCTCATAGTTAATGATAAAGCGGCACTCTTAATATATCTACCTTTTGCTGCCGCAGGTTTTTGTCTATTTACCGCTTTGATAAGAGTTGAAATGTTATCGTTTAATTGCTCTTTTGAAAAGCTAACTTTACCAAGGCCAGCGTGTATATTTCCTTGCTTATCTACGCGAAAATTAACTTGACCGCTTTTTGCGTTATTAACCGCTTGAGCCACATCCATGGTAACAGTGCCTGTTTTTGGGTTTGGCATAAGACCTTTTGGTCCTAAAATTCGTCCTACTTTACCGACTAAGCCCATCAAATTTGGAGTAGCAATAAGAACGTCGAAATTCATAATTCCTTTTTGGATATCCTCAACAAGCTCGTCGCTACCAACTATATCAGCACCGGCGGCTTTTGCTTCATCGGCTTTTGCATCTTTTGCTATAACGGCTACGCGAACGGTTTTGCCAGTTCCTGCAGGAAGCACTACCGAGCCTCTAACCATTTGATCGGCATGTCTTGGATCGACGTTGAGTTTTAGCGCAATTTCGACTGTTTCGTCAAATTTGGCGCTTTTTAGTAATTTTACAGTATCGATAGCATCTGCTAAAGAGTAGGTTTTAGTAGTATCAACTTTTTCAAGTAGCTTACCAAATCTTTTTGTAGTTTTTTTTGACATTAATTTCTCCGCATTTTTAAATTTTATGCTTCCACATTGTCAAATTTAAAATACACGCGCTATAAATATTAACGCGTGCGCATAAACTTAACTTTATAAAATCCTTATGTGGTAAAAGGATTAATCTACTACCGTAATTCCTATTGAGCGAGCAGAACCAGCAATAATTTTAGCTGCTTGCTCTCTATCTTTAGTATTTAAGTCGGCAATTTTTTTCTCTACTATTTCAAGTACCTGAGCTTTTGTAAGCTTAGCTACCTTATTTTTTAACGGATTATCCGAACCTTTTTCTATGCCTGCAGCTTTTTTAATCAAATCCGTAGCAGGCGGCTGTTTAGTGATAAATGTAAAGCTTCTATCAGCATAAACGGTAATAACAACTGGAACCCTAAAGCCAGCCATATCTTTTGTTCTTTCATTGAATGCTTTACAAAATTCCATAATATTAACGCCTTGCTGACCAAGAGCCGGGCCTACCGGAGGACTTGGATTTGCTTTTGCAGCAGCAATGTGTAATTTAATTTCGCCTATAACTTTTTTAGCCATAAACTTCTCCTTATACTATCTTCTCGACTTGTGAATATAAAATTTCAACTGGGGTGCTTCTGCCAAATATTGAAACATTTAGCCTTAGCTTTCCGTGTATCATATCGTACTCTTCTACTATACCAGTAAAATTCGCGAAAGGCCCTTCCGTAATACGAACATTTTCTCCGTTATCAAAGAAAATTTTTGGTTTAGGAGCAGCTCGCTTTTGGACTTTTTCTAAAATTAAATTTATATCTTTTTCGCTTAGTGGCGTAGGTTTTTTCGCCTCGCCTATAAATCTACCAACTTTAGGAAGAGACTGAATCTTGTGCCAAAGAGCCGTATCCAAATCAAGATATGCAAAAGCATATCCAGGATAAAGACTTCTTTCATTTATTTTTTTCTTGCCGTTTTTGATTTCTATTACATCTTCAGTAGGAACTATAATCTCTTTTAGTTGTTCTTCAATGTGATTATCTCTAACCAAATTTTCAATAGCTCTCTTTACGCTCATTTCGCTACCGGCGTAAGTTTGAATCGCATACCATTTATGTGCCATGATTCAACCTTAAATCAGCTTTGAAAGAGAGAAAGACATAATTGCATCAACAAGAGCTAAAAAAAGTGAAACAATAGCTACTACAGCAAAAACTGTTATAAAAGCATTTCTTATTTGCTCTTTGAGTGGAAAAATTACCTTTCCAATCTCAGCGCGCGAAAGCTTTATATAATTTATTATTTTTTCCATTTTTAACCTTCTGATGGCAGGGCAAGAGGGATTCGAACCCCCAACCATTGGATTTGGAATCCAGCGCTCTACCGTTGGAGCTATTGCCCTAAAAAGCCTTAGCTCTTTAACTTAACTTCTTTATGAACAGTATGTTTTTTTAGTCTTGGGCAATATTTTTTTAGTTCTAATTTTTCAGTCGTTGTCTTGCTATTTTTCACTGTGGTGTAATTTATATCACCTGATTCAGAACATTTAAGACCAACTTTTATTCTATTACCTTTTGCCATAAATTCCCTTCAAAAAAGCGGAGAACAATCTCCGCTAAAAATTATAAATTAGTTTATGCTAGAATCTTAGAAACAACGCCTGAACCAACAGTTCTACCACCTTCGCGGATCGCAAAGCGAGTTCCCTCTTCAAGAGCAACTGGCGCAATAAGCTCAACAGTTATCTTTAGGTTATCACCAGGCATAACCATCTCTGTTCCTTCTGGAAGAGTGATAGAACCTGTAACATCAGTCGTTCTTACATAGAACTGCGGTCTATAGTTGTTAAAGAATGGGGTATGGCGTCCACCTTCTTCTTTTGTTAAAATATAAACTTCGCCCTCAAATTTAGTGTGAGGAGTAATTGATTTAGGTTTGCAAAGAACCATACCGCGCTCAACATCTTCTTTTTTTGTGCCTCTTAGAAGAACACCTACATTGTCGCCTGCCTCGCCTTGATCCATCTCTTTTCTAAACATTTCGACGCCGGTAACAGTAGTAGTTTGAGTTGGTCTAATACCTACGATTTCGATGGTATCGCCGACTTTTACCACGCCTTTTTCAATTCTACCGGTAACAACTGTACCGCGACCAGAAATAGAGAAAACATCCTCGATAGGCATCAAGAAATCTTTATCTGTTGCGCGTACTGGAGTTGGAATATACTCATCAACTCTAGCCATAAGTTCAAGAACCTTTGCAGACCATTCGCCATCTGTTCCAGCTTTAGCCTCGTTAAGAGCTTGTAGGGCTGAACCTGCTACGATTGGAGTATCGTCACCAGGGAAATCGTACTCGTTTAGAAGCTCGCGAATTTCCATCTCAACTAGCTCAAGAAGCTCAGCATCGTCAACCATATCGGCTTTGTTCATGAAAACAACGATGTATGGAACGCCTACTTGGCGAGAAAGCAAGATGTGCTCTCTAGTTTGAGGCATTGGACCGTCAGCGGCAGAAACAACTAGGATAGCACCATCCATTTGAGCCGCACCGGTAATCATGTTTTTAACATAGTCGGCGTGGCCTGGGCAGTCAACGTGCGCATAGTGGCGATTTTCAGTCTCGTACTCGATGTGAGAAGTAGCGATGGTAATACCGCGCTCTTTTTCCTCTGGAGCGTTGTCGATATTATCATAGTCTTTTAACTCAGCAAGACCTTTTCTTGAAAGAACAGCAGAAATTGCAGCTGTCAAAGTTGTTTTACCATGGTCAACGTGACCGATAGTACCAATGTTTACGTGTGGCTTGTTACGTGAAAATTTTTCTTTTGCCATCTCTTCCTCCGTAATGATATTTGCAATTCAAGTTTATACTTAATTTTACTTCTCTAAAATCCGTGGAGCTCATAGCGGGACTTGAACCCGCGACCTCTTCCTTACCAAGGAAGTGCTCTACCTCTGAGCCATATGAGCGTCAAACTCTTGGCATTAGAGAATTTTTGAAAAAGCATAAACAACTAAATGAAATTAAAAAGGTGTGCCGTAGAAAATGTATAAAATTTAATATTTTTATCATCTTACAGCTCCCAGTTTAGTTCCAAAATCTGGAGCGGGAAACGGGGCTCGAACCCGCGACCCTCAGCTTGGAAGGCTGATGCTCTAGCCAACTGAGCTACTCCCGCGCGTAGCATGGTGGTGAGACGTGGATTCGAACCACGGAAGACATAGTCAGCAGATTTACAGTCTGCCCTCGTTGGCCACTTGAGTATCTCACCCTATTTTAAAAAATAAATGCTTTGCAATGGTATTTCTGGTCAAACACTGTTATGAAATGGAGCTGGTGAACGGACTTGAACCGCCGACCCACTGCTTACAAGGCAGTAGCTCTACCAACTGAGCTACACCAGCATCCTGATTTATGAAAGTTGGATTATAGCCCAATTTCTTTTCAAAGTCAAGCTTTTTTTAAAATTTTTGGAAATAAGGATAAAAAATTAGAATTTAGTCGCACATGCAAGCTAAATTTTAGCCCATTGGCTCCGGTGCCTCTTTAAAAAATAGGTCCGGCTTCTTTCTTAATCCTCGTTTTTTCGGCATAGTTACGTCTTTTTCTTCTGCAGTGGTTTTAGAATCAAGGGCGCCTTTATCGTCGTTATTTTCGCTTTTTACCATCCCGGCATATGCCTCTTTGTATCCTGCGGATTTTATTTTATTAATTAAAATTTTAATTTTTTCTCCACTTAGAGGCTGTGTTTTTATCGCGATGGCACGGTATCTACCAAATTTACCGCTAACGACTTTTTCGACGCCCTCAAGGTCACCTACTTTTTTTTCGACGGCCACTCGCACGCTTTCTATTGCCTTTTCGCTTACGTCGTCGCCAAAAGCGCTCACAAAAATATGATATTCGTCGTTTGCAAACAGTGCGCTAAAAAACATCAAAACGACGACTATCGCTTTTTTCACGAATTTCCTTATATTATTTATCAAAATTTGGCGGCGCCCGACGACCGTCTCGTCATTATACTATAAAAAATATAAACTAAGCACCGAGCTTTAGCCGAGCGCTTTTGCGATTAGTTCTATCGGATTCTCGCACTTCACGTCTGAGCCACCGATATGTAGCGCATTTGAAATTTGCATTTTACAGGCGCTACACTCGGCGCTTACGATCTTTGCGCCCGAGTTTTTTATCATTTCTGATTTTCTTTGTCCGGCTGCGCGGCTTAGATGATATTTTTCAGACTGCATCGTCACTCCACCAAAACCGCAACATTCGTTTGGATCTTCCATTTCGGTCATTTCGTAGTTTTGAGCGAGCAGTTTGCGAGGCTCTTTAAAGACGCCTTGCATTTTTCTAGCATGACAAGGGTCGTGGTAGGTAACGGATGTCAAGTTTTTACCCTTTTTGGCCAAAATTTCAGCTAAATTTGTAAATTTTTCAAAGTACTCCGTCGCTAAAAATATCTTCTTGCTCACAGCTTTTGCTCGCTCTCGCCAATGCTCGTCGTCATGAAAAAAGTGCTCATAGTCGATCTTTATCATCGCCGAACAGGTCGCCTCCGGCACGATGATAGCGTCTAGTTCGCCCAGCATTTTTTCAAAATACTCTATATTTCGCTTTGCCAAGACCTCAACCGTCGCAAAATCACCTGTAAAATACGCCGGCGCGCCGCAACAGGCCTGTTTTTTCATCAAATTTAAATTTAACCCAAGCTCGCGGGCGATCTTAACGAGAGCCTCGCCGATGCCCGTATACGCGTAGTTTCCCATACATCCGATGAAAACGCCGATGGTTTTATCGCCGCCGTTATCGATAAACTCGGCGTGCGAGTTTAAAAAGCTCTTTTTGCTAGCAGTGGGCAAAAGCCGCTCTTTTTTCACCATCGGCAGGCTAAATCTCGGGCTCATTGCGCCTTCGCGGATCTTAAACGCGCAGCTTTGAAACACATAGCCCAGCTTTGCCGCCAAATCCATAACCGCACGGTGACGCAGTAGCCAAAAAAACGCCTTTTTATACCACGCGATGCCAAATTTATCCGCGATATCGCGGCGGACGTTTTCTATCGCCGTATCCACGCGCAAGGAGTTTGGACAGACCTCGACGCAGCTCGTACATAAAAAACAGCTCTCAAAGATATTTTTCGCGCTTTTATCAAGCTTTAGCTCGCCGCGCTCGTAGGCTCCCACAAGGTCTAAAAAGCCTCGCGGAGAGGTTGTTTCGTCGGAGTTTATCTTGTGGATCGTGCAGACTTGGATACATTTGCCGCATTTTACGCATTTATCCGAAATTTCGCTAAATTTAAACATTTTCGCGTCAAACCGTTTTTGAAAATCGGCGTAAATTTTCGGGTATTTTTTTCAAATACGCGTCAAAACACATCGCGATATTTCGGATGATCAGCGTGCCCGTCTCGTTTACGCTGATTTTTTCAGGCGTTACGGTTACAAATTCGCCCAAATTTTCAAGCTCGACCAAATCATCTTTAAAATACTCGAAAAATTTGATGTCAAATTTAGCCTCAACCGCCTTGATATCAAGGGCGAAGTTACTCATCAGGCTCATTATCACGGCTTTTCTGATTAGATCGTCGTCGTTTAGGTAGATACCTTTACAATACGGTAAAACGCCGCTATCTAGGGCTTTTTCGTATTCGTCCATGTCCTTGAAATTTTGCGCGTAGTATCTTTGCCCCTCACCGATGCTAGTTAGTCCGATGCCGATGAGATCGGCTCCGCCCTTAGTCGTGTAGCCTTGGAAGTTGCGATGAAGCGTGCCGTTAGCAAGCGCGCCGAAAAGCTCGTCGACCGGCTTTGCAAAGTGATCCATGCCGATCATTTTGTAGCCGTTTTTGATAAAAAACTCGGCCGTGTATTTTAAAATTTCAAGCTTGGTTTTAGGGCTAGGCAGCGTCGCTTCGTCAAATTTACGCATAGATTTTTTTATCCACGGCACGTGCGCGTAGTTAAACACCGCCAGGCGGTCCGGAGATAGCGTCAAAGCCTTATCCAGCGTCGCTTTAAAACTCTCTAGCGTCTGATACGGCAGGCCGTAGATCAGGTCCATATTTATCGAGTTTATGCCCTTGGCGCGCGCCATATCCACGGCGTTTTTGGTGATTTCGTAGGGCTGGATGCGGTGGATCTCTTTTTGCACTCGCTCGTCAAAGTCCTGCACGCCGTAGCTGATGCGATTAAAGCCGTGGGAGACGAGTACGTCAAGCTGCTCGCGGGTCAAAAATCTCGGGTCGATTTCGCAGCTGATTTCAGCCTCGGGCGAGAAGTTTTTAAATTTAACCTTTATCATTTTGATGATTTCATCTAACTGATCCGCGCCGTAAAAGGTCGGAGTGCCGCCGCCAAAGTGCATTTGCAGCACGGGCGCGCTCGTATCGAGGTTTGCCGCTAGCAGATCTAGCTCTTTTTGCAGATACTGCATATAGCGCGTTTTGCGGTCCTCTTTGCTCGTATAGATCACGTTACAACCGCAAAAATAACAGGCGCTGCGGCAAAAAGGCAGGTGCAAATAAAGCGAAAGTGGGCGCGAGGCGTCTCGGTTTTTTAGCTCCCGCAGGTAGTCTTCGTAGCTAAATTTATCGCTAAACTCGGGCGCGGTCGGATAGCTCGTGTAGCGCGGTCCCGGGCGCGAATACTTCACGTAAGCGTCAAAATCTATCATAGCGTTTTATTCCTTGCATTTTTCATTAAATTCTGCATATCGACGAACAAATTTGGATACTGCTTTTTGATACCCTTTACCAGTTTTTCCAAATTTACGTCGATGCTTTTTTTGTTTTTATTTTTTGCGGCGATCTTGCGTATCTCGTCCATCGCCACGACCCAAACGTCGGCGAAATCTATCGGCACGTTTTGCCAGATCGTCTTTTCAAGCCTTAGCTCGAAATTTTCCTTTTGGACGTTGCGGTAGGCTTCGATGAGTTGCGAGAGCGATTTTAACGAAACCATCGTGTGCAAATTTTGATTTTCGTCAATACCGAACCACGGCTCCACTCCGTCCCACGAGCCGCTTTTTAGGCTGAGGCTCATTTGATTAGGGTCGCTTGTCGGCACGATCTCAAATATCGTTTTTTCGCCCTCTTTTATCCCGAGCTCGCCCGAAATTTCGTCGATTTTTTCGTATGTTTTTTGTAGATTTTTTTCTTTCATTTACTTCCTTAACTTACCCGTTTCGATGCCTATCAAGCCACACCATCACGCCTTTTTGCGCGTGCAGGCGATTTTCCGCCTCGGCAAAAATCTCATCCGCGTGCGCCTCAAACACCGCCTCGCTCACCTCGTATCCGCGGTAGGCCGGCAAGCAGTGCAAAAATATAGCGCCGGGCGCGGCTAAACTTATCAAATTTTCATCCACGCAAAATCCGGCAAAGTCCCTCAGGCGCTTTTCTTTTTCCGCCTCTTGCCCCATCGAGACCCAAGTATCGGTAGTGACGACGTTAGCGCCCGATACGGCTTCTTTTACGTCATGAGTTAGATAAATTTTAGCTCCCGAAATTTGAGCGTTTTTCATCGCTAAATTTACGACCTCGGCGTCTGGCTCGTAGCCCTTTGGCGTAGCGATCCTTAGCTCAAAGCCGAGCTTGCTAGCTAGCATCAGCCACGAGTGGGCCATGTTGTTGCCGTCGCCCACGAACGCCGCCTTTATCTCGTCTATTTTTAGTCCGCATTCGACCGCCGTCATGATATCGGCCATCAGCTGCGCGGGGTGAAATTTATCGCTAAGGCCGTTTATCACGGGTACGCGGCTAAATTTGGCAAGCTCTTCTAACGTCTCGTGACGATTAACGCGAGCCATGATGAGATCGCACATTCGCGAGATCACGCGCGCGGTGTCTTTTATCGGTTCGCCGCGCCCGATCTGGATATCGCTCGAGCTAAGAAACAGCGCGTGCCCGCCAAGCTCGTTCATTCCCACGTCAAAGCTTACGCGCGTTCTAGTCGAGCTTTTCTCAAATATCATCGCTAATTTTTGATCTTTGAGATACGGTTTGAAATCTCGCGCCTTTGCCTCTTTTTTTATCTGCAAACCCAAATTTAAAATTTCTATGATTTCGTCTTTGCTAAAATCGTTTAACGTTAAAAAGTGCCGCATTTTGCTCCCTTTATTCCCAAATTTGCCCATAAAATTTACAAGGCGAAGTATCGCGAGATAGATTTGCTTGTTTTGAAGTAAATTTCGTCCCAAGATAAGGCACGTAGCCTATCGCAGGGCGAAATTTGCAAAATCAAGCAAAGATACTCGCGAGACAAGCCGCTATTTTCTTAATAAAGCGGCTGCTTCTTTGGCGTGGTAACTGATTATTAAATCCGCCCCCGCCCTCTTAAATCCTACTAGCGTCTCCATCATCACGCGCTCGTAGTCGATGACGCCGGCTTTTGCCGCAGCTTTTAGCAGGGCGTATTCGCCGCTCACGTTGTACGCGCAGATCGGCAACCTCGTCGCTTCGCGCAGATCGCGGATGATATCTAGATACGCAAGCGCGGGCTTTACCATCAAGATATCGGCTCCCTGCGCCTCGTCCTCCAGGCTCTCGCTCACGGCCTCTAGGCGGTTTGCGGGATCCATCTGGTAGCTCTTTCTATCGCCAAAACTTGGCGCGCTCTCGGCCACGTCGCGAAACGGCCCGTAGTACGCCGAAGCAAATTTGGTCGAATACGCCATAATCGGCAAATTTTCGTATCCGCTCAAATCCAGCGCCCCGCGCAAGGTAGCGATGATGCCGTCCATCATACCGCTTGGAGCGATCATATCGGCGCCGTTTCTAGCGTGGATCAGCGCTTGTTTGGCGGAGATCTCTAGCGTCGCGTCGTTGTCGACGGTCTGGTGGACGTGATCTAGAATACCGCAGTGGCCGTGATCGGTGTACTCGCAAAAGCAAAGATCGGTTATCACGACTAGATCAGGAAATTTATCCTTTATCGCTCGCAGCGCGGTCGCTATGATGCCATCGTCGCTTAGAGCATCGCTGCCTACGCTATCTTTTAGGCTCGGGATTCCAAACAATATCACCGCTTTTATACCTAAATTTCGCACGATTTCGCACTCTTTTAAAATTTCGTCCAAACTCATCTGAAAGACGCCCGGCATCGAGCTTATCTCTTTTTTTATACCTTTGCCCTCGACGATAAAAAGCGGATAGATAAAATCGCTCGCCGCAACGCTAGTTTCGCGCACCATCTCCCTGATCGCTGGATTTATCCTGAGCCTTCTAAAACGTTTAAACATAATTTTCCTTTTACTTCGCTACAATTTACGCTTAGTGTAACATAATAGGAGTTAAAAATTTATGAATATTGAGCTTTCAAATACGGCAAATTTACCCTCTCGTTTCGGGATATTTGAGATAAAGGCATTTAAGGAGGGTGAGAAGGAGCATTTGGCGATATATAAAAAACCTTTCGGCGAGGTCGTAAACGTCCGCATCCACTCCGAGTGCCTAACGGGCGATGCGATCGGTAGCCTAAAATGCGACTGCCGCGACCAGCTAGAAGCCAGCCTAAAATACATCGAGGAGCACGGCGGCATGGTGATTTATCTGCGCCAAGAGGGGCGAAATATCGGCCTACTAAACAAAGTAAACGCCTACCACCTGCAAGACCAGGGCCTTGACACCATCGAGGCAAATCACCAGCTAGGCTTTAAGGCCGACGAGCGCACGTATGAGATCGTGGATTTTATCTTAAAGCACTTCGGCATCGAAAAAATAAATTTGCTAACCAATAACCCAAAAAAACTGTCCGGGCTAAAATGCGTACAAATCGTCTCTCGCGTGCCGATCGTCATACATGCGAACAAATTTAATGAAAACTACCTGCGCGTGAAAAAAGAGCAGATGGGGCACATGCTAGATGAAAATTGACCTGCCGCGAGATTTTAGCGCGCAAACGGCGAAATTTAGCGAGATTTTGGCTAAATTTAACCGCGTGCACAGCCTAACTAACTACAAAAAATTAAACGAGCAGATCGCCGATAGCATAGCTCCGCTTGAAATTTTCCCGCAAATTTTGGACGCTAAAACGGCGATCGATGTGGGTAGCGGAGCGGGTTTCCCCGCGATATTTCTCGCGATGATTTTAAGGGAGTGTGAGTGGCATCTCTTTGAGCCTAGTCCGAAAAAATCGGCGTTTCTAAGCTACGTCAAAGCCGAGCTAAATTTAACCAACGTGCACGTAAAATCTTGCAAGATTGAGGACGGCGAGCTGTTTGCGGCGCAGCTAATCACGAGCCGCGCGCTGATGAAAACGAAAGATCTTTTGCAAATTTGCGACGGTTTTTTTGACGCGCAAACTCAAATTTTACTTTACAAAGGAAGCAGTGTACAAAGCGAGCTAGAGGGGCTCAAAGCTCAAATTTACGGGCGCGGCAACCGAAATTACGTATTTATAAAGGGCGGCGATGTTATTTAAAATTTTGGCTTTTTTTGCGGTTTTAATCGCGATTTATTTGATATTTTTTAAAACCCGCGTCAAAAGAGGCGTAAAAGGCGGCGCAAAAAAAGAGGATAAAGAGGCCCAAAATTTCGTCGAATGCAAAAAATGCGGCACCTTCATAGAGGCCAAAGACGCCGTAATAAGCGGCGGCGGTTATGTCTGCGAGGACTGTATAAAGGATAAAAAATGAAACTAATCGGCCACGAGCTAGTGCCGTACGAGCCGCTGTTTTGGCGAGAAAATGCCCAGCAGATAGAAGCGGGCAAGCAAAATTTGTTTAAATTTGACGCAGCCGCGATAAAGCGCGCGCAGGAGCTCGGCGCCCAGTTTTGCGTCGAGACGGAAAATCTAAACGAAATCATCGTCGCAAACGCGGCCGGAGCGAAATTTATCGTCGTGCCCCGCGAGCTTGCCGGCAAAGCGGCAAAACTGGCGCAGGATTATCTATTTGACGCTCAAATTTGCGTTATCATAGAGAGCCAAAACGAGCTAGCCGAGCTTAGCGAGACTGGCGCGGACGCCGCGATACTTAAAAACGCCGTAATAGGCAAGGATAAACGGTGATAAAATTTCCGCCGTTATATCTGAAATTTTTAGAAAATATCGATGTCGAGGAGTGCGTAGACGTTTTTAACGAAGCGGGAGCGGGTGCGTATCTATACGGGCGTGCGGCTCTAGCCGAGCGAAACGAAACGTACGAAGTGGCGCTTTACGAGCCCGGTTTTTATATGATAGGCCAAGACGGCGACCTGGGATTTTTTATAAAATTAAACTCGGACGACGCTATTTATTTTAACGATCTAGGCACGCTGGGCTCGGCTCCGATGCGCATAGCGGAGAAAGATATTTTCGCCCTCATAGAAAAGATAAAAGAGGGCGGCGAGATATTTTTGTAAAATTTTACGAGTAAAGGAAACAAATGGAACTTTTTAAAACCGCATTTTTGATGACGGTGCTGATGTTGCTTTTCGTAGCGGTCGGCGGCGCGATAGGCGGCACGAGCGGTATGATGATCGCATTTTTAGTTGCGCTTGGGATGAATTTCTTTTCATATTTTTTCTCGGACACACTCGTGCTCAAGCACTACCGAGCCGTACCCATGGACGAGGCGCACGCGACGGGGCTTTATCAGATTGTACGCGAGCTTTGCGCGAAGGCAAATTTGCCGATGCCAAAGATCTACATCATCCCAGAAGCCGTACCAAACGCATTTGCCACAGGTCGCAACCCTAGCCACGCCGCGGTAGCCGTGACCGAGGGCCTGCTAAATATACTAAACAAAGACGAGATCGAGGGCGTGCTAGCTCACGAGCTAAGCCACGTGCGCCACTACGACATCCTAACGGGCTCTATCGCGGCGGTTTTTGCTGGAGCGATCGCGATACTGGCAAATTTCGCGCAGTTTGGAGCAGCAAACCGTCAAGGCAAGCAAAATCCGCTAATGTTAATCGCCCTAGCCGTCATCATGCCGCTAGCAGCCACGATCATACGCATGGCGATCTCGCGGGCGCGGGAGTTTGAGGCCGACAGGGGTGCTGCGATGATAACGGGCAAGCCCCAGCACCTAGCCGGCGCGCTGCGCAAGCTCGAGGACTACGCGCGCGGACACGTGATGGCAAACGCCGACGAACAAAGCGCGCATATGTTTATCGTTAATCCCTTTAGCGGCGCAAAAAGCGCTCTGGGCTCGCTATTTCGTACGCACCCGAGCACCCAAGATCGCATCGCCGCGCTAGAAAATTTACGCTCGCAACTAGATGGCGAAAACGGCGTGAAAGAGTATTTTAGAAAGTAAATTTGACGGCAAATTTAAGCCCTCGTTTTGCCGGCAAATTTAAGCGAAATGGCTTGAGCGTTAAATTTAACGCTAAATTTAACCCTGCGTCGCGTCAAATTTAGCCGTACGCGTCAAAATAAAAATTTATCAAAAAGGCAAAATATGAAAATAGCCGTAAACGGCACGAGCGGATTTATCGGCGGCGAGCTTTGCAGATTTTTTAAAGCCCAGGGGCACGAGGTCGTAGCTATCCCGAGGGCCGCCTACGCCGACAAATACGCGCTCGAAAACCCCATCAGCGGCTGCGATGTGGTTATAAATTTAGCAGGTGTTTCTATCGCGGCCAGATGGAGCGAGGCCTATAAAAAGCAGCTTCGCGCAAGCAGGATAGAGACTACGCACACGCTAGTTTGCGCTATAAACGAGCTAGAAAATCCGCCATTTTTCATCAGCGCTTCGGCTATCGGCATCTACGAAAACGGGCTTGATCACGACGAGAGCTCGGTCAAATTTGACCGCGGATTTTTGGGAGAGCTAGCATGCGAGTGGGAGAGCGAGGCCGCTAAAGCGCGGACGCAAACGGCGATATTTCGCCTAGGCGTGGTGCTAGGTCGAGGCGGCGCGCTAGCCAAGATGCTGCCGGCATTTAGGCTCGGTCTTGGCGGCAAGATCGGTAGCGGCGAGCAGGCGTTTTGCTGGATTTGCGTCGCTGATTTGCTAGAGGCATTTAAATTTACCTTGCAAAACCGCCAAAGCGGCGTTTTTAATCTCGTTTCGCCGACTCCTAGCACAAACGGAGAATTTACTCAAATTTTAGGCGAGGTTTTAGGACGACCGACGTTTTTTAAAGTGCCTAAATTTGCGTTAAATTTGATGCTGGGTGAGGGGTCTGTCGTACTGCTTGAGGGTGCGAAAGTCTATCCCAAAGCCTTGATGGAGAGCGGATTTAGCTTTAAATTTAGCGATCTAAAAGCAGCACTTGAGGATATTTTGAAGTAAATTTAAATAATTTTGCCTGCTTAGCCAAATGCTCCGCTTCGGTTTTTGCAAAATGCGGCTCGCGCCAACACAGCGTAAATTTGACGCCGCTACGAAAATTTAGCTGCATAGAATCTCGTCCGATTTTATCGCAAATCCAAATTAAAAACGCCGGCGTAGAGGCATAAAAGCAAATACGGTAGCACCTTAAAACATAAAATGCTTTGCCCGCTAATATAGCAGGCTATAAATCGGTAAGCAAAATTTAGCGAACCTGACGCTTAGGCAAAATTAGCACGATCCGCCCAAGAAAAAAAGCGATAAATTTTTTGACCGCCAAACGATGTCTCAAATTTACAAAACCGCGAGCCGATATTAGGCAAAATTCGGAGTAAATTTGAATCAGACGGCAAATTTACGTTTTTGAAGATAGCAGACTAAGCTCATAAATTTGGAAAGCTAACTTTTGCCGCTAGTTCTGCGTGCAGGGTTTGCTACCTGCGAGCTCAAGCGGACTGCGAGAAGTTTTACTCAAACCGCCTCGAGATGCTAGGCGAAAGCTTAGTCAAAACATCATAACTGATCGTGCCGAAAAAATCCGCCCAAACGCGCGCATCGTCAAATACGCAAATTTTATCGCCGACGTATTCGCAGCAAAAGCTATCCATCGACATTTTGCCAAGCAGTCGCTGTCCGCCGGCCGTGCATAGCTCGCCCTCGCCCGTATAGCGTAGCAGTCCGTCGCCGTAGCCTAGGTCGTAAACGGCGATTTGCATATCCTCGCTCGCGCAAAATTTAGCGCCGTAGCCCGCGCATTGCCCTTTTTTTAGTACTCTACCGCTAACTTTATGTGCCCAAAGCGATGCCACGCGCCTTAGCTCCAAACTCTCGTCAAACTGCGCGTATCCGTAGGCTGCAATACCCACGCGCACGCACTCGTCCGCTAGTTCGCCGAAGCGCTCTGTCGCAGCTGAGTTGTGCGAGTGAAAGGTCAAATTCGAACCGCCGCAAATTTCGCGCACTACGGCTTTTGCCGCGGCGAAATTTTGCCTCTGCACAAAATAATCGCTACTAAGCTCCTCAGAACTTCTAAAATGCGTAAATGCACCGCAAATTTGCAGTCCGTGCGCCAAAGCCTCCTCGCACGCCGCCCGCACCTCATCTATCGCCACGCCGTTTCGGTGCATGAGCGTATCGACGGCGATATGCACGCGCGCACTTTGTTTAAATTTAGCAATCAGAGAAATGTCGTTTATAGCGTAGATAAATCGCTCGCTCTCGCCTCCGTGCGGGATGTGCGAAAGGATGAGGATGTGCTCGAAAAAGGGCTCCAGCTCGCGCGCCTCGGCCTCGTTTTTGACCGCGCAAAATTTGATACCATAGCTCGCCGCCTCACGCCCCACAAGCGCCGCTCCGTGACCGTAGGCATTGTCTTTTAGCACCAAAATCACGCGATCTTTGCCGCCGGCTTTGGCGCAAATTTTGGTTAGATTATGGATGTAGGCGGATCTGCTTAAAACGAGTTCAGACATTGAAATTTACGCCAAACGCCTCATAAACATTAGGAAGCAGCTTTCTAATACTATAATCGTAAGAGTAAAATTTGGCGTAAAGCGCCTTTAGATCGGCCTCTTTAACCGCCGCAAAGTCAAACACGTCCGTACCCGCAACCTTTGGCACTTGGCGGTCTAGCTCGGCAAAAAACTCGCCCCTCGCCTTTAAAATTTCCTCGATTTGAGCCTTTACTATTTCGCTTTTTTCTTGCATTTACTTCTCCGTTAAGATTTTAAATTTATCTTTATCTAGCCGCACATAGAGCTCTTTTTGCCCCTTAAATTCATGGCTGGGCGCAGCATAATCCTCGTCAAAAACCACTCTAAAAAGATTTTGCCCTTTGATGTTTGGATACGGCGTCACGCTAAAATTTGAAGCTTTTATGCTCTTTTTTTCGTTTAGCGCGAAAATTCTCTTTTTATTTTCGGCAAATTTAGCCCTCGTTAGCGCGTTTTTACCCTCTATCTTTACAAATTCGTCCGCGTAAAAGCCGAGGTAAATTTTAGTCTCGTTATCTCGCCACGCCTGCAACCACTCGTGCAGATGCGCCAGAACGCGCGCTACGTCGTCTTTACTAGCGTCCACCTTTTGGCTTTCGCTGATTATCACGACGCCCTCGCTACCGATCAGTTTGCCGAATTCCACCAGCGCGTCGTTGTTAAACGCCACGCAGCCGCGCGTTTTTACTTCATCGTCACGTTTGCCTTTCATCGGCAGGCCGTGTATCCAGATGCCTCCGCCCGTTTTTTGCGCAGCCTTATCGTGGGCGTTTGGGTACGATAACGACATAGCAAGCGGCCCGTAAAAGGGATCGGGCGGCGTAAATTTGTCCGTGATGTCGTAAACCCCGACCGGCGTTTTTAGGTCGCCTTCTTTAAATTTATCCCCGCTTTTGCCAGTTATCACGCTTTGAGAAAAGATTTGCTCCAGCGCGCCGCCCGCATACTCGAAGCTTTGCAGGGTTTTTTGCGCTTTATTTACGACGATGATTTTGGTTTTAGCCTCGTAGTAGCCGTATCTGACGTCGGCTGCGCCTAGCTTTTCCAGCCAGTATTTTGTACCCGTCAAATTTGCGTCCGCTAAAGCCTCGGCGAGTAAAATTTGAGAAAAAAAAGCATAAAAAATAAGTAAGCCGAGTAGTTTTTTCAAAATTTCCCTAACGTTGAGTATTTTCGTAATAAAGGCCAGAATTATATTACATTTTCTCTTAAAAATTTTAAAAAGCTTTTATTTTGTGTTACAATAGCGAATATCAAAATTATACGTAAAGGACGCAAAAAATGAAAAGCAAATTTTTAGCTTTACCTCTAGTAGTCGCCTCTTTGGGCTTTGCAAACGCCGCAGATATCGAGATCGTTGATATCTACGCCAAGGCTACACCTCCCGGCGCAAAAAATACGGCTCTGTTTTTCGACATCAAAAATAACACAGATAAGCCAGTAAAACTAGTCGGCGCTAGCTCTCCGGCGGCCGCTACGGGCGAGATACATACGCACAAAGAAGTAGACGGCATGAAAAAGATGGTGCAAATAGAAAATATCGAGGTGCCTGCGATGGGCGAGGCGAATTTAAAGCCTGGCGGTCTGCACGTAATGCTAATGGACATCAAAGCTCCGATCAAAGAGGGCGACAAACTAGACGCTACGCTAGAGTTTGACAACGGACAAAAACTCGAAGTAAAAGACATCGTCGCAAAAGCGGTCGTAGCTAAAAAAGACGGCGAACACGGACACGATCACGGCGGACACCACAAGCATTAATGAAAAAATTTCTCATTATTTTAGTCCTGTTAATCGGCGTTTTGGGTGCTTCGGCGTACCTGTTTTTTAAACCGCAAGCACAAGAGGACTTTTTGAGCGCAGAGGACGTGGGGGCAAATTTAACCCCGCTTCCCTGCGATATGAACGCCGAGCACTCATGCGGCGTAGAGTTTCGCGGCAAGACGGTTAAATTTAGCCTCTCGCCAAAGCCCGTTTACACTATGCAGCCTACGCTAGTGCGCATCGAGGGGCTAGAAGGGTTTAAAAACCCGAGCCTTGAGATCCACGGCGTAAATATGGACATGGGTGTGATTAAGGCCGAAGTAGAAAAACGCGACAACGCCTACATATCAAACATCGTGCTAAGCGCGTGCCTGATAAACATCATGAGGTACCGTTTCGAGGTGCTAGAAAACGGTAAAAAAAGCGGACTTTATATAGACTTCGACTTGCATCAGTAGATGCAAATTTCACTTGAAAGGGCGGATGATGAAAAAGCTTCTTATCGTACTTATACTGATTTTAACGGTTCTTGGCGTAGGTTATCTCGCATTTTATTCAAACAAATACGCCCCTAACGGTCAAAGCGCAAACGTCGCCGAGGGTCTAAAAAATTACGATTTTACCGGCAAGGGCACAAACGGCGCGGTGAGTCTAAAGAGCTTTGAGGGTAAAAATAAGATTATATACTTTGGCTACACCTCGTGTCCGGACGTCTGCCCCGCGACTTTAGGTATCTTAAGCGGCGTGTTAAACGAGCTAAAAAGAGACGATATCGTCGTGATTTTCGTCACCCTAGATCCGGAGCGCGACGAACCTAAAAACGTCGATGAGTACGCGAAGTATTTTTATCCGAATTCTTACGGTATAGTATTAGACGATCTGCCTAAGGTTGCAAAAAGCTACGGCGTGAAGTATCAAAAGGTGCTGCTTGAAAAATCGGTCATGGAGTACTCCGTCGCACACAGCTCCTCGCTCTACGTACTAGACAAAAACGGTAAATTCGTCGCCGAGATCTCCAATCTAACGGCGCAAAACATCAAGAAAACGCTGGAAAATCTGAAATAATAATAGCTTTATTATTTAGTTGTTATGAGTGTTACGTTATAACACAGAGATATTTTTTTATGGTCAATTATTACTGATATTGATTTAAATCAATATACTTTAAGCCTTCCGGTTGTATAGTTTCTTTAGCGGAAATTTAAAATTCGGAAGTCATCCATGAAGATTATAGCGCTCGTATGCGCTCTGTTTATTTTCTCCTTCGCAAGCGACGTTAGCGCCACGGCTAGTCTCGACGTAAAAAGCTGCGCCTATAGCGAGCAAAACAAAACCATAGCCGTCTACGATGCCAAAAATTCGCTAAATATACTTAATCAAAAAGACTTAAAACCCATAAGCAAATTTGACTTTAAAACAGACGAGATAACCTCGCTAGCCTTTGATGGCGTAAATTTATACGCAGGATTTGCTGGCGGCGAGATAGCTAAATTTAACGATGATTTTAGCTCTTTTGCCGGCATGCTAAATCTTTCAAATTTAAGCCTTGATACGCAGGTAACGCACCTTCACGTCGCAAACGGCAAAATTTACGCGGTCGTCAGCAAAGACACCTTTGTCGCATACGACGTTGCGTCAAAAAAGCTGATGCGCGCGAGTCTTGACGGCGCATACCATATCGCGACCTGTCAAATTTTAAACGACGCCGCACTGATAACTAGCTGGGATAGATCGGTTTTTACCGTAAATTTAAGCACCATGAAAGCAAAAAATCTAGGCAGATTAAAATCCGTAGCTCTGAGCGCGGCGGAGATAAAATCAGGCGTAATTTTCGGACTTGCTAGCGGCGAGATAGCTAGCCTCAAATTTGACGCCGAAGCAAATTTGACGCAAACAAATGGCAAAGACAACTCTAGCTCAAATTTAACCGCCGTCAAAAACGCGCAAAACAAAGCGGATCTAAATTTGACTAGCGGCAAAGCAAACGCAAATTTGATGAACTCTACAAATTTAGAAACAAAAAACTCGGCGAGCACAGAGACCAAAGCCGCCCCGAACCTAATCGTCCAAATTTACAAAATCTCAAATTCGCGCGTTAAAAGCCTGCTAGTCGTACAGGATAAAGTTTATATCGGGCTTGGAAACGGCGAAATTTTACGAAGCGACGCCGAGTTTAAACAGATAGAAAAAATAGGCAAAAACTCAGACGCCGTGATAAAAATTTTTAACGACGAAGATAGCGTCATAGCCGTTAGCATAAACGGCGAGATCCAAATTTGCAAGAAAAAATCTTAGGAAAGGAGATTTTCAATGAACAAACTACTTAGTTGCGGTATCGTTGCGGCTGCGGGCCTCGCGTTTTCCGTTAGCAGTGCGTGTGCATCGGATAGCGATTTGCAAGCTATCATGAAAGCGCGCGGACTAACGGAAAAAGACATCCTAGCGGCCGCTAAAACATATCAGCCAAGCGGTAAAAAAGACGACTACATCGTATTTTCCTCAGGAGGCCAAAGCGGACAGGTAATGGTTTACGGCGTGCCTTCAATGAGGATTTACAAGTATATCGGCGTCTTTACGCCCGAGCCTTGGCAGGGATACGGCTACGACGAGGAGTCTAAAGCCATCCTAAAAAGCGGCGCCATCAGAGGCAAACAAATCACGTGGGGCGACACTCACCACCCTGCTTTAACCGAGAAAAACGGCGAATACGTCGGCGATTATCTTTTCATCAACGACAAAGCCAACCCTCGCATCGCGGTTATAAATTTGCACGATTTCGAAACTACTCAAATCGTCGTTAATCCAATCGTAAAAAGCGAACACGGCGGCAGCTTCATCACTCCAAATAGCGAATACGTCATCGAAGCGGCGCAGTACGCGGCTCCGCTAGATAACGGCTACCACTCGATAGACGAGTACGAAAGCGCATACCGCGGCGCGGTAACGTTTTGGAAATTTGACTATCCAAAAGGTAAGATAGACGAGAAAGCATCCTTCTCGCTCGAGCTTCCTCCGTACT
This sequence comes from uncultured Campylobacter sp., assembly GCF_938039205.1. GTDB lineage: Bacteria > Campylobacterota > Campylobacteria > Campylobacterales > Campylobacteraceae > Campylobacter_A. Next base: position 39,776 of record NZ_CALHVM010000005.1, read on the forward strand.
GGCAGGACCTAAGCGACGCCGGTAAGGGCGAGAGTTTCGGTTGGGCGTTTACAAACTCGATAAACTCCGAGATGTATACGGGCGGTATCGAAAAGGGCTTGCCTCCGTTTGAAGCGGGCGCGAGCAGAAACGACACTGACTATTTGCACATTTATAACTGGCAAATTTTAGAAAAGCTAGCTCAGGATAAGAAAAACTACATGGAGATAAACGGTCATAGAGTAGTTACCATAGACGCCGCGGTTAAAGCCGGCGCGTTATTTTTGATCCCTGAGCCAAAGAGCCCGCACGGCGTAGACGTCACTCCTGACGGCCGCTATATCGTTATCGGCGGCAAGCTAGATACTCATGCGACGGTTTATGATTTTAAAAAGATCAAAAACCTAATCGATAAAAAAGAGTTTGCCGGCACCGATCCGTACGGCATCCCTGTGCTTGATATGGCAAAGAGCTTGCAAGGACAAGTCGAACTTGGCCTTGGACCTCTGCACAACTCTTTTGACGAAAAAGACGGCATCATCTATACCTCTCTTTACGTCGATAGCCAGATCGTGAAATGGGACTACAAAAATCTAAAAGTTCTAGATAGGATCAACGTCCACTACAACATCGGACACCTTGATACTATGGAGGGAAAATCGTCAAAACCTAAGGGAAAATACGCTATCGCTCTTGATAAACTTTCGATCGATCGCTTTAACCCGGTCGGCCCTCTTCACCCGCAAAACCACCAGCTAATCGACATAGCCGGCTCAAAAATGGAGCTTTTATACGATATGCCGATACCTCTGGGCGAACCTCACGACGTAGTTTCGATCGCGGCTAGCAAGCTAAAACCGGCTACCACCTATGCCATGGGAACAAACTCTCGCACCGGTAAAGAAAGTCCGTTCGCAACTCTTGCCGGACAAGAAAGAGTCGAGCGCAACGGCAAAAACGTAACCGTCTATGCTACGATGATCAGAAGCCACATCAATCCTGAGCATATCGAGGTAAATAAAGGCGACAACGTAACCATCCACCTAACCAACCTGGAGCGCGCCCAGGACGAGACTCACGGCTTTACCGTGGATCTTTATAACATCCACGCGTCTTTAGAGCCTGGTAAAACAGCGACCGTAAATTTCGTAGCGGACGAAGAGGGCGTATTCCCTTACTACTGCACAGAGTTTTGCTCTGCGCTGCACCTTGAGATGATGGGTTACTTGCTAGTTAAAGATCCGAACAAAAAATACGAATCCGCCAAAGCAAGCAAGCTAAAAACCCTAAGTCCAGAAGCTCTAAAAGCCGAATACGATAAAGTAATCGCTACAAACAAAGCTACCGACGAAGTTATCCAAAGCGTCGTTACGTATTTAAAAGAGAAGCATTATGAAAAATATCCTAAGGTAAAAGAGCTAGTTACCGACGCTCTGGATCAGTACGGCAAAATCCCTGAAGTAAAAGCAAAAGCCGACGAAGCCTACAAAAAAGGCGACGTAAACGGCGCGATACTATGGGAGTACCAAGTATGGCAGTATATGGTTAAAACCGCGGACGTCGGCCTAAGAGCTAAAAACAATCTCGCTAAAGAGATCGCCACGCCTATGAGCCCGGCTGCCTCCAAAGGCGAGGAAGCCTATCTAAAAGGCGGTTGTAACGGCTGCCACGTCATCGGTCAGGTTAGCTCGGGTCCAGATCTAACCGGCGTTCTTTTGCGTCACGAAAACGGCGAGAAATGGGTGTTTGACTTTATCAAAGATCCGTCTAAATTTTACGGCGACGAGTATATCAAGTCTATGATCGATTACTTTAACCTAAGAATGCCTAATCAGCACATGAGCGATCAAGAGATCAAAGATATCATCGAATACCTAAAATGGATCGACGAAAACGCAGGAATGTAATCAAAATTTGATTCGGGCTTAGCGGTCCGAATCAGTACGCTAAATTTGAGGCTCGGCGTGCGTAACCCGAGCCTCCTGCGTTAAATTTAAAAAGCGTTTTGCGAAAAATTTTTTAAATTTAATAAAGGAGAAACGATGAAGAAGTATCAAATTTACACTATTATCGCGTTAGTCTTGATGACCGTTTGTTTTACGATCCCGGTTCTTGGATGGTTCGGCGCGAAGGCTAAAATCGCCGCAGGCGAGCCGCTTGCCGGATATTCGTATAAAATTTACGACCTTTACACCTCGTTTCAGTACAAAAATCACTTGATGCCAGACGACGTAAAAGCCAGCCTGCAAAAAGCGATCGAGCAAAAAGCCGAGATCGGCACGCCGTCTTTTCCTATCTGGTACGTCGCGCTTGAAGCGCCAAACTATCCAAAAGATGCCTTTCCGGACGGCATTCCCGTTTATTTCCACGTTGACGGATACGGCGGCGACGTGCACGAGATGAACACCATAAACCACTACATCGGCATGTATCCGATGGAACACGGCGGCAACGTCGAGCGCGCGATTGCGCCTTATTATCTGCTTATTTCCACGCTTTGTATGCTAGCCTTTTTATACTACGACGGCAAATTTAACTCCCTACTCATGGTGCTTCCGACCATAGCTCCGCTGCTTTTCATGGGCGCGTTTGCGGGCTGGCTATACTGGTACGGACACAATATGCAAGAGTGGGGCGCGTTTAAGATCAAACCGTTTATGCCGACCGTGCTTGGCGACGGCAAGGTCGCGCAGTTTACGACGCACTCGTATCCTAGCATAGGATTTTGGGTGATGATGGCTATGAGTGCGCTTTGTATCCTAGCCGTATTTTCAAAGAAAAAAGAGCTCAAAGACGCGAAATGAAATTTAAGCTTTTGCTCTTTTGCGCGCTAAATTTGACGGCCTTGGCCGGTCCGCTGCAAGACGCTATAAACGCCGCCGAACCGGGCGACATCTTGCGCCTAAACGACGGCCTTTACGAAGGAAATATAATCGTAGATAAACCGCTAACGATAATAGGCAAAGGCGAGAACGCCGTGATACGAGGCGACCGCAAATCAAGCGTGATAAAAGTAACGGCAAAAAACGTCAAGCTCATAAATTTAAACATCGAAGGCAGCGGCACGAGTCAAATGAACCTAGACGCGGGCATAAGTTGCGCAAAGGGCAATAATATTTTAGTCGAGAAAAACCGCTTTAAAGACGTGCTTTTTGGTATCGAGCTATCAGAATGCAACCAGGCCGTGATAAGAGATAACAACATCACCTCAAAAGATGGATTTGACGTGCCTAGACGCGGCGACGCCGTGCGCGCGTGGTATTCGCACGAAAATTTGATCGAGCGCAACTACGTCTATAACAGCCGCGACATCGTGGCGTGGTTTTCCAGCAACAACATAATCCGCAAAAATTTCGGCAAAAACAACCGCTACGCCGTGCATACGATGTACTCTACGGGTAACCTCATCGAGGATAACGAATTTAGCGGCGGCGCGGTGGGGATGTATTTTATGTTTTCAACAAATTCCCTCGTGCGCCGAAACGTGATAATCAACTCAAACGGAGCATTCGGCGTGGGTATCGCGCTAAAAGATACCTCGGGCTTTACCGTGAGCGAAAATACCTTTTTATATAACTCGCGCGGCATCTACTCCGACCGCTCGCCGCTAAATCCGGGCGCCGTAAATTTGATCGAAAACAATCAAATTTTATACAACGTCATCGGGCTGCAAATGCACGCGACGCAGGAAAAAAGCGTGTTTAAGGGCAATGATTTTATCGGAAACATGGAAACGGCTATCAACGACACTCCGGGCTCAAAGATCGAGCTAAACGAGTGGAGCGGTAATTATTTCGACGAATACGAAGGACTCGACGTCGATAGAGACGGCATCGGCGATACGCCATACTTGCACTTCGTTTACGCCGACAAGCTTTGGCAGTATTATCCGGCCCTACGCTTTTTCTACGGCTCCACCGTGATTAGCGGGCTAAATTTCCTAGCTAAACTTGCCCCCTTTTCCGAGCCGCTTAAGCTTTTAGAGGACGACTCTCCTAAAATGCGCCCAAACAACGCTCAAAAGGCAACGCTATGAATAGACGAAATTTTATCGCACTAACGGCAGGCGCGGCGGCCGCAGGCTACGGCATCGGATATTTTTTACCCAAAACGCGCGCGGACGAGCTTTTTTTGCGGCCTCCGGGTGCGGTTAAAAATTTCGAATCACTCTGCATAAAATGCGGCCAGTGCGTGCAGGTCTGTCCGTATCACAGCATCGAGCTACTAGATATAACGCAGGGCTACTCAAACGGCACGTCCTATATCGACGCGCACGAGCGAGGCTGCTATCTGTGCGACCTTTTTCCTTGTGTTTTGGCCTGTCCTAGCGGCGCGCTAGATCACGCTACGACGCAGATCAGCGACGTAAAGATGGGCGTGGGCGTGCTGCGAGGACGCGAGGCCTGTCTAGCGTACAAAAACGAAAACGTAAATTTAAACGGCATTACGAAAATGCTTGAGCGTAAAATTTACAACGACCGCGAGCAAGCCGTAAAAGACGCCGTCCAAAATAGCGTGGACAAGCCCTGTGATCTATGCGTGAGCCTCTGTCCGGTCGGAGACGTCGCCATAGCGATGGCTAAAAGCGACGGGCGAAATTTGCCCGAATTTAAACAAGGTTGCGTCGGATGCGGCGTGTGCGCCGAGGTTTGCCCGGTGCAAATCATCGACATCGCGCCAAACCGCGGCTATGAAGAAATTTACAAAGGATAAAAATGAGAAATAAAATTTTAGGCTGTCTCGTCGCCCTCGCTGCTGCCATGCTGATAACGGGCTGCGAAAGCAAAGATGATAAAAAAAGCGCGACGCAAGCGGCAAAAACGCAAGCGACGCCCGCCGCCGCAGGCATGATAGAGACGCAAAAAGCGGACTCAAACGCAACCGCGCAAAAAGACTACGATCAGTTTATGACCTACGATATAAACGGCAAAAAGAGAGTCAAATTTGGCCTGGACGACGAGGAAAGCGAAACTAGCCGCTCGGTAGGCGCACTAGCGATGGTGCGAAGCCCGCTGCAAAGCATAAATTTAAAACTCATCAAAGGGCGGCTTAGCAAGGACTTTATCGTAAAATGCTCCGCCTGTCACGATGACTACGCCAACGGTATCATCGGCCCGTCGCTGCTAAATAAAACCTCGGATCAAATTTACGACATGATCGCCGCATATAAGAGCAAGCAAAAGGCAAATCCGCTGATGAAAGACCTAGTCCAAACCCTAGACGAGGCGCAAATCCGCGCCCTAGCAAATGAAATCAGCGAATTTAACGAGCAATTTAGAAAAAAATAGGAGGCTAAAATGGGAAAGAAAATAGCGATAATCTTTGGAGTTTTGGTACTTGCGCTCATGGTTTTTATGCTAACTAGTCAGCCCTCAGCACCCATAAAGGACGCTAGCAGGCCCGAGCTAAAGCCGGCGCAGCAAACGCAGCCAAAGGTCGTAAACGAAGAGCTAAATTTGCAAGATAGCGAAGAGATCAAAAAGATAAAACAGCTACAAAACAGCGTCGCAAATCAGCCTAGCGACGGCGTTAGCAAGCGATACCTGACCTCCTGCGCGCCTTGTCACGGAGCAAACGGCAAGGGCATAATGGCGCCTAGTATCGCAGGAAAAAGCAAGGACGAAATCCTAGCTTCGCTAAAAAACTACAAAGAGGGCAAGGTGCCAAATAGCCTGATGAAGGGGCTTCTTACGAACGTATCAGACGAGGATTTAGGCTTGCTAGCGGATGAAATTTCAAAATTTAAAGAGTAGAAAATGGACAAGTACGCCACGCGCTGCACGGTCGCCAAAGTCCCGTTTCCAAGCACGCTCACGGTAAAAAACGCCGAGGGCAAAAAGCGCCTTAGCATCCGCGCTTGGCGGCTCATGACGATCGCGCTAGTGCATATTTTGTTCGTGCTTTCTTACCGCGCGGATATTCAAATTTTAGAAGGCGACATCAGCGGATCAAGGATCCTAGGCTTTCATTTGACCGACGCTTTTATGAGCTTTCAGGTATTTGCCGCGACGCACGAGTTTCCGATAAATTTGATCATCGGCACGGCTACGATTTTGCTTTTTTACGCGCTCGTGGGCGGGCGAGCTTTTTGCGGCTGGGTGTGTCCTTATACCTTTTTGGGCGAGATCGGCGAGAAAATCCACGAAAATTTAGCCGCCAAAAAGATAATCAAACGCCGCGAGTTCGATCCCAAATGGCGCTACGTCTTTACCGCGCTTTTTATCGCGATGAGTTTTGCTAGCTCGCAGCTCGTGTTTGAGATTTTTAGCGTAACAGGCATAGTATCGCGCTTTATTATTTACGGTTATTTTCACGCGATTTGGTTTGCCCTTTTCGTGCTTTTAGTCGAGATTTTCTACTCCCGCAGAGGCTGGTGCCGCTACGTCTGTCCCATCGGCGCGACCTACTCACTGCTAACCCGCACCAATGCCGTCAAAGTTAGCTGGAATAAAGAGCGCTGCGACCACTGTTTAGTCTGTATAGATACCTGTCTCGTGCCGCACGTGCTAGAGATCACGAAGAAAAATGCTAAAACAGGCGACGACGAAAATAAAAAAGAATTTCGTCTCGTGGGCGGCGACTGCACGCTTTGCGGGCGCTGTATCGACGTGTGTCACCACGACGCGCTGAAATTTGACAACGGCTTTAAAAAGCTCATCTAAAAGGATAAATTTGATAATCTTAAAAGACATCACAAAGGCTTTTGGCTCGCAAAAGATACTGCAAAACATAAATTTGAGCATAGAAAAGGGGCAAAAAACGGTCGTGCTAGGACAAAACGGCGCCGGCAAAAGCTCGCTGATGCGCATAATCCTGGGCGAATTTAAACCAAACAGCGGCGAGGTGCGAGTAAACGGCTTTGACCCATTTACCGCGCGCAAAGAAGCCCTTAGCGTGATATCTTTCGTCCCGCAAACGCCGCCGCCGCTTAAATTTAACCTAAAGGAGCTTTGCGAGTTCGTCTGCAAAAGCTCGGGCGTAACGCAGGAAAACATAGAGAAATTTTGCGAAAAAATGGAGCTTGATCTAAAAGGAAACTTTCACAAGCCCTTTTACAAACTCTCGGGCGGTATGAAGCAAAAAATGCTAATCGCAATCGCCTTTGCTAAAAATACCGAGGCTATGATGTTTGACGAGCCCACGGCAAATTTAGACCCGAAAGCCAGGCGAAATTTTATGGATCTACTGGGCGAGTTCGCGCGAGAAAAGACGCTGGTTTTCATCTCGCACAGGCTTGATGAGGTGCAAGGCATATCAAACCGCTACGTCGAGATGGATCTGGGGCAAATCGTAAAAGACGAGCTAATCTCTCAAGGAGGCGCGCATGCGTAACCTGCTACTCATCGCCAAACTAGACGTCGCCGAGTCGCTGCGTTCGCGCTGGTTTCTCATCTATATGCTGGTTTTTATGGGGCTTATCGTTACTTTTATCTTTAGCGGCGTGACGGACTCGCGAGTGCTCGGTTTTAGCGGACTTACGCGGCTTTTGCTGCTTTTTATCCAAATTTGTATCGTTATCGTGCCTATTTTTATCCTCATCTCGACCGTACGCAGCATCAGCGCCGACCGCGACACGAATTTGCTTGAGTATATGCTTAGCTTCCCCGTTAGCCTGGGCGAATACTATTTCGGCAAGGCTTTGGGGCGCATTTTCGTCATTTTTGTGCCGCTTTTGCTCTCTTTTGTTTTAGCAGTAGTCGCGGGTCTGGTTAAAAAAATCGAGATCCCGTGGGATATCCTAAGCCTCTACACCGCCCTACTTTTCGCGCTTAGCTTCGTGTTTTTGTCGTTTGGATTTCTCATCTCCTCGGCTATCAAAAATCAAGAAATGGGTCAAGGCGTCGCGTTTTTACTCTGGCTTATCTTGTTAGCATTTTTAGATCTCGCGCTGATGGGCTTTTTGATGAAAAGCAACGTGCGCGAGGATATCATCTTTTTTATCGCGCTCATTAACCCCATCGAGGTCTTTAGGATCGCGGCGATTAGCCTGTTTGATCCAAATTTAGCCGTGATCGGCGTGGCGTCGAATTTTGTGCTAAACAACTTTAGCGCGTTTGGATTCGTGCTTTACTCGATTTTTTACCCGCTGATTTTAGGCGCGATTATGCTTATCGGGGGATATTTTATCTTTAGCAGCAGGGATTTGGTGTAAATTTAGCTAGTCTGCGGTAGGCATTTGGCGTTTAGGCAGGCTAGCTAGTCGTTTTATCAAGCAAATTTGACCGCCGATGCGGCTAAACCGCGATGAAACGACGCTATTTTTACGCTATCCATAACCGCTAAAACCCAAAATTTTTTATCGCGGTGAGGCGTATTAAATTTAAGTTCAAAATTCGCCTTTTATTTTATCGCGGTGATATATTTATTGGACGCCGCCTTACCGACCGGCGGCTGGGTATCTTGACTCCATATATAGTAGCTTAGCAGCTGTTTTGAATAGTCGTCGTTTAAATTTAGATTAAATACAGCCATTATTTATCCTTTGTGTTGAGATTTTATTTTTTGATTTGAAATTTGCTTGGTAAATTTCAAATGATTAGGCTTTTCAACCGCCTTTAAACAAGTCCTCTCTTACCAGGCGATCCGCTATTTCTTCGGCATTGTTTTTATAAATTTTAAAATCGCTATTGCCGCATGTGTCGATTTTAAAGTCATCTTCGCTATATGATCTGGTTTGAATCTCTCTTTCATAATATTGCTTTCTATCCAATAAATCTTTGGGAGTATATCCTTCAGGAACTCTAACCAAAATAGCACTGAATTTAAAATCATCATAAAGAATAAAGCTTTTATCAAGATATAAAAGATATTTATTTAATCCTTTGTATTCAATTACTGGCATATCAAAGCCCGCAAAGCCCTCCGCTAAATTTATCTTTAGCCTTTCTGCTATATTTACGGGTTTCATTTGAAATTTCTCGACAAAAATATTTCTATACAGCAGCCAAGCGTCTTGATTTTTACGTTTTTCTATCTCATACTCTTTGGATAAAACTTCCAACCAATCATCGTTATTAAATTTATCCGTCTCATAAAAGCCTACTTTAACGGCAAATTCTCCATTGCCGTAGTTGCAAGCTTCATTGTCATATACATAATAGCATCTGTCTGTAATAGCGGCATAAAACAATACGGATCTGTCTAAGGTATCTAAAATTCCGCGCTTAAAGCGCTCCTCTTTAGACAAAATTCTATCCTCTTTTAGGCAATAGCCCTGCTTGTATTTGTTGTAATCGGGGATTATACGGATAAATGCGGCGCCAAGTATCGCCGTAAAAAGCACTACCAACCAAACTATCTTTTTAAGTTTGCTACCGAAGAGTTTTTGTTTTAAATTTAAGTTCAAAATTTGCCTTGTTGTTTTATTTTCATTACGATTATATTGTGATTAAACTTAGGTGTTTATAAGCGGGTATCGCTGTTTTAAAATTTAATCTTACAGGGGTCTTTTGCCGGAGCTTAGACGATAGGCAAATTTGACGACCTAGTCGCCAAATTTGCCTCTCATAGCATAAATTTAAGCTTCCTCCGCCGCACCCAAATTTCCCTCGCCGGCGACCAACTGGGCCGCTAGCTTTTTGCTTGATTTAAAGTCCACTTTGCCCGTTCCCAGCACCGGTACGGCCTCTACTTTGTAAATCTTTGAAGGCTGCATGATAGATGGTATCGCAGAAGCTCTGATGCGCGCGACTAGCTCCTCCTCGCTTATCTCGCCGCTAAAGAGCATTACGACTTGCTCGCCCTTTTTCTCGTCGGCGACGTTGGTGCAGACAAAGGTCGCCTCATCACCCAGCACGGCTGAAATTTGGGCCTCGACCGCGCCCAGGCTTATCATCTCGCCGCCGATTTTGGCAAAGCGCGAGAGCCTATCGGTGATAGTTAAGAAGCCCGCCTCATCCAAAAAGCCGATGTCGCCGCTATTATAGTAGCGCACGCCGTCTAGCTCGACGATCGCCTCTTTCGTGCGCTCCTCATCCAGATAGTAGCCCTTCATTACCTGATGGCCGCCGATTAGTATGAGGCCCGCCTGCCCGTTTTCTAGCTTTGCTAGGCTCGTTGGATCGCAGATTCTTATTATCGTGCCGGCCGTCGGTAGGCCTACACTGCCCTCTTTTGAGAAAACGAGCTCTTTAAAAAACTCCGGTTCTAGCACGTTTGCGGTATTTACGCTAACGACTGGCGAGGTCTCGGTCGTGCCGTAGCCCTCGTAAATTTCGACGCCGAATTTCATCTTAAACTCGCGCTTAACGGCCGCGTTTAGCTTCTCCGCGCCGGCGATCGCGTAGCGGATCGTAGAAAACATCAGCGGATTTAGCTTTTTGTTTTTGGTGTAGAGCCTAAAAAACGTCGAAGTGCCAAACATTATCGTCGCGTGGTATTTAGCAACCATCTTACCCACGGCAAAGGCGTCCGTGGGATCAGGCACGTGAGCCGAGGCGATACCCTCGCTAAGCGGAAAAAAGGTCGCCGCGGTAAGCCCGAATGAGTGAAATATCGGTAGCGACGCTAAGATAACGTCGTTGCCGTCCGTATTTACGATCTCTGAAATTTGCTTGATGTTAGCCATTATATTTTTATGCGTTAGCACGATGCCTTTTGGCGTACCTTCGCTGCCGCTGCTAAAGAGTATCGTAGCATCATCGTCGATGCGAACGTCGCGAAAATAAATAAGCTCAAGCAGCCAGTGCGGCATCAAAATCGCCTTTAGCATCGCGCAAATTTTATCGGCCTTGCTTATGCCTTGTGCGACGTCTTCGAGGTAGATTAGTCTGCCTTTTAGCGACTCTTCTAGCTCAAAGCCGCGTGCCTTTAGCTTGGCGATAAACTGGCGCGACGTGATTATACTTCTTAACCCAGCCTTGTCCGCGCAGCCGATCAAATTTTGCTCGCTAAGCGTGTAGTTTAGATTTACGCTTATCTTGCCTCTGATAAATAGCATCAAATTTATAATGCTACCCATCACCGAGGAAGGCAGTATCACGCCGACGTTTCGCTCTTTCAAAAACGAGAATTTAAATTTAGACAAAAACACTAGCACCGTCGCGATAACCTTGAGATTGTTTAGATCAGCGCCCGTGCTATCTACCATCGAGCGTTTAAACAGATCCGCTTTAGCGTGTTTTAGCCAGCTAAACTGCATAGGCTCTAGGGTTTTTAGATACTCTGCCCAGCTAAAAAACGACAGCTCGACGACTTTTTCGCGCACCTGCGGGGCTTTGGTCTCAGGCGCCAAAGGCGCGCCGAAGCTCACCCTGATAGCACGCTTGCCGTCTACTTTACGGCTGATTCTTTGATAGTATTTTTGAGCACGCGAGAAGCTCGAACCCCAAAGACCGCGCAGATAAAACGGCACTATGACAGAGTTCGTATCGCTTGCGGCTATCTCGTAACCGTGCGCAAACTCGTCTATCTGTCCGTTATAGCTGATGTGGCCTTCCGGAAACAACGCCACCACATCGCCGGCATCCAGGCACTCGCGGATCTTTTCTAGCGCGCTTTTGCTCGCTCCCGCGCCAATGGGGATCACGTCAAATAAATTTAACAGCCATTTTAGGTACCAAATTTCATAAAAGCTCTTGTGCATCGCAAATCTGATCGGGCGCGGAGAGGCCATCTGCAGCACCGCCCAGTCTATCCAGCTCATGTGGTTACCAAGCAACAACACGCCGCCTTTTTGCGGGATATTTTCGACGCCGTCGACGTTGATCGTGTAGCCTATCCTAAAAAACGGCATGATAAGCAAACGTGCGAAAAGATGCGGTAGGTACTTTATCGTCGCCAGTGCGCAGATGAGTACGCAAAACGACGTAATGACGAAAATCTCCGGCGTACTAACGGCAAATATGCTAAACGCCATCGCAAGCAGCAAAAACGCCGCCATGAAGATGTTTTGGATAAAGTTACTGCCCGCTAGCGTGCGGCCCATCTGCTCTTCAGACGTGAAAAACTGGATATTAGCATTTAACGGCACGATGAAAACGCCGCCGCTAAAACCGAACAAAAAGGACGCCAGCGTCATAAACGCAGCACTTGAGCCCTGCGCAAACATAAGTAGCGAAGCAAACAGCCCCAGCGCCCCAAAAGGCACGATGCCCATCTCGATGTGGTTTTTCGAGTAGCTGCCAGCTAGCGCCGAGCCGGCGACTAGGCCTATGGTGCTAACAGCTAAAATCGCCTGCACGATCATGACGTTATTATCAGCGCTCATAGCCTTGTAGTGAGCTGGGAAAACGGCGATAACCAGCTGCGCTACCGCCCAAAAAACAGAAAGCCCCAGCGTACATAAAAAGGCGTTTTTGTTGTTAAAGATGTGCCTGGTGTTTTCTTTTAAGTAGCCTAGTTTAAAGTACTTTTTCGCGTCAAATTTAAGCCCCGCGTCGGTTGCCTCGAAAAAGGGAATCTTAAACGTAAAAATAGTCTCGGCTACCGAGCAAACGAAAAGTATCGCGCCGATAAACCAGACCGATTTTATCATCTCGCCCGCGTCCGTGCTCGCTACGGCGTAGCTCTCAAAAATCGCCGAGAAAACAAACGAACCAAGCAAAATCGCCACGATAGTAAAGGCCTGCACGATACCGTTTGCAGCGCCAAGCTTTTCTGCGCCCGTGATTTTTTTAATCAGGCCGTATTTAGCGGGGCTATATATCGCGCTTTGCACCGCTAGCAGCAGTGTCGTGCCAAATGCCACGTAAAACCAGCCGCAAAGGTAGCTTATAGTGATAAAAAGCGTGAGTAAAATTTCGCTCGCCGCCGCGTATCTAGTGATGCGGGTGCGCGAAAATTTGTCGTTTAAAAAGCCCGAAACGCTAAAAAGCATGATGTAGGGCAGCAAGATTAGTAAATTTACGAGCGAGGTCAGGATGATCTGTAAATTTTCATCCTCGATGCTCTTAAAAAGTATGTTTTGGATCGTGATTTTGTGGCCAAGATCGACGACCGCATTGATAAACATAACGATCAAAAAGGGCAAAAAGCCCCTAACCGAAAAAACACCTTTCATTTGTTCTCCTTTTTGTAGGCATCGAAGGTGTGGAAATTTAAGATGTAGGGTTTTAAGATCAAGATATTGTCGAAAACGAGCTTTAAGGCCGCGTTTTTGTCCTTTGATTTCGCGTAAATTTCGCGCGCGCACTCGGCTTCGATTTTGGCCGTTTGCTTGGCTAAATTTATGTAGGTCTGTAAAATTTCCCGCCCGCGCTCGCTCTTTTGGGTTTCTAGCACGATTTGCAGGATCTCGACCTCTTTTTCGGTTAGCTTGCCCCCTCGCATAAAGATAAATCCGTCCTTTATAAATTTATCTAGCTCAGCCTCCGTGATACCTAGCCTCTCGCACGCCTCGCTAGCGCTTAGCGTCTGGGCGAAATTTGACCCCATAAAGGTATCTAGCGAATCAAAAAGCGCCTCGTAGCAGCGCTTAAAACTAAAGCCCTTTTGCTGCGTGAGCGCCTTGACCTCCTTTAGGCTGAGGTGGAAGTTGCTCTGGACGTATTTGATGAAATTTAGCATCAAAAGCGTGTCCTCGCCGTACTGATGGACGTTGTCTTTTACCTTCACGGGCTCGGGCAAAAGTCCCTCTTTTACGTAAAAGAGTATCGTTGATTTGGGCGTTTGCGATAGTTCGCAAAGCTCGCTCATCTTGTAGCTCATCTCTTTCCTTTCGTTAAATTTGACGAAATCTTACGCAAATTTAGCTTAGAAAATCATAAAGTGTAAAGCACCACTTGACACTTTTTAAAATTTAGGCTATGATTTCGTCAAATTTTAAAAAGGAGAAACGATGTTTCGAGATGGTTTTTATAGCGCATGCGAGAGTTTGGAGGCTTTGGGCTTTGACGTAAATTTGAGAGGCGGAAAAACGGCGGCAAATTTGGCCCGCACGAATTCCGCAAGCTTTGATTTGACAGCTCGTAAAACGGAGGCAAATTTAACTCGCGCAAATTTAACCGAGCAAAACGCGCTGGTAAATTTAAGCTCAAATTTGAGAGCGAGCGAGACGGCCGCGCCAAAAACGCTCGGGTTTTGCCAAAACGCGAGTCAAATTTACGCCAAAGGTAAATTTGCCAAAGCGAGCGTAAATTTAACGACAAACGAAGCAAATTTAAGCGGATTTTCATCGGGCAAATTTAACGAAAGCGACTCAGGGGGCCTACAAAGCTCAAATTTAACGCAGATAAAAACCGTCGATATCCACTCGCATTTGCTTAGCGCGGACGTGAAATTCGACCGACTTTACGACAAACTAGCACTCGCATTTTTCGCTAAAAAATTCGACATAAACAGGCGCGAGCTTATAAGAAACGGTTTTGAGGGCTACAAAAGCAACTTTGCGCGGCTGATCAAAAGCTCAATTTTCGTCCAAAAATCCGTAGTTTTCGGCGTCGATGCGAAATTTGATGAGGGCGGAAATCTCGTGCACAAGGACAAAACCGTCTGCGCCTCAAACGAAGATGTTTTTGCCTTTTACGAGCAAAATCCAAACGAAGTCGTGCCGTTTTTTAGCGTAAATCCAAACCGCAAAGACGCGCTAAATTTGATCGAGAAATACCATAAAATGGGCTTTAAAGGCGGCAAGCTGCTGCACTCATACTGGGAGACGGATCTAAACGACAAGCGCTATGAGCCCTATTTTAGGCTACTTAGCGAGCTTGGGCTGCCGCTCGTGATCCACGTGGGCGACGAAAACTCGCTCGCGTCAAACAAGGCGCTTGAGAGTATCGAGCAGCTAAAATCCCCGCTAAATCTAGGTTGCCGCATCGTCTGCGCTCACATGGGCGCCTCAAGCGACGGCGCTCTCACGGCGCTCTCCAGGGACCCCGAGAAATTCGGCGCAAACTACTTCACGCTACTTGGCTGGCTGCGCGAGTTTAACGGGCTGTACGCGGACGTTTCGGCACTGCTTTGCATAAACAAGGCCCGCATCCTGCCGCACCTAAAAACCCAAACGCAAATCCACGACAAAATTCTTTTTGGCACCGATTTTCCCGTGCCTTTTAGCGTGATTTTAAGTAGCTACGACCTGCCGTTTTGCAAGCGTCTCACGCTAAATCGCATCCAAAATCCGCTCGATCGCTACGTGTGCGCGATGAGTATGTATTTTGGCGAGGATTCGCCGATTTTTAGTAACTATAAAAAGATTTTGGGGGAGATTTGAGCTTGGATTTGGGGTGCAAATTTAATAGCGGGCGTGCAAATTTGAGCGCAGTTGGTAAAATTTGCACGTATTTTGACGGCGGTAGATTATAAGGTCAAATTTATGCGCCTTATCTACTGCGCCTAAAAAGCTGCAAATTTGACGACAACTAAATTTAGCAAAGCGAGCGAATTTTACGGCATCTCGGGTAAAATTTAAAACGCCGACTTGCGGTTTTAAATCAAATTAGCAAAGCAAAAGCGTCAAATTTAGCAAGTCCTCCAAATTCGACGCCAAATTTTAAAGCGACAATCTACCACCTACCGCTAGCTCCGCCTCCGCCAAAGCTGCCGCCTCCGCCGCTAAAGCCGCCCCCGGAGCTTCTGCTGCCTCCTCCGCTAGAGCTACTACTGGAGCCGCTCGACGATGATCCGCCTCCGCCACCTCCGCTACCGACCTTCACGTCTTTGACCAAGTAGAAAAATCCCGCGGCAATCCCAAGTACGACGGCAAGTTGAGCTGTGATATCCTCGATACCGAAGCATAAATTTACAAAAAGGCCAATGATGCTAGCGACCATGACGCTAAGGCCGATATTCATGATCATATCGCCTAAAAAAGCCGATGCGATTATCGCCGCAATACCGCCCATTATCCCGTAGACCTCTATTGACATATCATAGTCGCCCTTAGCTTCTATCTCCTTTTTAACCCCCTCATCCCCATCAAGTAGAGCGATGATCTTTTGCGTGCCTATGTTTATGCCGTTTTGGATATCGCCTTTTTTAAACTCAGGGATTATGTAGTAGTTTATGATACTGCTACTAAGAGCGTCCGTTAGAGTACCTTCTAGGCCGTATCCTACCTCTATGCGTACTTGTTTGTCGTTTGGAGCTACTACTAATACTACTCCGTTATCTTTACCTTTTTGTCCTATACCCCAACGTCTAGCTAGTTCTATGGAGTACTCTTCTATTTGAGCGTTACCTAGAGATTCTATAGTAACTACTACTACTTGATTAGTGGTGTTGTTTTCGTGAGTAGCTAGTAATGTTTCTAGTTCGTCTTTTGTGCTCTGGCTTAGTACTCTTGCCTGATCTACTACCCTGCCCGTTAAGGCAGGGAAATTTGAACTCTTTTCATTTGATGTTTGAGTAGCGGTTTGTTTTACGGTTTTGTTTTGTTCAGTAGCATTATCTGCTGCCGATAAATTTATAGCCGTAAGTCCTAAAAGCGTAAAAACGCAAAATAAAGTAGATAAAATGCGTTTCATTTTTGTACCTTGGTTGGGTTATTTGGCGAAAGATACGTCCGGTGCGCTTTGTTCGGACTCGCTTGCTTCAAACGTCGCACGAGTTTTGAGCTCTGGATAAAAAATTGCGGCTATAAACTTATCCGGTATCTTGCGAAGGGCGATGTTATAGTCCTTGACCGCTGCGATATAGTCCTTTCTAGCGACCGCGATGCGATTTTCCGTACCTTCAAGCTGACTTTGAAGGGAGAGGAAATTTTGATCGGCTTTTAGCTGAGGGTAGTTCTCGGTGATAGCCATTAGCCTAGATAGCGCGCCGCCTAAAGTTTTTTGAGCGTTTTCAAACTCTTTTAGCTTAGCAGGATCGTCTATCGAGCTAACGTCGATCGTCATCTGAGAAGCCTTGCTTCTAGCTTCCGTTACTTCCTTAAATACGCCTTCCTCGTGGCTAGCGTAGCCTTGAACTGTTTTTACCAAATTTGGGATAAGATCGGCGCGGCGTTTGTATTGGTTTTGCACCTGAGCCCATTTCTCTTTGACCGTCTCGTCGAGTACCGGAAAGGCGTTAATATACTTCATGGCGATACCGCCGATGATACCTAGGATAACTAGAAAAGCAACTAGATTTTTCATGGGTGCTCCTTGAAAAGATTTTCTATCTCCATTATACATCTAAATACATTTAAAAGTAATAATTTTTAAATAAATTTTACATTGTGTTAAACATATACCTAAAAATTTCCCTAAAAATAAAAATTTAAAGCAAAAAAGTAATATGCTAAATTTGCATATTACTTAAATAATTCTTAAAAAATTATACTAATTTTAAAACTAAATTTATATTTGCCGTTGTATAATAATCTCATAAATTTCAGTAATACCAGAAAGGAGCGAAAATGGAAGAGATAGTAAAGACTACCTGTCCATATTGCGGTACGGGCTGCGGCATCGATCTTATCGTGCGAAACGGTAGAATCGTAGACGCCAAACCCAGCAAAGATCACCACGTAAACGACGGCGAACTTTGCCTAAAAGGAATGTTCGGTTGGGAGTTCGTAAACTCTCCTAAACGCTTAAGTCGACCGATGATGAGAAAGCTAAACGGCGTCTACGACAAGCGCGGCGAGCTTGAAGAAGTGAGTTTTGAGGAGGTTTATGATTTCCTCGCGGATAAATTTAAATCCACCGTCGCAAAATACGGCCCAAACTCGATCATGGGCTTTAGCTCCGCGCGCTCAAATAACGAAGACAACTACGTTTTCCAGAAATTTTTCCGAGCTCAGGGCAGTAACAACGTCGATCACTGCGCCCGTCTTTGACACGCTCCTACAGTGGCAGGTCTTGCCAGCACGCTAGGAAACGGAACGATGACGAACGATTTGGTCGAATTTGCGACTGACACGGACGTATTTTTACTCATCGGTACCAACACGAGCGAGTGTCACCCGATCATCGCTATGCAGATGCAGCGCGGCCTTCAGCGCGGCGCAAAGATGATCGTCGTAGATCCAAAGCGCACCGATATGGCTAAAAAAGCCGATATTTTCTTGCAAATCCCGATCGGAGCGAATATCAAAACGCTAAATACGATGATGCACGTCATAATCGCCGAAAATTTGCAAGATAGCGAGTTTATCGAGAAGTACTCCGAGGGATTTGAATATCTAAAAGAAGCGGTTAAGGACTTTACGCCTGAGCGTTTCGAGCGCGAAACCGGCGTAAAAAAAGAGCTCATCATAGAGGCAGCTAGAATGTATGCTAAAGCAGGCGCGGCGGCGATTTGCTACACGATGGGTATCACGCAGTTTAGCGACGGCACGTCAAACGTCTTTTCGCTATCAAATTTAGCCGTTTTAACTGGAAATTTAGGCAAAAAGGGTGCGGGCGTAAATCCTCTGCGCGGTCAAAACAACGTCCAAGGCGCATGCGACATGGGCGCGCTGCCTAACGTCATCCCGGCCGGCGCGGTAAACAGCCATTACGCGCAGGAGCAAGCGCGCAAAGTATGGCACTTTGAGCTAAATCCGGTTCCGGGCTTTAAGCTAACGCAAGCGCCGGATAAAATGGATAGCGGCGAGCTAAAAGTCCTCTATGTCTACGGCGAAAACCCCGTAATGAGCGACCCTTGGACCGAGCACTTCGTCCACGCCGTCCATCATCTAGACTGCTTTATCGTGCAAGATTTGTTTTTCACAGAGAGCGCGCACAAGGCCGACGTGGTGCTACCTGCAGCGGGCTGGGGAGAAAAGGACGGAACGTTTATAAACACCTCTCGCCGCGTCCAGCGAACGCGCAAAGCTAGCGAACCGGTTAGCGGCGTGGAGCCTGACTGGAAGGTCGTTTGCAACATCGCAAACCGCATGGGGCTAGAGGGATTTGATTTTGCTAGCCCTGAGCAAATTTGGAACGAACTAAGAGAGCTTATGCCTAAATTTTTCGGCGGTATCAGCTACTATAGACTAGGTAAACTAGGCGGTATCAGCTGGCCTTGCCTCGACGAGGAGCATCCGGGTACGCCGGTGCTTTACGCAGATCACAAGTCCATGCTGCCTGGCGGTAAATTCCGCTTCGCGCCGGTACTTTACGTAGATGATAAAGAGGGGCGCGCAAAGGCTGAGGCCGAATTTAGAGCCAAGATGAATATCCCAGATGGCTACCCAGTCGGTAGCGGCGCGCTTAGCGAAGTGCCAGACGAGGTCTATCCGTGCCTATTTACGACCGGACGCAAGGTCTATCACTACCACACGGGTACGATGACGAGAGAGTGCCCTGCCCTAGAGTACGGCGCTGGCGTAGAGGGCGCACTCATAGAGGTGAGCCCGGATATCGCTCGCGAGAGAGAGCTAGAGGAAGGCTGCTACGCGCTCGTGCAAAACAAACGCGGACAGATCGCGGCCAAGCTTCGCGTAAATCCGGATCTAAAAGAAGGCACGATATTTACGACCTTCCACTATAGCGAGGCCGACGGCAACGAGCTAGCAAACGCCGGCGACCCAGATCCGCTCTCAGGCATCACGCCGCTAAAGATGACGATAGCAAACATCAGGCGTCTAAGCGAAGAGGAATTTATCAAATTTAGAGAGCAAAACGAGATGTCGATGCACTCGGCAAATCCGTATTTATCGCCTGTTAGAGCGTAAATTTAGGGCGGGAGACCGCCCTTTCTACTTAAATTTATCCATTTTTATTTTAAATTTACCTGCATTCAAATTTGACGAACTATCTATGTAAAATTTAGTGAAGCTAAAGAAACGCGAGTTAGATTTGACGCAGTCAAACCGCGTCAAATTTGGTGTAATAGTTCGCCCCGCCAAAGCGCGGAGCGAAAATTTAGAAGCTGTATTTTAGCCTGTCGCCCGCGTAATAAGCAAGCTTCCAGGTCGGAGTTTGTTTTAGGTCTTTAAAGCCGTAGCCGCGAGCCTTGACTCTGTCGCCGTAGATTTTTTCTATCATTGCAGATTCGCCTACTAGCAGCGCCTTTGTCGAACACATAGCCGCACAAACCGGCACTTTACCTTCGGAAATTCTATCCTGGCCGTACTCTTCGCGCTCAGCTTCGCTATTTGTCGGTAGCGGACCGCCTGCACACATCGTGCACTTATCCATCGAGCCTTTCGCGCCAAATACTCCCTCGCGCGGGAACTGAGGCGCGCCGAACGGACACGCGTATAGGCAGTATCCGCAGCCGATGCAGATATCTTTGTCGTGTAGCACGATACCATCGCTCCTGATATAAAAGCAATCAACCGGGCAAACCAGCGAGCACGGAGCTTCCTCGCAGTGCATGCAGGCTATCGAGGTTGATATTTCCTTACCGGGTACGCCTTCGTTTAGCGTGATGACGCGGCGGCGGCGGATGCCAAGAGGCAGCTCGTGAGCCTCGTCGCAAGCCACCGCACAGCCGTTACAGTCGATACATCTATCGTCGTCGCAGTAAAATTTAAGTCTATTGTTATCGTTAAATTCGCTCATTTTACGCCTTTTCTATGCGGCATAGACCGCTTTTGGTTTCAGGAATCTGAGTGTTTATATCATATCCATAGTTAGTGACGGTATTTGCGCTCTCGCCTACCGCATAAGGCTTGGTGCCTTCCGGGAAATTACCCGTCATATCAACGCCTTGCATATAACCCGCATAATGAAACGGCATAAAGATGGTGTCGGGTTTAACGGACGGTACCACTCTGGCGCGCACCTTAACCTTGGTACCTTCAGGCGAATGAACCCAGATGAAATCCCAGTTTTTAATGCCGTGTTTAGCCGCAAGTTCAGGGTGGATATCCGCAAACATCTCAGGCGTCAAGCGGCTTAGATACATACTAGCTCTCGTCTCCATGCCCGCGCCGCTAAAATTTACGAGGCGAGCCGTCGTGAGGATAATAGGAAATTCTTTTGAGTAGTCCTTTGCTAGCTGGACGGATTTAAATTTTGTATCGACGCGGTTTTGAAGTTTCTTATCCTCAAAGCTCGGATACTTCTGCGCTAGATCAAATCTAGGCGTATGCAGCGGCTCTCTGTGAAGAGGAATTTGATCCGCAAAAGTCCAAACGATCGTCCTAGCTCGCGCGTTGCCGTACGGAGCGATGTTTTTCTCCATGCATTTTTTAGCGATGATATTACTATCGTCATGTATCCAGCTGCCGCCTATTTTAGCCTTTTCATCCTCGGTTAGCGTGATACCTAGCACCTTTTCGATGTTATCTTTTTTGATCTCCGGATATCCGCCCTTGACAAACGAATCTACGGGCGCGCTACCGTCTGCGGCTAATTGGCTAACTCCGTTATGCTCTAAGCCGAAGCGGTTTCTAAAACCCATACCGCCTTGCCTAACGGACTTGTTTATATCGTAAAGTATCGGGCTACCCGGATGATCCTCAGTCCAGCACGGCCACGGCAAGCCGTAGTATTCGCCTTCGACTACGGTGCCCGGTTTTCCTAGACTTGTTTTTTCGTCAAATTTATCCCAGTTTTCTTGGTGCTTTTTGAGCCTTTCCGGAGTCCAGCCCGTCATGCCGATAGTTTTTATTATATTTGCGATCTCGCGCGTAGCGACCTCAGGCCACTCGATCTTGCCTTCAGCGTCTCTGATCGTGCGCGTTAGTTCGTCATAGTATCCTAGCCTTTTGGCAAGCTCGAATAAAATTTCGTGATCGGGCATACTCTCAAACAAAGGCTCTACGACCTGGCTTCTCCACTGGCCGCTGCGGTTTGTCGCTACAACCGTACCGCTGGTTTCAAACTGCGTCGCCGCAGGCAGTATATAGACGTCGTCTTTTTTGTCCGTTATTACGCCGGCATCGTTTACGAAAGGATCTACTAGAACCAAAAGCTCAAGCGCGTCTAGGCCTTCTTTTACTTTTACTTGTTGCGCGGTAGAGGTGATGCCGTTGCCGATTACCACTAAGGCTTTTATACTGTCGCCGGCATTATCTACGGCTTCGTTGCCGTTCTTACCGTCAAGCACGCCTGCCCACCATTTTGATAGCGTAAATCCGGGCTTAAACATCATTTCAGGCTTAACGAAATTCTTTTGGAGCCATTCAAAATCGACCTTCCACATCTTAGCGAAGTATTTCCAGTTAGCTTCGTTTTTTGGATAGTATCCGGGTAACTCGGTCGGCAAATTCGCCATATCCGTCGCGCCTTGAACGTTGTCGTGGCCGCGAAGGATATTACAGCCGCCGCCGCTAACACCCATATTTCCTAGCACTAGTTGCAGGATCGGAGCGATACGGGTATTTGAGCTGCCTATGGTGTGCTGAGTTAGACCCATCGCCCAAACGACCGATCCCGGGCGATTTTTGGCATAAACTTCGGTTATCTCAAGAAGCGTCTCTTTTTTGATCCCGCAAACATCGGCCACGACTTCAGGCGTCCATTTGGCAGCCTCTTCGCGGATCAGATCCATACCGTAGACGCGGTCGTTTATAAATTCCTTATCTTCCCAGCCGTTTTGAAAGATGATATTCATCATGCCGTACATAAAAGGTATATCCGTGCCGGTGCGAATTTGAGCGAAATAATCAGCCTTAGCCGCAGTTCTCGTGTATCTTGGATCGACCACGATTAGCTTTGCGCCGTTATTTTCCTTAGCTTTTAGAAAATGTCTAAAGCCGACCGGGTGATTTACCGCCGGATTTGCGCCCACTATAAAGATAGACTTCGCGTTTTGGATATCTCCAAGATGATTGGTCATAGCTCCGTAACCCCAAGTATTCGCCACACCGGCGACTGTAGAGCTGTGTCAAAGACGTGCTTGGTGATCTAGATTATTAGTCCCGAACATCGCTACGAATTTGCTTATATAATAGCTTTGTTCGTTACAATCTTTTGCAGAGCCTAGAAACATTACTTGTTCTGGATTTTTTTCGCGATACGCTTTTAGTTTGGCGCCGATTTCATCAAGAGCCTCTTTATAGCTGATGCGTTTCCATTTGCCGCCTACTTTTTTCATCGGGTATTTTACGCGGCAGTGAGAGCGCACCATATCGATGACGTCGCTGCCCTTACAGCAGTGGCCGCCAGCGCTTACCGGGTGATCTTGGGCTACTTCTTGGCGTACCCAAACGCCGTTTTCTACCTCGGCGCGCACTCCGCATCCAACGGAGCAAACCGTACAAACGGTTTTTACGATTTTAGAGTTTGGAAACGGATTTGCCATTTCTTCTTTTGTGGCGCTTCTAGTTACGCCGCTAGCAGCTAGCCCGCTTATGCCGCCCGCTACGCCCGCTAGCGCGGCCATTTTTAAAAACGATCTTCGCCCGACTGCGTTTGAGTGGGGCATAAGACGTAAATTTGCCTCAGACATATTTATCCTTTCTTAAATTTTTATTATTTCGCTTGTTCGTAGTATAGATCCCAGTTTTTGCTTCTTTTATAAAGCACCTCGGTCTTTTTACTTTTGCCGTATTTTAGGTTTGACGCCGCTGCCGTCGCTACTCCGGCCGTAGCCGCTACTGCGCCGACTAGCCCCGCCTTTTTTAAAAATTCTCGCCTATTTTTTTGCATTTTCTTCCTCCATAGCTTTTAGCTTTCTCACTCGGTTTTTTTGCCTTCTTATGGCCTCAGATCTTGAAACTCCGTCCAAAGTTTTTTTGTTTTCGCCTTGATTTATAGGACGAGGCGCGCTTAAAACTACGCGCTCAAACTCTATAAATCCTTGCAAAAGCACTGCAACGTCTTTGTAAACTTCGCTGCTTTCGTGGTTAAAAAGATCATTTATAAACTCGTCGATATTTGGGTTTATGATCTCTTTAAAAAGCTGCTCCTGAAGCTCGCCGTATAGCTCCAGCTCGCTCTCTCGCGCGATAAATTCGCTCATTAGCGCAAACACGAAACCCACGTTGTCTTCGTTTTCTTTAAATTTAGCCTCGTCGCGCCTAATGTCTGTGCGGGCTAAAATTTTACGCACTTTTGCGCAGGCGTGTCCGACCTCGTAGCCCTCGTCGTAGTAGGACAGCGAGTTTCTAAGCGGACTTGGCAGAGCGTGGAAAATTTCGTCGAATTCATCCGCTAAATTTTGCGGATTTTTTTCGTCGAATTTTGCCTGTATGCGCATTATCGCGGCGGCCGATTCTTTGTTTAGAGCGTGCGCCGAGGTAAGGCCTAGCATCGCATTTAGGCCGGTAAATCTATCGCCACTTAGACTAAAAACGAAAAAACGCGAAAAAAGCGAGTAGTAAAGTCCTCGTCCCGCCGCAAATTCGCCCTTGCTGGTCATCGCTTTCCTTTATCATTTTTGTCTATTTTTTGAGATTTTTCTCGATTGTGAAACTATACTACTTTTTGGCTTATTTCTTATACTTAAAAAAAAATAAATTAAAAAAATTAATATACGCTTAAATATGCCTTAATTGCATATTACTTGTAGTGAATTTTAGGGGGTAAAAGAAATATGAAATTTGCGCATATATCTCGCATTTACGCTTCATTTTGATATTTACTTTTAACTAGACTCTTTTAACGGGCGTTAAACGAGTCTAAAATTAAAATTTGAAGCGAAATTTGTAAAATTTGAGGCTCACTCAAGCCCCAAAAACGCTCCTTCGTCAAATTTAAAATAAATATTTTCGCCGACGCTAAAATTTTGCGAATTCTCCGCCAGCGTTTTAATCAAAAAGTCGCCGACTTTGATTTTTACCAAAAGCTCTTTGCCAAGATAGAGCGAAACCGAGTGCAAAATACCGCTCAAGCACCCATCTACAGGAGTTTTGCTTAGCATTACTTTGCTCGGATTTACGGCGATCTTTGCGGCGCTACGCAAATTTGACGGCAAATTTACGATCGCGTTTTCGTCAAATTTTAAAACCCCGTCCCGCGCGTCGAAAATATTTTTGTATTCGAATTCGCACACACGCCCCTTATGTAAAAAGACGTTTTCCTCGGCGATCGCGGTTAGCCATTTATCGTCGTGACTAGCGATCACAAAGCCGCAGCCGTATCTTTGCCGCATGTAAAGCACCGCCTTGCCAAAAAGCTTTGACGTGCCCACGTCCACGCTATTTGTCGGCTCGTCGAGTAGATAAAGACGCGATCTAAGCGCCAAATTTAACGCAAAACTAACGCGCTGCGTCTGTCCCGAGCTTAACTCAAAGTGGCGCTTGTTTAAAAAACTCTCGTCAAGCCCGACCAAATTTAACGCCTCGCTCGCTCGCTCGTCAAATTCCCCCAGCGCTGCGCGACTTTTTAAAACGGCTTTAAAATTTTCCCTCACGGAGCGTTTTAAAAGCGCGGGCTCTGGTAGCAAAACGCTAACGTCGCGCAGTAAATTTAGACTAGGCGAGCTGCTTCCCCACAGCCGCACCTCGCCCGAGCTTGGCTTTTGCAAAAACGACATCACTCGCATCAGCGTGCTTTTGCCGCTGCCATTGCTACCTGTTAGCGCGGTGATTTTGGTGACGTCGATATCAAGGCGCGGGATGTTTAAAATCTCGCTCGCGCCGTAGTTTAGGCGTAAATTTCTAACGTTTATCACTTTGCGCCTTTCTCGTTAAACTTACACAAAAGGCTCAAATTTGACGCGCCCAGCCCGCTTTTTGCAAGCGTAAAATTTCTAAATTTATCAAATTTCATCTATCCAGCCTTTTTAGCGCATGTATCGCCAAATTTACCGCAAACGCGATAAAAATAAGCACCAAAGCCAGCGCTATACCCATGGCAAACTCGCCCTTGTTCGTCTCTAGCGACACCGCGGTCGTGATCGTGCGGGTAAAATATTTGATATTTCCGCCGATCATCATCGCCACGCCGACCTCAGCCACGATGCGCCCGTACGCCGTCGCTACGACCACCATCAGAGCATACCTCAGCTCGTAAAGCACGCAGCCCACTAGCCGCGGTGCGCTCAGGCGTAAATTTAAGATCGTTAGATAGTGCTTTTTGTCCATATTTTCCACGACGCTAGCGCTTAGCGAGATGATGATGGGTAAAGCTAGCACGAACTGCCCCAGCATCACAGCCTTTAGAGTAAAAAGTAGCCCAAACTCGCCAAACGGGCCGTTTCGCGTGATAAATGCATACAAAATAAGCCCGATCGCAACCGTCGGCATCGCAAGCGCCGTATCGCTGAGCAGCCTAAGAACCCTGCGCCCTCTAAAATCGTAAAATCCCAGCGTAAATCCCAGCGGAAAGCCGACTAAAATCGCAAAAAATATCGAAACGCTCGAAGTGTAAAGCGTCGCCCTGATCGCCGAATACGTCTCCTCGTCGCCGCTAAAAAGCAGCCTAAAGGCCTCTAAAAATCCGTTTAGTAGAAAGTCCAAATATTATTTCTCCGTATGTTTATGTCGTTAATTTAATATGCTATAATAGCATACTTTTTAAAAAAGGAGAAAAATGAAAAAAGTAATATTAGGCTCGCTAATCGCGAGCGTTTTGGCGTTCGCGGGCGATAGCGAACTCATCATGGCAACTACCACCAGCACCGATAACACGGGGCTACTAGACGCGATCTATCCTGCGTATAAGGCAAAAACCGGCGTCGATATCAAATGGACTGCCGTAGGCACGGGAGCAGCTTTAAAACTCGGCGAAAACTGCGATGCGGACATACTTTTCGTGCATTCGCCAAAAGTTGAAAAAGAATTCGTAGAAAAAGGCTTTGGCGTTGAGAGAAAACCCGTAATGTACAATGACTTCGTCGTCATCGCCGATAAATCTATCGCCGATAAATTTAAAGGCAAAGACATAAAAGAGAGCTTTGAGCTAATCAAAAAAGAGAATATCAAATTTTTCTCTCGCGGCGATAAATCAGGCACCGACAACAAAGAAAAAGGTATCTGGAAAAAAATTATCGGCGAAGTACCTGAAAAAGACAGCTGGTATATGCAAACAGGCCAAGGCATGCTAGCTACCATCAACGCGGCAGCCGAGCAAAAGGGCGTGACGTTCACCGACCGCGGCACCTACATCAAGTACGAGGACACCAAAAAAGGCGCGCCTGAGATGGTCATCATCAACGAGGGCGACAACGATCTAAAGAACTTCTACTCGCTAATCGCGGTAAATCCGAAGCACTGCGCTAAGGCCGACATCGAAAACGCAAATAAATTTATCGAGTGGGCGACGAGCGAAGAGGGTCAGAAATTTATCGGCGACTTTAAGCTGCTAGATAAGCCGCTTTTCACGCCTGACGCAAACAGTCGCAAAAACTAATTTTCGCGCGTTTAGGTCAAATTTGACTCCACTCGCGTAAATTCGGGCGCGCTTTGCGCCCTTTTTCTTTCTTAAATTTTACTCTTTTTATTTTTTAAATTTAATCAAATTTGAGTGCCCGAGACCCGTATCTTGACGGCGTAAAATTTCAAATTTGACCGCATGTTTTTGATTTGCTCAAATTTGACCTTTTTACGAGCCGAATTTAACCCGCTTAAGTTTAAATCTTCCCGCCGAACATCTCATACATCGCCTTTTCCTCGCCCCAAAGCTCGCGATGTTTTTTGATGCAGGATTTTATCGCGCCAACTAGATATAGCACGTCTTGCTCGGTGTGCGTGTAGTGCAGGCTCACGCGCACGAAGCCGAGCTTGCTCTCAGGCATGCGCCCCTCCTTGATACCCAGCAGATCGTGAGCGTAGGGCCCCGCGCACATCACGCCCGCGCGCGTCTGGATACCATAGTCGTTGCTAAGGCTCGCGGCAAAATCATACGCCGAGACGCCGCGCACATTAAATGAAAAAATCGGTAGCCGCGGCGCGCCCTTTGGAGCGTAGTTTATAATCTCGTCAATGCCCGCTAGTTCGCTCTCAAAAAGCCGTGCAAGCTCGTCCTCGGCACTTTTTATCCTCTCAAAACCGACCTCGTTTCGCAGAGCATAAGCCAAATTTGCCCGCATAAGCCCGATGATAGGCGGCGTGCCACCCTCCTCTAGCTGCTCTGGGTTTTTCAAAAATACATGCCCTTCGCGGTTAGCGTATGCAACCGTCCCGCCCGCGGCAAAGGTCGGCACGTCACTGCTAAGCAGCTCCTTTTTGATCGCCAAAAGTCCGCAACTTGCAGGCCCTCCGAGTAACTTATGCGGCGATAGGAAAATCGCGTCGAAATAATCGCAGTCTAAATTTGCGTGCGAGCTCAGCGCAGCGCAGTCAAAGGCGACGATGCCGCCCGCAGCCCTGATTAGCTCGCTGATCTTTTTATAGTCGCTAACGACGCCCGTGACGTTTGAGGCGGCGCTAAACGAGCCGATGATGCGGCGTCCGGCGTTTAGCTTTAGGATGCGCTCAAGTGCGAGCAGATCGATCTCGCCGCCCTCGCTAAGAGGCACGCGCAGGTAGTCGCAAAGCCCCTCACGAAAGCTAAGCTCGTTTGAATGGTGTTCGTATGGCGAAACGAGCACGAGCGGAAGCTGCGCTGCGCGTAAATTTGCCTCGCCGATCGCGCCTCTGGTCGCAGGTGGCAGGTAGATGCCAAGCAGCTCCTGAAATTTCTTGATCGCGGCCGTCGCACCCTGTCCACAGGCGATGAGATAAAATCGCTCGTCAAGCCCGAGCAGCTTTTTCAGGCTCTCGCGCGCGCCCTCGTAGCGCCGCTGCGTGATGATAGCGCTTGAGCTACTGTCGGAGTGGGTGTTGGCGTAGGTTTTTAAAACGTCCGCTATCTCGCGCTCTACGGGCTCATAAGCAAGCCCCGAAGCCGTGTAATCAAAATAGTGCACGCCAGGTTTTAGGATGATATTTTTTTTTATTTCGTCTAAATTTGCCATTTTTTACTCTTTAAATTTGATACGGTAATTATAGTAAATTTTCGCAAATTTGGGGCTTTTGCGGTGGAAAGACTAGGAAATTTGGAGGTTAAATTTAGCTGTTCGTTGCGAGTTTTTAAGGCAAAGAGACGCTAGCCGCATAGGCTCGCAACCCTTTGCGAGAGGCGGAAATTTTATTTATTTATAAAATTTTTCTCTAGCCACTCGATAGCTTTTGCTTCGGTTTCGAAGCGTCCGCTTTTAGCGACTTGATTTTGCCCCTCGTAAAAGCGGATCCTGATACCGTCTTGGACGCTATCTACCTTTACTCTGGTGATCTTATCTTTGTTTAGATAGACCCTATCGTTTAGTTTTACGTACATTTTTTCTCCCTTAAATTGATGTGGTTTTATTTCTTTTTATCTTTTTTGTCGTCTTTAGTTGCGTCATTTTTCTCGCCGTCTTTTTTCAAAAACAGCTCCTTAAAGCGCTTATCCGCAAAATCCTCGATGTCGTTTTGAAGCTGCCTATAGGCGTTTATGAGCTCATGCGCACGCTCGTTTAGCGTCGTGCCTGCGTTTTCTCCGCCGCCCTGCCTAGTCGTAAAAAGCTCCTCTTTTAGATTTTTTTGCAAAATTTGCAGATGATTCCAGCATTTTTTATAGTTCATACCTAGGATTTCGGCGGCCTTTGAGATCGAGCCGACCTCGGCGATGACGTCCAGGACTTCGGTTTTACCCTTGCCGAAGATAAGCTCGCCCTCATCGTTTTCTATCCAAGTTTTGGTTTTTACTCTCATCTTTTTTCCTTTCTTCTCCTTAAAACACCCTAACTGGCAGTATTTTACGTCGATTTTATAGTCTTTTAGCGTCGAGCGGATCGTCTTTAATCCCACGCCTGCAGCCGCATCTCTAGCGTCTTTGCATAGGATCCTGTCCTTTTCATCGGTCATCTGCTTTAGCTGCGTCATAACGGTGTATTTGCCCCGTCCGTTTTCCAGCCCGCCAAACTGCCCTAGCTCGCAGTTGTCGATCTTTACGCCCATTTTTTCGGCCTCGTCGCTAACCAGCCCGACCTCTACGCCTAGTTTTGCGGCGATCTTAAACGCCGCGCCGCAGTCTAGCCTGCCCTTTGGATTTAGCAGTTTGGTTATCAGTTCGCGGATTTGCTCACTCATAGATTCTCTCCGCGCCGCTATATACATTTATGTTTTCGCCGCGCGCAAAGCCGCACAGCGTGAGGTTAAATTTACGCGCTATCACGACGCCAAGGCTGGTCGGAGCCGTGCGCGAGACGAGCACTGGGATGCCGTGCATGACGGCTTTTGCCACCATCTCAGAGCTCAACCTCCCGCTCACCATCAAAAATGAATTTTGCAGCTGCACTCCTGCTAGTACCGCCTTGCCGACGGCTTTGTCTATCGTATTGTGCTGAGCAATATCCTCGCCGATGTAAAACTGCTCGCCGCTAACAAAAAGCTTAGCCGTGTGCACGCAGCCAGTCATCTCGTAAAGCTCGCACTGCGTGTAAAACTGCCCCATCTGGCGCAAAATTTCGTCTTTGTGAAATTTAACCTCGCCCTTTACCGAGCGCGCCGCCATAGCCTCGGGGTCAATGTTTGCCGTCGAGCTACGTCCGCAGCCGCTGATTATCACCTTTTCCTCGTCAAACTGCTCGAGGCGTTTTTCGTTGATTTTGGCCTTTACCAGCACGCTTAAAGCGTCCTCTGAGAGCTCGATACTCTCGATATCCTCGGGGCTCGCGATCAAATTTTCGCTGATTAAGTAGCCTGCTGCTAGCGCCTCCTGATCGGTCGGAGTGGCCATCACTGCGCCGAAACGCTTGCCGTTTATGTAGATCTCAAGCTTGATCTCGCGCACCAAAATATCGTCCACGGCGCTTTTTTGCGCGCCTTTAAATTTGATGATTTGCGTCGTAAAAATAGGTTGCATGATTTTCCTTAATTTTTGCGAAATGATAGCTTGAAAATCTAAATTTAAGATTTGATTGTAGTGAATTATTGCTTAAATCAAGCAAAAACTTAAACTATTTTTAGTGCGATTTTATCGGTATCTGATGATGATTTATATATGCAAATTTAGCATATATCTTAAATGCAAAATTTCCGTAATCGCCACAAAAAGCTTCACTACTAGTTTAGTCTAAATTTGACTTTTTCATTCCGCCCCTTTCCAAATTTAACCCAAAACCCACCTACCCCTATTTCCAATTTACGAAATTAAATTTTTCTACTTCATTTATCAAAATACCTAAAATTCCGATAAT
>NZ_CALHVM010000006.1 GCF_938039205.1 uncultured Campylobacter sp.
GAACTCATCGTAACTTAATGCTCCTTTGTGTGAGATTAAGTTAAAGAGAGCCTTTTTACATTATTTACTTTGTCGGCGATTTCTTGGACGATTTTAAATTTTAGGTTGGCACGCGTCACGCAAAATCCGCTGTTTAAAATTTATGCCTACATGTTTATACTCTCGGTTTTATCCGGCTACATCGCGGTTTTTGCAAAAACGTAAATCGGCAGCGCGCTCCACTGGATCAATATCTTGATAACGGCGACGGCTCAAGCTTTGCTCGTTGGCGCATGGTACGGCGTAGAAGATATGGAGGATGTTTAGTCAAATTTGACTATAAAATGCACAGATAACGGCTCTACGCGGTTTAAATTTAACCTGCCGAGCGCCGGTGGAATTTGGCAAATTCGAGTTAATTTTAGCTACGTTCGGCTTTATTAAATTTACAAAAGCGGCTAGTAAATTTAAACAGATGAGTACCGATTTTGCCGCCGTTCCTATCAAAAAGGTGCAGATTTGGCTGCCCGCATATAAATTTGACAGCCGAGCCAAATTTGACAAATTTTGGCAAATTTTAGTGAGGCCGTTTACCGAGCCGCGCGTCAAATTTGACCCAAGCTCGCCCTACCCGTTCATCTTGGATAGCTTCTCGTTTTTGAGATTTGCCTCCATCTGGCGTATCTCCTCCTCGCCGCTCCTTACGACGTTTTCGTCGCACTCGAAGTTTTTGGCGTCTATTTTTTTCGGGTATTCGACATTTGCCAGGATATATCTAAAAAGGTTGATGCGAGCCTGCTTTTTACTGTCTGAGACGATGATCGTCCACGGACAAAACGGCGTGTTTGAGGCTAGCAGCATCGAGTATTTGGCGATGGTGTACTGATCCCAGAGCTCCTGGCTTTTTTCATCCACTGGGGAGATTTTAAACTGCTTTAGCGGGTCGGTTAGGCGCTCTTTGAAGCGCTTTTTTTGCTCCTCTTTTGAGACCGAGAGGTAAAATTTAAAGAAAATTATGCCCGAGTTTTTGATCATCTCCTCAAATTTAGGCACCTCACGTAAAAACTCCTTGTGCTCCTCCTGCGTGCAAAAGCCCATAACGGGCTCGACGCCGGCGCGATTGTACCACGAACGGTCAAAGATCACGATCTCGCCCGCACTTGGCAAATGCGCGACGTAACGCTGAAAATACCACTGCGAGCGCTCAACGTCGCTTGGCTTTTCAAGCGCCACGATACGGCATCCGCGCGGATTTAGGTGCTCGGTTAGGCGCTTTATCGAGCCGCCCTTGCCCGCCGCGTCGCGCCCCTCGATGATGATGAGTACGCGTAGTCCCTGCTCTTTTACGTGATTTTGAAATTTTAAAAGCTCAATTTGTAGTTTTCGTAGCTCATGCTCGTAGTCAAATTTCACGCTATCCGTGCCGTTTTTACTCACTCTAAACCTCCTTTGGGTATTTTTAAAATGTTACTATCAAATAATTAAAATTTAGCTAAAATACGCCTCTTAATTTAACATTTAACGCTGACTTTATGGGAGCTTGTGTAAAATACGACAAAAAATTTCAAGGAATATTATGATTTTTAGGATGATTTTTGCGGCAATTCTGACTTGCTGTGCTATGTTTGCCGAACCGCTTTCGGTCAAAGAAGCCTTCGGCCTCACCGCGCACGCCGACGAGCAAAACGTCGAGTTTAGATTCGCCCCTGCACCAAATATCCACGTCTACAAAGACAGCCTCGCAGCTAGCCTAGAGGGTAAAAATCTAAACTCGTATCTAAACTTTCCAAAAGGCGAAATTTACGACAAACGCGAGGTTTATACGGGCAAATTTAGCCTTTTCGTGCCGATAAATTTACTAAAAGGGCTTAGCGGTGGCGAAAATTTCACCCTAAAGCTCGAATATCAAGGCTGCGCCAAAGACGGCATCTGCTACCAACCGCAAGTGCTCAAATTTAGCGTCAAAAAGGGGCTTGGCGGCTACTCCGTAGCGCAGTTCATAGAGGCCGCCGAGCCTGAATTTGCCGGCTCGCAGGCGCCGCTCTCCGAGCAAGACTCCATCGCCGCAAGCCTTAGCAGCGCAAATTTCTTCCTCTCGCTCGCCACGTTTTTTGGCTACGGATTGCTGCTCTCGCTCACGCCTTGCATCTTTCCGATGATACCGATCCTATCGTCAATCATCGTCTCAAAGCAAGCTAGGGGTGAGAAAAACGGCGAGGTAAATTTAAGCGCGCCAGACGAAACTTCGGCCAAATTTGATAGCGACAACCCGCACGCTAAAAAGGACAAAAACAAAAACTCGCGCGCTACGAGCGGCTTTTTCCTCTCTCTTATCTACGTTTTTGCGATGGCGTGCGCCTACGCGGTCGCAGGCGTGGCGGCTAGCGTTTTTGGCTCGGGCGTACAAAGCGCACTGCAAACCCCAGCCGTACTGATCGGCTTTAGCCTAGTTTTCGTAGCACTCGCGCTTTCGATGTTTGGACTTTACGAACTTCAGATGCCCCTTGCCATGCAAAACGCGCTTAGCAAAAAAGCCCAAAGCAAAGGCGGTATAATCGGCGTTTTTGCGATGGGATTTTTATCCGCGCTCATTGCTAGCCCATGCGTTGCCGCACCGCTTGCGGGCGCGCTGCTTTATATCGCACAGAGTGGAAACGCGCTATTTGGCGGGCTTGCGCTCTTTACAATGGGGCTTGGTATGGGTGTGCCGCTACTACTTATCGGTGCTAGCTCGGGTAAAATTTTACCGCGACCGGGTGCATGGATGGATAAAATCAAGACGCTTTTTGGCTTTATCATGCTGATAATGGCGGTCTGGCTGAGCGCACACGTGCTGGGCGCTATGGCAGAGCTGCTGCTTTACGGCATTATCGGCGTGTTTGCGAGCGTATTTTTCGGAGCTTTTGATGCGACAAAGGACGAGTACGGCAACGGCAAAAAACTACTAAAAGGCACGGCACTGCTAGCCTTTATCTACTCTGTCTTTCTGATCGTGGGCTCATTTTCAGGCGCAAAATCAGCACTAAATCCGCTCGAAGGCTTTAAAAATGCAGGCGGCGCAGGCGTAAATTTGAGCAAAAACGAGCCCAATTTTATCGCCGTCTCAAATTTGACCGAGCTAGAAAATGCGGTAAAGAGTTCGTCCAAACCCGTGCTTATCGATTTTTACGCGACTTGGTGCGCTAGCTGTAACGAGCTTGACGAGATCACATTTAAAGACGAAGCCGTGCTTAATAAGTTAGCAAATTTCACTCTTTTGCGAGTGGATGTAACAAAAAATAGCAATGACGATGCGCAGATAATGAAAAAATTCGGACTCATCGGGCCGCCGGCGATCCTATTTTTCCGTGCTAGTAGTGACGCACAAGACGAGCTAAAAAATGCACGCCTCATAGGATTTTATCCGCCCGAAAAATTTTTAGCCCATCTTGAAAAATTCGGGCTGTGAAATTTGCGTGGCGATTTTTACGGTTTTATTCTTGAAATTTGAGATAATTAAAGCTGATTTAAATTTCGCTCGCTATAATTTCGCCTATCGTTACCCTGTAGTTTAGTGGTAGAACTGCTGACTCTGGATCAGCTAACAGAGGTTCGAATCCTTTCAGGGTAACCATCAAACCCCTTTTAAACACCCAAAATACGGCACTTTAAACAGATTTGTTATACAGTTTGTTGTACACTTGTTGATTTTGCTAGGCCAACACTACTAACGCTCTATTTCTCTAGTCGTTGCAGTAGATTTTTAGCCGCGGATTCTTTTAGGTTAGGCGTTTGTGATACTTCAGCTCCGCGCAGTCAAATCATTGATCAAATTTAGCCTTAGCTATGCTGCTTCGCAGACCCTACTCCGCCGTTTTTGAAAAGGTAAATATCTTTTTAAGTTTTACAAGCCCAAGCTTTACGCCGCTATATCTCATTATCTTTGCCATCTGCGTCCATCTAGGCTTTTCGTAGCACGGATGAGGGCATTTGCGGCAACTCGGTTTGATATCGTGCGAACAGGCCAAAAGCCGCTCATGAGCGTAGAAAAACAGCTGCTCGCACTCCGTACAAAGCTGCGTCTGAACGCTACGGTTTAGACTTTCGCCCTTATAAATTAGTTCCAAATTTATCTCACGCTTTGGCTCTAGTGCGTGTTTATCAGTGCAGTAAGTCTGTAAAAATTTCGCCAGAGTCGTGACCTGTTCGGTAAATTTCTCATTCGTCATGCATTTTATCTTTGGGCAAATTTACCAAATTTCGGGGCTTTCGGCGTTAATCTATCAGAGCGCCGAATTTCGCCCGCGCCCTTTGCAGATCCTCCTCGCAGTCTATGCCGATGCTGTCGCTTTGCACTTCGAGCATGAGGATTTTTTCGCCGTTTGATAGAGCGCGCAGTTGCTCGAGCTTTTCGGTATTTTCAAGCGTCGACGGCGCAAATGAGCAAAATCTTTTTAAATTTGCCGCACTGTAGCCGTAGATACCCAGATGCGCCTTGTACGCGTCAAACGGCGCGCGGTCAAACGGGATGCGCGATCGCGAAAAATAAAGCGCGTAGCCCGAGTCGTCGGTCACGACCTTGACCAGGTTTTTATCGTCCGCTAGCTCGCTACCCACAAATTTAAAGCACGAAAACATAAATGCTCTCTCCGCGTTTTTCTCGCAAAATTCTCTAAATTTGACGATATTTTCAGGCTCGATAAAGGGCTCGTCGGCCTGTACGTTTATGATGATTTGGC
The DNA here is from genome assembly GCF_938039205.1 of uncultured Campylobacter sp. Classification (GTDB taxonomy): domain Bacteria; phylum Campylobacterota; class Campylobacteria; order Campylobacterales; family Campylobacteraceae; genus Campylobacter_A. Next base: position 4,698 of record NZ_CALHVM010000006.1, read on the forward strand.
TATCTTTGACGCCGAGTATTCCCGCAGCTTCGTTGATGCGGTCGGTTCCGCTTTGATGAGCCTGGCTCGTCATCACGGCTTTAAAGCCGAATTTTTGCGCGATCTGCACCACGCCCTCGTTGTCTGCGGCGATCACGACCTCGTCAGCCGCGCTCACCCTGCGCGCCGTAGCGACCAACATTGGCACGCCGTTTATTTCGCGTAAAATTTTATTAGGCATTCGCGTCGAAGCTAGCCTTGCGGGGATAATAATCATCGCTCGATCCAAGCTAAAATTTTAGCTTCTATGTCGCTTTTTGCGGCGATTTCGTTATGCACGACGGCTTTTGTAAAGAGCGATTTTATCGCGCTTGGCACTTCGTCGTTAAACTCCGCCGCCAAGGCCTCAAGCCCGCTTTTTTCGTCTTTTAGCGTTTTGTTTTTTAGCGCCTTAAACATACTCGGAGCAAATTTGACCCAGTGTGCGGTAGACGTTATCACGCACGGACGCGTCAAATTTGCCGCCGCTTTAAAGCATGTAGCCGTGTGCGGATCGACGGCGACGCCTTTTGCCGCCCACTCTTTTATGTATTTCTCGCACTCCTCGTCGCTGCAAAAATCAGCGTCAAAGTCCTCTTTTAGTGCGTCTAGCTCGCTGCTTGAAAGCTCGTAAAAGCCCTCGCTCGCGAGACTATCCATCAGCTCCTTGGTTCTCACGGCGCCGAATTTATCAAAAAGCAGCCTCTCGACGTTTGATGAAACCAGGATATCCATCGCAGGACTGATCGTCTTAACCAGGCTTTTGCCGCGCAGATCGTATCGCCCCTGCGTGAAAAACTCAGTAAGGATGTTATTTGCGTTTGAGACGATTTTGATTTTACCGATTTTTGCGCCCATTTTTTTGGCGTAGTATGCGCCCAGAGCGTTGCCAAAGTTTCCGCTAGGCACGACGATGTCAAATTCGCCCTTTAGCTCGCCCATTTTTAGCAGATAAACGTGGGCGTAAACGTGATAGATGATCTGAAATAAAATCCGCCCGAAATTTACCGAATTTGCCGCCGAGAGCGAGAGACCGGCAGCGCTTAGGCGCTCTTTAAATTTCTCGCTAGCTAGCAGGCTTTTTAGCGCGAGCTGCGCATCGTCGAAGTTGCCCTCTATGCCGATTACTTTGAGGTTTGCGGCGTCGGCATTTATCATTTGTAGGCGCTGTACCTCGCTCGTGCCGTCTTTTGGATATAGGCAGACAACCTTGACGCCCGGTGCGTCCGCAAAAGTCTCTAGTGTCGCAGGCCCCGTGTCGCCGCTAGTCGCGCACATTATGAGGTATTTTTCGCCTCTTTTTGCAGCCAGCTCGCTAAGCAGCGCGCCAAACGGCTGCAGCGCCATATCCTTAAACGCGCGCGTAGGTCCGTGATAAAGCTCGTTTACGTAGAGGTTTTCGCCGATTTTTCGCACCTGCACGGGATTTTGCGGATCGTCAAATCTCTCATACCGCTTTACCGCCCTCTCAAACATCGCCGCGTCCGCATCAAATCCAAATTTCTCTATGATTTTCAGAGCGATTTGCGCGTAGGTTAAATTTACCGCCTCCGCAAAAAATTTATCATCCAGCTGCGGTAGCTGCGTCGGTGCGTATAGCCCGCCGTGAGCGGAGCTAGGGCTCAGTAGCGCCTGGCTAAATTCCACGCTTTTTAGGCTCTCACCCGCACTCGCTCTAGTTTGAAATAACTTCATTTACTTTCCTTTTTTATCCATTTTTTGTATTTTTTGCTAGCTTTGTCCACCTTAAAAGCCACAATCTCAGGCAGCTCGTAGTCGTGATGTTTCGCGATAAATTTAGATACTTTTTTAAATTTAACCGCGGTTTTTATGAGTAAAACTCGCTCCTTTTCGTCCTTTATCTCGCCGTCCCAAAAATAGACGCTATTTGCCTTAAAAACGCTGACGCAAGCGGCAAATTTAGCTTTTACGAGCTTTTTGGCTAGAGCTTTGGCTGCGGCCTCATCGGCGCAAGAAGTTAGTATAAATTTCATTTAATGCGTCCCAAAATTTTTAGGAGATTATAGAATTTTCTCTTTGATAATTCGTTTAAATTTATCCGCCAACGTCGTTTTTAGCGCGATAACGGAGAGAGGCAGGCTAAACTCCTCCATCTTTACGGCGTCTTTTCGCGTGACCAGTAGCGATGTAGCACCGTAATGAGCTAGGATTTTTGCTAGCTCGTCCCGCGAAAACGCGTAGTGATCGGGATAAATCTCGTGCCCTACGCAAAGTCTAAAGTATGGCTCCAAACGCTGCGGATTTGCGATAGCGGTCACCAAAACCATCTTTTTAGTTTGATTTATGATTTCGCTCGCACGAATAAAATCCTCGCCCTCTTTTACGACGTAGTCGGCTTTGGCGTAAAATTTGCTCGGGTAGCGATACGCGCCGCTAGGCAGGACGAAATCAAAATAGGGCTTTGCCGATGGGCGGATTAGGACGTTAAATTTTTTGATGTGAAATTTACCAAAGCCATCATCGAGCAGCACGTACTTTGCACCCATTTTTTTGGCCTCATTTATCGCGATGTCGCGGTTTTCGCTCACGATGACGTTTGCGTTTTTCACGCTTTTTGCGTACTCCATCGCCTCGTCGCCGCTAACCGCAACGCCTACTAAAATTTCGCCCGAGACTGCGACTTTGACGAGTCCGCTTGAGGCCCTGCCGTAGCCTCGCAGCACGACGAAGCCGCCCTCAAATTCGTTTAATATAGAAATACTCAGCGGCGTCTTTCCGCTGCCGCCTAGGGTTAAATTTCCGATGCTGATAATCGGAATGCCAAAATCCAAAGTTTTGCTAAATTTGGATTTTAAAATCACGCCAGCACAGTAAAGCGAACTGAGCGGCAAAAGCGCGACAGCCAGGCACTTTTGCCATAAATTTGGAGTGTAAAAATACTCCTGCGCGAAGGCGTAAATTTTCCTTTTAAACACGCGTTTTGGCTACTTCTCGCACGCTCTCGCAGATATAGGCGACCTCTTCGTCGCTAAGCGCGTTGTAAACGGGCAGCGAAAGCACCTGCTGATAGGTTTTTAGCGCATTAGGGAATGAATTTACTTTAAGCCCGTATTTGCTTTTATAGTAGCTTAAAAGGTGCATCGGTTTGTAGTGAAGCGCCGTGTGGATGCCGCGCTCTAGTAGCTCCTTAGCAAACCCGTCGCGGTTTTTGTCGATCTTGATGATGTACTGGATATAGACGTGGTCGCGCTTTTTGATCGGTAGCGAGACGTGCGGGCAGCCTGCAAGCTCTTTGTCGTAGATGGCGGCGATCTGTCTACGCCGAGCGATAAATTTATCCGTTTTTTCAAACTGCGCCACCGCATACGCTGCGCAAAGCCCCGTTAGATCATACTTCACGCCGATATCTACGACGTCGTAGACGTAGCCTAGGTTGCCGTCTTTATCTATGCCGCCATTCACAATCGCGTGGTTTCGCAGTAGTCTAGCGCGCTCGGCGATGGCATCGTCGTCCGTTAGCATAAAGCCGGCCGTCGCGATCGGGTTTGTGAGCTGCGAATGCACGTTAAAGCAAGAGATAAGCGAGCGGTCATCAGAGCCGATTTTTACGCCGTTATAGGTTAGGCCGATGGACTTACCAGCGTCATCGAGCACCTTTACGTCGTACTCCTGCGCGATAGCGTAAATCTCGTCCATATCCGACGCCTGCCCTCCGACGTGGTTTACAAAGATACCTTTTAGCTTTTTGTGATTGTGCACTTTTAGCGTATCTCGCAGCGACTGGGGATTCATGTTGAAGTCGTCTTCGTTGATGTCAACAAATATCGGCTCAGCGTCAAAATGCCTGATCGCCTGCGCCACGCTCGGAGTAGAGTTTACCGAGCAAATGATCTTGTCACCGCGTTTTAGATCCATCGAGCAGAGCGCCAAATGGTGAGCGGCGCTGTTGTTATTGGTCGTAACGGCGTGCTTTACGCCAAAATACTCCCTAAGCTCGGACTCCAGCCTTTCTACGATCACCGATCCGTGGTCGTTTAGAGCCTCTTTGATGAGCGTAATCTCGGCCTCGTCGATAGTAGGTCTATAAAACGCTATCTCTTCCATTGTGCCTCCTTGTTTTTATTTTTATCTTACCTAGTTACGTTTCTTTTTTAAATTTACTTTTGCGCCGATATTCGGACGGCTTTCATTTATTTTTAGCCGAGCTTACCTCTGTTACTTTTAGCAAACTCATCGCGACTTTGCCGTTAAATTTCACCGTTTTTGACTTTCAAAACCTCAGCCAAATTTATCGCCATAGCCGTAAATTTAGCTCAAATTTTTACTCGACGTCCACGCTAGCAATCGGCGGCTGCGAGAGCTTAAATTTATTTGCTCTCATCCTTGAAAATACCGTCGAAACGAGCTTTGGGTCAAATTCGCACGCCAGTTCGGCCTCGCTTTTACTCTGCGTCAAACGCAAAACTTCATCCAGTCGCTCGTAGCTATAGCCTATATCGGCCTCGTCGCTTTGCCCTTCCCAAAGGTCGGCGGACGGGGCTTTTGCGATGATTTTTTCATCGATGCCAAGCTCTCGCGCCAGCTCGTAAATTTCAGTCTTAAAAAGCTCGCCGATCGGATTTAGCGCGCACGCCATGTCGCCGTAGATCGTACCGTATCCAAGAAGGCGCTCGCTTTTGTTGCTCGTGCCGACCACTAGCGCATTTACCTTTGCCGAATAGTCGTAAAGCAGGCACATTCTCGCCCTTGCGCTTAGATTTCCCATGCGCAAATTTGACAGCGACTCGCCGATCTGCGCAGTAAAACTATCCAAAATCGGCTGGATTTCGATGATTTTATGCGTTATTTTTAGATCTTCGCAAAGCTTTAGCGCGTCGCTTAAATTTCGCTCATTTGAGTACTTCGTCGGCATCAAAAGCGCATGCGTTTCAAAGCCCGTGCGCGCGCAAAGAGCGGCTACGACGGCAGAGTCTAGACCGCCGCTAACGCCCAAAACAAAGCCCTTTGCGCCGCTTTTTTGGAGGTAGCTCGCTAAAAACTCGGTTAGCTTAAGGCTGATCTGCGAATAATTTTTCATAACGATTATCACCGATAAATTTAAATTCTAAAATATTATACAATCTTTTTATAAAATTTAACTTTTAAGCTTAAAGAATATACAATTTATTTTAATTAAATTTTATAAAAGGACAAACGTGAAAATTTTTTCAAAACCATGCGGAGATTATCAAACCAACTGCTACGTAGTATCCAAAAACGGGCGCGAGATTATTATTGATCCAGGTCAAGATTCATATGACTTTGTCGTAAAAAATTCACACGCGCCACTCACTATTTTAAACACTCACGGGCATTCCGATCACGTTCTTGACAATGTTAGCTTAAAAAATTTTTTTAATGTTCCGGTCTATATCCATAATAGCGATAATTTCATGCTTCACGAAGATCTTTGGGATGCCGGACAGCAGCCGATGTATGACGCGATCTGCGTAGGCGGAGCGAAATTTGAGGATGTAAAATTTAACATAGAAGACTTTGAGATCGAGTTTATGCACTTTCCAGGACATACGCCCGGATGCTGTATGGTGCGCGTGGACGACGTTATCTTTAGCGGAGATTTTTTGTTTAGAGGCTCGATCGGACGCTATGATTTTCCGTTTTCAAACGCCGAGGATATGCGCCAAAGCTTGCTAAAATGTAAAAATTTGCAAGGCGATTTTGTACTGTATCCAGGTCACGGCGACAAAACGACGCTAAAAGCTGAGCGTGCAAATTTAGATTTTTGGATAAATATGATCGGTAGGGAGATGAGATTTTAACGGGTCAAATTTGAGCTTTTAAGATTTTTTAAAAACGCATTAAATTTAAAGCGGTCAAGCCAAACAAAACGGCAAATTTGGCGTTAAATTTATGCTGGTTTTCCCAAAATACCGCCAAAAAACGGCATAAAATCAAATTTAAAAGAAAAGGCGACGCAAATTTACCGCGCCGCCAAATTTCATCAAATTTGACTTAGCTTACGCGTTTTGCTTCGCCTCTTCTTTGCGTTTTGCTTCGTTTCGTCTTTGCGCGGCTTGTTTTTGCAGGTTCGTTTTGTAAATTTTAAAGATATGATCTTCTAAAATCACAACCTGAAAAGTCCCCTCAAACACCTTTATATCGTTCGTCGTGCCAGTTACCCGCACCTCGCGCTTTTTACTCTCGTTAAAGTGCGAGCGCGCGTCAAATTCGATCGCTTCGTTTAGCTTGGTCGGAGCGAAAAAATGTATCTTAGCGCCGATAACGACGCTAAAAGTCTCATTGACCGCCGCCATCGCCGCGTAGCTAGCCGCAGAGAAAACAAAACCGCTGTGTATGAGCCCCTCGCTATCGGCAACCATATCGCTAGTGGCGAAAAAGCGCGTTTTGGCGCGGTTTGGCTCGAGCTGCGTCACGGCGCCGCTAAGACCGATTTTTATATTCGGCGAGGTTTTTAGTTCGTTGCGAAACGGATTTTCATCCTCGGGCAGTACGACCCCGTCGCTACTGTTGTCGTCGTAGATATTTTCGTCCATTTTTCACCTTTTCATACGCTTAGTTTTAGATAGACCCGTTTTGGCGCCGGATAGCCCTCGACCGTGCGCGCCGGGTCTGCGGGATCGAGGAAATCGCCCAAACTCTGACCCAAGATCCACTCCGTTTTTCGCTGCTCGTGCGCGTCCGTCGGCTTTGTAGCCAAAATTTGCGCGTCTTTAAAACTTGCCCTCTCACACCAGTTTAAAAGCGCCCTAATAGTCGGCACGAAGTAGATATTTGGTATCTTTGAGTAGGTATTTTTGGGGCTCAGGGCAAAATCGCCCTCCATATCAAGATACATCGTGTCCAAAAATAGCTCGCCGCCCGCATTTAACGCGCCTTTTAGCTCTTTTAGCGTACGCACGGGATCGCTTCTGTGATAGAGCACGCCAAGACAAAAGAGCACGTCAAATTTGACGCCGTAGTGCGGCAGATGCTCGACGCCCAGCAGCTCGTACTCTATACCTGAGCGCGCGAACGCATCGATAAATTTAAACTGCAAAAAACTCATAACGCCAGGATCAAAGCCGATCAGCTTTTTCGGGCTCTGGGGCAACATACGAAAGAGATAGTAGCCGTTGTTGCAACCGATATCGCCCACGATCTTGTCCGCTAAATCCATGTGCGGCGCGAGCAGGTTAAATTTGACAAAACTCCTCCACTCGCTGTCGATAAGTATATCGTCTATCTTAAACGGCCCCTTGCGCCACGAGCGTAAATTTAGCGCCGTTTGCAGCGTCTCTTCGCGTTCTGCTGGGGTTAAATTTGCGTTTATCTCGACTATATCGTCAAATTTAAGCTCAAATTCGTGCCCCTTAAATTTAGCCGCCAGCTCCTCTATCTCACGCATCAAAGGCGCGTAGATTTTGCCCGCCAGCTCCCTAGCCTTCGCCGCTCTAGCCGCTTCTAAGCTCATCACTCCGTCCAGTCGATGATGTTTTTAGGGCACTCTTTGTGATAGACGCCCGTCGCGTCGTAGTACTCCTTACACTCGTTGTAGTACTTCGTCGTCACGCCGCGGTCGTTTAAAAACACGCAACCGCCCAGCATAGCCGCCAGAGCCGAAAAAAATAAAATTTGCGCTAGAGTTTTCATTTGAAAAATTTAGCGTGCTTTTTCTTCATGTATTCGACGACTTCGAGCACCTCGTCCACGCCCTCGGCACCAGAGTTTTCCAGCGCGTCGTCGATGCACTCGATGTAGGTCTCGGCGGCGTCCTCGAGCCTATCTTTTTTCACGCCGGCATAATAAAGCATCGCCTCTAACATCATCGAAAGCTCGTAGCTTAGCTCGTCTATGGTAGGTTCTATTTCTTTCATTTTCTATCCTTGTAAAATCGTTTTTTTAGTTATTAGGTCGGTTATCTGCGCTTTTACGTTTTCATAGCTAAAGCTATCCTTAAATCCTGCAAAAAGCCCGCCGCTAGCGTTCACGTGTCCGCCGCCGCCGACTAAATTTTTAGCCATCAAGCTCACGTCCGCCTTACCGTTGGCGCGAAAGCTCAGAGTCTTTTTGCTCGTAACGTCGATGAAAAAATCAATATCTGGGTTAGCGACTAAAAAGTCGTTGCCGATAACGGAAGTGTTGCCGATATTGTAAGTCAAAATGCCGTTAAGATCGTTATATTTTATGCTAAATTTCTCTTTTTCCTCGCTTAGTTTTTTTACGACGAAGGCTGAGATCAGATTGCTTAACGTATCGTTTTTATCCTCTTTGAAAAAATCCTTTTTAAAACCGAAAATCGCCTCGTCAAGCCCGACATAGTCGTCTCCCGCGTCAAAAAACTCCCGCGCGCGCTCGATAAGATAAAAAAGATAGCGCGAGTTTTCAGCCTCAAACATCGTTTTATTTATCTCTTTTGCGTTTGCGACGAGCCCAAGTCCGACCTTGCCCATTTCAAAATTTACGTCGTCTTTTAGCCAGATATCGACTGCGTTTACGACGTCGCTAAAGTGATTTAGGCTCGCATCTATGCCGTAAATTTTAGCGAAAAAATCATGCGTGATCTTGGTTGCACACCTTGAGCTATCTAAAAAATACCAGCCAAATTTGCTCGCGCACTCGGCTCCGCTTTGGTGGTGATCGAGGAGCAAAATTTTAGCGTTTTTATTTGCGATCGCCTTTTCGTAGGCTTCGCACTGCTCCACGGTCAAATTTAGATCAGTTATCAGGATAAGCGCTTTTTCGTCATTTTTAGCCGCTTCGCCCTCGCCGCGATTTTCGGACGCATTTTGCGAGTTACCATTTTGCTCACCGCTTAAATTTGACTGCGCCTTAGCTACGCTTTTATCTGAAATTTGAGCCAAAATTTGATCAAATTTCTCGTCAATCTCCTTGCCGTAGTTTGAGTTATAAAATTTAACGTTTTTAAAATAGTGATTCGTTATTACCTGCGCGCCGTATCCGTCCAGATCGGTGTGCGAGAGGTGATGGATGGTCATTTTATTCCTTACAAATTTGATATTTCTATCGTGCCTAGCGTCTCAAACGGCGTATTTGCCGCGACTTCGGCAAAGCTAAGCACCGTGATATCTATGGAGAAATTCGCGCAGATATCGGCGATAAATTTACGCAAGCTAGGCTCCACGCAAAGTATCATCGAACCGTACTCCGAGATCGGCCGCTTCGCCCTTGCCTCACGCAGAGCCTGCACGATCGCCGAGGTCTGCGAGACGTTTATCATCAGGTGATACGCGCCGTCTTTATACTGCACGGCGTCGATCAGTTTTTGCTGTGCGGCTGGCTCCATTACGTAGAAATTTAATCGCCCGCCCTCATCGACGTAAAGCGAAGTGATAGCGCGAGCAAGCGCGGTGCGAACGTGTTCGACGATCATATCGAGGTTCTTGCTAACCTCGGCGATGTCACTTAGCGCCTCAAGGATACTTAGCATATCTTTTATCGGGATATGGTCTTTTAGCAGCGCTTTTAGCACCTTTTGGATCACTCCGATAGGCGCGATGCGCAGCGTATCCTCGACGATGACGGGGTATTCTGATTTTAGCTTGTCGAGCAAATTTTGCGTCTCTTGGCGGGTTAGGAGCTCGGCGGCGTTTTGTTTTATCAGCTCGCTCATGTGCGTGGAGATGACGCTCGCGGGATCTACGATCGTGTAGCCGCTTAGTATCGCGTCCTCTTTTACACTCGCATCGATCCATAGCGCATCGAGGCCAAACGCGGGCTCTTTAGTCGGGATACCCTCGATGTTGTCGCTAACTAGCCCGCTATCCATAGCTAGAAATTTATCCGCGTAAATTTCGCCCTGCCCGATCACGATGCCTTTTAGCTTAAAGCGATATTCGTTTGGCGGTAGCTGAAGGTTGTCGCGTATACGGATCTTTGGCATCAAAAAACCAAGCTGTGCCGCGATATTTCGGCGCATCGCTCGTATGCGCTCGATGAGATCGGTCTCGGCGATCTTTAGCAGGCCATATCCTAGATCAAGCTCTAAAATTTCAAGCTTTAAGATATCGTTTATCTTGGCTTCCTCTTCGCGGGCGATCTCCTCTTCGCTTTTTTTAGGCGGTTTAGGCGCTGCCGGTCCTTCCTCCTCGCCTTGGGTAGAGCTTGCGCTTTGGGCCTTGGCGGTCAAATTTATCTTACCCTCTTTTACCTCTTTCATTATATAACCCATACTTAAAAACAGAAGCGAGATAAAGCCCAGAGATAGCGTCGGAAGCCCGGGAACCAGGGCAAATATAAATAGTATAAAGCCGACTATCAAAAGCGTTTTGTATTCGCCTAGCAGCTGCGTTAGCGAGCCCTCGGCGAAATTTTCATCGTCCTTGCTAGCGCGCGTGATGATAATCGCCGTAGCCGTCGACGTGATGAGGCCCGGGATCTGACTCACTAGACCGTCGCCAATAGTTAGGATCGTATAGTTTTGCGCCGAAGTAGCCATGTCTAGGCCGTACTGAAACGAACCGATGAGAAAGCCGCCGACGATGTTTATGATCGTGATGATGATACCAGCGACCGCGTCGCCTTTTATAAATTTAGACGAACCGTCCATCGCTCCGTAGAAATTCGCCTCGCCGATGATGGCTTCACGGCGCTCTCTGGCTGTCTTTTCGTCGATCAGACCAGCGTTTAGATCAGCATCTATCGCCATTTGCTTACCGGGCATAGCATCTAGCGTAAATCTCGCCTGTACCTCGCTCACGCGCGTCGAACCCTTGGTAACGACCATGAAATTTATAAGAACTAGGATCGTAAAGACGATCACGCCGATGACGTAGTTGCCGCCTACGACGAACTGCCCGAAGCTCGATATTATTTCGCTCACGGCATCGGGACCGTTGTGTCCTTCGCTTAAAATCATACGCGTAGTGGCGATGTTTAGCGAGAGTCTAAAAAGCGTGATGATGAGAATAAGCGTCGGAAACGTGCTAAGATCGGTAGGCTTTGGCACGTAAACGGCGATCAGGATAATGAGCACCGAGATAGAAATAGAAAGCGCAAGAAAAAAATCCAAAACCGCGCTAGGAAGCGGCACGATAATGATCGCTAGGATGGCGATTATGACGCCGACGATCGTGAGCCCTTTAAACCTTACGATAGGCTCTAAAAACGGTGCGACCAGGGTTAGGATATTGCGCTTTTGTTTTGCCAAAATTTACTTCTTGATTATATTTGCTAACGTAATTGTATCTAAAAAATCGTCAATTTTAGACTGAAGAGCGCTAAACATCGGCCAAATTTGGCATATTCCGCCCTTACTAGATGAGCAACCATCGGCCGAGATCGAGCACTCAAATACCGCCATTTTACGCTTTTCAGCGCTTTCTATTATCCTTTTTATGCTGATTTCTTCAGGCTTTTGCGCGAGCATAAATCCGCCGTTTGCGCCCTTAAACGAAACCAAAATTCCCTCTCTAGCCAAATTTTGCAAAATTTTAGCCAAAAAGCTTTTTGATATCTCAAGCTCGCCCGACATCGTATCGACATCTGATGGAGCGTCTTTTTGCGCTATGTAAATCAGCGAAAGCAGCGCGTATTCGCTTGCTTTTGTCAAAAGCATAAATTCCCCTTAAATTTTTTGCGGATATTTTATTAAATTTTATCTGCAAATTTGATTAAATCAATATTTTTTAAAACAGGTGCCGTATTTTTTGATTTTTATGATATAATCGCCTTTTTTAATCTCACCAATCAGGAGGTCATTATGGCTTTGGATTCGGCTAAAAAAGCAGAAATTGTTGCGAAATTCGCTAGAAAAGAAAAAGATACGGGTTCTCCGGAAGTTCAGATCGCGTTGCTAACAGCAAGAGTCGAGGAGCTAACCGAGCACCTAAAAATCTACAAAAAAGATCACTCGTCTCGCCTAGGACTACTTAAAATAGTCGGCCGCAGAAAACGCTTGATGAAATATCTAAAAGCTAAAGATTACGTAGCTTACACAAAAGTTATCACTGAGCTAAATCTCAGAGATAAATAATCCCAAGCCCTAAATTTGGGGCTTTTCTTTCAAATTTTACTTCTTATTATTTTCAAAATTTAGATTCCTAAAATTTAGCAAAAAACCAAATTTACTATCCTATTACATTAAATAGATTTAATTTTTCCCGCATACCGCTCATTTTACTCAAATTTTACCTTTCCAAAGTTGAGCTAACTACGCTAAAGTTATCTAAATAAATTTTTTAAACTCTAGCCCTTGACAATTATCCGCTCAATGTTGTATAATGCGCCTAGCAATTTAAAGGAGAGAGTGCTAATATGATAAAGGTGAGCAAGCGAGATCTGATACTTGATTCTATCATTCAAGCTTATCTTAGCGACAACGCTCCAATCGGCTCTAGCGAGCTTGGTTCGCGCATGGCGATGTCGATCCCGGCCTCTACGATCAGAGTTTATTTTAAAAAGCTCTCCGACGAGGGCGCGATCACGCAGTTTCACGTTAGCGGCGGCAGGATACCGACGGCAGCGACAATGAGGGATTATTGGCGAGCTAGATTAAATTTCGATGAGACGCTAAATATCGCAAATCCAAGCCTGCTAAAGTTGCTAAGCGATGAATTTGAAATTTACGCGATGGTTTTTGAAAACAAAACCCAAACGCTAAACGAGGTCTTAAATTTAAACAATAGATTTTTGATTTTGAGCTTTAGCGAGGACGAGATAGCGCTCAAATTTAACTCGAAGGTAGAGAAATTTTTGAGCAATCTCATCGGCATAGACCTCGATAGGCTCGAGCTTACCTGTATGCAGGTGGGCCTAAACGAGCTAAGAAATAAGATAGCTGAGCTAAAGCGCAACAAAATTCGCTTTTTAGAAAACGAAAAGGTAGCGCTTGAAATTTTCGGCAAGAGCTTTAAAAACGCGCTAAGCCCTAGTCTTGAGATGGTTTTTGACTCAAATTTAGTCTTTTTCGGCGAAAATTACCTAGGCATGAAGCTTGGCGTAAATTTTGACGGCAAAGAGGCTAAAATGCTTTGCGCGGGCAGCATTTATAATGATTATGAAAGATTTTTAAACAACCTAAAGGAGGCGGCATGAACGAGAATGAAAACGTAGAACTTGAGCAGCAAATCCCGTCAAATTTTGACGAGAGTATCAGCTTTGAGGGCCTTGACGCAAAATACGTCGAGCTTCAAAAGCAGCTCGAGGAGCTAACGGATAAGTATTACAGAGCCAATGCGGACTTTGAAAACATCAAAAAGCGTTTTGAAAAGGAAAAAGCGGACATTGCGACATATGCAAACGAGAAATTTGCGCGGGATCTGCTTCCAGTGATAGACGCGCTTGAGATGGCTGTAAATTTTGAAACCGAAGGCGACGAATACGCGGCAAAAATCAAAGAGGGAATTTATATAACGATAGATCAGTTTAAAAAGTGTTTTGAAAAAAACGGTATCACCGCGATCGAAGCGAACGAGGACTTTGACCCGAATTTCCACAATGCAATGCTGCAAGTAGAAAGCGAAGACGTGGAAAAAGGCAAGATCGTACAAGTGATACAAAAAGGTTACCTCATCAACGGCAGAGTTTTGCGCCCTGCGATGGTGTCGATAGCGAAGTAAAATTTGAAAGAAAAATTTAATAAAAAGGATAAACAATGGCAAAAGTAATAGGCATAGACCTAGGAACGACGAATTCATGCGTGAGCGTGTATGAGCGCGGCGAGAGCAAAGTAATCCCGAACAAAGAGGGTAAAAACACGACCCCTTCGGTCGTAGCGTTTACAGATAAGGGCGAAATTTTAGTAGGCGACAGCGCAAAACGCCAAGCCGTAACCAATCCTGAAAAAACCATATACTCTATCAAAAGAATAATGGGCCTAATGAGCAACGAGAAAAACGCGCAGGAAGCTAAAGCTAGGTTGCCGTACCACGTCGTAGATAGAAACGGTGCGTGCGCTATAGAGATCGCGGGCAAAGTCTACACTCCGCAAGAAATCTCGGCCAAAGTGCTAATGAAGCTAAAAGAGGATGCGGAAAGCTATCTGGGCGAAACGGTCGTAGACGCCGTCATCACGGTGCCTGCTTACTTTAACGACAGCCAAAGAAAAGCAACTAAAGAGGCCGGCACGATCGCTGGACTAAACGTGCTTCGTATCATAAACGAACCTACCGCGGCAGCTCTTGCTTACGGTCTAGATAAAAAAGAGTCCGAAAAGATCATGGTTTACGATCTAGGCGGCGGTACGTTTGACGTTACCGTACTAGAAACCGGCGATAACGTGGTCGAGGTTTTAGCTACCGGCGGTAACGCGTTTCTAGGCGGCGATGATTTCGATAACCGCCTAATTGACTGGCTAACGAGCGAATTTAAAAGCGACTCGGGTATCGATCTAAAAACCGACGTGATGGCTATGCAGCGCCTAAAAGAGGCTGCCGAAACAGCTAAAAAAGAGCTAAGCTCGGCTCAAGAAACGACGATAAATTTACCGTTCATCACAGCCGACGCTACGGGTCCAAAACACCTCACAAAAACGCTAACCAGAGCGAAATTTGAAGGTATGATCGAGGACCTAGTCGCTCAAACGATCACCAAGATAAACGAGGTCGTAAAAGACGCCGGCCTAAGCAAATCAGAAGTCAAAGAAATCGTCATGGTGGGCGGTTCGACGCGCGTGCCTTTAGTTCAAGAAGAGGTCAAAAAGGCGTTTGGCAAAGAGCTAAATAAAAGCGTAAATCCGGACGAAGTCGTAGCTATCGGCGCGGCGATCCAAGGCGCGGTTATCAAAGGCGACGTGAAGGACGTGTTACTCCTAGACGTCACTCCGCTAAGCCTAGGCATCGAGACTCTAGGCGGTGTGATGACAAAAATCATCGAAAAGGGCACGACTATCCCGGTCAAGAAAAATCAGGTATTTTCAACTGCCGAGGATAACCAAAGCGCCGTCACGATCCACGTACTCCAAGGCGAGCGCGAATTTGCCCGCGACAACAAGTCTTTAGGTCAGTTTAACCTAGAGGGTATCCCTGCTGCTCCTCGTGGCGTGCCTCAGATCGAGGTCGAGTTTGATATCGACGCCAACGGCATCCTAACGGTCTCCGCTAAAGACAAGGCTACCGGCAAAGCCCAAAATATCACGATCTCAGGCTCAAGCGGTCTAAGCGAAGACGAGATCAACAACATGGTAAAAGACGCCGAGCTACACAAAGAGGACGACAAAAAGCGCAAAGACGCAGTCGAAGCGCGCAACCAAGCCGACGCACTCGCGCACCAGACGCAAAAGAGCCTTGATGAGCTAGGCGAGAAAATCCCGGCCGAGGACAAAGAGCGCATCCAAAAGGCGCTGGACGAGCTAAAAGAGACGCTAAAAGACGAAAACGCTAGCAAAGAGCAGATCGACGCGAAGGTCAAAACTCTAAGCGAAGCCAGCCATAAGCTAGCCGAAGCGATGTATAAAAAAGACGGCGCCGCGGGCGAGCAAGCAAACGGCGGCAAGAAAAAAGACGACGACGTCATCGACGCCGAAGTCGAGTAAAATTTAACCCTTGTTTAGGCAAGGGTTTTAAACCCAAATTTAAGATTTTGGCGTTTTTGCGCGCCCTTAAATTTACTCCGCCCGTTAAATTTGACGGGCGGATTTTCATAAATCTCTAAATTCGTTATCTCAAATTTACCCAATCCAAATTTGACTTCAAGTAGTTTTTGACCCGCTTGTTTTTGCAAATTTGCCGCTCTGCCAGTAGATTAAATTTGACCATTTTCAGCACAATCCTTAACCAAAATCATCAGTTTGGACTACCGATTTAAATATAATCAAACAAAAAAGGTCCTAAATGTATCTATTTTTCCTGATCGTTCATATTTTGAGTGCCGTCGCCTTCGTCGGTTACGTATTTTTCGATGTTTGTATATTTCCGTTTGCAAAAAAGCACGTAGACGAGGATACGCTCGCTCGCGTCAAAAAGGCCTACACCAAAGGCAGCGCAAAGGTTTTTGGCACTGCGTTTTTACTGCTGATCATCAGCGGCGTTTATATGGCAAAGGATTATTTTGGCGGCGAGAACGGATGGCTCGGTAGCTCATTTCAAATTTTACTCGCGACCAAGATCGGCGTGCTGGGGTTAATGTGCCTAATCACGGCGATATCGCTCTTTTATGTCTATAAGCTTAAAAAACCCGATCCCTTCGGCAAATACTCGCACATCATCGCCCTTGTTTTGTGCGTCATAATGATAATCCTAGCAAAGCTAATGTGGAGGGTTTAGGTAAAATTCAGAAAGACTAACGCTCTAAATTTTACCTTTTTATTGAATTTAGTTTAAATTCTACTTCTCGCCGCAGTCAAATATCTGTGCACGCACGCGGTAGCTATTTACGTAAACAGCGTTTTGCGGACACCCAACTAGTCTACCTAGCTCGCCGTAGCAAAGCGCCTGCTCACTCAAAACGTAAAGAGTTATGCGTTTACCGGTACCCACGACGGCGACGGCTTCGTTTCTTAGGTCATTGAGTGCACCTTTTCTTACCTGCTCCAAAGTCGCTGCGGCGTATCCAGTCGCGTCGTCGCTACCTTCAGCCTCGCCCAAAACCCTACAGTTATACGGCGTATCGCGAACCTCGGTTATTCCGCGAGCGCTTGCATCAAGTGGCTTTGGCGAAAACATAGGCACGCCGCAACCGCCAAGCATTAATACGGACATACAAACCAACATTAAATTTGAGATTTTCATCCCCTATCCTTTAAAATAAATTTTATAAGTATTATATTTCAAAAAGAAGAAAAATACAAGATAAATTTGGCGTAAATTTTAGAATTGTAATAACTCTTTCCAAATGCCTTTTATGGGTTTTAAGGGTTTTAAGAGGATAAATTTTACGGCAACTTTGTTGTTAAAATCGGAGTAAAAACAAAAGCATTTTAGCCGCCAAGGAGCATAGCGGCTAAAAGATAAAAGCAGTTAAATTTAACCCAAAAGCCTGTTAAACTGGCTTTGCAAACTTGCGGTATTGTGCGCTTGAGCGAGGATCGCGGCGTTTGCTTGCAGGACGTTTTGCTTAAATGCGCTTATATTTTTAGCGATGTCGTTATTTTGCAGCTGCGACTCGCTTTGTCTTAGTGCGACGTTTTTGGTTAGACTCGCGTTGATGCCCGAGATAATGCCGTTTTGCGCCGCGCCGATCTCACCTCGCAGAGCGTTTACGCTACCGATAAATTTACTCACGCTATCGCCGCTACTCACGTCAATACCGCTAAAATCAGGCGCGTTTAAATTTACGCTCGCCGAGCCGTTACCGGTTAGGAAGCTCATCTGCCCGCCAAATACGTTTTTACCGTTAAAACTCGCCTGCTGCGTGCTCTCTCTCATAGCGCCCACGAGTGCATCCGCTTCGCTTTTTATCATCTTTTGCTGGTCGGAGTTTAGGATGCCGCCGTTATATCTCACTGAGAGCTCGCCGATACGGTCGGCGCTTTGCGTGATATTTGCTAGCGTGGAGTCTGCGATCTGCAGGATACCGATGGCATCGTTTGCATTTGCGACGCCCTGCTCTAGCGTGGAGCTTTGGGAGCGAAGCGAGTCTGCGATAGCAAGATTTGCGCTGTCGATACCGCTTAGAGCACGCTGTGCGGAGATGTTATTTAGGGCTTTTGCGCTGTTATTTTGAGCTTGTTCTAGGTATTGATTGCTTAGGCTTGAGTTTGCGGAAAAATTTCCCAGTTTCATTTGCACTCCTTTTAAATTTGACCCGATTTTAGCGAAAATTTGATTAAAATTTGCTAGCGGCGAGCACAGCGTCAAATTTGAGCGTTTTAAGCAAATTTAACGTCTAAATTTTACTTTGCCTCGAGGTTTTGTCGCGACTTCGTTTTCTACCGCTTTTGCGCGGCTTTTATACTCATAGGCTTTGCCCGCGATCGCCGCCAAAATCGCAACACCTAAAAATATCCAAAGATAATACCTCTCCTCGCCGTCATAACTAGTAACCGCCTCAAAAACCAGCTCGCCTTGCGCCGGTACGAGCCGCCCATCTTTTATCATCTTGTGGATATCCTCGCTGCTCGGATTTTTGCCGCGCGGATCATACGGCCGCGTCAGGATCTCTATGACGGCAGTATCTGCGATCTCGTAGACGCTAGAGTCTATGAGCTGCCTCGTCCCAAGCGCGTCAAAATAGTAAATTTTATCGCCGTTTGCGTAAACCGCGCCGTATACGCCGTTACGCACGAGCCCTATTTTGCGCCATTGCTCGCTCGTTTTAAGCCTAAAAAGCTCCGTGTGGCGCGAGCCCAAATGCCTGCCGCTCTTATTTCTGTGCCATATTTCGCGGCTTTGCACAAAATAAGTGTGAGCGCCGCTAATAAAAACGCTACCCGCAAGTGGCGAAATTTCACCCGCAAAAGGATCGTCTCCCGCGCGTTTTAGCTCGCCGCTTTCGCCGCCGCTATGACGCTGCCAAAAGTAAATCCCGCCCTTGCCGCGAAAAAGTAGATGATAGGCGTGCGCGCCGGAGACGCCAAAGGGTAGCGAATAAGGCGCAAATTTGGGTGCAAACTCGTGCTCGTCCGCATAAACCGCGCCACTAGCGGGCTCTAAAAGATAGTGCACGCCACCAAAATACGCCGCCTCGTGCAGCTCTGCCGTAAATTTTACCGCAAGACGCGAGCTTTTAAAATAGACATTTCGCCCGTCCGTAACGTAAAAATCGCTAGTTCGTCCACGCGCGTCTAGCACGTATCTTAGCGCCATAGCATCTGCGCTCTCTAGCTGCTTACCCTCAAAATACACCCTGCCGCCTTCGCCGCCCAAAGCCGCTTTTTCCGCCACAAATCCAAAATCTAAAATAGGGGCTAAATTTGCGCTTGAAACGCGCTCGGTTTTATAAATATAGCTTTGCGGTTTATCAGCACCAAATATCGCGTACGCCATAGTTTGAACCATCTCGGTAAAGCCGCCTAGCTCGTAGTTCCTCTCGCCTACGTCGCTACAAAAATAACTAATCTCGCCGTCCGTGAAATATCCGTTGCCAATCGCCCTAGCACGAGATGGCTCTAGCCTGGTCATAGCGAGATTGCCGCAGTAGACGGCGTTTTCGCCCATGCCGACGTTTCGGCCGCGGTAACCCTCAGACGCGAAAACCCTAAATTTATCCGCCCGCACGCCCTTTAGCTCAAATTTGCCTCCGCTTGGGATGAGCGCGTAAATTTTACCCTGCGGCGTAACGTAAAATTCGCTGTTACCTATCTGGGTAAAATCATTCTCCTCCTCGTAGCTAGCGACATAAACGTAGTATAAATTTTTTATCTTTCAAAGTGCCGCCTATTTTTAGAAGCTCTGATGTTTATCGAACTCAAATTTTACGCAAAATGCCTCAAAATTTTAAATTTTCCTATCGCATGGTAAGCTAGCGACCAAACAAGGAAGCAAATACAAATAAGCCGAATAATATCGGTAAAATCGCGAATCTCAAATCTGCCCGTAATCAAAGAAAAAATCACTCCGCCCGCGATACAAAGGGCAAGAAGCGTCAGCGAGATAAAAACCGCAATGTTTATAATTTTTGCCGTCTTGCTCCTGTTTTCGCTATTTTTAGCTAGGGTTTCAAGCAGGGTTATTCTATTTATAAAGCCGTCTCTTTCGTACTCTACGCGCACGAGATCGCCCTGTTCCAGACTAAAATCCGCCGAAAAAACGCCGCTAAATTTAATCCCGTCCAGCTCAAAACTAGCGCCGATGAACTCGTCTCGCTTAATCGTACGTAAATTTAGAGCGCTAACTCTGCCCGTTTTAGTTAATTTTTTCAAATTTGCTCCAAATTTTCGGCGATTTCTAAGACTTCAAAGTATTCGTTCTCTAACGTTTCAAGCTCGCCTTTTGCCGCTTCTAGGTCGTTATAAAGCACGGTTAGGCCGATTTGTTGATAGATTTTAGGATCGCTAAGGCCGGCGTTTAGCTCTTTTATCTTAGCTTCCAGCGCGGCGATTTTCTCTGGGTGCGAGGATAAAATTTGCGTTTGCTTGTAGCTTAACTTTGCGCCGGTTTTGCTCTTTTGCTTTTGCGCTTGCTCGGCTTCGCTTGCTAGGCTTGCTTCAAATTTACCAAGCTCGGCTAATTCGTCTTCTAGCTCGAGATAGACGCTGTACTCTTGATGTAGCACCTCTATTTGCGTGCCCTCAAAGGCCCAGAGTTTGTGCGCGATCTTATCGACGAAGTAGCGGTCGTGACTCACGATGATTATAGCGCCCTCAAAGCTTTGCAGGTAGTCTTCAAGGATGTTGATAGTTGCGATATCCAGGTCATTTGTCGGCTCATCTAGTACGAGCACGTCGTACTCCTTGCTAAAAAGCAGAGCCAGCGCAACGCGGTTTTTCTCGCCGCCGCTTAGCACGCCGATGGGTTTATCGAGGAATTCTTTAGGAAATAGGAAATTTTTAAGGTAGCCATAAACGTGCATATTACGCCCACGCACCATGACGTGATCGCCGCCGTTTGGGCAAAAGGTCTCGATGAGGCTTTTATCGTCATCCAGCGCGCTTCTGGACTGATCAAAGTACCCCACGCGCACTTCGCCTCGCTTGATCTCGCCGCTGCTAGGCTTTTCAAACCCGAGTAAAATTTTAATAAGAGTGCTTTTGCCGCTACCGTTTCGCCCGACTATCGCGATACGCTCGCCTTGCAAAACCCGCGCGTTAAAACCCGAAAAAAGCTGCTTGCCGCCGATATTTTTGCTTAATTGCTTGATCTCAAATAGCATCTTTTTGCGGTTTACGCTTTGCGTTTGGTTAAAATTTTTACTCGCGCGCTCAAGCTCGAGCCTAACGCGGCGTATCACGCCCGGGTTTTTCTTCGCCTCCTCGCGCATGGCTAGCACTCGCTCTTTGCGCCCTTCATTGCGTTTTAGACGTGCTTTGACGCCTCTGCGTAGCCACTCCTCCTCGGCTTTTAGCTGTTTTAGCAAAGTTTCGTGAGATTTAGCTAGGCTGGCTAAAATTTCCTCTTTTTTAGCTAGATAGTTTGCATAACCGCCGTCAAACGACGCCAACGCGCCTTCCTCGATCTCGATGCTTCTAGTTGCCAGCGCGTCGATAAAGTAGCGATCGTGCGAGATGAAAACTATCGTCTGGCGCGAGCTTTTTAGCATATCCTCTAAAAATCTCACCATATAGACGTCAAGGTGGTTCGTAGGCTCGTCAAGTAGCAAAATATCGGGCTTTTTAAGGATCAAAGCGCCCAGAGCCACGCGGCGTATCTCGCCTCCGCTAAGGCTTGCGACAGCGCGGTTTTCGTACTCTTTTAGCTTAAACTCCTCCAGTACGCGCTCGATCTTGCGCTCGATCTGCCAGCCGTCTTTCGCCTCGATAAATTTGATTAGTTCGTCTTGCCTCGCGTTTAGTTCTTTGTTGTGCGGATCGCGGC
This sequence comes from uncultured Campylobacter sp., assembly GCF_938039205.1. Lineage (GTDB taxonomy): Bacteria > Campylobacterota > Campylobacteria > Campylobacterales > Campylobacteraceae > Campylobacter_A. The sequence goes on from NZ_CALHVM010000006.1 coordinate 26,045, forward strand.
CGAGCGCTTCTAGTACCGCCGCATACTCGTCGCGCGCATCAAATATCTCTTTTAGTTCTAAATTTAGCGCGTCTTTTACCGTCGCTGCATCGTCAAATTTGGGATTTTGCGCGAGCATTTCTACTTTTACGCCGCCTTGCAGGATACGCCTGCCGCTATCAGGCTCTAGCGAGCCCGCTACTAGCTTCATCAGTGTACTTTTGCCGCTACCGTTTTTACCGATGATTGCGATGCGCTCGCGCTCGTTTACGCTGAGGCTTACTTTGTTTAAAATTTCATTCGGACCGAATTTTTTACTAACGTCGATTAAATCAACTAATGCCATTAGTGTCCATTTTTTTATCTTTTATATATTTTTGTATTTTTTCATCATCAAACACATTATCATAATCCCCAGCAATCTTGCCGCCAACTTCGTTTATCTGAATATCTTTAACAATGTCGTTCAAAAATTCTTTAAAATTTGGATTTTTTTCCGTCAAAATATCAAGTGTAACACTATCAATTTGCCTTTGTTTTGATGCAATTAAAATTTTTGAGCTTAAAATCTCAGTGTCGAGCTTTATAAGTCCTATGCCAAAATTTGCATTTAGTCTTCTTAGCTCTTGCATGATCTCATCATTTTCATCAAAATCAAATACTACCAAATATCCTTCATTAGCCCAGCTTGAGTTTGAAACAGCTTGAAAATACGATGATTTGAGATTTGACCAATCAAGTGAAATTTTAATTTCAAAAGAATAAAGTTTATGATTTATAACATTTAGTTTTTTGAGTAGGTCAAAAGAGGTTTTCGCAAAATCATTAAAACCAAAATGAACACCAACTACATCTGGATGTAACCATTCATTTTGACCACCCTTTTCCTTGATGCTTTTTTCGTGATAGATAGTTTTAGCATATACATCAAACAATGGGCTTTCAAGCAAGAATTTTACAAGCAAAGGATGTAAATCTCGTTCTTTAAATTTCTCTTTTTTTACCTTTTGCTCCAATGCTACACAATTTTCCGAATCAATTTCTTTTTTTGATTCTGCAATTTCTTGATATTTACGCCCCTTTAGTCCAAATCTCGTCGGCTGACGAGAAAGTGCAATAAATTTTGAATCTTGTTTTTTTACATTAGTATAAAGCAGTGCAGCCAAACTATCCTTAGGTGTTATACCGCCAGAATTCAGCTTCTTATCAAAACCTAATTCAACTGCTTTTTGCCAAATTTCTTGAGACTTAAGCGGCTCACGGCTATTATTTAAAACATCATACGCTAAATCCGAAAATGTATATTTTTCCACTATCTTCCCCTTTAAAACGATATATGCATGCTAAGCGCGATGACACAAAGCGTAAGCGCCATCGGCACGTAGATATATCTGCCCGTAAAATACCAAAACGCGCCTTGCTTTTTTGCAGCGCCCGTGTTAATCTCATCCATGATCTCTTCTTTTTTTATGACCCAAAACCACGACACCGCGCCGATCACCGCGCCGATAGGGATGATATAGATCGATACGAAGTCCATCCACGGTCCCCAGCTAGTTATGGCTTCCATATTTACGCCGATACCAAAGCATATTATGCAAAGCGCTATCAGCACGACGCCGCGCTTTAGGCTAGGAAATTTGTGCATTATCGACTCGGCGACAGCTTCGAACATATTTTGTAGCGAGGTCACGCCGCCAAAAATCACCGCCGTAAATAAAATAATCGCGAAAATTTGACCGCCGGGCATGTCTTGTAAAATTTTAGGTAGCGTTACAAAAAGTAACCCGGGCCCAGCCGCAGGATCCATGCCGTAAGCAAATACCGCAGGCAGCATAACAAGCGCCGCCGTCATCGCCGCGATCGTATCAAAGATCGCCGTCTTTTGCGCGCTATCTACGACGTCCTCGTCCTTTGATAGATACGCGCCGTAGACGATCATACCGGAGCCCGTGATAGATAGCGAGAAAAAGGCCTGACCCATCGCCGCTACCCATACCATCGGATCGGCTAGCTTGCCCCAGTCGCTGTGAAAGACGAATTTATACCCGCCAAACGCCCCGTCTAAAAACGCCACTCTAATCGCTAAAATAAAAAATAGCACGAAAAATAGCGGCATCATGATTTTATTTGTCTTTTCGATGCTGTGTGCGCCGAAAAATAGCGTAAACAGCGTACCTGCAACGACGATAAAGTGAAACGGCACGACAGAATAGGACGAAAGCGCAAAGGACTCAAACCAAGTGTTCGTATCCACCGTCATCAGCGAGCCTGTGATCGCCTGAAATAGCGCCTTTAAAACGTATGCGATGATGACAGCGTAGCCGATAGCGATACACATCGAGCCAGCTAGCGGTATCCAGCCTAAAATTTTACCGAACGTGCCCCAGTTTCGACTCTTCCACGCATATTCGTATGAGCCTAGCGTGCCGGTTTTGGCGCGCCTGCCGATAGCGTACTCAGCAGAAAGCCCCACGTAGGAAAATATCGCGATAAAAAACAGATAAACGAGCAAAAACGCGCCGCCGCCGTTCGTACCGACCTTATAAGGAAACCCCCAGACGTTGGCCATACCGATAGCCGAGCCCACGCAAGCGATGATAAACGCCCAGCGTGACGTAAAATTTGTTTTGTGCATTTGATATCCGTTTAGATTAAATTTTCTCAATTATACTTGATTAAGCTAATAAAAAGATTATGCCCCGCTCGCCCATAAAATACGCCGCTTCGCCTTAAAACGCTTTAAATTTATATTTGGGTATAATCGCGCGTTATCTAAAATCCACGTTACAAAAGAGAATTTATGAATTTATCGCTCAAAAAGCTCACTATACCGATATTTTTGGATATGTTTTTGCACTTCGTGACGCTCATCATAAACACATATATGGTGACTAAGGTCAGCGTCCATCTAGTCGGCGCCATGGGTGCTGGCAACCAGATAATGGATCTTTTTATGACCATTTTTAGCTTCCTTAGCGTGGGCTGCTCAGTCGTGGTCGCTCAGGCTCTAGGCGCGCGAAATCACAACCTAGCCAAACGCGTCATACACGCTAGCATCACGTTTAACACGATCATCGGCCTTGGCAGCGCGGTTTTTATTTACTTTTTCGGTTTTGAGATTTTAGAGCTTTTAAACGTCCCCGAGCAGCTTCGTGCCCAGAGCTTTGGCTACTTGCATATGCTCGGTATCGCGCTAGCCTTTGACGGTATCGGCATGGTGCTTGCAGCCGTGCTTCGCGTTTACAACTTCGCCACCGCCGTCATGCTAGTTTCGCTGCTCATGAACGTCATCACCCTTTGCGGTAACGCCATCGCACTTTTTGGCTGGCTGGGACTACCAAACTACGGCCTCTACGGCGTCGCGGTTTCGACCGTTGTCGGACGACTAGTGGGCGTTATCGTGCTATTTTTGATACTGACACGCTACGCGAAAGTTAATATTTTCTTTAAACGCCTATTTAGCCTGCCGTTTGCCATTTTGCGTAAAATTTTATCCGTCGGACTTCCGAGCGCGGGCGAAAATTTACTCTGGATGGCGCAGTATATGGTGGCTTTTGGCTTTGTAGCGAGCATGGGCGAGGCCAGCTTAAACGTGCAGACCATCTACTTTCAGATCACGCTTCTTATCCTTCTTTGCGGAGCCAGTATCAGCGTGGCAAACGAAGTCATCGTCGGCCACCTAGTCGGCGCGATGAGATTTGACGAGGCCTACTCGCGCACTTTCCGCGCGCTTCGCATCGGCTTTATCGCGACTCTCGCGGTCGTTTTGGCGGCGTATTTTTGCAAATTTGAGATCATGGAGCGGTTAAATTTGACCGAGGAGCTAAAGGTCGTCATGCTACCGCTTTTTACGCTTTCTATCGTGCTTGAGACGGGACGAACGTTTAACATCGTAATCGTAAATGCTCTGCGCGCGAGCGGGGATGCTAAATTTCCACTGATGACGGGCGCCGTGTTTATGTGGGGCGTGAGCTTGCCGCTAGGATACTATCTAGGCATCGTGCAGGGCATGGGGATCATCGGCGTTTGGATTGGATTTACCGCCGACGAGTGGCTGCGCGGACTCGTAAATACCTGGCGCTGGAGAAGCAGAAAATGGCAATCAAAACGCCTCGTGTAAAAACCGTTTGCGTAAAATGCGGCGAATTTGACGTCGCGCTAAATTTTAAAAAAGGCGTCAAAACAACTAGACTAAAAGTCGCTAAAACCGGCGAGATCTCAGTCTCACTGCCCTTTTACGCCGCGCAAAAATATGCGCTAGAGTTTGTGCAAAAAAACTACGACTGGCTAAAATCGGCTCACGAAAAGACGCTATCAAATTTACCGCGCGAGGACGAGTTTAGACTACTGGGCGAGGTTTATCGCATCAAATTTGAGCCGAATTTAAAGGGCGTAAATTTGATAAGGTTTGCAAGCGGCTCGGGAGCTTTTGACGGTTTAAATTTGAGCTCGGGCGGGCTAGGCCCGCACCTTTACGGCGCTAAATTTGACGCTAGCGAATTTAACCAGCACCTTGACGAAGCCAAATTTAAAAGCTCGGACGAACGCAAATTTGACGGCGAAATTTACGCTGCGAGTTTAGCTGCGCTAGAAAACCACAAAAAAGCTTTTGCAAGGCGCATTTACGGGCATTTTATAGCTAAATTCGCTCCAGCTGTAAACCGCAAGATAAACCGCGTCGTCGTTCGCAAAATGACCACTCGCTGGGGTAGCTGCAACTCGCGCAAAGGCTATATAAATTTAAGTCTAAATTTGATCGAAAAAGCCCCAGAACTAGTCGAATACGTCGTGCTTCACGAGCTAACCCATCTCATCTACCCCCACCATCAAAAAAGCTTTTATGGCTTTATCGCAGGGCTAATGCCTGATTTTAAAACGCGAGAACAACGGCTAAACAAAAAATAATTTTAAATATGCTAAAATAGAATATTTTTAATTTAAAGGGAGATAATGAAAAAACTTCTAATGCTAGTTGCCGCGGTTTTTGCTCTGGGCGGCGATTTTGAGGACGGCGTAAAGGCCTACGAGGGCTCTAAATTTGTAACGGCTCGCGAGAAATTTGCAGCTGCCTGCGACGCGAACAACGGTCTAGCCTGCGCAAAACTAGGCGCGCTTTATCAGCTGGGCAAGGATATCCTGCCTGACACCAAAAAAGCACTTGAGCTATACGAAAAAGGCTGCGAACTAGGCTCTAAAGAGGCCTGCTCGGGTGCCGGCGGGATATACGTATCAAGCGACAAAGAAAAGGCGCGTGCACTGCTAAATAAGGGTTGCGAGCTTGGCGACGGCTTTTCATGCGCGACTGCGGGATCGTATCTGCTAGAGGAGAAAAAATTTAAAGAGGCATATGCGCTCTTTGAAAAAGCATGCAAGATAGGCGATAGCCTCGGATGCCAATTTGCAAGCGATCTAAAACGCTCAAAAAGACTTTAATTTTTCTTACTCGGGTTAAATTTGACGGTTAAATTTAACCCAAATTTATCTTTTCTATACACTACTTCCAAAACGAAAGCTTTTAAAATTTACGAGAGAGTAATCAACAGGCCGAGAAAGCGCAGGCTTAAGCGCCTACGCCAACCCTCTTCTCCGCTTTATTTTGTATCCATTGAAATGCAAATAACGCCGCGTAAAGCGAAACGCCGATCGCGTAAGAAATGTATTCGTTTGGGATAAACGGGATGTACTTGGCGCACATATTAGGCACCAAAGTTAGCGGCACTACGCACAAAAGTAATGCGCGCTCTAGCATGCTTACGCGTTTAACGAAATACCCCTGAAGCGCCGAAGAAAAGGCAAACATACCAACTAGAGCCGTACCGAAAATCAGCGCCATCTCGAGCGGATTTGTTATCCACACTATGCCTTTAGCGTCGTTTGGATTGGCCGAGTTTACGCTCTCTATCAAAAGCAGCTTGTTGTTAAACACGAAAGAAAACGGCAAAATAGTCGTACGCAGGTCATAGAAAAAGCCTTGCACGCCCACGGTTACGGGATTTGCTTTAGCGATACCAGCCGCAGCGTATGCCGCGATACCGACCGGAGGCGTATCGTCTGCTAGGATACCAAAGTAAAAGACGAAAAGATGCACGGCGATAGCAGGAATAAGAAAGCCGTTTTTGTGCGCCAAAAACAAAATCACAGGCGCGACTAGCGAGCTAACGACGATATAGTTTGCCGTCGTCGGCAAGCCCATGCCTAGTATCAGCGACATTATCGCAGTGAGAAATAGGATGAGCACGATGTTGTTGCCGGCTAAATTTTCCACGACTTCAGATAGCACTTGTCCGACTCCAGTTAGCGAGATAGAGCCCACGATAATGCCCGCTAGACCCGTAGCTATAGCGATCGTAGTCATGCTTTTAGCCGCCGTTACCATCGCCCAAAATATATCCGCAAAGCCGATGATAAAGTCCTCTTTGCCGACGTCCTCGCCGTGAGCCATTTTTTTAACGGGTTCCTGAAAAAGGATAATCAAAAACAGCACGCAAATAGCGTTAAAAGCTGCTGAGATCGGAGATTCGTTTGCAATTAACAATGTATAGAGCAAAACCAAAATCGGGATAAGATAGTGCAGACCGCTCACGAAAATCTTAAGCTTAGATATGCTGGCACCCTGTTCCATGCCTTTTAGCCCTAGCTTACAACTCTCAAGGTGCACGATGAAAAACAGCGACAAATAGCACACAAATGCCGGAATCACAGCCGCTATCATGACGTTTGTGTAACTAAGACCCAAAAACTCGGCGATGATAAAGGCCGCCGCGCCCATGATAGGCGGCATCAGCTGACCATTTACGCCCGCAGCCACCTCGATCGCGCCTGCCTTGGTACTAGTTAGCCCCGCCTTTTTCATCAACGGGATCGTAAATGTTCCAACTGTAACGACGTTTGCCGTGGAGCTGCCGCTCACCATGCCGGTTAGTCCTGACGCGATAACCGAGGCCTTCGCCGGTCCGCCGCGGAATTTGCCCAGCAGCGCAAAGGCTAAATTTATAAAGTACTGCCCCGCTCCGGCGCGCTCCAAAAGCGAACCGAACAAGACAAAAAGATAAATGAAACTCACGCTAACGCCAAGCGGCACGCCAAAAACGCCCTCGGTCGTAAGGTACATGTGGCCGGCGAGCTTGTTTAGGCTAGCGCCCTGGTGCGCGATGATGTCGGGCATATACTGACCGAAATAATCATACGCTAAAAATATCGCCGCGATAATAGGAAGCGCTGGACCGATTATCCTGCGACCCGCCTCAAACAGCACGACAACGGCGACACAGGATACGGCTATATCAAAGCTCGTGTAGTCTCCTGGGCGCTGCGCTAGAGCGTAAAACTCTATGAGCGGATAGAGCGCGGCTAGCGTGCCCACAACACAGAGCGCGATGTCGTAAAACGGTAGGCTGGAGTGGGCTTTTTTATGAATTTTAAGCGGATAGAGCAAAAACAGCAGACAAATAGCAAACGCAAGGTGCGCCGAGCGCGACATCGTCGTGTTCATTGGAAAATACGCGATATAAAGCTGAAAAACCGACCATGCAAAGCAGATAATGCTCGTGAAATATACATAAAAGTTCGAGTTTATCTCGCGCGTCTTTACCTCGACGAACTCCTCCTTTTCCTGCGTCGACTCGGTATTTATTCGTGTTTCGTTTAGATTTTTATCCATATTTGCTCTTAACCTCTTAAATTTTCTTTTTATAAAATTTGGCGATTTTGCCCGTAAAATCGGGCTTTATTTTTAAATTTGACCGGCTTTTCCTGCGCCTCAAAATTTGCTTACAAATTTAACCTTGCGCCATAAAGATGCTGGTTTTGCAAGCGGCAAAAAATCAGCCGAAAATTCGCGCATGAGCCAAATCTAAAATTTGACGCTTGATACGGCTAAAGTAAACTCACCGCCCAAAAACAAGCTAGTAAAGCGTCAAATTTTAAATCCTCAAAAACTAAAAACAAGCCTTTAAATTTAAAAAGCAAGCCGCGCAGGTCAAATTTAACCCACGCGGCTAAGCTGGTTTATTTTATTATGCCGGCTTTTTTAAACTCAGCCTCAGCAGCCGGGTGCAAAGGTGCAGAAAGCCCCTCTACTAGGCTCTCTTTGGTAACCGATGCGAGTGCGGGGTGCAGGCTCTTATACTCGTCGAAGTTATCCAAGATAGCCTTTACGACCGCGGCCACCGCAGTGTCGCTCATGCCCTTGTCGGTTACTAGTACGGCTTTAACGCCGATACTTTTTACGTCGTGATCCACGCCCTCATAGGTGCCTTTTGGTATCGTGCCTTTGGCAAAATACGGCATCGCAGCTATCATCTTATCGACCTGCTCGCCCTCGATGTTCACGATGTCGATAGGTAGCGAGTTTGCCGCGTCGGTGATGTTGGCCGTCGGGTGGCCGACCATGTAGAAGTAGCCGTCGATTTTCTTATCTTTTAGCGCGTGCGGGCATTCGCCAGCAGTTAAAACGCCGTGATGTTTTAGCTTTTTCTCGTCAAAGCCAAATGCCTTAAACACGCCAAGCGCGGTCATTTCATTGCCGCTGCCAGGGTTACCGACGTTGATCGCTTTGCCCTCAAGGTCGTTTATCGAGCCGATGCCGCTTGATTTTGAGACGACGAATGCGAGAAGTTCAGGGTAGATCGAGACGACCGCGCGCAGATTTTGATCGCCGTTTCCGTCAAATTTGCCTACGCCGTTAAATTTATCATAAACCACGTCACTTTGGACGAAGCCGAAATTTAGCTCTTTTTTTAGCACGTTATTTACGTTATAGACTGAGCCGCCGGTTGATTGCACCGAACATTTCATTTGCGGGTCTTTATTTACAAGGCGACATATCGCTCCGCCGACTGGATAATACGTGCCCGTCATCGCTCCGGTACCGATAGATACGAACTCCTTTGCGCCCAGCGCAGACGCGAAAAGCAACCCGGCTAATGCCAAAGATGTAGTTTTCATTTAACTTCCTTTCAAAGAATTTTTCTGATTTTACTCTCAAAATCCGCATTTTGCGTATAAATCTCACTCTTTTTACGAGCTTTTTGGAAAAATTGCGACTATTTTACACACTTTAGCCTTAGAAAAATATTTCTTAAGGTAAAATTTATATATTTTTTACAAGCGAAGCGAAAATCGTATTTTTCATGCGACTTAATTTTTAAATTTTACCCGCCGAGACTTGCGCCTTTAAGACGCTAAATTTGGATTAGTTAAATTTGAGGGTACAGCTTTGATTTCTTTGTATAGAGCTTTAAATTTTAGCATTTTCAAGGTGCGGGTCTCGGCGACTCAAATTTGAAGCCGAAATTTGTAAATTTGACTTCAAATTTGAATACAAAACGATAAGGCGAAGTATCGTGAGATGATTTTGAAAGTTGTGCAGAAAATTTTAATCAAGACTAGGCATGTAGCCTGTCGTAGATTAAAATTTTCAAATCTCTTTCAAAAGTGCTCACGAGACGAGCCGCTAAATTTATTATTTAAACGCGACAAACGTCGCAAAATTCGCCCACCTAAAAATGCATTCTACGTTTTTAAATCCAGCGCTAAGCGCCAAATTTCTATTTTCCGCTTCGGTGTATGGTATGAGCACGTTTTCTAGCGCCTCGCGTTTTTGCGCAATCTCGTAGCGAGAGTAGCCCTGCTCGAGCTTGTATTTTTCGTAAATTTCGATCATATTTTTACTCAGCGTCTTATCCTCAAATATAAGCTTCTCGCTAAAAACAAACACGCCACCGTCATTTAGCGCGCGGTAAATTTTAGCTACGAAATCCTGACGCTTGGGCGGACGGATAAACTGCAGCGTGTAGTTCATCAAAACGGCGTCGCGGGCGTCAAATTCGCACTCCAAAATGTCCGCTAGCTCAAGCTCGATCCTAGCGCCGTACGCCTCAATTTTGGCGCGCGCGTTTTGCAGCATCGCAGGCGCGTTATCCACGCCTTTTAGCGCTAGATCGTTTCTCTTGCGCCAAAGAGCCAGCAGCGTCGAGGCGGTCGAGCAGCCAAGATCTATCGCGCTTGCGCCGTGGGGTAAAATTTGAGCTAAAAAATCGGCGATCAGCTTTTGCGAAGCCGCATAATACGGCACCGAACGCCCGATCATATCGTCAAACACCGACGCCACGCTCGCGTCAAATTCAAACTGTTTTTTTATCGGTTCTTTAAAGATTTCGTCTTTCACGGCTCGCTCCTTTGAGGTACACCATCGCCAACGACGTAGAGATCGCACACGCCGACGAACTCCATCGCCTGCTTGATGTCGGTCCCAATTTGCCCTTTTAGCTCCTCTAGACTTTCAAATTTGCGGTTGTCGCGCAGTCGCTTGATAAAGCAAACCGCAACGTCGCGGGCGCCCTCGATATTTTCGTTTAGCAAGTGCGTCTCGACGCTAAAGCTACCATCCGTACTCACGCGGTTGCCGATAAAGGTAACCGAGCCGTAGGTTTTATAGCCGATGCGAGTCCTCGTCGCATAGACGCCCTCGCGCGGCAAAAGGTAGCTTTTGATGTCCAAATTTAGCGTCGGTACGAGCTCGCGCGATCCGATACCCTGCCCCTTTATCACGCAGCCTTCGATCGAGTATTCGCGGCCTAGCAGGCGGTTTGCCTTGTAGATCTCGCCTTGTTTGATATATTCGCGTATGGCTGAGCTGTGCACGCCCATGCCGTCAAAGCAAACCTCGTCTACGACGACCACCTCGCCGTCAAAAATACGCCGCAAATCATGTTTGTCCCACGCCCTGTTTCGCCCGAAACGAAAATCAAATCCAACGACGATTTTTTGCAGATTTTTAAAATCTCGCTTCAAAAGCGCGATAAACTCATCGCCGCCAAGCCCTTTTATGCTGTCAAAATCATACAAAAAACACGGGTAGCTCGAGTACTCGGCGCGCTTTAGCTTTGGCGTGATGTTGGCTTTGTTTTTGTCGATCACGACTAGTCCGCCGTACTCGCCCAGCTGCTTTAAAAGCTGCTTGTGTCCGCGATGCACGCCGTCAAAGTGCCCGATCGCGACGGCAGTGATATTATCTTTTGTTAAAAGCGTAGAAAAATTCGGCATTTCCTTCCTTTCCTTTTACCTCGCATTCGAGCATTTGGCGCATTATCCAGCCCAAATTTGCCGCCGCAAGCTCAAATTTAGCCCTCGCCTCGCGCACGGCCTTTGCGTCCGTCACGACGCCTTTTTTATTTCGCTTGGCGCTCCTGCCGACCTCAAACTGCGGCTTAAAAAGCAGGATAATATCGCAGTTTTTGCCTGCTAGCGCGTCGATGGAGGGCAAAATTTCTTTAAGTGAGATAAAGCTCACGTCGCAGGTGATGAGATCAAATTTGTGTGCGACGTTTTTGGCGGCGTGGGAGTCAAATTTGGCGTTTTGGTTTTTTGCTGCGGAATCTACGTCAGTCAAATTTGACTCGTCCGTCCTGGCTCCAGCCTGCGTTAAATTTGACGGCGCAAAAGCCGGTTCGCATGGCTCGCTTAAAAATCCGTCTTGCTCGGCAAAATTTAATTTGCCGGGATTAAAATTTGGCTCGATTTGGTTTTTTAAATTTTGCCCCACACCATCAAATTTGCCGTCCGAGAGCGAGCTTTGAAACCCAGCCGCAAACTCGCGCACGTCGGTATTCTCAGCCACTTTCACGCGCGCATCAGTTCGCAGGCTTTTATCCAGCTGCGAGCTGCCCACATCTAGCGCAGTAATGCTTTTGGCGCCGTTTTGAAGTAAAATTTGCACGAAACCGCCCGTGCTTGAGCCCACATCTAGGGCATTTTTGCCTTTGACTTCTAGCGGACAAGCCGCCAAAAAGCTTTTTAGCTTTAGCGCGCCGCGTCCAACGTAGATTTCGCCGACGAGCTCTATTTTTGCGCCGTTTGGGTTTAAATTTCGCTCGCCGTTACAGGCCTTTTTACACGCGGTTTCGACAGCGTCCGTCAAATTTGCCTCGCGTAAATTTTTAGTTTCCGCTTCCGCACTATTTTTGCCGGCTTTCAAATTTACACCCGTAGCCTCGTCTAAATTTAGCGCGTCCGTGCCGTCAAATTTATCAAATTCGCCCACCTCAAAGCTAGGCTTAGAGCAAATTTTTCCGTTTAGCAAAATCTTGCCGCTTTTTATAAGTTCAGCGGCTTTGTTTCGGCTGATATTTAGGCGGTTTGCGACAAATAGATCAAATCTCAATCATCCGCCTTAGCTCGTCCTCGGTTATCGTAGCGACGCCTAGCTCGCGCGCTTTATCCAGCTTGCTACCCGCCTCCTCGCCGTAAAGTACGAAGTCCGTTTTCTTGCTCACCGAGCCGCTTACTTTTGCGCCGTTTGCTTCCAAAATAGCCTTAAATTCATCCCTGCTCTTGCTAAGCGTGCCCGTTATCACAAACGTTTTGCCGCTTATCGCGCTTTGCTTTGTCTCAAAACTCTGCGCTTGCGGGCTTACGAAACGCAAAATTTCGTCCAAATTTTGCCTATTTACCTGCATAAACTCCGCGTAACTCTCCGCCATTGCCTCGCCGAAGCCTTCGATCGCGGCCACCTCGCCAAAGCTTAGCTCGCGCCAGTTTTGCGGATAAATTTGAGCTATCTTTTTAGCCGCTACTTCACCGATGTGCTCGATACCCAGGCTCGCTATAAAGCTATGCAGTGCGGGTGTACGGCTAGCCTCGATGGCACCGAGTAAATTTGCGATCTTTTTATCCTTAAAGCCTTCTAACCGCGCCAAATCCTGCGCCGTAAGCTCGTAAATGTCGGCGATTTTGGCGACCAAGCCCGCTTCAAAAAGCTGATTTACGATCGCATCGCCAAGTCCGTCGATATTTAGACACTTTTTGCTCGCAAAATGTATGAGCGAATTTATCACGCGAGCCTTACACTCGAGGTTTTGACACTTGACGAAAACGCCCTCGTCTAGCAGCATCGACCCGCATACCGGGCACTCGCGCGGCCTCTCTATCGGGGTTTGCGAGCCGTCTCTGCGCTGTTTAAAGACTCCCGTGATCTTTGGTATCACGTCGCCCGAGCGGATAATGCTGATAAAATCATTCTTTTGCACGCCTAGGCGCTCGATCTCGTCGAAGTTATGCAGCGTGGCGGACTTTACTATCGCGCCGTCGATATTTACGGGCTCTAGCACGCCCACAGGAGTCACGACGCCGCTGCGTCCGACCTGAAACGCCACGTCAAGCAGCCGCGTGGTCTTTTCGATCGCAGGAAATTTATACGCAACCATAAATTTAGGAAATTTCTCCGTGTAGCCAAGCTCCTCGCTAGCCGCGATACTCTGCACTCGCACCACGAGGCCGTCCATCATAAAGGGCTTGCTATCTCGCTGCGCTACGAGCTCTTTATACGCCTCCTCGATCTGCTCGGCGGTGCGACAAATTTTGAAAAACTCCTCGCGCTCAAAGCCCTGCGAATAGATAAAATCCATCATCTGCGAGTAGGTTTCTAGGCCCAAATTTTGCTCGCCGTAGCCCCATGGCTTAAACCTCAGCCTGCGCGAGGCCGTCACAGCGCTATCTAGCTGGCGCAGGCTGCCGGCGGCTGCATTTCTAGGATTTGATAGCTGCGGCTCGCCCCTTTGTGCGCGGGCGAAATTTATCTCGTCAAAGTCGTTTTTAGCGATCACGACCTCGCCGCGGATCTCGATCCTACCGTTATAGGCGATTTGCAGCGGGATGTTTTTGATGACTTTTGCGTTACTCGTGACGTCCTCGCCCGTTATGCCGTCGCCGCGCGTGATAGCTCGCACGAGAGCGCCGTTTTCATAGAGCAAATTTAAGCTCGCTCCGTCAAATTTAGGCTGAAGCGCAAACTCCAGCCTCTCCTTGTCGCCGCGCTTTAGCCACGCCAGCAGCTCCTCAAAACTAAAAATATCCTCCATCGACCACATGCGCGCGCCGTGGCGAGCTTTTACAAAGCCCTCGCTAACCTCGCCGCCAACGCGCTTCGTCGGGCTAAACATCGAGATCTCGCCGGGATTTACTCTCTCAAATTCTAGCACTTTATGATAAAGCTCGTCATACTCCTCGTCGGTGGCTATGGGCGCGTCGTCGGTGTAGTAGGCCTTCGCCCACGCGTTTAGCGTATCTACGGCCTCTAAATACTCTTTTTTATCCATTTTTCCTCGTTAAATTTGCTTTGCTTACCACGCCGCGAGCTTTCTCATCGCGTTTTCCAGCCTAAACATCTGCGCGTGCTCGGCCACGTCGTGCGTGCGGATGATCTGAGCGCCGTTTTTAAAGGCCTCCAGATGCAGATAAAGGCTACCGGGCAAACGGTCTTTGATCTCGCTGGGGCTATAAAAATTTATGACAGATTTGCGGCTAGCGCCAGCTAAAAGCGGTAGTCCAAAGCGCAAAAAATGCTCCAAATTTTTTATCAAAATCATATTTTGCTCCGCCGTCTTGCCAAAGCCGATACCCACGTCCAGCACGATATCGCGGCATCCAAGCTCATTCGCGGCAGCGATCTTAGCCTCGAAAAACGCGTCTATCTCGCCGAGCAAATCATCGTAATGCGGATTATCCTGCATATTTTCGGGGCTGTTTTGCATGTGCATGAGGCAGTAGGTAGCGCAGTAGCGCGCCGCTAGAGCGCAGAGGCTAACGTCGCCCGTGATGTCGTTTATCATTTTAAAGCCGTGATTTAGCGCGTACTCTAGGCAATACGGATCAAAGCTATCTAGGCTAAATATCGCCTTTTCGTACAAATTTAGGCGGTAAATTTCGGCGAGTATCTTTTCAAGCCTGGCAAACTCAATCTCGCGTCCGACGTATTTGCTGCCTGGCCGCGAGCTGACCGCGCCCACGTCGATATACTCGGCACCCTGCTCGATCATCGCTTCGATTCTCTCGATGCCGCTTTTTTCGTTCACGCGGCTTGCGGCGTTAAAGCTATCTTCATTTACGTTTACTACGCCCATTATCTGTGCGCGCTGCGGTTTTTTAAACGGAGATTTTAAAAATTTAGTCAAATTTTTTAGACCGAAATCCTGTGCGGACTCTTTTTTGGCAAGCGCCTGCACCTGCGCATCGGTCGCCATCAAAAGTGCGGCCGAATTTGCGCCGTTTAAAATCACGTCGCGGTTAGTGACGAGCTCCGCACCCACGCTTAATGCGTCTTGTTTTAGGATATTTGCGGCAGGCGAGCGCAAATCTTTAATCAAAAAAAAGTTGATCGCCGACTTTTTTTTCATCAAATTTCGCCCCTCGTCGCTAGGACGGATAATCTCGCAGATCTCGTTGAAACCCGTTTGCGGATTGATTTTAAAAATTTTCATCTAAGCCCTTTTTCGTAAATCATAAGAAGTATCGGCGTAAGAAGCGCGTGAGTTTTAGTGTTTAGCTCGGCTAGGCGCACGGCTTTGAAAAAATACTCAAGCTCATCGGCGCTAAATTTAACCCCCTGCGCCGTAGCCTCCAGAGCTATGGCTGCGATTAGCTCTTTTAGATCGTTTTTGCCGAGCTTTTCGGAGCGCTCGAGAGCTGATTTTTCATCGATAAACGCGCAAATTTCTTTTAGCTCGAGGCGTTTGTAATCTAGCCCCGTTTTTTCGCGCTGCTTTTTTTCGAGTCTGTTTTCGGTAACCAGACGCGAACGAACGGTCGGCAGGAGCATATTTTTAGACTCGCAGGCTATGATAAAAAATATATTTTTAGGCGGCTCTTCTATGATTTTTAGTAGAGAGTTTTGAGCCTCGACGCGGAAATTTTTAGCGCCTAATACTAGCAGCTTAGGCTCGCTCTCGGCGATGTAGGCCTCGGCGGCAACCTCTTTTGCATTTTCTAGCAAAAAATCATCCGAGAAAAAAAATCTAACCGAATTTATGCCGTAAAGCCCTAAAATTTCCTCTTTTAAGGCTTCAAAATCGCTCGTGATTACGATTTTGCTTCGCATAGATTAAAGCGTTACTTTCGCAAATAAAGCAGCGTCTATGCTCTTATCAAAGAGCCTAAACAGCGACAAAAGCTTGATATCTAGCGCGCCGTCGGAGGAGCTTAGATAAAAGCTATTTTGCGCCTGCTCGTCAAAAAGCCACATGTAGCTATCGTCCTTGCCTTTGGCTATCTGCGAGCTTTTATCCGCGCTTTTGCCGACGTAAAAAAACACGTAACCGTTTGGAAAAGCAAGGCTAAGCATGTCTAAAAGCAGCGAGACTTCCTCTTTTGAACCGATATTTTCAAAAGATGGATAAAGCGCCTTTAGCGAGAAAAAGGGTAGTACAGGGCGGGCGTTTGTCGGCTTGTTTATATTTTTTAAAAAATACTCTTCAAACCAGCCGCGCTCACTATCTGTGATCAGGATAAACGCGCGCCCTTCGAGTAAAAATTTAAGCTTCGAGGCGAGCAGAGGCGTCCACTCGGTGCGCCTCTCCTCCATCCAACTCATCAGCGAACCCTCCTCGCGGATCGCCTCGAGCGTCCATTTTATAAAATCGCTCATTTATCGAGTTTATAAGCTTCGTGTAGCGCGCGAACTGCTAGCTCGCCGTATTTTTGATCGACTATCATCGAGATTTTTATCTCGCTAGTCGAGATCATTTGGATATTTATACCTTCGTTTGCTAGCGTTTGGAAGGCTAGAGACGCCACTCCGGTGTGGCTTTTCATACCAACGCCAACAACTGAGACCTTGACTATCTCGTCGTTGTATAAAATTTCCCTAGACGCGCTTAGCTTATCCATGCACTCTTTTGCGACGTGAAGCTCGTTTTGCGGTACGGTAAAGCCCAGATTCGTAGTGCCGTCTTGGCCTACGTTTTGGATTATCATATCTACGTTTATATTTTTTTCTGCAAGCGCGGTGAAAATCTCAGCCGCGATGCCCGGCTTATCTACCACGCCTCTTAAAGTTACCCTAGCTTGGTTTTTATCTAGCGCGATACCGCTTACTAGCACTGCTTCCATACTCTCTTCCTTTGTTATTAGTGTTCCTTCGTTGTGATTAAAGCTGCTTCTGGTGACTAAATTTACGTTTAGCTTTTTAGCTAGCTCGACTGAGCGGTTTTGCAGCACCTTTGCGCCTAGGCTAGCAAGCTCTAGCATCTCGTCGTAGCTGATCTTATCTAGCTTTTTAGCCTTTGGCTCGATGCGAGGATCAGTGGTATAAACTCCGTCTACGTCGGTATAAATCTCGCAAAGATCCGCATCTAGAGCGCCTGCTATCGCCACTGCGCTAAGATCGCTACCGCCTCGTCCCAGAGTCGTCGCGTCGCCCTTTTCGTCTATACCCTGAAAGCCCGCTACGACGATGATCTTGCCCGCCTTTAGCTCCTCTTTCATACGCTTAGTATCTATCGCCTCGATCCTAGCCTTAGTATGCACGCTATCGGTGATGATGCCAGCTAGCCTACCGCTTAGACCAACTGCGGGGTAGCCTAAATTTATCAGCGCTATCGTTAAAAGCGCGCAGGTAACGCGCTCGCCAGAGCTAAGCAGCATATCCATCGCCACGCCGTCGGGAGCCTTCGTATAATGCTCGGCGTACTCCACCAGCTGATTAGTCACGCCGCTCATCGCCGAGACTACGACTACGACGTCCGCGCCGCTTTTTTTAGTTTCTATGACTCTCGCGGCGACGTTTTCTATCCTCTCAAGCGTCCCAACGCTCGTGCCGCCGTATTTTTGGACGATTAACATTAAATAAATCCTTTCTCTTTAAAGTAGCCAATAACCTTACCGTAGATCGGCTTTTTGAAGTGGTTTACGTCGCTCAAAACCTCGCTTGAGTTTATAAATCTATATTCGTCAAATTCGGGCTTTTTGGTGTTTATATTTATCTTCGCGCTAGGTCTTAGCCGCACCAAAAAATACTTTTGCGTCTGCCCGTCAAAGTTATAAAATTTCCTACTACTCGTACCCTCAGGGAAGTCGTAGCTAAGCCACTGCGGATACTCGCTAAGCACGTCCACGTCGTCTGTGCCTATCTCCTCTTTGAGCTCTCTTTTTAGCGCCTCGCGCGGCGTCTCGCCCTCGTCTATGCCGCCCTGTGGGAACTGCCAGATGCCGGTCATATCGCACCTTTGCGCGATAAATATCCTGCAATCAAACGGATAAGAGGGCGCAAGTATGACCGCCGCGACGTTTGGTCTATATTTCTTTTCCATCTTTTTTTCCGAGAATTTTTAATTGTGGATTTTAACGAAAAATAGTTAAGATATAGCTAAATATCGCGAGGCCGGCGGAAAAATTTGGCGTCTATACTTAAAATTTTTATTTAAATTTTAAAACTACGGATTTTACTTTTTGGGGCGCGGTAAAATTTGCACGTTTTACTTGGTTATACGTCAAATTTTACCGCCTTGCTCGTCAAATTTGAGCCGTCTATTTTAGCTCCAGTATCGCCCGCACCTCTTCGTCGGTAAACAGACTCGCGCTTTCGTGCTTCTTGCGCTCGGGTGCGGATTTTGGCTCGGCGCGCGGCGTCAAATTTTGCCCGGACTCGTTAAAATCAAACAACGCAGCCTGCACAGAGTCGTCCGAAACGGCCGTTTTTAGGGCTTCATTATAAGCGGATATTTTACTAGACGGTGCCGTTTGCGTAGCTCCGTCAAAAACAGGAGTTTCGCGCGGAGCGGCGGTTTGCGCGCTTTGGCTAGTCGGCGCAGTTTTGGTTATTTCGCTTAAAGCGCTGGTTTGCGAAATAGCTTTTCCTTGCAGATTGGCGTCTTGTCGCGGCGCATCGTCCTGACTGTTTTGCAAATTTTGCTCCCATACGGAAGCCGTTTTCTCGCTATCAGCCATTAAATTTTGTTCAAATTTAGCGTCATCGCTAGCCTGAATACCTTCAAATTTTACGTTTTCATCAAATTTGACCGCCGCACTCTCGCCGCTACCGTCAAATTTATCATCTTGCAAAAACAAAGAGCTGTCCGATAAAAGCTCGTCCCGCTCGTATTGGCGCGCAAAAAGCTCGCTTACGTTGATGGCGTTGCCGTTTTCTAGGCTTGACGTCCTCTCGTTTGCGCACTCGCCGAGCTCCTCGATACCAGTTATA
The DNA here is from genome assembly GCF_938039205.1 of uncultured Campylobacter sp. Lineage (GTDB taxonomy): Bacteria > Campylobacterota > Campylobacteria > Campylobacterales > Campylobacteraceae > Campylobacter_A. The sequence goes on from NZ_CALHVM010000006.1 coordinate 45,000, forward strand.
CGCAGGCTTGGCATCACAGCCTTAAAGCTTTGCAAAATCGGCAAAAAAGAGCCGTCAAATCCATCTAAAATCACTCGCATATTTAGCCTTTTCAGTTTTTTGGAGCGATTTTATCAAATTTATCTTTTGAGCCGTTTTAAGCTCATCCAAAAGCCGCTTATAACGAAAAATAAAACCGATGCCGAAGCTAAACAAAATATAAATTTACCGATCTCGCCCAAAAAATATCCCGAGTGCAAGCTTAAAACCGCCTTATGAATCGCAAAAAGCCTGGGCATCGAGCTTTTAGCGTCGTCAAACCTCGCATGCCTGATAATTTGCCCCTTGGCGGCGTTTATCGTCATCGTATTTACCTTATCGTCCTCTTCCAGCCCTTTGTCAAAGTAAAATATCATAAAATTTTCGCCGTCTTCTTGCGTGATGACGTTAAAAAGCTCGTAATCCTCTCTATCTCGTTTAAAAATATCTATCGCAGTTTGTAAATTGGCTATCTTAGCCTCGTCCTCCAGCGAAAATCCCCTCACTTGCGTAAAGCTCTTTTTTCTGAAAATTTCCTTTTCGCCAAGCGCGTTATTTACGAGCTTTGCCGCCCAGTCATACGACCAGTAAAGTCCCGTAACACTCATAAAGGCTAAAAATAAGCAAAGATAAACGCCGGCAAATCCGTGCAGGCTGTACAAAAACGCATAGCCTTTGGCCTTGATTTTTAGAGCAAACGCGCGCATAAATTTAGTTTTAAAACTAGGATAATAAATTATCAATCCAGATATAACCAAAATAACCAAGGCGATAGAGCAAACCGCAACGATATGCTTGCCTATAAGCCGCAACGTCTCGTTTTTGCTAAGTCCAAGGCCTAAGTTAGTATGCAAATTTAACATTAGTCCGATAAATTTATCGCCGAAATTTTCGCCCGTTATCTCGCCCGTGTATTGGTTTATAAAATACGACTTAAACTCGCCTTTAGCATTCGTACCGGATACGCCTATAGCGTGATTTACGTCTGAGTTTATCTTGTAGTAGCTAAGCGTAAAATTCGCTTCCCTGGCTTTAAAAATATCTAAAATTTCTCTCGCAGTAAGCTCTTTTTCGCCTCGCTTGACGAAGGTTTTTTGTGAGTTTGCAAGGTCTATAATCTCGTCGTGGTAGGATATGACCGCGCCGCTAAGAGCGACGATAAGCAGCGGTAAAACACAGGCTAGGCTTAAAATCAAATGGACGTTAAACCAAAATTTCTTTTTCTTTAAAAACGGCATCTTTCTCCTTAAATTTAAACTCGAATTTTAAAAACCGATAGCAGGGCGGCGATCGATACACACCGCCCCGCTTAAATACGGCTAAATTTAAAAATTTACGTTAAATCCGAGTCTATATTTAATCCCGTCGGCGATCAAAATTTCATAGCGTCCAGATTTTGTCGTTACGTATTCGTTAAAGATATTATAAACGCTAAAATTTACGCTTGCGTTTTTAGTTAGCTTGTAGCTTGCGCCAGCGTCAAATAGCGTATAATCCTTTATCTCCTCGTCTCCCGGCGAGCCGTAAACGGCTCTGGTTTTGCCTAGATAGTTCATCTGCGTCCAGAAATTTAGATCAGGCGTCATATCGTAGTCAAGCCCTAGTTTTACGGTATGTACGGGTAGATTGTTTAGAGATTTACCCTCGTATGCGCCCGATTTTTGCTTTGATCTAGTGTAAACGTAGCTTGAGTGCAGGGCTAAATTTGATAAAATCTGCCAGTCTGAGGCGAGCTCGATGCCCTTTACTTCGGCCTTGCCGATATTTACGCTCTCCCAGATGCCGCGCCTATAAGTCTTGCCGTTATGCACGCAAGGAACGCCCGGGCGTGCGACGCAAACCGGCTTCGTACCTAGACCGTCTTTTATCCGCGTATAAAACGCCATCGCCGAGACGTTAAGGCTCTCGTCCCCGTATGCGACGCCGGCTTCGTAGTTTAGGCTGGATTCGGGTTTTAGGTCGCTTTTGCCCAGCTGTGCTCCCATGCCGCCGGCAAAAGGCAGGGCAAGCCCGTCGGTTCGCATCTTGATATCAGGCGTCGAGTAGCCCGCCGATACTCCGCCTTTTAGCGATAAATTTTCGCTTAGATGATATACGGCATAGCCGCGCGGAGATACGTGTCCGCCGTAGTCTTTGTCGTGATTATATCTTAGGCCGGCAGTTAGCGTGAACGCGTCGGTTACGTCAAAATCGTCCTCGCCGTATAGCGAAAAATCATATCTCTTTATGTTTGCGGCATCGGCCGTCGTTGCCTTTTCGTTTAGCCTTTCTCTTCTGTATTCAGCCCCCAGACTTAGCGTGTTGTTATCAAAAAAATACGTTCCCTTGGTATTTAGCGTCGTCGTTTTTAGCGTGAGGTCTTGTTGTCCGCTTTCTTTCATATGATCGTGGGTTAAAAAGCTTTCAAGCAGCAGCTTGTCGTATTTGCCCGTATGCGAGAGTGAGGCGGTATATCCGCTCATCTTTTCAAACGCAACGCTCGTATTATCGCCGGTAGCCCTTCTTAGCGTCTTGCCTTCGGTGCGCTCGTATTTATTTACTACGCGGCGCAGATCCAGCGCTATTTCGTCGTTTTCGGTGGCGTTATACATGATTTTCGCGCCGAAATTTACGTCCTCGTTTTTGCGGTTCGTAAAGACTTGCTCGTCTTCAAATTTATGAAAATACCGCCCGTAAAGCGCGATACCCAGCACGTCCGGGATCACTGCGCCGTTTGCGTAAAAACCGGTTTGGTAGTCGTCGTTTATCCCGCTTTTGCCTGCAAGCGTGTAGTAGCCGTTTACATTACCGCTAAACTCGTTTGAAAAGCCCTTAGTGATGATGTTTATGACGCCTCCCATCGCATCCGAGCCATATAGCGAGCTCATCGGCCCTCGCACGATTTCGATACGCTCGATCGTGTTTGCCGGCGGGAGGAAATTTTGAGCGCTACCGACCGCGCGAAGCCCTCTATACGCGCTATCGCTGGTCGCAGGGCGGCCGTCTATTAAAATTTTAGTGTATTTTTGACCAAGGCCTCTCATCGTAATACCGCGTCTGCTAGCCGCCCCAAGTGTCGCGCCGAACACGCCCGGAGCGTCTTTTACGACGCTTTCTATATCTTGATGATTGCGCCTGGCTATCTCTTTTTGCGAGATTACCGAAACGGAAGCGGGCGCGTCTTTGATATTTTGCTCAAAACCCGTCGCGCTAGTTACGGTAACTTCGTTTAGTTTCACTTCGTCGGCCGCCTGCGCGCAAGATAGCGCTAAGCAAGCTAGCATAGGAATTTTAGGCATACTTTTCACCTTTAGACTCCTTATTTAAATTTAAACCCTATTTTACTATAATCAGATAATTATTATCAATACTCCGATAAACGGTAGAGGGATTTTTTATCAACGCTAAAAGGATAAAAAACAAATGAAGGTCGAATTTAAAGATATTTTACGCGCAAACGAGCAAGAAGTCGCGCAAAATTCGGTGCGCTACGGACAAAGCACGTGGCAAGAGCAAGATAGAAAATGTAAGGTTGAGTTTTTTAAAGGCACAAGCGGCGCAAGCTACTGCAGGAGCGAAATAATCTGCAACAAAAGCGTAAAAAGACGGCTTGAAAGGAGCGCTGGCTACTGCTTTTTGCTCTTTAACGACGCAAGGCTCGATACTGGGCTTAAAGCGGATAAAAAAACTTTTTGTCTAAAGGCCGGAGAGTTTTGGATGGGGCGCGTGGATAGCGGATTTGAGGGTATCTGCGAGTATCAGAGCAATAACTATGCAGGACGATGCATCGTGCTAAAAAACGAACTAGCCGACGAGCTAGCGGTATTTAAAAACCTAGGCGAAGAAAACGAAATCTGCATCCAAACGGCTAAGATAAATTTAGCCCAAAGCCTGATTTTACGGGAGCTTTTAGCTGCGAGCGAGTTTGAGGGCAAGATGCGCGAAATCTTTATGGAAGCTAAAATTTTAGAGCTAATCTACAAAAGCTTAGGCGCGCCTAAAACGCCAGAAGCCGATGAAAAAAAGCGCGATTTTAGCGACGAATACGTAAAAATTTTAAATAAAGCTAGGCAAATTTTACTAAGCGACGTCCAAAATCCGCCCAGCATAAAAGAGCTAGCCAGAGCGTGCGCGACGAATGAATTTAAGCTAAAAACAGGCTTTAAAAGCTACTTTGGCGATACGATCTACGGGCTGCTAGCAACCGAGCGGCTAAACGCGGCGAAAAAACTTTTAGAGCGCGGAGACGTCTGCGTGAGCGAAGCCGCAAAAATCGTCGGATACGCCAGCGCTCCGCACTTCGCAAAGATTTTTAGAGAAAAATTCGGCGTTTTGCCGACGCAAATTTTAAAACAAAAGAAATTTTATACGTAAATTTAACGCTCTTGCGGAGCTTTGCGGGAGTTAAGTTAAAATCAAATTTAAACATATCGGCGCGACTTTTTAAATTTAACGGGCGGCAAAAACGGCGGTAAATTTTAAAATTTAAAAGCGTCAAATAGCTTACCGGAGTCGGTTTTGCGCCTAAACCCGGCCTAAATTTACAGCAAACCGATCGCCAAACGGCGCGAAAGCCAAAACACCGCGCGATAAAGCCGCAAAATCTGCTAAAATACGGCAAAAACAAAGGTCAAAATGCTTCTTTACGTCCACATCCCGTTTTGCGAGAGCAAATGTCCATACTGCGCCTTTGGTTCGGTGGTGGGCAAACGAAATTTAACGAGCGCGTATTTTGACGCGATGATTGCGGATTTTAGGGAGCAAATTTTAAAATTTGACGTAAAAAACGGCGAGATCGAGACGGTTTTTATCGGCGGAGGGACGCCTAGCGCCGTAGACGCGGGCTACTACGAGCGGCTATTTGAAGCGGTCGCGCCATATCTGGCAAAGGACGCCGAGATCACGACGGAGGCAAATCCAAACTCGGCAAGCCTAGCGTGGCTATCGCAGATGAAATCATACGGCATAAATCGCGTGAGCTTCGGCGCTCAAAGCTTTTTTGAGGATAAACTGAAATTTCTCGGGCGCATCCATGACGCGAGGCAGATCTACGAAGCAGTCACAAACGCCAAAACCGCGGGGCTAGAAAATATAAACGTCGATCTCATCTACGGCACGAAGCTAGACACCAAAAAACGCCTCGAGCAAGAGGCACAAAATATCCGAAATTTAGGCGTTTCGCACGTATCGGCGTATTCGCTAACGCTTGAGGAAAATACGCCCTTTGCCGGCAAGATAAACTACGCAAAAGATAGTCCGAGGCTGGCGAAATTTATGATAGATCGCATCGAGGAGATAGGACTAAAACAGTACGAAATCTCAAATTTCGGTCAAATTTGCAAGCATAACCTGGGCTACTGGCAGGGCAAAAACTACCTTGCCATCGGTGCATACGCAGTCGGATTTTGGCGAGATCATCGTTTTTATAACGCCTCAAATTTAAACGCTTACGTAAAAAATCCGCACGCTAAAAAAATAGAAAATTTAAGCGCGGACGAGCTAAATTTAGAGCGCATATTTTTAGGCGCTAGAAGCATCGTGGGCATCGATCAAAACAGCCTAAACGCCGAGCAAGAGCAAAGAGCGCTGCTGCTAAAAAATAGCGGGAAATTAAAATTTAAAAACGGGCGATATTACGCCAAAAATTTCCTCACTGCGGACGAAATTTCTTTATTTATCGCGGGCTGATTTATGCAAATTTGAGATAAAAAACGCTAAAATGAGCACTTTAAAATAAAAATTTAGGATAAAAAATGTTTGGCATGAGCTTACCAGAGATCATCGTCATAGCCGTCATCGCGGTGCTATTTTTGGGGCCCGATAAGCTTCCTAGCGCGATGGTCGAGATAGCGAAATTTTTTAAAACCGTCAAAAAAACGGTCAATGACGCAAAAAGCAGCTTCGATCAAGAGATAAAAATCCAAGAACTCAAAGAGGATGCGAAAAAATACAAAGAAAGCATCGCAAAAACCACCGAAACAGTGCGAAAAAAGCTTACCTTTGAGGAGCTTGACGAGCTCAAAAAAGGCGTAAACGACGTCACTAGCGGCATCACGGACGGCCTAAACGACGTAAAAAAGAGCGTCGAAGCGGTCAAAAATCCAGGCGAAGCCGTCAAAAACGCCGTACTGGGCGATAATGAGAAAAAAGAGGCGTAATGTTTGAAGAGCTAAAACCGCATTTAATAGAACTTAGAAAAAGGCTTTTCATCAGCGTCATGACCGTGATCGTGATGTTTGTCGTGTGCTTTAGCTTTTGGAATCAAATTTTAGACTTTATCATCGCGCCGTTGCAAAACACCCTGCCTGACAATCAAAAAATGGTCTTTCTCGAGGTGCAAGAGCCATTTTTCGTAGCGATGAAGGTGGCGTTTTTTACGGGGTTTTTGCTCTCGTTGCCGATTATTTTTTGGCAGTTTTGGCTCTTTGTGGCGCCTGGACTTTACGAAAACGAGAAAAAATACGTCATACCGTTTGTGATCTCGGCGACCTTTATGTTTCTCGTTGGCGCGGCGTTTTGCTACTACGTCGTCGTTCCTATCGGTTTTGCATTTCTTATAAATTTCGGCCAACAACTATTTTCCGCGATGCTAAATATCGGCGGCTACGTCGGCTTTTTTACGAAACTGGTCATTGCGTTCGGTATCGCGTTTGAGCTTCCCGTTATCACCTTTTTTCTCGCTAAACTCGGCCTAGTCGATGATAAGATGCTTAAAAACTCCTTCCGTTACGCTATCGTCGTGATTTTTATATTTGCCGCAGTTATGACGCCTCCGGATATCCTCAGCCAGTTTTTGATGGCCGTGCCTCTCATCGGCCTTTACGGGTTTTCTATCTTTATAGCCGCCCGCGTAAATCCGGCTAAAAACGAGGAGTCGGAAACCGACGAAGAAAAAGAGGACGAATAATCATGAAATCAAGTAGGCTAGCCAAATGAGTCAAATTTTAAATCCAAACTCGCTTGACGCCTACGACTACGAGCTACCGCCAGAGCTGATCGCAAATTTTCCGACCTTTCCCAAGGAGGACGCCAGACTGCTAGTCTACGAGCGAGCTAGCGGGAAAATCTCTCATCTAAAATTCGGCGACTTGCCTGAAATTTTACCGCCTTGCGATATTATTTTTAACGATACCAAAGTCGTAAAAGCTCGAATTCTCGGCAAAAAAGATAGCGGCGGAGAGACGGAGCTTTTGCTAAACTCTCCGCTAGCGGACGGTAAATTTAGCGTCTATATAAAAGGCAAAGTTCGCGCGGGCAGCGTTTTAAATTTTAACCAAAATTTGACCGCCGAGGTCTGCGAACTCTTTGACGACGGCTCGCGCACGGTCAAATTTAGCCAAAACGGCGAACTTTTGGACACGGCCGCGCTTTATAAAATCCTATCTCGCATCGGTCACGTGCCTCTACCGCCATATATCAAACGAAGCGACACCAAAGACGATGAGAGCTGGTATCAAAGCGTATTTGCTAAAAACGAAGGTGCGGTGGCTGCTCCAACGGCTAGCCTGCACTTTAGCGACGAGATGATTGACAAGCTAGCAAAAAACCGCGAGATAGCCTACCTCACGCTGCACGTGGGCGCTGGGACATTTAAGGGCGTGGAGAGCGAGGATATCACGCAGCACAAGATGCACGCGGAGTTTTACGATATCCCGCAAGATACGCAAAATTTAATCAACTCAGATAAGCAAATCCTGGGCGTGGGCACGACGGTAACGCGCTGCGTAGAGGAGTTTGCTAGAAGCGGCAAGTCTAGCGGAGAGTGCAGGCTGTTTTTAAATTTAAACAACAAACCCATCCGTCAAAACTACCTGCTGACAAATTTTCACCTACCAAAATCGACGCTAATCATGCTAGTAACCAGCTTTATCGGACTTGAGCAGACTATGCGGATTTATAAAACAGCCGTGGAGCAAAAGTACAAATTTTACTCCTACGGCGACGCGATGCTGGTTATATAGCCGTGAGTTTCGCGTATATTTTCCTGATTTTTGCCGCGTTTTATATAGCGGTTTTGGGCAGTTGCTATTTTATGGATAAATTTAGAAGGTCAAATGGCGTGATAAAAAAAGAAACTATGCAAAAAAACGGTACGAGCGAGACCAGCAAATCTAGCGAGGCAAACACGCTACCCAAAGTCGATATCGCGGGCGGTTTGCTGTTTTTGGCATCCTCGCTAAACGAGGACGCGCAAAAAAACACGAACTACGTGCTGCTAGACTACGACATCGCCTATCCTAGGCTATTTTACGCAGATATCGCGGCTCTTGCAAAGCTCATCGACGCGATGGCTCAAATTTTCCTTTTAAACGTCTCAAACTCGACCGTTACGATCAAATTTTTACTCTCGAACTACTACAAAAACAACATCAAATTTACACTTAGCGTCCACTGCGATCATGACTTTTTTACGAGCAAAAGCACGCCTCGCGTAAATATGAACGCGCAAAGCCGCAAATACTACGAAACGGCGATGGCGCTAGCCGAGCAAAACGGCTCAAGCATCAGATTTGAGTTTGATCACGGCGCACGCATTAGCACCGAGATTTCGTTGCGTCTTTGCGACGACAAGCTCGATCTCATGCAAAGTTTTAAGATAAAAAATCCCAAAAATTTTAGCGCCCTCATCGCCGAGCCAAACCCCCATTCATTTAATATCATCAAAAAAGATCTCGAGTTTATCGGTATCGACGTGAAGCCGAGCAACGAGTGGAGCATCGTAAAGCGCCACATAGAGGACATGATCTTTCGTCCTAACGTCGTCTTTATCGAGGAGAGCCTGCTACGCGAGATAGATGATGCTCTAGCTACGCTTTTGATAGAAAAAAAGATCGCGCTAGTCGTGCTAAAAACCACGAACGCGGCGATAAATTTAAACCCAAAAATCCGCGTTTGGACGCTAGTTCAGCCCTATCTATCCGACACTCTCGTGCGTATCTTAAATGAAGCTTACGAATTTGAGATGCAAAACGGGGATAAAATTTAGCTTTCTGAAATTTTACTCGCATTTTTAAACTGCCTTGCTTCGTTTGATAACGCCAAATTTGACCCAAAACCACTAGCTCCAAAATGATATAATAAACCAAAATATCGGAGGCTAAAATGAATAAAATAACCTGCATCTGCCTAGGCGTACGAAGCATGCAAAGGGCGCTGAAATTTTACAGAGACGGCCTGGGATTTGAGACGGACTGCAAAGAGGACAATCCGCCCGTATGCTTTTTTAATACGTCCGGAACCAAATTTGAGCTCTATCCCTTGGGCGCGTTGGCGCGAGATATCGACGAAAATAATCCGCCAAAGGGCAGCGGATTTGGCGGCATCACGCTAGCCTATAACGTAAAAAACAAAGAGGACGTGGATAGCACCATAGAGCTAGTAAAAAAAGGCGGGTGAAACTATCGTCAAGGAGCCTCAAGATGCGTTTTGGGGCGGATATCACGCGTATTTTGCCGATCCGGACGGATACTACTGGGAGGTGGCTTGGGGGCCTGATTTTAAATTTAACGAGGACGGACTACTCAAATTTTAACTAGTTGCGGCGTTAAAGTGCTTTTATTTTAGCCCCTTACCCGCTGCAAAAAGGCAAAATCATGAAAGATATAGTCGTATACATACACGGAAAAAACGGAAGCGCGCAAGAAGCGGCCCATTATCAACCGCTTTTTGCAGATAGCGACGTGCTGGGATTTGATTACAAGGCTCGCTCGCCGTGGGATGCGAAAGAGGAATTTATGCCGTTTTTTGAGCACATCCTTAAAAACCGCAGATCCGTGACAATCGTCGCAAACAGTATCGGCGCGTTTTTTGCCATGCATGCCTTACAGGGCATGGGGATAAAAAAGGCGTATTTTATTTCGCCGATCGTAAATATGCAAAAATTGATCGAAAAAATGATGTCGCAGGCGTGTGTGAGCGAGGAGGAGCTGCGAGATAGGGGCGAGCTGGATACAGAATGCGGAGAAAAACTTTCGTGGAAATATCTTTGCTACGCTAGAGAGCATCCTATCTGCTGGACGGTGCCGACGCATATTTTATACGGCGAAAATGACGATCTCACCTCTTTTGAAACGATTTGCGAGTTTGCAAACCAAATCGATGCAACGCTTACCGTTATGAAAAATGGCGAACACTGGTTTCACACAGCAGAGCAAATGCGTTTTTTAGATGACTGGATACGGAGCTATAGCTGATCGGGGGGCTAGGTTTGGATAAAATTTGACTCCAAGTCGTAGCGCTCCCAGTCTATGCGATCAAATTTAACTTGCAAATCTGCCGCTCAAGTCGCTTTTAAATTTTATGCAAAATCTCGGCTAAATTTAGCGCCGAGCCGTAAATTTGACTCAAATTTTACTCACTCTATACGAGGTAACGATCGGCCGAGACGGCCTCAACGCAACTCTGGCGCAAAACTCAAATTTGCCGCCCTTTTACCGCGCGCCAAATTTGCCAACCGCCTCAAAGCCCCAAATACCGCTTTAAAATAATCATCGCCGCGATGCTATCTAGCCGTCCGTCGCGCCTGCCATCGGCGTAAATTTCGCTCGCCTCAAAGCTACTCATCGACTCGTCTTGATAAACGACCTCGCCGTCAAATTCGAGTAGCGATACAAAGTGCGCGATCCGCCGCCGCATCTCGTCCTCGCTAGATCCCCCAAGCGGCACACCCACGACAAGCTTTTTTGCTCCGTATTCGCGCAAAACTGCGCTAACGTCGCGCGCTGCTTGGTTACGATTTTTGCGCAGTACGGGCGTTTGTGGCATCACGGTTTGCCCGACGGCTAGCGCCACGCCAATACGTTTTAGCCCAACGTCGATGGCCATTATGCTCATTTTTATCCTTTAGATTTTCAAATTTAGCGATAAATTTGACGGCCGGCAAGCTCAAATTTGACAGTATCGCTCCGTCAAATTTACAAAAATAAAACGTCGCCCGGGCGCATTTGATACCGTCAAGCCGCCAAAATTTACTTCAGATTTTACCGCCGTTTTAACAAAAACTTGCGCGGCATAAATTTAACGCTAAATTTTACTCCGCAAATACCGTAAGTCCAGATATTCGCAGTTTGCCTTCGAGTTCGTATTCGTAAATTTTATCGCCGAATTTTGCTAAGGCCGCATCGAGACTCGCGCCGTTTTTACAAAATTTTATCACCTCGTCCTCTTGCACAGGTGCGGGTTTACCGCCGAAACGAAGCGCAAAGGCGTCAAAATCGTTTATCAAATTTGCCGCGCCGCTAGCTATTAGCTCATTCGTCCCGTCGCTCTCGCCTAGGCGCTGAGGCAGCGTAAATATCGGCATGCCAAGCTCTTTTGCCATGCGCGCGCTTTGCATCGAGCCGCTTTTAGCGTCGGCCTGCGCGACAACTAGAGCCTGCGAGAGCGCGACTACGATGCGGTTTCGCTCCAAAAATCTATAAGCAAGCGGTGGCTCGCCTGGGTCATACTCGCTAAGGGCTAGCGCATTTTGATAGATTTCCTTGATAATTTTGGCGTTGCTTGGCGGGTAGATTTTGTTTAGTCCGTTGCCAAAAACCGCGATGGTATGCGGATATGCACCCTTGTGTGCGGCGATATCTACGCCGATGGCCGCACCACTAACTACGCAAACGCCGCTGTTTGCTAGCGTCCTAGCTAGCGCCTCTACGCACTGCCTGGTGTAAGCGCTTGCCTTTCTGGAGCCTACGATCGAGACCATCGGACGCTCAAGCAGGGCTAAATTTCCCTCAAAATAGAGCTTTTGCGGTAGCTTTTTTAGACGCGAAAGTCCGCTAGGAAGCTCGGTTAAGACGTTCAAAAAAGATCCTTTAAATAGACGACTTCGACCTCTTGCAGGAGTTTTGCGCTTTCTTGCAGGACTTCGATCGTGTTTTTGTGCGGATGGCCGATCGCGATGGCGTATGAGCGCTTTTTAGCCAGCTCGACGGCGTATTTTAGCTGCTTTCGCACCGCCGCTTTTGAGCCGTCGTGATCCAAAAATACGTCGCGCGCGATGTATGGCATCGAGTATTTTTTCGCTGCGCCGTAAACCTTGGTCGGCGAAGTCGTCTTACTATCGACGAATATCAAATTTTCGTCCCGCATCGCCCGCATCATCCTATCCATCGCGGCCGCATCGCTCGTAAATCGGCTGCCCGTGTGGTTGTTGATGTATTTTAGATTTGGAAAGTCTCGCTTGATACTTTGCAGTTTTTTTGCAATCTTTTCATAGTCGTCGTCGACCGCGAGAGTGCCGATCTCAGCGCCCTTAAAGCCGCCTAGAGCCTGCATAGGCAAGTGAATCATATAAAAGCTAAAACGCCGCGCCAAAACAGGCGTCTCGGGGTGGGCGGAAGTAGCTGGGAAAAAGGACGGCGTGAGCTTTAGATTTACCGCTTTTATCGCGTCTGCCTGGTGCTTGTACGCCACGTCGTCAATGATGATGACTAGGCGCGGTTTGTAGCCGGCTTTTACGGCTGCCTTTACCTCGTTTGTCTCGGTCGCGCTTTTTTTATCCGTCTTTTTTGTGTCTGCAAATTTGGCTTTTTCGTCTTTTTTAGGCTTTTCTTTTTCTATTTTTTCTTGCTCGTTTTGCTCGGCGCTTTGCGGCGCATTTTCGGCGTCAAATTTTACTTCAACCTGCCCCACCTGATCGTTTGCGGTATCTTTTGCGTCGCTAAATTCAATATGGATTTTTTCTTTTTTTAGCGCTTGCTCGAGGGAGTTATTTTGCGCCTGCGACATAGGCGTATCGTCAAAGATCACGGCTTCGGAATTTGCAAAAATATGCGTTCTTTGAGGCGCTTGATAGCCATCAAATTTAACGTTATCGCCGCTATTTTGAGCGGATTTAGCGGGCTCGTTTTTAAAGTTTAAATTTGACGAATTTAGCTCGACGCCACCTTTTTTAGCGCTCGTTTCGCCAAGCTCGGAAGTGTCGCGGGATGCTAAATTTATGCTCTCAGGCAAGATTTTATCTTTAGTCGCAGGCGCGCCCTGCTCGTTTGGCAAATTTTGATAGTTTTTTTCTTCAGCTCTAGCTTTTTCGCCGCCGATTTTTACTTTACCTTTAGCTTCCGCCTCGTCAAAAAGTGCCTTTATATCGGTCAAATTTGCTCTTGAGCGCACGCCCGATGCGGCTTGCGCGTCTTTTATGGTGACTTTTTCGGAGTCGCTTGAGGCCGAAAGACTTGGCTTGTGGCTTAAATTTTGCTTTTGCTCGGGCTCGCTTTTATTGCCGAAATACTGCTCGATTTTAGCGATTAGCGCGTTGTCGCTCTTAACTTTTACTCTGACGTCCAGCAGATAAAACGCCCCGACAAGCAAGATACAGGCGATGAGAAAAGCGGAAAGTAGTAGCTTTAGGCCGCCGCGCGAGCGCCCCTTTTTGGAGCGCCTTTTCGCGGCTTTTTTTCTAGGTTTCGAGTTCAATTAATTTTTGCTTTGATCGATGAGTTTGCCCGCACTTATCCAAGGCATCATGGAGCGTAGTTTTTTGCCAGTTTGATTTAACAGGCTTCTTTCGGCGATGCCGCGCTCTGCGTTCATGCGTACGTATCCGGCCTTGCGCTCGAGGATGAAGTCTTTTGCAAATTTACCGTTTTGGATCTCTTTTAGGATTTCTTTCATCGCTTTTTTGCTATCTTCGCCGATGACGCGCGGACCGCTCACGTAGTCGCCGTATTCTGCGGTGTTTGAGATAGAGTAGCGCATATCGGCCATGCCGCCTTGATACATTAGATCGACGATTAGTTTTAGCTCGTGCAAGCACTCAAAATACGCCATCTCAGGCTCATATCCAGCATCTACCAACGTCTCAAAGCCCGCGTTTACCAGTGCGCAAAGTCCGCCGCAAAGTACAGCCTGCTCGCCAAAAAGATCGGTCTCGGTCTCGTCTTTAAAGGTAGTCTCAATGATGCCCGTTCTACCGCCGCCGATCGCGCTAGCATAGCTTAGAGCTAGTTCTTTGGCCTTTCCGCTTGCGTTTTGCTCTACGGCGATTAGATCAGGGATGCCGCCGCCTCGTACAAATTCGCTTCTTACGGTATGGCCAGGTGCTTTTGGAGCGATCATGATGACATCGATGCCTTCAGGAGCTTTGATCTGTCCGAAATGCACGTTAAAACCGTGTCCAAAGGCTATCGCGTCGCCTTCGTTTAAATTTGGCTTTATATCTCTTTCAAAAATTTCAGCTTGAAGCTCGTCCGGAGTCAGTATCATTATGACGTTTGCAGCCTTTGCCGCTTCGGCTACTGTTTTTACCTCAAAGCCCTTTGCTTCGGCTTTTGCCCAACTTTTACCGCCCTTTGCCAGACCCACGATCACCTTTACGCCGCTATCGCGCAAATTTTCAGCATGCGCGTGTCCTTGCGAGCCAAAACCTATCATTGCCACGGTTTTGCTTCTAATCAAGCTCAAATCGCAATCTTTGTCATAGTAAATGCTTACTGCCATATTCTCTCCTTTTAAAAAATTTGCGAGATTATACTATTTAGTCGCTAAAATAAGCTTAACGCGTATATTTAAGTTTTTTAAAAAGCCTTTTAGTGTAGAATTGTCACTCATGAAATCTTGATGCAAAGTGTAGAAAATGAATGAATCAATTTATAAACATATAAAAGCTCTTCCACCACTTGACGATACGATAATAAAAATTCAAACCGTTTGCTCAGACGAAAATAGCTCGCTCAACGAACTATCTCAAATCGTCGAAAAAGACCCGATGCTAACGGCGAATATACTGCGCTCGGCAAACTCTCCCCTTTATGGATTTAGCAGAGAGATTACTACGATATCAAGAGCCGTTACGCTATTTGGCATGGCGACTATACGCGGTTTCGCTCTATCAAGCGCAGTCAAAAAAAGCTTTAAGATAAATTTAGATCCTTACGGTATCACTAGTCAAGATTTTTTAAATATTTCTATAATGCAAAATGCTTTGATGTATAACTGGTATTCAAAAATCAACGCTAGCGAGCTTACAGTTTTAAGCCCTGCTTCGTTCATGCTAGAAGTCGGCAAAATCGTTATATCCAACGAGCTAAACGAAACAGGAAAAGCTGATGAATTTAAGGCAAAATTAAAAAGCATATCAAGCCCATTTGATCTATCGGAGCTAGAAAACGAGATGGTTGGTATCTCAAACGAAACCGTGACCGCTAAAATTTTCGAGCAATGGAACCTTGAGCCCGAGCTTGTCGACGCGATTTTATATTCAAACAACCCGGACGATGCGCCTGAACACATAAAAAGCTACTCAAAAGCGCTTAAAGTCGTAAAAAATGCTGTCAATATCTTTAACCAACTAAACGACGACAATCTGCAAAATACGTTAATGTGCCTCGACGAATACGGCTTTGCGCAAGATAAATTCCTAGAAGCCGTCGCAAAAGTTAAAGCTAATTTGTGAAAGAATTTTTAACCAAACTACTTGACGGAGTGAGCGAAAAGGAAGTCGCCTCCTCCGATAAAGAAATCCTACGAAATTTACTAAATTTAAACGCCGTTAGCCACCACAAAGATCGCTACTATCTAAATAATGGTTTTGTTTGCGGCAAACTCGATATAAGCGCAAACGGCACGGGCTTTTTGGAGCCTTACGACAAACGCTTCAAGCAAGACATAATAATAGAAAATAAAAATTTAAACGCCTCGCACTACGGCGACATCGTGCTGGCAAAGCTTTTGCCGCTAAAGAAAAAACGCCAAAGCGCCAAAGTCGTGATGACGCTAAAACTCGCCAACGAAACGAGCGTAGTCTATACCAAGCAAATAGGCTCGGCAATCCTTGGCGTAAACGTAAAAACCGCGCTCAGCTCGGCTCTAAAAGCCTCGCAAAAATCGCTAAAAATGCTGCCGCCCGGCACTCTACTAAAAATCGGCAATCTAAACAACGAAATAGTCGAAGTCATCGGCAATATCAACGACCCGCTCAGCGACGAAAAAATCTCGCTCGCCGTATTTAACAAAAACAACGAATTTAACGAGGAGTGCGAAGCTGAAGCTCTAGCGTGGGGCGACGAGGTCGATGCCTCGATGTATCCGCAAAGGGTAGATTTAAGGGAATTACCTTTTTGCACGATCGATCCGGTAGACGCCAAAGACTTTGACGACGCGATATATTTTGACGAGAAAAAGCGCGAAATTTACGTCGCGATCGCAGACGTTAGCGAATACGTCACGCCCTACTCTCCGATAGACGCCGAGGCCAAAACGCGCGGATTTTCGATATATTTTCCGCACAAAGCCGTACCGATGCTGCCGCGAAATTTGAGCGAAAACATCTGCTCTTTAAAGCCAAACGTCGCGCGCCTTGCGTTTTGTTTCAAAATCACGCTAGACGAAGAGGGTGAAGTCGTAAAAGAAGAGCTCCTAGAAGCTCTAATCGCCTCAAAAAGACGCTTTAACTACGACGAGGTCGATCAAATTTTACGCGGCGAACGCGAGGATGAAACCTGCTGGATAAAACCTCTTTTCGCACTCACCTCGCGCCTACGCAAAAAACGCCTAAAAAACGCATTTGACTTTAGGACGCAGGAACTTCGCATGAGCCTTGACGCGGACGGCAGGCTTGCCTCTACGAGATTTGAGACCGATACGGACTCGCACAGACTAGTCGAGGACTGCATGCTGCTAGCCAACGTCGCGGCGGCAAAACGCATCGGCAAAGGCGTTTTTAGAAATCACGGCTCGCCGGATCTGCGAAAAATACAAATTTTACTAGAAGATCTCGGCGCTTTGGGCTTTGACTTCGTTTATGAGAGCGATATCGCAAATTTGGTTCGCAAAATCCAGGCGCAGGCCGATGCAGTAGGCAACCGCGAGGAGATCGACAAACTCATCATAAAATCTCAAAAAAAGGCCGAATACGGCGCGCAAAATTTAGGCCACTTCGGGCTAGGTTTTGAGCGCTACACGCACTTTACGAGCCCGATCCGCCGCTACTCCGACCTTACGCTGCACCGCCTTTTAAAGGCCAAACTGCGCAATGACGAGAAATTTTTCAACTATCTGCTTTTAAATATCGAAGCGACTTGTTTAAATTTAAGCGAACTCGAGCGCGAAGCCGACAGGGTCGCATTTGACTTTATGGATAGGAAATTTGCGCGCTGGGCGCAAGAGCGCATCGGACAGCGATTTAGCGCCTATATCGGCGAAAATCAAAACGTTGCGGTCGCTAGGCTTGACGACGAGATAAAGGGCGCCAGGATATTTTTGGGCGCGTACGGCGTAAATTTGCTACAAAAAGTCATCGTCGAAATCACGGACGCAAATATCGCAACGGCCGAAATTTTCGGCAAAGTCGTAAAGAAAATCGATGTATAGAAAAGAGCTTGAAGCCGCGCTAAATTCGGCTAAATTTCCAAATTATTTCTTGCTTTACGGAGCGGACGAATACCAAATCGAGCTTTTTGCAAAGGAAATTTTAGCCAAATTTAAAGATTTCGAAATTTTGAGCCTTTACTACGACGAGTACGATTTTGACGCTGCGCGAGCGCATCTTTGCGAGCCTTCGCTTTTTGGCGGCAGTCCGCTTTTGCACGTAAAAAGCGATAAAAAAATCCCCGCAAAAGAGCTAAAAATCCTGATAGACGGTTGCAAAAACGGCGGCGTATTTATTTTTGAGCTTTTTGAGTCCGACGCCAAAGCCGTTTTTGATACGCAAAAGGCTTTTGGGGTAAATTTTGCAAGATTTTTTAAACCCGGCTCGCCCGAAGAAGCCGTAAATTTGCTCGGCAGACAAGCCGCAAAAATGAGCCTAAACATCACAAAAAACGCGCTTTTTGAACTCTACCGCATACATAACGAAAATTTATATCTGGCTGCAAGCGAGCTAAACAAACTAGCCTCTCTAAACGAACCCATAAACGAAAATATCGTGAGAAGCTTGGTCTTTTCGCTATCAAGCGTTAGTTTTGACGATTTTTTCGATAAATTTATCGCATTAAAGGATATCAGAGCCGATTTTTTTTCCTGCGCGGATGATGGAAATTTTAATGAAATTTTATTTATAAACTCCCTTTACCGCGCGTTTTTTAGACTTTTTAAGCTACATGCCGGCATCAAAATAACAGGTAAATTTGACATAAAAGAAACGCTCGGCTATGCGCCGCCGCCAAACGTCGCAAACGAACTAAAAAGACAGTGCTTAGCTGTAAATTTAAAAGCGTATAGGGAAATTTTTACTGCGATAAATTTGGCAGAATTTGAGCTGAAAACAAACTCCGCGCTCGATAAAAAAACTTTTCTACTCTCCTGCGTGCTGGGCCTACAAAACCTTATCGGCAAAAACAGCAAATATTAAGTAAAAAAAAGATAAAATCAGCTCTTGTCGAAAGACTTCCTTGCCCGTTTGCAACCGCGCAAGCGAGCTTAATACCCACAAGGAGAATCAATGAAGCACTACGAGCTTTTATTCATTTTGAAGCCTACTTTGACGGAAGAAGAAGTAAGCGCAAAAGTTGATTTCGTTAAAGAAATCCTAACCAAAAACGGTGCAAATATCGCGTCTGTTCAGTCTATGGGCACTAGAAAACTAGCCTACACCGTAAAAAAATACGAGCGCGGAACTTATTTCGTCGTGTATTTCGAAGCTCCAACCCAGGCTATTGCCGAGGTCGAGCGTATCATCAGAATCACCGAAGATATCATCAAATTCTTAACGGTCAAATTTGAAAACAAAAAAGAGATCGCCGCTTGGGAAAAGATGAGCAAGGGCATCAAACTAAACAAAAAAGAACCGAAAGTCAAAGCAGAAGAAGCTCCGACAACGCAAGAATAAGGACAAAAAATGTTTAATAGAGTCGTTTTAGTAGGAAATTTGACACGAGATATCGAGCTTAGATATACGACTGCGGGCGCAGCCATAGGCAACAGCGCCATCGCCGTAACTAGAAAATTTAACGTAAACGGCGAAAAACGCGAAGAAACGTGCTTTATTGACATTACATTTTTCGGAAAACAAGCAGAGATAGCAAACCAATATCTTTCCAAAGGTTCAAAGCTTCTAGTCGAGGGTCGCCTAAAATTCGACCAGTGGACGGATAATAACGGACAAAACAGAAGCAAGCACACAATCAGTGTGGAAAATATGGAGATGCTAGGCGGAGGACAACAGCAAGGCGGATATAATCAAAATAGTAATCAAGGCTATCAGCAAGGCGGTTACCAAAATAACAGCTACGGCGGCGGCTATCAAGGCGGACAAAATCAACAAAATAGCTACGCTCAAGGCGGCGCGCAAAAGCAAAATTTTAATAAACCGCAGCAACAAAAGCAACAGCCAAAAGACGAATACTATGGCGATAACGTCCGAGAAATAGATATAGATGCCGACAAATACGATGACGGCGACGAAACGATACCATTTTAATTAAGGAAAAAACGATGGCTGAAAAAAGAAAATATTCACGCAAATACTGCAAATTTACAGAGGCAAAGATAGATTTTATCGACTACAAGGATACTTCCCTTTTGAAGTACTGCTTGTCAGAAAGATTTAAAATCATGCCAAGACGCCTAACCGGCACTTCTAAAAAATACCAAGAGATGGTCGAAAAGGCTATCAAGCGCGCTCGCCAAGCAGCTTTGATACCTTACGTAGTCGATCGCGACGACGTAGTAACTAATCCTTTTGAAGGACTATAATTTTTAAGCCCTTTTTAGGGCTTAAATTTCTTAAATTTTATTTCCACCACCCACCCATACATCACTTTTCTTAGATTGATAAGACAAAAATACAAACTATAATAACTTAAACGTAGTTTTAGCTACGACTTACATTGCCACCCAAAGAACTCCTATTATCTTTAATAAAATATGATAGAACTCTTTTGAATCTTTACTATTGTTACGCCCACATTTAGGATATCTTTTTATTACCGCCCACTAGAGTATTGTCTCCTTTGTTTGCGTCTATGAGTATATTTTCTGCGTTTCTATCGCCTACTAGGACGTGATCTATCTCGTTTAGTTCCAGTATGTTTGATTCTACCAATACCTTGTTTTTTAGGAATTTTACTCTGCCTTCATCTGCCAGCCAAGTGTTTAGCTTTAGTAGCTCTTTAGTAACCATACCGTTTCTCTGCGCTATGGTTGAGAGGGTATCTCCGCTTTTTACTTTATATATTCCTTTGCTTCCCAGATCCAGCTCTTCGCCTGTTCTTATCAGGATATTGGAAAGTAGGAAAGATACCTGAGGTATCTTATCGATTGCGTTTCTTATCTCTAAATTTGAAAGGTTTCTTATGTCGTAGGTGTGGGAGTTGAGGGTTACGGTTGGGATGTTAGGCATAGCGTTTATGACCTCAAATATCTCGGTAGCTTGTTTTACGCTACCTACCTCGGAGGCTGTTTTTATGGCTAGTGCATTTTTGTTTTTTTCGAGCGTAATTCTTTGGATAAAATCAGAATTTGAAACCGTGCTGATATCTACTTTGCTTAAATCCCTAGTTTGGATATATCTTGCGTACTGAGGAAATACTTTTTTGCAAAAATTTCCATTGCTGCTTTCCATTTCTTTGAGAATAAATTCTTTTTGGGAGATTTTGCCGTAGATGGTAGGAGTGTAGAGTTCAATTTCTTTATTGGTATAATGATCAATAAATTGATTAATAATTTCTTCTAAATTATTTAATAGATAATCTGTGCCATATGATACAACTATAAATAAGCTTGTTGTTCCAACTACTGCCAATCCTGTTGCCATTACACCAGTTCCCAAAAGCAATGTTGCTCCAGCAACAATCGCAGGCGCCAAAGTCGTAGTTGCCCAATAAGATGCATAATATTTTATAGTATCTTTTGTGGTTGTTGAAGCAATCGTATAAACTATACTACCATCTTTATTTTTAGATATATTTATTGTTAAATCAGCTACCAACCCAGTAACAAATCCTACTTTTGCAATAAAAGTGGCCCCATTTTTTGCAAAATTCATCTCCTTTATTTAAAGTTTGAATCAGCGCACTAGATGTATCAAAAAACACACCAGGAACTCTTCTAATTCTTCTCTGTAAAACTTTTTGTTTCGTTGCTATCCTTGCTGCTTAGCATTATTGTCTCCTTATATTAATTTAAATCTAACCGAATAATCCATTACGGCTTTAGCTCTTAGCTCCTTTGAACCAAATCTAAAAATACTTTTATTTCCAGATATATCAACTAAAGAAAATATAAATATATCTAGTTTAATATCATCTTCTGCACATTTAATTTCCAGGATATTTTTCCATCCGTTGCATACGCAAAATTCTTTATTTTGACGAGCGCTTGTGTCAAGTATGTATATGGAACCTAAGTCAAATTTATTTCCATTAAAGGATATCAAATATTTATTTGTTAAATATAGACCTTTGTGAATCCAATTGGTTATAAAAAGATACACCAGTAAAATGCAAAAAATATAAAAAAAATAATACATGCTTTTACAAATGCGCTTTGTTGCTCAAAATTTTGCCCAAAAAACAATGTATATAAAAATGTTACAATACAAAGCAAGGCAAATAAAAACCTAACAAAGTGCTCTTTAACGTGGTTTCCTTTATATCGGCAGATGATGTACTCATCCTCATCAAGCTTAATATTTTCAGGCAAATCCATAAACTCGTTATCATCTTTTTCCATCTCACCCCACCCAAATTCAAGTTCCCATATTTTACCCCCGCCTGCCTTAAACCACATTATTGTGATTAAATTTAGACCTAAATTTCAGAGCAGTTAGGAAAGTAGAGTTTGCGAAGGATATCTTTTTTGTTTTTTATCGTTTACTTATTTGGTGTGTCCCTATCCACCAAAATCCGTATCCTTCTCCTCTCTTGCTAAACCCCTAGAATCCACTAACCCTTCCATCCTATCTTCTAAGCTTTAAACTATGCTAGCAAACGAAGAAATAAGATCAAGCATATATCCCAGACTTAACCTAAGCACAAATAGCAAATACTAAGAAATATGCACGCTCAATAAAACTTAAGTAAATTTTAGCGCGGCTTGGTTTTATTGTCTGCAAAGTATTTTATCGATTTTAGTAAAACGCGATATAATCTTTTTCTGCCTTTACAGTTATTGCATCTAAACTCTATTTCATCATGCTCGCTACTTTTAAGAATATTGTTAAAATCATGGCGTTTGTGCTATACAAAAATTTTTAACTTATCTTGAGCCTAAATAAAATTTTTAATCATCAATTGATAATATTAAAGTAGAAATTTAGCCTCGCTATCGAGGCTAAATTTAATTAAATTTAGTAGTTACTTTGCGACAAACGCATTTTTTAGCACGTCTTCGATGACGTCCACGGGTAAAATTTGCATATCTTTTTTGACGTCTTGCGGGATATCGCCCAGATCGCGTTCATAGTTTTTGCGCGGTATCAGAGCGGTTTTGATGCCGGCCTTATGCGCGGCTATGAGCTTTTCTTTTAGCCCGCCGATAGGCAGCACGCGGCCGCTTAGCGTGATCTCGCCCGTCATCGCTACGTCGCTTCGCACTTTGGTATCCGTTAGGATTGAGGCAATCGCCGTCACCATCGTGATACCCGCGCTAGGCCCGTCTTTTGGCGTAGCGCCCTCGGGTACGTGGATGTGCAGATCGTAGCGACGATACACTTCGCTAGGGCTTGGCTCTTTTTTCACGCCATCTTTGACGTCTTCAGGCAAGCTCGGGATGATTTTTGCAGGCACTTTTATCTTTTTAGCATCGATTAGTACCTTGACAAGGCTAAACGCTATATATGCGCTCTCTTTCATCACGTCGCCCAAAGACCCCGTTATCTGCAGGCCGCCCTTGCCTTGTATGCGTATGGCTTCGATCTTTAGCACGTCGCCGCCCACGCTCGTCCACGCTAGCCCGTTTACCTGGCCGATTTGCGGTTTTTTGTCTGCATGCTCAATCTCAAAGACCTTCTTTTCCAAAAACTCGTTCAAATTTTTAGTCGTCACGGTTATCTTTTGCGCCTCACCCCCCAGTAGCCTTTTTGCCGCCTTTCTAAAGATATCTGCTAGGCGGCGGCGCAGGTTTCGCACCCCGCTTTCGCGCGTGTAGTCTGATATGATAAGGCTTAGCACGTCTTTACCTAGAGTCACTTCGCTTGGCTTTAGTCCATGTTTTTTGAGCTCTTGGGGGATTAGATATTTTTTAGCGATCTCAAATTTTTCCTGCGGGGTGTATGAGCTAAGCTCGATAAACTCCATCCTATCGCGAAGCGCGGGCGGTATGGCGCCGACGTCGTTTGCCGTCGCGACGAAAACGACCTTGCTAAGGTCAATATTAAAATTTAAATAATAATCCCTAAATTTGTTATTTTGCTCAGGATCTAAAATTTCTAGTAGTACCGCCGTCGGGTCGCCGCGAAAGCTCCTGCCGACCTTATCGATCTCGTCTAGTACGACGACCGGATTCATTTGCTTGGCTTCGATTAGTCCCTGCACGATGCGACCCGGCATCGCGCCGATATAGGTACGGCGGTGTCCGCGCAGCTCGTTTACATCCTCAAGACCGCCCAGCGCCACACGCACTAGCTCGCGTTTCAGCGCCTTTGCGATGGAGTTTGCTAGGCTTGTTTTACCAACGCCTGGAGGCCCCGCAAAGCACAAGATCGCGCCGTTGTTTACCTTGCCCGCGACGCCTCGTAGCTGCAAAAGCTCGCGTAGAGCAAAATACTCCTCTATCCTATCTTTTGGCCTTTCAAGCCCGTAGTGATCGGCGTTTAGCTGCTTTGCGACCTCTTGCACGCTTAGTTTTTTGTTCGCCAGATTTTCAAACGGCACCTCTACGACCCAGTCGAGGTAGCTTTGCGTCGTGTTTGCGTCGGCGGAGTCAGGGTGCATGCGCGATAGTTTGTCGATTTGCTTTTTTATCTCCTTATACGCGTCCTCGCCCATAAATTTTTTCTTAGCTTCCAGCTTCTTGCGGTACTCCTCGATCTCCTCCTCGCGGCTCGTATCGGAGCCGAGCTCTTGCTGGATCTGCTTTAGCTGCTCTTTTAGAAAATACTCCTTATTTACCTTGTCGATCCTTGAATGGACTTTGTTTTTTATCTCGCGCTGGAGCTTGTTTGCCTCGATCTCCTCGATGACGTAGTCGATGAGCTTTAGTAGCTTTTGCTCCAAATTTTCCTCGATAAAAAACTCGTACGCCGTTTTTTTCTTGAGCCTTAGCGAGCTTAAGATGAGATCGCAAACTCGGCTAGGCTCGGCGCTCTCCTCTATAGTTTTTAAAAGATCCGGCGGGAAAAAGTGGCTAAGCGCAGCCAGATCTCGCACCTTTTCGCGAAGTACGGTTAGTAGCGCGTCGCTTTTGGTGTTTTCGGGTCTTTTTTCGTGCAACACGTCTACAACGGCTTGCAGCGGCTTTGAGGATACTTTTGAGACTATGCGGCCTTTGCTAGTTCCTTGAAATAAAATTTTTACTCTACCGTCCGGTAGCGGCACTCGCCTCATCACGGTGCCTATTACGCCGGCATCGTAGATGGAGTCAAATTCTCGCGCGCCTTCGTTTTGTGCTTTCGTCGGTACGACTAGGATTGGGCTTTGCGACTCGAGAGCCAAATTTAGCGCTTCGATATTTTCCTCGTCGCTCAAAAAAAGCGGCGTGATCATAAACGGATATAAAAACAGCTCGTCCTCCACGATGACGGGTAGCTGCGCCGGGAACATTTTTGATTCGTAAATTTGCAAATTTAGCTCCTATTCAAACATTTTTCTATACCAAGGAAGCTGCGGAAGCACGATATTTGCGTCGTTTAAAGGCGAAGCTTGCACCTTTTCTTTATAAATTTGCGCCGACTCATCCCTACCTGTGCGCTCGTACAGATCGGCTATCTGCACGTCTAGGTTGTATATCGCGAGCTTAAATTTAACCAGCATAGTTTCGATCAGCGGGCGATACTGCGTGTTTGGGTAGATGTAGAGAAATTTTTCTATCTCGGCGATACTGTCTTGCATTAGCTTTTGGTTTCGATTGGGTTGCGAGAATGAGTCAAAATTCGCTTTTATTTTTAAATACTGCGCAAATTCGCTCCTAGGGCCACCGTCGCCGTATCTTTTGAGGTATTCATCGAGGTAAAAATTCGCCATCAGATACTCTTCGTCGTTAGCGTGAGCTTGAGCTAGTATCAGTAAAATTTGCTCCAAAAGCGGGCTAGCTACGTGCTCGCTAGACATCGCCGTGTAGTGTTTGTCGGCGCTTTCTAGGTCGCGATTTTTGATATCGCCGATGATCTCAGAGTACCACTGATCGGGCGTTAGATTATAAAGCTCGGTGTATTTGTCGGCACAACCGCCGATTAAACTAACAAAAAATACCGCAGATAAAAATTTGATCAAATTTTTCATACGCTCCCTTAAATTTTAAATTTTTTAAAACGGACTATTTTACCATTGTTTTTATTGCTTTTCGGTAAATTTGATTTCATTTTATGCTTAAAAATAGGAAATTTTGGATACAATTCGCGTAAAAAGTAAATATTTAATTAAGGAGATATATATGATTTTTCAAGTCAAAAGTCCGATTTTAGGCTTTGAGCACATCAAAAGTTATGAATTAAAAGAACTGGATCAATTTTTCATAAAGCTTCAAAGCAAGGACGATGATACGTCTTTTACCGCGATAAATCCATACGCCTTGAGAAATTACGAATTTGAGATACCGACGTATTATCAGGAGCTGATGGGCATAAACGACAAAAGCGAGCTAAGGATTTACAACATCATGGTCGTGAGCACTCCGATCGAGACATCGACGGTAAATTTCATCGCTCCTATCGTTTGTAATATGACAAATATGACGCTCTCGCAAATAGTCCTTGATGCATGGGCATATCCGATGTATAAACAGGCTGAAAAAATTTCGGATTTTATACAGAAATAAATTTTTGCCTTTCTCTAAATAAAAAGAGGTGTAATAATGAAAAATTTTAAAATTGTTTTGATTGCTTTATTTGCATTAAGCAGCTCTCTATTTGCTGGAACGCATAAAGACCAAGACGGATTTAGCCACGATATTACAACTATTACAAATACTGGTATTGGTCGACATGGGTATATAGACAATAACGAAGAAAAAACCTTAACAAAAAGAACGATAGATGAGATAATTGGAGGAAAAAGATCTGAAAAAAAAGTAATCTATGGAGATATAGAGACTATCGGGGCTTCAATAGTTAAAACCAAAGGCAATAGCGCACAAGGAACTTACTACAACTATCAACCACGAGACCCAAGATCTAATCCAACAGAAAACACATCAATAACAACAGTGGAGTTTGAAAAAGAAGATAAGTCATATGCAACAAATTCCGCAAAAGCTACTTTTAACTTCTCGGATAGAAAAGATCAAACAGGAACAGATATAGATAGAAAAATAACAGGAGAAAAAATAATATTTGCCAGACTATACTGGGGAGCAAGTATAGTACAAAGGTGGTCGAAAGAGCAAAATAGCTACGAAAACACCATAAAAGAATACTTTAAAAATATCAAAGATTTTAAGATAAAAGTCAATATGTCTTTTTGATAATACAATGCTGTGAGATTATATAAGCTCGATTATATCGGGGTTTTTGTCAATAAAAAATATTTTTTATTTTTGTGTGTTTTTGGGTTAGCATTGTCGCTCAAAGTGCGGCGCGTCTATGAAGTTTTTGAAATTACCGCCCCATTTGTTATTTTTGTCAAGGGTTTCCCAATAGTCGCCTATGCTTTGAAGCTCTGATTTTGATTGTAGCCATTTGTTATCTTTGAATATATGCAAATCAGCGGCACATCTCTTTAGATGCATTGAATTATAAGTTTTTGATTTGCCCT
>NZ_CALHVM010000007.1 GCF_938039205.1 uncultured Campylobacter sp.
AAGCCGCAATTAAAAAAGAAGAGATAAAGAAGGCTTATTTTGGGGAGGATTATGTAGCACCAAAGGTAGAGAACAAAGAGGATAACGTCACCAAAAAGTAGGCTAAAATGAAGAAAATTTTGCTCGTTAGCGACGATGCCGAGATGCAACTAAACCTCAACGCCGCGCTTTACCGCTTTAACATCCGCATAGTTCGCTTTGAAAATTTAAGCGAGCTAAAAGAGGATTACTATAGCGGCAACCGCTACATCTTTTACGTCATCGACGTAAAGACGAAGGATCTGGCAAATTTCGACTCGGTCAAATTTCTGCGAGATAACGGGAGCCTAACTCCCGTTATGATCCTTATAGATAAGGCTATTCCCACGCTTTACAAGAAAATTTACTACGCAAAATACGACGACTTTATGGTTAAGCCGTTTTTGCCCGAGGAGTTTTTGTTTCGGGTATTTAGAAACTGCCGAATTTTGCTCGGAAGCAAATTTGAGCTAAAAAACGGCGCCGTATACGACAAAAACAGCCTCACGCTGCACATAAACGGCACAAGTATAATGCTAGGCAAAAAAGAGGGATTGTTTTTAGAAATTTTAGCCAAAAACGCCCCGCACGTAGTAACGATCCAAGAGCTTGAGTGGAGTATCTATAAAGACGAAGAGGTCTCGTCCGATCGCCTGCGCTCACTCGTGCGTCAGCTACGCGCGAAGCTACCATTTGAGCTAATCAAAACCGTGCGCAGTATCGGGTATAGTTTGGAGGAGTAGCTAGAGCTTAGGCAGGATCACCTCTTTTTGCGCGAGCCTCTCAAAGGTGCAGACGTCGCCATAAATTTTAGCCAGCAGCTCGTCGTTTAAAACCTGCGCGACGCTGCCTTTTGAGACGATCCGCCCGTCGCGGAAAACTATCACTTCGTCGCAAAACCAAAGGATGTGGTTTGGCTCGTGCGTGCAGATGACTATCGTCTTGTCGCTCGCAGCGATCTTTTTTAAAATTTTCCAAAGCGTGATCTGGTTTTTAAAATCAAGCGCGGACGTCGGCTCGTCAAGTAGTATCAGCGGCGTATCCTGCGCGAGCGCTCTAGCGATAAAAACGAGTTGGCGCTGCCCGCCGCTAAGCTCGTTCATCTTTTTATCGGCTAGATGCGAGATACCGATAAACTCCATCGCCTCGCTCACCGCCCTTTTGTCGTCTTTGCTAAAGCCAAACAGTCTCTTTACGTGCGTGGAGCGGCCCATTAGGACGATATCCCTTACGAAAAACGGGAAATGTAGCTCTGTGTGCTGCGCGACGTACGCTATGTTTTTAGCCATCCAGGCGGGGCTTTTGTGCTTCGTGTTTTGCGAACCCACATAAATTTCGCCCCCTTTGATACTTAGAAATTTCATACAGCAGTTAAAAAACGTACTCTTGCCGCTGCCGTTGGTGCCCAAAAGCCCGCATATGCTGCCTCTTTTGATCTCGATGCTTACGTCTTCGAGCCCGAATCCACCGTAGCTAAAGGATAAATTTTTCGTTTGTAGTATCATTTTAGCAGCTCCTTTGCCTTGCTTCTTAAAAGCGCGATGAGAAATGGCGCGCCCACCAAAGAGGTTATGATGCCCACGGGAATCTCGGCCATCGCTACCGTGCGCGCGAGCGTATCGACTCGTTCAAGCGCAGAGGCGATTTTGGCCATTGTGCCGCGTATATCTTTTATACTAAACTCTCCGCCTAGTTGTAAAAACATAAAATTTAAAATAAGCCGTTTTGGGTATAATTTTCAAAAATTTCGGAGCGATAAGATGGACAGAAAAGAGCTTCTAGGCGGCGTAAAACGCATCGTTGTAAAGGTCGGCACCTCAACGCTAGCAAACGCGGACGGCTCGCTAAATGAGGATAAAATCAAACAAATCGTGGCAAATTTAAGCGAGCTAAACGAAAATGCCGAAGTGGTCTTCGTAACATCTGGCGCCGTGGGTGCGGGCATGGGACAGATGAAGCTCGCGCACAAGCCAAAATCCATCGTCGAAAAGCAAGCCCTGGCCGCCATCGGGCAGGTTTCGCTCATACATCTTTATCAAATTTTATTTTGGGCGCACGGCAAAAAGGTCGCGCAGCTGCTGCTGACCAAAGACGACTTTAGCGACCGCCGCCGCTACCTAAACATGCGCAGCGTCCTACGCTCCTTGCTCGCTAAAAAAATCATTCCTGTCATCAATGAAAACGACCCCGTCGTGGGCGAGGGCATCAAGGGCGTAAAAGTTGGCGACAACGACACGCTAAGCGCGCTGGTTGCGGGGCTAATCGAGGCCGATTTGCTCGTGATTTTGACCGATATCGACGGGCTATACGATAAAAATCCAAGCATTTTTGCGGACGCTAAATTTATAAATTTGGTCGAAAATTTAGATGATAGCATCAGGGCGGCTGCAGGCGCGGAAGGCAGTAAATTTGGCACCGGCGGTATGCGTACTAAAATCATCGCAGCCGAGATGGCGACCAAAAACGGCACTCACCTCATCATCGCAAACGGCGCCGACCCGCGAAATATAGTCCGAGCAGCACAAGGCAGCGAGGTCGGGACGCTATTTTTGGCGGGTAAAAATAGGATAAACTCGCGTAAATACTGGCTCGCCTACTCAGCCGCGCACAAAGGCTCGGTCGCTATCGACGCGGGCGCAGCGAAGGCGCTAAAAGAGGGTAAAAGCCTGCTAGCAGTCGGCATCCGCGAGGTCGTGGGCGAGTTTGAGCGTGGCGAAACGCTAACTATCAAAGATACAAGCGGCCGGGCGCTAGCTCGCGGCATAACAAACTACTCATCAGCCGAGCTAGCCCTCATAAAAGGGCGCAAGAGCGAAGAGATCGAGGCGGTTCTGGGCTACAAATACGAGGACGAGGCGCTGCACATCGACAACATCGCGCTGATTTAGGTCAAATTTGGTAATTTTCAGCGACAAAATTTTGTCGTAGCGGCGTCAAATTTAAAGCGGTCATAACGGCTAAATTTGATCAAATTTGACTGCCCGAACTAGCCGCGCGGTTGCCGTTAAATTTGACGGTTGATTTTTGAGCGCACTTTAAAATACGGATAAATTTAAGGAAAACGATGAACGAAAAAGAATCGGAGACTGCGAAATCTCGGCGCGACTCTGCAGCGCGCAAAGGCTTGTTTGAGAGAGCGATTTTAGCCGGCTGGGCGCCGTTTTCGCTCGGAGTCATATTTTTTGCGGCACTTGAGATCTGGGCGTTAAATTTAAGCCCGGACGAGATAGTAGAGCTTAAATTTTGGCTGCCTTTTATCCGCGGCGTGCGGGTTTTTGCGCCGTTTTTGGACGACTTTGCAAACAACAGCGCAAACCTAAACGTGCTTGCTTTTTATGCCTGTGCCGCGCCGTTTTGGATCTGTTTTTTCGCCGCCGTCTTTTGCCTAAACTACGGCCGCGCGGACTTTGGGCGCGTAAATTTGATCGTGACGGGGGCGAAATTCCTCGTGCTCGGCGGATTTTGTTTTCTCGCGTTTAGCGGGCTGCTCTTTGCGCCTGAGAGGATGGGCGGCAGATGGGGCGTTTACGTGCGGTTTGACGCCTACGCCCTTGCAAACGACAGCGCGCCTTATAATCTTGCCGCGGCTCTGGTTATCGGCGCGATTTTTGCGGCGTTTGGCGGCGTAGTTTGCGATTTGATTTATAGATTACGCAGCGGCCGGCGGGAGTGAGCCGTTTTGCTCACTACCGTTTTTCTATCGCGCCCGGATTTTCGGTGCTAAATTTTAGCAAGATAAACCCGACCGCGCCTGAAACTACCGAACCTAGCAAGATAGCGAGCTTGTCCGTGTAGGCAAAGACATCCGTGTCGTTGTAGGCTAGGCCGTTAACGAAAAGGCTCATCGTAAATCCTACGCCGCAAAGTACCGCGATGCCGTAGAGTTGGATGAAATTTGAACCTTCGGGCAGCTTGGCTAGCTTAAATTTGATCGCTAAAAAGCTAAATCCAAATACTC
>NZ_CALHVM010000008.1 GCF_938039205.1 uncultured Campylobacter sp.
CCTTTATTAAATATATAGGTATCATCGCCGTAACCACCGTTTAAGGTGTCGTTGCCAAGACCGCCGTTTAGTGTATCATTACCATCTCCACCTTGCAAATTATCACTGCCCATGCCACCGATTAAAGTGTCATTTCCATTTTCTCCGTAAAGTGTATCGTTGCCGTCTCCTCCAAATAATTGGTCATTGCCATCATCCCCATGCAGCTCATCATTTCCGTCATTTCCATTTATAGTGTCGTTTCCGTTTCCACCATATATTATGTCATCTCCGCCAAGTCCAGATATGATATTATCTTTCATATCGCCGTATAAATTATCATTACCTTGTGTCGGTTGTGGTGCTAAAATTTCAATTATTTTATTAATATCCCACTGGGTGCCGTTTTGAAAGATGATTTTTTCTATAGCTCCATTTCCTATATCGCCGTTGTATTCGAAAAAATTATCTATTTGAATAACATCATTGGTCTTGGCTTTATTATCATCTAGTCTGGTAATGTAAATAGAAGTTTTGTTGCGAGTTAGTTCGATATTTTCAGGTTTTATATTTTTAGAAAATACGATGCCATCCACACCGGCACTGTCATAAACTCTATCTTTTCCAAATAATATATCGAAATAATACATATCATTTCCGGCTCCGCCAAATAGCGTATCATCGCCACGACCGCCTATGATAATATTATCTTTATTATCTCCGCTTAAATTATCATTTCCAGCTGTCCCTTCTACCGAATTGATCACAAATTTTAAATTTTCAATTTCGCTTAGCCACCCAGCTTCAATCGTTTCAAATACACTTTGATATTTTGTGTTGTAAGTGCCTAAATTCTTTGCGGTATTTATTAGTTCTCTAGCTCGTATAATGTTATCTGCGGAAATGTCTGCATAATCAACATTTGGTAATAAATCGGCAATCCTATCTTTTAAAGTTTTAAAAGCCATGCTTAAATCGCCCGTTTGATTTTTCTCCCATTGCAAAGGTAAGATACCTGCAAACAAATCTTTAAATTCGCTTTGAGCGGAAATTTGAGCTTGTACGTATTTGACAAATTTATTAAACTCATCTATCAAAAGCGGTGCTGCCTGACCATGCGGGTTTGGGTCATGTTCTCCCCAGCACCAAATTCCAAGATAACCTTTACCGGTTAAATGCTCTAGTGCAACCAATTGACGAGCATCCATTACATGTGAATAAATTTTTTTCGGATCTCTTGCGTTTGGATTTATTTGATCCGAGCTGGCCCAACGATAGATTATGTCATTTATCATCTCATTTTGTTTGGCTTTATCTGAGGCAATGTAGTTTTGAACCATTGTTTGTAAAACTTTATCTTTTGCCATAGCTTGGTGTAAATTCAAAACTTCTCCAAATGCATAAATTTGCGGAAGCGCTTCTATTTCAGCAGACAAGACAATCTTTTCTCCTACATATCTTGTATCTGCCGTGAAAGTATCAAGCCAGACATCGCTGATTGTAGTTGTATTTCCATTTGTAAAGGTTATATTTGAAGTTTGTCTGTGTTCGTTGCCGTTTTCATCGATGAAGTTACTATTTGTGTAGTTTAAATTTATCTCTTTTATGCCAAGCTCTTTTAGAGATTTTAATTCGTTGTCGTCTAGTTTAGCGTTTTGGTTGGCATCTTGCCAAATTGCTAAGCTTTCATAGCCCCATAAGTCCAGTTCGTTTATCACTCCATCTTTGTTTTCATCGAATTCTTTTAGGGCCTCAAAGCCGTTATTAGCTAAGCCTCCATCTCTTAGTAAAGTATGATTTCCAAATAGTTCGCTTCCGTTTGTTATGCTATTTGCGATTAAGGTTTTATTGACTAAAATTCCGTCATTTTTATCTATCCAAGAGGTATTTTCTGCGAATTTATTATTATCTAGGTCGAAGTATGTTTTACCGTTTTTTCTTGATATTGTTTTTACTCCGTCACCGTTTAAGTCAATCACAATAGGTGAAGTTTTAGTTGAAGCCGGAGTCATATCCGGGAAAGTATCGTTCGGGCTGTCATCTTCATCGTCATCGATTATTTTACCGATACCGTGTTTTAATATCTTGGCTTTTAGTTTATCTGAGGTTTGGATGATTATAGGAGTTACATCAAATTCCCTATCCTCTTGTTTGATCGTATTACCCTCCCATGTATAGGTATAGGTATTTCCCCGCTCGTATTGCGCTAAATTTAGATTGTATTTTTTGATATATTCTTCGCTTGGATCACCGAAAAGATATTTTTTATCTCCTATTCCCAGTATAAGAAATTCACCTTTTTCGATAGAGCCTTGTAGCGAAATATTAAAATCTAACGACTTTTTACCGCTATCTCCTTCATTTGTTTGGTTGTCGCTTATGCTTATACCTATCTCACCTGGATCGAGGAGGGTTATATCTAAGCTACTATTATTCTTATGGAAATTATATATAGTTAATGTTTTTGCTTTGCCATTTTCTATCTTATTAACAGTGAGAGTATTAATGGGCTCATCCAGACTATATGTTATATTTGCATTGTTTATATCTATATAAACTCCTCTGTCTTTATCATATTGCCCACCTATTAAAAGATTGTTATCGAAAAATACTTTTCCTGCGCCGTCTAAATCATTGATAATATCTTTATTACCCGCATAATACGTATCATATCCATCTCCACCATAAAGCTCATCAGCAGTGTCGTCATCTACCGATTGGCTAAAAGAGCCTATCAGGGTATCTTCCCCCTGGCCTCCATATAGTCTATCGCTTCCTTCGTCGCCGACTAAAACGTCTTTAGCGCCATCATCATTTTTCCCATCCCTATCGTGCCCGTAAAGTATATCATCGTATTTCGTACCGGCTATGATATCCGCTCCGGCGCCACCTATATAGGTTATGCCATTAGGGATGCGATCTTTATAATGGTTAAAGATTGCCAAAGGGATGGAGAATTTGGTATTTTTATTTAATTTAATTTCTACGTTATCGGCAAAATCAAAATTTTTGGCATGTGTTCCGATGATAATATTTGATTGCGAGGCATCATATATTACTAATTTCCCATTTTCGTCTAGATAATTTATAACACCGGATTTTTTAATATCCTTATACTCAAAATAATATGCTAAGGCCTCCATTACTAATTTAGATATTTGTATCTCGGCGTCTATACTGTTAGTAGGTATTTGTACATTTTCTAAACTGCCCATTAGGTAATAGTCTAATTGTCCAATGGTTCCTACATTTATAGTCGCATCTTCCATTGGCGTTCCATCTTTCTTTGGCGTCATGTCTATTATAGGTTTTAACAATACTTTTTTGCCTATGTTGCTTGGATCGGTAGTTTGTTTTAGTACCCAATTTACAATATTTGCTATCGTAGAATTTGATTCGTAATCGAAGTCCCCCACATCAAATTTATATTTTACGTTTTCTACGCATATTGGATTTAAATTCTCATCTAATACATAACGAATCTTATCAGTATCTAAGCCCACGGCTATACTGCCAAATAAAAAAGCGACTTTAGCAAAATCTTCATCTAATAAAGCGCGATTATAAAGATAAACTTTAGTAGTTGCCTTTTTGGCTTTTTCTTTCGTTTTATCATTTGCATCATTATAGAATAGTTCTGCAAACTGATCTTGTGTCAAATAGTATTTGCCATCTTCAAATTTCTCACATTGATTCGCAGTCAGCTGTTTATTTCCATTGTTTAGGCTATTTTTCTTACTTGTTTTTCCGCTAAAAAATACTTCAAATAACCTAAAATCTTTAGCGTTTACAAATTCTCCCGCCTTCTCTAATAGTTCAACGGTGCTATATTCCAACTCTATATTACCTTTTCTATCGATCCATTTGGTATCGGCTAGCTCCTCGGGTTTGGGAGCTTTTTCTTGGCCCCATAAATACCAAGATAAAATTTTTATAGCAAAATCTCCATCGATTAAACTTATTCCTTTAGGCATAGTATATCCTTTCTAAAAATTTCAGTTATTTGCTTGGCTTTTCAACCGCCTGTAAGTTCCCTGCCTTCCAGGTATTCTTTTTCTACATCGTATTTTACGTCGCCGCAATTATCAAAATAATACTCGGGCGAATTAGTGGGTTTTTCATAGTATGTTTTTAAATTATATTCAGTCGGAATTTTATGAAATAGCAAAATAGACTTGGATTGTAAAAAGTCATTTCCGATGATATAATTTTTATCCAACATAAGAAAGATGCTATCCTCGAAACACAAAATCAAAGGTTTTGTAAAACCGCCTATTTTATTGACGCTATCGACTTTCAAATATTGTTTTGGATCCGTTGCGCTCGCCTGTAGTTTCGTCATATATAAATCCTCAACGGTTTCTACGCTATCGCTCTTATTTTTTAAAATTTCAAGATAATTTTCAAAGCTCAAGTCTTTCATCTCATAATAATCGGTAGGATACTTAGATTTTATGCCGTCGTTTTCTCTATACTTTGCGATCTTTTTTAATACAGTAATTTCTTTATCTAAAAATTCTCCGACGGCGCGTTTATACAGCTCCTCTTTAGGTAAAATTCTATCCTCTTTGAGGCAGTAGCCTTGTTTGTATTTATTGTAGTCAGGGAGGGAAACGACGGCAAAGCCTCGCGAGGTAGAGTAATCAGGCACGATGCGGATAAATGCGGCGCAAAGTATTATTATAAGAAGCAGTGTCCCCGCCAGGGCTTTAAATTTAATAGACTTATAGAATTTCATATCAGTCCTTTTCTTGCTATCCCTTAGCGCGGATTATATAGCCGCATTTATAAAAGTATGCTTAAGCTTTATAAAATATTTCCAGGCTTTGTTTTAAAGCGGCTTCTTAAATTTTGACACTCTCCTGGTCATTCCTTCCCGCCGCACCATCGTTCTAGCTTAATAAATTCTTCAAATCCCTTAAATTTCTTTAAAATTCCTTCCGAATTTAAGCCCCGTTTCAAATAGACTTAATAGAATTCCTTCAAATTTCACTCAAAGGTATTCGATGCAAACCGCCCTGGGCTCGCTAGGTCTGATAGCCGCCGTAAATCATATCCCATTTGATGCCAAGGCGCTTATAAATAAATTTGCGCTAAGCAGCGAGGAGCCGCAGATCGAAGAGCTAGTGCGGATGGCTAAGCATTGCGAGTTTAAGGCTAAAATCAAAAAGCTAAATCTTTCAAATTTGATGCGCTATAAGCCGCCCTTTATCCTTCAGAAAAAGGACGGAAGCTACTTTAACATCTTAAAGATCGAGCAGCAAAGCGAAGCGAATATTAAAGCATCACACGCTAGCAAGACAGGAGCCGATATAAATAGCGCAAATTCCAAAGACGCGGCAGGTTCTAAGGAGATATTAAGCCCTAGCGGCGGCGCGGCAAATTCTTTAAACTCATCTTCATCCGCATCGTTATCTTCTAATACGTCATCTTCTTCCGGCGCGGCAAATTCTTCTCCCGCGGATACACCCCATTTGTCTGCTAAAGAGACTAAAGCCTCCCGCTCATCCAAATCCTTGCAGGAGCCAGAAGCAGCTATTAAATTTATCGTATTTGACGGCGGAAATTCCGTAAAAGAGCTTAATGCTAGCGAGCTATTTGATCTTTGCAGCGGCGAGTTTATCGTGCTAGCTCATAAAACTCTGAATTCTCAGATAAAATTCGGCTTTGCCTGGTTTTACAAGCGGATGCTAAGCTTTAAAAGGGTCGTATTTGAAGTGCTTTTGGCTTCATTTATAATGCAGCTTTTCGGTCTAGTGACGCCGCTTTTTACTCAGGTGGTGCTCGATAAGGTTTTAACTCATCATAGCATTAGCACGCTAAACGTAATTG
>NZ_CALHVM010000009.1 GCF_938039205.1 uncultured Campylobacter sp.
GGTGAAAGGATTCGAACCTTCGGCCCTCTGGTCCCAAACCAGATGCGCTAACCAGCCTGCGCTACACCCCGAGGCATTGCGAGTTTAGCCTACTTATTGAAAAGGCGCATTGTAGCCAAAAAAATACGCTATGTCAAGAAAAATAAGCTTAAATTTGAAAATTTGCGAAAATTTTCAAATTTAAGCCGTGCAAATTCGGCTAAGAACAAATTTGGTATAAAAGAAAAAAGTTAGCCCGATCAGCCAAACATTAAAAAACATCGCCTTAAAAATATCTTGCAACTCGCCGCCAAAAACATCGGCTACAAGCGAGTAGAGCGCCATTTGTAGCACTATCTGGCGAGTAAAATTTAAAACAAAAACCGCCGCGGGCCTTTTTACGCCTTGAAGCGTCGAGCCGGAGAGGTTTATGAGCGCGTAGCCTATAAACGCTAGCGAATTTACGGCAAAATAACCCCTTGCTGCACTCACGACCTCAGGCGTCTCGTCAAAAAACCCAACCAAAATCCCGCCGAGCCCAAGGCAAAAAGCCGCCGCAAAAATGCAGTAAACCGCCAAAAATTTGACCGCATAGGCGTAGCATCCGCGCACTCTAGCGTATTCGCGTGCGCCGAAGTTTTGCGACACGATACCCAGCACCGCCGATGCGATGCCCGTCGTGGGCAGCAT
The DNA here is from genome assembly GCF_938039205.1 of uncultured Campylobacter sp. Classification (GTDB taxonomy): domain Bacteria; phylum Campylobacterota; class Campylobacteria; order Campylobacterales; family Campylobacteraceae; genus Campylobacter_A. Next base: position 670 of record NZ_CALHVM010000009.1, read on the forward strand.
AACGATCTGCTCGATACGAAGAGCTAGCCCATAGCCTGCGACCACTTGCGTGCCGTAGCGGCTGATAAAATGCATGAGCACGAGCCCGCCAAGCGACATCGAGAGGTAGTTTAGGCACGCTGGCAAGGCTTGGGCTAAAATTTTGCTGTAGATGGCGAGTTCGGGCGCAAATGAGCGTAAATTTAAAAAATTTATCATGCCGGTTTTTGCAACCTTGACGCCTAAAAATAACGAGCCTAAAAGCTGCACCGAAGCCGTCGCCAGCGCTATCCCGCCGATACCCAGTCCACAAAAATCCACATAAAAAAAGCAAAAGCCCAAATTTATAAAAAGTCCCGCAAAAAGCCAGTTTCGCAGGCTCTTCGTATCGCCCGTAGCCACCAGCACGCCGTTTAGCGATTTGATGAGCAAGAAAAATGGCGAGGCAAGAAATATCACGCGGTTATACGCCATGGCTTCGCGTAAAAACTCCTCGTTCGCGCCTAAAATTTTAAGCAAATGCGGCGTAAAAATAAAGCCCGAAAGCCCCATAAAAAGCGCGCAAAGAAACACGAAAAATACGCCTTTTGCGGCGTAAATTTTAGCGAGTTTTTCTTTGCCGCCGCCAAGTGCGTTGCCCACAAGCGCCGTTAGCGCCGAGCCAAAGCCAAGCCCAACGCCAACGACGCTGATGTAGAGTAAAAAACTCATCGAAAAGCCCGCCAGCGCCTGAGTCGATATGCGCGCGGCAAAAAACACGCCCGTCACGTTATAAAGCGTGTTAAAACTCATCGCGACGCCCGCGGGCGCGGCTAGGCGCAGCACGAGCTTGTTTACGGGCTCTTTTGTGAGGTTCACTTGATTTTGAGCTCCAAAAGCGCGTCTTTTACGTCTTTTGACACGCGGTAGCTGTCGCGGATCTTTGAGATCGTTTTGTTGTGGGTAAATTTATTCAGTCGCCCGCTCTCTAGCAGCTCTCGCCCCGCGCCGTCAAATTTGATAAAAACCTCGGCTAAACACAAAGCAGCCGCCATTTGCACGTAGTAGCGCTCGTCTTTTTCCTCGGCGCAAATTTCAAAAAACCGCTCCAGCGAAAGCGCGTTAAAATTGCGCATAAAATAAACGTAGAAAAATCGCTTTTCGTATTCCAAATTTGAGCCTAGAGCCTGCTTTAGCAGCGCATCTACGTAGCGCGGATCGCTAAATTTAGGCTCAAAGCCGTCCGTCACCGCCCAGTTTGGCATCGTTTTGATAAACTCGCTCGCTAGCTTAAATTTAGCTTCGTCGTCTTTTACGAGCATTATCAAAAAGCCCTTTAGCATGAACTCCTCGTGAAAAAAGGGCTCGTATTCGGCGATCTGCTTTAGATTTAACCGAGCGAAATTTCGCTTTGCCAGACGTCTTAGCTCGGGAGTTTTTACGCCTAAAATTTCGGGGCTTTTGATAAGTTTTTGCGAAAACGCCGCTAGCTTTTGGCTCCTAAGTCCCTCCAAAATCTCTAAAAATTCGCCTTTTACGTCCACGCTAGCTCCTTTGCTTTTTAAATTTACCACTCAAATTCGTCCCTGCCTAAATTTAACGCCTCAAAAAACAAAGCCGAAGCGTCAAATTTGCCGCCCTGCGCGCCCAAAAGCAAATTTAAAGGCTCAAATTTTACTTTTGAGCCTCTTTTGCGCGTTTTGCCGACTTTTTGCGAGCGTAGATATTGATGAGCTCCACGCCCAGAGAAAACGCCATCGCAAAGTAAACGTAGCCCTTAGGCACGTGCATACCGAGCCCCTCGCCCACTAGCGTAAAGCCGATCAGGATCAAGAACGCAAGTGCTAGAATCTTGATCGTCGGGTTATTATCGACAAAATTTGAAATGCCCTTAGACGCGAACATCATCACGCCCACTGCAAGTATCACTGCTAAAATCATGATCTCGATGTGGTTTGCCATGCCCACTGCGGTGATGACGCTATCGAGCGAAAAGACGATGTCAAGCACGGCGATCTCTGCGATAACGACCCAAAAACTCGCATGCCCTTTGCTCGCCGAGTGCTCCTCGTGCTCGCCGCTGACGCTTGAGTGGATCTCGAGCGTGGACTTACCGATGAGAAAAAGCCCGCCCAAAATCAGTACCAAATCGCGCCCTGTGATCGTAAAATCAAACACGCTAAATAGCGGCTTGGTAAGCTTCATAATCCAAAATAACGAAAGCAGTAGCGCAATCCTCGTTAGCATCGCGAGCGAAAGCCCTAAAATGCGGCCTTTGTCGCGCTGCTCGGGCGGTAGCTTGCCGACTAGGATCGCGATAAATATGATGTTATCGATACCGAGCACGATCTCAAGCCCCGTTAGCGTCACGAGCGACAGCCACGCCTCGGGCGAAAAAATCCAATCGAACATTTTTTTCCTTTTTTATAAATTAGGGCGCGATTATAGCCAAAACGGGTTTAAATTTGATTGAGCGAGCGGGAATGGGCGTTTCGGGATCAAATTTTGCGATTAAATTTGGCTGGCTTTGTTTATTTGGCGGAGATTAAAATTTGACGCAATGAAATTTGGGTTTACAAAATACGGCGCAAACGGTTTTGAGGTTAAATTTTAGAAAATCCGAATTTAAGAAAAATTATATTTAGATAAAGGGCGTTTAAGCGATAAGCGGATAAAATTAAAATCTTTTGTGAAATTTAAAATGAAGTGGTGACCCCTACGAGACTCGAACTCGTGTTACCGCCGTGAAAGGGCGATGTCCTAACCGCTAGACGAAGGGGCCACAAATTAGCGGAAATGGGATTTTACATTAAAGATAATAAAAAATAGCTTAAACCAAGGATAAAAAATCATGAAAAAATTTTCTAAATTTGCTTTAGCTGCGCTCGCGTGCCTTGCATTTAGCGGTTGCGCTGCGCTGCAAAGCCAAAAATCATCAGACAAATTTACCGTCACCATCCTCACTCCGCCGCTAAAAATCAACGACGTAGGCTTCCTGCATAAAAACGCAAATCAGCTAAATTTGCAAATTTATAGCTCTGGCGTAAATACGGTAAATCTCAAAATAAACGACAAAATTTGCATGAACGGCGCATGTTTTGAGAAAAAAGAATTTAACAAAAAGTTCTTTTTAGAGGAGAGATACGACGACTTTTTCGCGGAAATTTTGGAGCGCAAGCCGCTGTATGACGGCATAAATGTAATGACAAATTCGTGCGGTTTTATACAAGATATAAGTAAATATTCAATAAAATACGAAGTTTGCGGTAAAAATATCAGTTTTTTCGACGCTAAAAACCGCATAAAAATCATCATAAAAGAGCTTCAATGAAATTTATCGGCGCGCACGTCAGCATCGCGGGCGGCGTAGAAAACGCTCCGCTAAATGCGGCAAACATCGGCGCAAACGCCTTTGCGATGTTCGTCAAAAATCAGCGCCAATGGGAGGCCAAGCCGCTAACCCCAGAAAATATCTCCAAATTTAAACAAAATTTAAAAGCCGCCGGCATCGAGCCAAGGCACGTTTTGCCGCACAACGGCTACCTTATAAATTTAGGCCATCCAAACCCAGAGCAGCGCCAAAAGTCTATCAACGCCTTTTTGGACGAAATTTACCGCGTAGAAGCGCTCGGTCTAGTGATGATAAATTTTCACCCGGGCTCGTATCTAAATGAAATTTCGCCCGAAATTTGCCTAGAAAATATCGCAAACTCGGTAAATTTCCTGTTAGAAAATAGCCAAAACGTAAAGCTAGTCATCGAAAACACCGCCGGCCAGGGCTCAAATTTGGGTTTCAAATTTGAACACCTAGCCTACATCATCAAACGCTGTACCGACAAAAGCAGGATCGGCGTGTGCCTCGATACCTGTCATACCTTTGCCGCGGGATACGATATCAGAGACGACTACGAGCGCGTGATGAGCGAATTTGACGAGATAGTCGGGCGCGAAATGCTGTGCGGTATGCATCTAAACGATACGAAATTTGACCTAGCCAGTAAAAAGGATCGCCACGAGAGCCTAGGCAAAGGCTTTTTGGGCTTAAAAACATTTGAAAACATCATAGACGACCCCCGCACGGACGATATCCCACTAGTTTTAGAGACGATCGACGAAAGCATCTGGGCGGACGAGATAAAAATTTTAAGAAACTTTAAAGGAGAATAAATGAGAAAATATATCGGCGTTTGCCTAGCGGCTTGCTGCTGCCTAAATGCGGCGGGCTTTAAAATCCCCGAGCAAAGCGGCGATAGCATCGCGCTTTTAAACTCAAACGTCGCGACGAGCTTCGGCCCCGACGCAGCCTATAACAACCCGGCAAATATGATATTTCTAGACGGCGGACACTACCTCGAGAGCTCGCTAACCTACCTACGCATGTCAAAGACGAAGTATAGGCACTATAACGGCGACAAACTCACCTCCAAAAGAGCGAACGCGCTCGTGCCTACGTTTCACTTCATAACGCCGCAGTTTGACGACTGGCGCTTTGGCCTATCAGTCGTCGTACCTGCGGGAATGTCGATGAGATGGGACGAAAGACTACCTAAGGCCACTTCTAAAAAATTTGATCTAAAAGTGATCGAGGTAAACCCTAGCGTCGCCTACGCGCTAACCGATAACATCGCGCTAGGCTTTGGCCTGCGCGCCGTTTACGCCAGAGGAGAGGCCGTGCAGGAGGTCTCAGGCGCCCTACCCGCCTCGCAGGATATCAAAGGCGACCGCATAAATTTCGGCTACAACGCGGCAATCACCTATAAACCTACTTCAAATTTGAGCCTAGCGGCCACCTACCGCTCAAAAGTAAACATGAATCTAAAAGGCGACACGGGCATCAGCGCGCCGGCACACCCGATGGGGCTATTTCCTAACGGCTCATATAGCGGCAGCGCAAAGCTATCCGTACCGCTACCTGCGAGCTTAAATTTAGCCCTATCGTACAAAATCGCAAAAACGACGCTGTTATTTGACTTTGAAAGAACCTATTGGTCTGCGTGGAAAGAGCTTGACTTCAACTACCCTGGCGCCTCGGCCGCACACTATCGCAACCCGTTTTTTGCGGCATTTGACGCGCCTAAAAAGCGCGACTGGAAGGACAGCAACGCCTACCGCATCGGCGTAGCGCACGACGCGACGGACAAACTCCGCCTGATGGGCGCTGTTACGTTTGACGAGGCCGCATCCAGAGCCGACACCACGGGCTTTGACCTGCCAGATACCAAAGCCGTCATCTACGCAGCGGGCTTTAACTACAAATTTACAGACGCTTTGGAGCTGGGAGCTAGCTACTTCTACCAAGACAGAAAAGCGCGCGACGTGAGCTACTACTCAAACGCGTCGGGACTCTATCCAAACGGCAAATTTGAACGCGGTAACGCTCAGGCGATAAATTTGAACGTGAAATATAAATTTTAAGGCCCAGTCATGAACTACCCTTACGAAAATTTCGAGGATATGCTAAACGCCGCGGTCGATAAAAACGGCGGCGGTATCGCGATCTATACAGAAACTAGCAAGATTAGCTACAATCAGCTACGCGCAGACGCCTTTACGCTGGCTGCGTTTTTGCAAGGCATGGGCGTAAAAAAAGGTGACCGAGTCGCGATGATAGTAAATAACTCGCCCGAGTTTATCGCTAGTTACTTTGCCATCACGCTACTTGGCGCCGTGGCAGTGCCGATAAATACCTTCTTAAAATACGAAGAATTTGAGTACATCATAAACGACTGCGGGGCAAAATTTCTCTTCGCCTCGGTCGAACTCGCAAAAGAGATAAAAGGGCTAGATAGCAAAACGGCAATAAAAAAGATCGTCTGGATCGGCGATAGAGCCGAATTTGACGGAAACAATATCGCCTACGCGCACGCGCTAAACTGCCGTATAGAGCTAAATTTGACCGACCGACCGAGTATCGACGACCTAGCCCACATCATCTACACATCAGGCACCACGGGCAAGCCAAAGGGCGCGATGATCAGCTACCGCAACCTCATCTCAAACGTCCGGGGCGCGCACGAGGTCTTTCACGTACGCACGAAGGATAGATTTGCCGTGTTTTTGCCGATGTTTCACAGCTTTACTCTCACGGCGATGGTGCTGCTACCGATATTTTCGGCGTGTTCGCTTATTTTAGTAAAGTCCATTTTCCCGTTTTCAAACGTCCTAAAACAAGTCCTACTCAAACGCGCGACCGTATTTTTAGGCGTGCCCGCGATTTATACGGCTATCGGCAAGGCCAAAATCCCGTGGTATTTTCGCTGGTTTAACTGCATTAGGATTTTCATCAGCGGCGGAGCGCCTTTGGCCGAGCAGACTATCGCGGATTTTCGCGTCAAATTTCCGCGTGCGGTGCTGATAGAGGGCTACGGCCTTAGCGAATGCTCGCCTATCGTATCGGCAAATACGATGCAAAAACAAAAAATCTCAAGCGTCGGCTTGCCGCTGCCGGGCTACGAAGTAAAATGCATAAACGACGAGATGATGGAGCTACCCGCAGGCGAGGTCGGCGAGCTCATCGTAAAAGGCGACTGCGTGATGCAGGGCTACCTAAATATGCCAGACGCTACCGACGAAACGATCGTAAACGGCTGGCTGCGCACGGGCGATCTCGTTAAGATCGACGAGGAGGGCTATATCTTTATCGTAGACCGCAAAAAAGACCTCATCATCTCAAAGGGCATCAACATCTACCCGCGCGAGATCGAGGAGGTGCTATTTAAACTGCCCCAAGTCGAGGCAGCCGCCGTTATCGGCGTCAGAGATGAGCACGCAGACGAGGAGGTCACGGCGTTTATCCAGTTTAAAGAAAACATGAGCCTGGACGAAAAAGATATCCGCGCGCACCTCAAAAAACACTTGGCGAATTTTAAAATTCCAAAGACGATTTATTTTAAAGACGAACTGCCTAAAAACGCGACGGGCAAGGTGCTCAAACGCGTTTTAAAAGAGCAGATAAAGGATGAAATTTAGTGCGGTTTTTGATAGAGTTTATCGGCGGCGAGCAAAATTCTAAAATTTCATCGCTCATAAAATGCAGCGAAAACGAGGGGAAAATTTTACGTCACCTGAGCAAAAGCTACGTCGAAGGCACTCCGCAAAGTAGCGCTTACGACGTGCTTTGCGCGGTTTTTGGTAGCGAGGAGTATAAATTTTTAGCAGGCCTTGCGGACGTAAAAAACCTGTTAGAAAGCGGCTGGATCGTGCAGGGCTTTTCTATATTTAAAAACCAGGGCGCAGAGGGCTCCGGCTCAAATCTGCTCGGTCTGCTTCACAGCGAGATCTCGCTCTCGCCGCTTTTTCTAAAAATTTTAGAAGAGGGCGAGTTTGGGCTTACGCTGCCTGCAGTCGCGCCCTACGCCGATCATCTTGATTATCTAAAAGACCAGTTTTTGCGCGTGGAGCTTTACGGCAAGCTCTCGTTTTTTAGCAAAAACGTCTCAAGCGACGCCAAAAGCCGCCTCGAAAAAGATGTAAAAGAACTAGAAGCCATCATCGAAAAACGGCTAAATTTAAGCAAAATTTCGATCTCCGTCGAACAAATTTTCAAAGACAACTCGCTAAACGACAAAGAGCAGCTGATTTTCCTCGCGCTTTTAAAGGAAGAATACGTCGGCGAAACAGACGCAAACCGCGATCTAAACGCGCTTGTCGGGATTTTAAGCGCGGATGAATTTGAGCGCATCAAAAACCGCGCCCTACTGGACGAAGGCTCAAAACTAATCGAAAACGGCCTCATCGACTACGACGAGTCGCTAAACACTTACGGCGGCTTTAGCAGGACGTTTTACATAACCGACGAAATCTTACAAAGCGTAATGCACCCAAAAACCGAGAGCAAAAGCAAAAAACTAGCGCTAGAAACTCTCGTAAAAGAGCAGGAGATCTTTGAGCTCATCGAGCCCTCGACCGACATAAACGACGTCGTACTGGACGTAAAGGTAAAAGAGCTGCTAGATGCGATCCTAAAGCAAGTAGATCGCCGCGTGCTGGCGCGCCTATCTAGCTGGGGGATCAAATCGCGCAAAAACGTGGACGCCAAAATCATCTTTTACGGGCCGCCGGGTACGGGCAAAACCATGAGTGCGCTAAGCCTCGCAAAGAGCCTAAAAAAGCAGGTTCTTAGCTTTGATTGCTCTAAAATTTTGAGTAAATACGTCGGCGAAAGCGAGCAAAACGTGCGTAAAATTTTCGACACGTACAAAGAAATCTGTGCCAAAAGCAAGAGCGAGCCCGTGCTGCTGCTAAACGAAGCCGATCAGTTTCTAAGCACGCGCGTCGAGGGCGGCAGCGGCGCGGACAAGATGCACAATCAAATGCAAAATATATTTTTAGAGCAAATCGAGCGCTTTGAGGGCGTGCTCATCGCCACGACGAACTTCTTGCAAAGCCTAGATATCGCGTTTTCTCGCAGGTTTGACTATAAGATCGAGTTTAAAAAACCCGACCTCGCCGCTCGTCTTGCGATCTGGCGCAAAGTGCTGCCCGAAAATGCGAGTTTTGAGGAAAATTTTGACGTCAAACAGCTAGCTAAATTTGAACTAAGCGGCGCACAAATCATGCTCGCGCTCAAAAACACAGCGCTAAAAGTTGCCGTGCGCGAGGACGGGATATTTACGATGAGCGACTTTGAAAGCGAGATCAAACGCGAGATGAGCTCAAATTTCGGCGAGGATAAGAAGGTTGGGTTTGATGGGTAAATTCGGCTAAATTTGGCTTGCTGTTTGGCTAAGACGCGTTTTGCTAAATTTACGCCGCTTGCAAGGCTTTATCGCGCATTCTTACAAATTTAAGCGTTAAATTCGTAGCTCTACGGGTGCAAATTTGACAAGCGATTCAAATTTATTGCAGCCCCAGATACTCAAATTTGAAAAGGTTATCAAGCATGAGTGATTTTTTACTACGCCAAACCAAGCTATTTTTAGGTATCGCAGCCGTTTGCGCTCCGCTATGCACGGTCATCTACTTCATATCAAAAGAGTATTTTGATGAAATTTTAGTCGGCATTTTCATCACGTATATTTTCCTGCTCGTTGTTTTCGTTTTTAAATTCATCAAGCTACTTTTAGGCTTCAAGGACGAGAACAAAAAGCCCGTTTGGGAGCAAATTTTAACTTGGCTTTCAAATATAGTTTAGATCGACGCGCTTAAACGAGATCTTGCTCACCAAACCTCTCGCCCGCTTTTAAAATTTCATCCCTTAGTTTCTCGTGTCCGGCCGATAGAGCAGCGATCTTGGCTAGTTTTTCGCTCTTTATCTGCACAAATTCGCTCTTTAGAGCCGATAAAATTTTATTTAAAAATGACGCGTTTCCCAGCATCTCGTTTTCAAATTCATACAAATTTAGCGATGTCAAAACGCGGTCTTGCACCTCGTCAAAGCTCGGGATAAAGAGCGCAAAGCCGTTTTGCTCGTGCGCGCGCATCGAACCCGCGATCTTTTCTTTTAGAAAATACACGGCGATTTTGACGGCATTTTCGTAGTTTGCGGCGACTTTGAGATTTAGCTTTTCAAAAAACAGCGCCGTCTTTTGCAGTCCTTTAAATTTCGCCGTCTCATAGTCTCGCAAAAACGTCCTATACACCTGCCCCGCATACGTCCTAACATCGGCAAACACGGTATCGGAGTGCGTTTCATCCTCTTTTTGCGCGTTTTCAAATTCTGATTTATAAATCATAAATTCGCGCTCCAGCCGAGCATAAATTTCATCCAGCGCCGCGCCGATCTCCTCTTGTAGCGCACTTAAGCCGCGCTTATACGTCCTAAAAAATTTGGCAAATTTCACGTCGTTGTAGATGAGTTTTGAAAACACCTCGTCGCTGTCAAAATCTACCGCCTCATACGAGCTAGCTTCAAAATACTCGCCCTTTAGCAGCGTTTTTCGCGGCGCGTATTTATACTTTTTCACGCTTTTTGAGCTGGCTAGGATCTCGTCTGCAACGAGCTTTGCGACGTGTTTTAGCTCGTTAAAGGCTAGCTCGATTTTCGGTTTAAAATTTTCTTGCACGGCTCTTAAATTTGACTCTAGCTCGGCGTCAAATTTAGCGATTATCTCACCCGCTTTTTCGTAAATTTTAGCAATTCGCTCGTGCTGAGCAGCATTTACGGCAACCAGTCTAGCGCACTTTTCGCGTACGAACTTTTCTTTTATCTCTTCGCCGCCAAAAAGCTCGCGGACCGCGCTTATCACCTCGCTAAAATTTGACTCCGCCAAAAGTACCGCGTCGCCGTTTGCCTGCGCCGTTACGGCCTGCTTGGCAGAAACAGCGATAATACGCTCGAAAAATCGTCCGTAGGTCGTTTGCGCGTGAGTTTTGAGGCGCTCAAGCTCGTCCTTGCTTAGCTTATCTTTTTGATTTAGCAAACAGATCGCCGTTTTGCCCCCGTCCGCTAAAAACTCATCGATCTGCGCGGCTTCGCTAGCGCGCGCGGCATTGTCGGCAAGGCTTAGCCAGATGACGCCCGCGACGTCTTTTAGCACTTTGTGCGTGACGGCGGTATCGGCCTTTGAGAGCGAGTTTAGCCCCGGCGTATCGACGAAATTTACCAGCTTTAAAATTTCAGAGGGCGCGTAGACGCAAAGCCTGCTAACATCATCGCCAAACACGCGCTGATCGACGAAGCGCCCTATCTCCTCGACGCCCAGATACAACTCTCTGCCGTTTTCGTAAAGCACGCTAAGCCCCGGCGCGGCGCCGTATCTGATAAAAGTCGGCTTTGAAGTCACGGGAGTTAGGCCAGACGGTAAAATCTCGCTACCCAAAAGCGCGTTTAAAAACGTAGATTTGCCGCTAGAAAACTGTCCAACTATAGCGACTGTAAGCGGGCTAGATAAAAACAGATCGAGTTTATTTAGCTCGCGCTCTAGCTCGGCACTCGGGTGAAATTTGGGCTCGGTTAGCTCATTTTGCAGCCGCCTAAATCGCCCGTGAAAATCGTCCGAAAATATCTTAAAATACCGCGTTTTATACGCGTTTATAAACTCCTCAAACACTTTGCAGCTCCAAATTTATAGCATTTATCGCCTCGCTTTGCGAGTTTAGTCGCTCTAGCTCGCGCGAGTCTCGACCGCTAGTTTTCGCTAGCTCGGCAAGCTCGTTTTTTAGGGCTTCTTCGCTGATTGCTAGCGTCTTCTCTTGCTCTTTTAGAGCAACTTCGATTTGCTTTTTAAACTCGCTTTTTTCAAATTCGCTAAGCTCGAAAACGAAATTTTTGATCCTCTGGGCGCCCAAAAACTCCTCCGCGGCTACTTTGGCGGCCTCGGATACGCTTTGTGCGCCCGAGCTTGCCGCGACTGCCACCGCATCTGCGACCTGGGCGCACTCTAAATTTATCCCTTTTGATTGCAGATAGTCGTTTATGCTAAAGACCTCGGCCGCCGCCGTTTTGTCATCAAATTCGCCAAATTTTAGCGCAATATTTTGTGCGCACGCAGCGATCTGCCGCATGATCTCGTTGCGGTTTTGACGCATCAAGGCGGCAACGCCGTCTTTGATCGTAGTTTGCGCGATACGAGCCAGACGCTGCGGGTCGATCTTTTGTTTTTTGGCGGTCGCGTAGTTTACGTCATCTGCGACGCGCTGCTTTAGCGTTTGCGCCAAAGACCGCAGCCCAAGCTCGTAGCTAGCCGCGGTTTTAGCCGTATCTAGGCGCTCTAGCTCCTCTTTTACCGCGCCTCTTACCTCCTCTAGTCGGCTAGCTAACGCGGATTTTTGCTCGTTTAGTTCAGCAAGCCTTTGCGATAAGCTCAAATTTGAGCCCGTTAGCTTTAAGATCTCGCTTTGCGTATCCGCCACAAACTGCGCGCAGACGCGGCCTAGCTCCTTTTTATATGCCTCGATGCCAAGGCGAGATTTTTGGCTATTAGGCCCAAAAAGCGTCTCGTAAAGATACTGCTTAAACTCCTCGACGCCGCTGTTTTGCCCGCCCTCAAAGTAGTTTTTGGCGCTCACGGCGAAAAACTCCGCCCCTATACACAGCTCCCGCGTGCGCTCCTCGACGCTCTTTTTGGCGTAGGCTGCGACCTCGTTTAGCTCGCCTTCTTTTAACACGTCCGCGTGCGTGAGTAGCACAGCAAGCCTCACGGCGTGGGAGTTTTGCAGGCTTGCAACGATGAAGTCCAGATCCTTTTGCGTGGCGCTTTGCGAGACGTTCATCAGGTGCACCATGAGGTCGCACTCCCGCATAAATCTCCGCACCAGCTCCTCGCGCGCAGCCACCGCGTCGTCGATGCCGGGCGTGTCGATGATGCGCACGTTATCCTTTAAAAGCTCCAAATTTTCGTAAAGTTCGACGCTTTTTACGAATTTAGCGTATTTGGAGTCCGCCGAGGTGTAGAGCTTGATCTCGTCAGTTTTTACCGTTTTGCTAGCGGGCTGATCGGAGCAAATTTGGCTCGCGTTAGGGCTTTTAAATGTGGCTTTTGATTCGCCGCCCTCCGCGTCAAATTTGCCGCTTAAATTTTGCGCCGTTTCGCTCTCAAATTTGACGCCCGCGCCGCCGTAAATTTTGACTATTTCGTCGTCTTGATCTTTTGCTATGTCAAGCTCTCTTAGCTCCGCTTCGCTCCAAAAATTTACCTTCGCAAAAGGCTCGGGCGAGTATTTTAGCACGGTCAAATTTACGGTTTCGGGCACGTTTGAAGCGCCCAGGATTTTCTTGCCCAGCAACGCGTTTAGCAGAGTTGATTTGCCCGCATTTATGACGCCAGTGACCGCGACGTTAAACTCGAGCTCATGCGCTTTTTGCCTCGCTTTTGTCGCCGCGTTTGCGACGTGCGCGCCCGGGTTTAGCGACAAAATTCGCTCGCAGATATCGTTTAGCGCGTCTATTTTTTGATGAAAGACGTCTGATTTTTTAAAATCTGCGCCCTCTTGCTCGTTCCCTGCGGTCAAATCTGCGCCAAGAGAGCGCAAAAACGCCGAAAGCCGCTTAAAATGCGCGGCGGAGATTATATTTTCGGTTTGCAGGATTTCCAGTGCGGCGAGTAGTTTTGATTTTGAGATTTTTGCGGCTTTTAGAGCGTTTATCGCGCCTAGCTGGGCGCACTGGAGGCTGTATATATCAGCCTTTAGCCCAAGCGCGTGAAGGATATCTCTAAACTCCTTTAGCGCCATAAATCTATCGAAATTTTCAGCATCTACCGCGAGTAAAACAGCGAGGCTTCGCTCGTCTGCGAAAATTTGCGTTTTGGGATCCAAAAAGAGCTTGAGAGCGCCCCAAATTTCGCTTAAAAATTTATCCGTATCCACGGCTTCACCTTTGATAAAATTCGCGTCCGCAAGGTCGCTTTCGTGGCGAAATTTAGCATAAATTAAATTTAAACAAGCTTGGGCGGGTTATTTTCGTGATAAATTTAAAGAAGTCTGTAAGAGGATCAAATTTGACGGTAAAATCGCGTCAAATTTACATAGCGGCTCGCGGCTGGATAATATTTTGATCAATTTTTTGCTCGGTGTCTTCGCTCATGATGTGAAGTACTTTGCTGCGTTTGATCTTTGCATCGTTTTTAAATATCGCGCGCACTTTGTCCATGCCTGCGTAAAAGTCGCGCATGAGCACGACGCAGATATATTTGCCAAAAAACGTCGGCTTTATGACGCCGTTTTCTTCATAGATCGCGTTCACTAGCTTTAGCAAGCTAAGCTCGACAAATAGGTCTTTGTTGATGTTTGCGTCATTTTGCTCGTTGTAGGCTTTGATATCGACTGCGCCGTCAAAAAGCCTTGTTAAAAACGTATATTTTAGCCTCTCTTTTTTGCTAAATGCGCATTTTGCGATGACAGGACTTTGTCTATATTTGACCTTTCTGCCGTAGTCAAGTAGGTTAAATGCGTTTATCACGAGCTCGCCGTCTAAAAAGCTAAATGCACCGCTACCAACGCCAACGTACTCTAAATTTGACCCCACGTATTCGTCGCGAAGGTCTGCGCTTTTTTCATTTGAAAACCCCCAGGCGTTGCTTTGTCTGTAGCCGCTTTTAGCAAATTCGCTCACGATTATCTCGTAAAATTCGCGCTCGTTATCGACGTTTGACACGCCGAGCGAGCGAGCGATGTTCTCTCTTGTTAGCTCTGATTTCATGAGCGGATAGAAGGTGATTTGCTGCGGAGAGATCGATTTTGCGACATTTATGTCGTTTATGAGCTGCTCTTTTGTTTGATTTGGCAGGTTAAAGATGAGATCAAGGCTGATAACTGGGATCATGCCAAGAGCCTGCTCTAGCTTTCTTTTTGTCTCCTCAGCCGAGCCAAATTTATCGTATCTGCCAACCCTTTTTAGCGTCTCATCGTCAAAGCTTTGCACGCCTACGCTTAAGCGGTCGATAAGCCCGTCAAAACGGCTGAGGCTTTCTGGCGAGATGTGGTTTGGATCGCTCTCGGCCGAGATATCTTCGATGCTAAAGAGATCTTTTGCGAGTTTTAGCGTCTTTTCTAGCTCGGGTTCGTTTATAAGCGTTGTGCCGCCGCCCACGTAAAGCGAGCTAAAATCAAAGCCGGCCTCCTTAACCTGCCTCATCTCCTCGCGTAAATTTTCAAAGTAAATTTTCGCAAGCTCCTGCTCGTAGTGGTACTTGTGAAACGAGCAATACGGGCAAAAAGTGTGACAAAAGGGAACGTGTGCGTAGAGCATGTATTTTTTGTCTTTTTTTGGAGTTTTAGTGTAAGTTGTGGTCAAAATGTCTATGTTAAATTCGTTGTATAGTGATTTTTGAATAGAATTATGAGCGTAATTTACTGCAAACTTTTCTATAATATTCTTAAATCCCATAATTAATTTTCTCCAGTAAATCCAAATTTATGTTCGTAAGGATATCTAAAATTTTATTAATCTCGCCTTGAAAAGGGCTGAATTTGCCGAAGTTTTATCAAAATCGGGCGTAAAATTTAAAATTTGGGCTCGTATTTTGAAGCAAAAATCTACCTGCATATCCTTGGTGTTTGTTTGCTTTGCGCAAAATTCGCCGCCAAGTTACAGCTTGCGTAGAATTTAGCGTAGCGGTTGCGGGTAGTGATTCATATTTATTTACCGCGTTTAACGGATATCGCTCGCCTTTTGTTTCGAGATTATCAGGCTTGAGTCCAGTTCAAATTTCTCTCCGCTTTTAGTCTGCAGATAGTAAAATTTACCCAGAGCCGATAGGACTTTGACGTTGTAGAGCTTTACGGCGTCGTCTTGCCTTAAAGCGTACGTTTTGCAGACTGGATAGAGATTTACGGCGCTTGCCTTGAGCGGGCCGCTACGCGTGCCGTTTTTATCGTACGTTAAAACCGAGTTTTCAAAAACGACCTCATCGCTAAAAGCAACGCCTATATCTGCGCCGTTAGCGTCTATAAATTTCATCTCGTCGTTTACTCCGCTAAAAATATACGTCTCGTTGCCGTCTTTTACGATTAGCTCGGCCTTTTGTTTATTGTACGAGACGATTTGCGCCTTTTGTTTTGCGTAGCAGCCGTCCTTCGCTCCCGCGCCGATGCAGCCATTTTGATTATTTTGGCAAACGCTTTTTGGCAAAGCGTTTAAGGCGTCTTTTTTGAGCAATAGCATTTTGTAGTTTATATTTCCCAGATCGGCTACTTGGACGATTTTACCGCTCATAACCGCGACGATGACTAAATTTATGATTATCAAAGACCAAAAAATTATCTTAAAATCATCTATATCCTTAGATGTTATAAGCGCACTAAACAAAACGGCGAAAAATGCCATAAAAAGCATCAAAAAAGCGGTAGTAAACCCATCCTCGCTTACGCGGACGTAGACAAGCAGAGCTACCATAAACGGAGTCGCGAAGGATAAAAATCCGTGCGATATCATAAAAAATGAAAGAGGAATGTCAAATTTACTGTTTTTAAAGCTGCAAAGTAGGCAAAATATGACTATCGCCGCTATAATCAACAGGAAATAAGAATTTAAAAAATCTACCGCGCTCGGGCAAAAATATCCTACACCGACAAATGCTATGCCCGCAAGCGTAGCTATCAGATAAATCGCGTAAAAAGGCGTTTCGTTTTTTTCGCCACCGTCGTAAGAAACGATCAAAACCAAATGCAAAGCAGGAAATATATATAAAATAACAAATAAACCAAAACCCGATATCGCTAGCGCGCTAAGTAACGAAAAGATGCTGTCACTGCCGACTACCGAGAAAAATCCGACATTTTGCCAAAATATAAAATATATTATAAACGGAATCAGCCCCAAAAGCGCGATTAGAAACTGATAGTATTTTTTCACGCGGCAAATTTGCTCCGAGACGAAAAGCTTGATACGCTTTTGATTATATACTTCGTTATATTTTTTGTAAACGTCCGAATCGCGGCTTATTTTATCCAAATTCGCAAGCAAATTTACCTGGCGATAAATTCTGTCGTTTAGCTCGTCTATATCCGCAGCCGTTTGCGAATAATTATCGCAGCTAAGGTTTTCAAATTTAGCCAGTCTATCTTTTAACAGACCGATTAGTCCCGAGACGTCCTTGTCGCACTCTTTATTTTTAAGCGTTTTAATAAAATCGCCGTACTCCTTTATGGCGCTATTTTTTTCTTGGATTAACTTTTTAAAATTATCCATTAAATTTACTTCAAATTTTTAAAACTAATCGGCAACTCCAAATTTAACCCCTTCACAAGCCTTATGCACTCTTGCAAATCGTCGATACTTTTGCCGCTTACTCGCACCTCTTCGCCGCGGATTGTCGCAGTTACTTTTAGCTTTGCGTCCTTGATCGCTTTGGTGATTTTCTTCGCGTTTTCGCTATCTAGGATGTCGTTTAGTCTTAGCGTCGCCTTTAAATTTGCGCCGCTCGCGCTCTCGCGTTTGCTTTCAGTCACGGCTACCGGCGGGATGTTTCGCTTGATGAGCTTTGAGATCACGATGTCTTTTAGCACGTCGATTTTGTTGTCGCTAGAGCTAAGAAGCGTGATGATTTTTTCCTTTTCGTTTAGCTCCACCTCGGCCGCAAGCCCCTTAAAATCATATCTCGCAGCGATCTCTTTTTTCGCCGTTTCCAGTGCGTTTTTGACCTCCATCATATCGACCGCCGCGCTTATATCAAAACTATGCTCAGTTGCCATTTTTATCCTTTCAAAAATTCTTTTATATTTTCCGCGATCATCGCTACTAGCCGCTGCCTAGCCTCAAAGCTCGCCCATGCTACGTGCGGAGTAAGTATCAAATTTTCCTTGTTTTTGATATTTAGCAGCGGATGATCTGCGCGCATAGGTTCGGTCTCTAGTACATCCGAGGCAAATCGCAAATTTCGCCCGTCTATCGCGCGAGCTACGGCGTTTTCGTCCACGATACCGCCGCGTCCGAAGTTCATCAGTATGGCGCCCTCTTTCATCAAATTTAGCTCCCGCTCGCCGATCAAATTTCGCGTTTTTTCGTTTAGCCCAGCATGGATACTCACGATGTCGCAGCCGTCCAGAAGCTCGCCCAAATTTAGCCTTTTAAACTCGGCGTTTGCGTTTGCGCCGCTAGTGGAGCAGTAGCTCACCCCCGCGCCAAAAGCCGCCGCGATGCGCGCCACGCCTCTGCCGATCTCGCCAAGGCCGATGACGCCAAAGCTTTTGCCCGCTATCTCGCCGATACTGCGGTCTAAATTCGTAAAAATTTCGCTCTTCGCCCACTCGCCGCTTTGCGCGTAGTTATCGTAAAATTTGATTCGATTCGTCAGCGCGAAAAGGCAAGCAAACGTATGCTGCACGACGCTAGCGGTGGAGTAGCCCGCAACGTTTTTTACCGCGATGCCTTTTGCTACGGCGTGCGCAAGATCGACGTTGTTCATGCCAGTTGCACTTATGCAGATTAGCTTTAAATTTGACGCGTCCATCGTCTCTTTGTCGATGACGACCTTGTTCGTGATGACGACGTCCGCGCCTTTTAGTCGCTCTACGCGCTCGGCCGCGGCGGTCGTCTCAAAGCTAACAAACTCTCCAAACTGCTTAAAAACGTCTAAATTTACGTCGCTTCCAAGCGTCGCGGCATCGAGGCAGACTATTTTCATTTTGCGTCCTTATTTGATAAAGTGCCCTACGAATTTGGAGTAGTTATCTAAAATTTCGCCGCCCCTGCGATATCCCAGCGCGCACGCCTCGTAGGCGAAAAACACGCCCGCTTGGTAGCTATTATTGGCGGCGTCTTTGTTAAATTCGTAAAATTCCTGATAGATCGCGCGATTTTGACCGTAGTCGCCGCCGTTTTGCGAGCTCACGCTGCCGTCCGCCTCGATCACGCTCACGTTTGCGCCCTCTCGGCCGAAAACCGGCTTTTTCACGCATTTTTTGCCCGCGATCGGCTTGTCGCTAGCTTGGAGCAAAAGCGGGTGATTCGGATATAAATCCCATAAAATTTTCAAGATACCTTTGCTTTGGAAAAGCAGCGTGTATGCGGGATTTAGGATGATGGCTTTTTGATTTTGGACGATGTTTTTTAGGATGATGGCTAGCTCACCTTCCTCTACGGCGATGTCCTCCCACGGCACGAGCTTAAACCAGTACTCGTAGTTTTCGCCGTCAAAAAACACGCCCTCCTCGTCGTTAAATACGACCTCGTGGACGTAAGCAAACGCCGTGTGAAAGCCCGCCTCCTCGGCGATATACTGCAGTAGCTTCACGGTCTGCTCGTCCTCGCTACTGCCGGCCACCGAGCTAAATAAAATTTTCCAACCCTCGTAGTGCTCGCTAAAGCTCTCGGTCTCCTCATCTAGCGTCACGAGGCGCCTAAAATTTTGCTTTAACGCGTCATAAAGGTCGTTAAACTGCGCGCTCTCGTCCATGCGGTTAAATTTAAGCGCCGCCCACTGGATGATCGCCGTCTCAAACACGGCCGTCGGGGTATCGGCGTTAAATTCGATGAGTTTTATCGGCTTTCCGTCTAGCCCGCCTGCAAGGTCAAATCTACCGTAGAGATGCCAGTGTACGTCGTTTTCCCAGCTTTCGCGCACGAGATCTACGAGATTAAACGGGATGCCGACCTCGTGGTAGAGGTTGTTGTCGATGACGTACTGGGCGGCTGCGACGAACATATCGTATAGCTCGTTTGCGGCGTTGTAGTAGGCCTCGGCCTGCGCCTCGCTAACCTCGACTAGCTCGTCTGCTACGTAGTCGCTGCCGTCTGGATCCGTATGCCACGTAAAGCCGATTTCGCTTAAAAATTCGTTATTTAGCGGGCTGATTTTTTTTAAATTTATCATGATTAACCTCCAAAACTTGAACTTGAACTTGAGCTCGAGCTTGAGCTACTAGATCCGCCAAAAAATCCGCTCTTTCCGCCGCTTGATTTACCCGCCGAGCTCGTGGCTTTGGCTTTGTTAAAGCTATCAACGCTCCTTGAGTACGCGCTTGGGTTTTTATACGCGCTTTGGCGCTGCGACTGATAGCCCGGGTTGTTAAATAGCTTGTTGCCGATCCAGCTGCCGATGATCGCGCCCGCAGCCGAGGCTAGAAGCGTCTCGCCAAGACTCATACCGCCGCTTGAAAGTTGCGCGTTTTGAGCGTTCGAGCCGGTTAAATTCGACGTTCCGGCGTCGATTTTAGCGTTTTCCTCGGCGATTAGCTTGTCCATCTCCTCTTTGCTCAGCACGCGCTCGGTGCCGTTTATGTCCTTTAACACGACGCGCGTTTCGCTGCTTGGGTACTCCTCTAGGACTTTATATTTGCCAGGTGCGGTCTCCTCGATGATTACAAACGCTCCCGTTTTTTGCGCCGCTTCGTTTAGCGCGCTTGACTCGCCGCCGTTATCGCTGCCGCAGCCTGCCAGCCCGGCCGCTACCACCGCGCCAAATCCGCCAACAGCAGCGTAGCTGGCTACTTTTTTGATATGCTTAAAAACTCTCATTTTTTATCTAGCTCCTTTGAAATTTTCTTGCTTTTTACCATTATCACGCCTTTTTTAAATTTGATAAATTTTGATTTTCCGATGTTTTTTATGATTTTATTTTGCGTTTTTTTGAGGCTCTTACCGCTTAAATTTTGCGATTTTAGAAATTCGGCCAGGCTCGTCCATTTGCCCTCATTTTCGGGCTTGCTCTCGACAAATTCTACGTCGATGGGGGCTACGTATTCGCCGTTTTGGCGAGCTAGCAGCGGACGCTCGAGCATACTTAAAAATCCTCTTAGTTTCTCGTCTCTTTCGCGGTAAATTTGAGCTATTTCGGTTTTATTGTTTAGCAAAATTTGCTCTTTTTCGCGAAAAAGCCTATCTTTATCGGCTTGCAAATTTTGATTTTGTTCTTTTAGTTCGCTAATTTGCGAGAGTAGAAATTCGTTCACGTCAAATTCGCCGGTTTTAGCGGCTTTTTTTGACTCTGAGCTTTTAGCGGATTTTGAAGTTTTGGGCGCGGTTTGAGGTTCGTAGCCATCCAAAACCACGTATTTTACGCCGTCTTTTTCAAAGGTTTTTAGCGTTCCGCGACGAATGCGGTTGTAGACGGCTTCCTTGGTTACGCCTAAGATTTCCGCGGCCTCGCTCACGGGCACTTTGGACATATTTTTCCTTTGATCGTTAAATTTGGCGTAGATTATGGCAAATTTTGGCTTTGATGCGAGTTAAACGGGTGTTTGAAAAAAGAAAAGGCCGCCGAAGCGACCCTTTTGGTTAGAGCTTTGACTCGTAGCGTCTAAGCATATATAGACGTTTAAGCATTTTCTTGCGAGCCGCGATTTTTTGTTTTTTGCGGATCTCGGTCATAGGCTCGAAAAAGCGTCTTGCGCGAACTTCAGTCACGACAAGGTTCCTGTCGGTTTGCTTTTTGAACTTTCTGTAAGCTTCGTCAAAAGACTCGTTAGGATGTACCTTAATACCAGGCAACGTCCTCACCACCTTTCAATTAAAATAGACGGCGATTATAGCAGAAATTTAGTAAATTTGAGAATTTATAAAAAATTAATCGCATTAAAACTATAATCTATCAAAAATTATCACTACTTTGTAATCAGGATGAATTATGACCAAAGAAGACTATAAAAATTATTTCAAATTTGCTAGCAAACGCTATATCGCCTACATCCTGATCACCTGTACCGCGCTCATTTTGCCTTTTATAACCATCGGCGGAAATCAATTTTTCCTATTAAGCTTTGAGCGCAGCGAGCTGCATCTGTTTTTTGCCAAATTTAACGTCCAAGAGCTGTTTTTGATGCCTTTCGTGCTCATCATTTTTTTTATTTTTATATTTTTTATGACGAATTTAGGCGGCCGCGTCTGGTGCGGCTGGAGCTGTCCGCAGACGATATTTCGCGCGATCTACCGTGACCTCATCCAAACTAAAATTTTAAAAATCCGCAAAAGCGTCTCAAATAAACAAACACTCGCCGAGGGCGGCGCTAAAAACGCGCTAGCAGTCGCGATCTGGAGCGTTTTGGCTTTTATCGCGGCGGCAAATTTTCTCTGGTTTTTCGTTCCGCCGCAGGACTTTTTCGCTCAAATTTCAAATCCCGCCGAACATAAAATTTTACTCGGAGCTTGGCTTGTTATCGCGGCGTTTTTGATATTTGACGTCGCGTTTTTGGGCGAAAATTTTTGCGTTTACGTCTGCCCGTACGCTAGAGTGCAGTCCGTGATGATCGATTCTGACAGCGTGCAGGTCATATACGACGAGACGCGCGGCGGTAAAATTTATGATGGTCAAACCAAACTCTGGAAAAAGCCGCCCGATCCGCAAAACGAATGCACCGGCTGCGAAGCCTGCGTGAAAATTTGCCCGACACACATCGACATCAGAAAAGGCATGCAGCTAGAGTGCATAAACTGCCTAGAGTGCGTAGATGCCTGCACCAAAACGATGTCGGGGCTAAATTTGCCTAGCCTCATTAGCTGGACGAGCTCAAATTCCCTAAAAACCAAGCAAAAAGTGCGGTATTTGCGCTTTAAAACTATCGGCTACTGCGCCGCCATCGCTATCGCCGCGACCGCGCTAACGCTAATGAGTGCCAAAAAAGAGAGCATGCTGCTAAATATCAACCGCACGAGTGAGCTGTATAAGATAAATAAAAGCGGCGAAATCGAAAACGCTTACGTGTTTTTGTTTGAAAACACCGACGTGCAGGCGCATGAGTTTTATTTTGACGTTAGCGCGGACGGAGCTAAAGCGCTGATAAAAATCGAGCGCCCAAGGGATCAAATCCCTCTAAAGGCGGGCGAAAAAAAGAGAGTCGTAGTCGTGCTAAGCGCGCCTAAATCGGCATTTGCTAAGACCGGCGAGCAAACGACGAAGATAGAAATCTCCGCCTACGCAGCGGATAACAAAGAAAAAATAAATGTTAAGAGACGGACGATTTTTGCCCATCCAAGTGAGTAAAAAATTATTTTTTTATAGTATAATCATATTTTAAGATTTTTTGAAATTTGAGGGCTAGAAAAATGAATACGAAACCGACGAAACGAAGCGCCGAGAGAAAAGAGAAATTCATCCAAGCCGGACTTGAAATTTTCCTCGAAAACGGCTACGAAAACACGAGTTTAACGGATATCATCAAAAAAAGCGGCGGGTCGCTGGCGAGCATCTACAAATTTTTTGAAAATAAAGAAGGACTTTTTCGCGCTATCGTAGAGCGTGGATTTGACGACTTTAGGACGCAAATAGACGAGAAAATAGATCTAAATTTATCGCATAAGCTGGATGATTTTTTAACCAAATTCGCGATGATATTTTTCGACATCATCTGCGAAAAGAAAACCACGCTAATCTCAAGAGTAATGATGAGCGAAGGCGCGAAAAATGACGGCCTTTTAGGTAAAGAATTTTTGGATCAAATTTTAAGCAAAATCGATAAAATTTTAATCGATTTTTTTGAGCGCGAAGACATAAGAGTCCAACTAAATCCATGTATCTCTCCTTACGTCGCGGCCAAGGCGTTTGCCGCAGTCGTCAGAGAGCCTTATCATTATAATGCTATTTTGCTAAACGAGGACATAACGCTAAGCGCAGAAGAGCGCAAAGAGCACGTAAAAACGCGCATAGATATGTTTTTGCACGGCGTAAAAAAACGCTAAATTCTACTCTCTAAAATTTGACTTTTCGTATAAATAAGAGTAAAATAGCCGATTTTATTTGCAACAAATATTACATACCAAATTTTTGTATAATATCCCAAAAAATTAAAGGCAAATTTATGAGAAATTTTAAAACCCTTTCGGTTTTGTTATTGGCGTCGCTACTTTTTACGGCATGCTTTGATAGTAATGATAAAAAAAACGCGGCCGGGCAACAACGGCAAATGCCGCCGTCAAAGGTCGATATATTCGTAGCTAAAAAATCAGACGTGCCGATTAGCTTTGATTACACCGCGACCCTAACGAGCCAGCAAGACATAATCATATTTCCAAAAGTAAGCGGCACGATAACCAAGCAGTTTTTTAAACCCGGCGATAACGTAAAAGCCGGCGACAAGCTGTTTTTGATAGATCCCGAAAAATACCAAGCCAGCTACGACGCGCTTGAAGCCGCTATCGGCGTAGCAAACGCAAATTTAAAAAACGCTCAGACCGAATTTAACAGAATCTCAAATTTATATAAGAAAAACGCCGTTTCGCAAAAAGAGTACGATGCGGCAGTTTCGGCGCTCGAGATCGCAAATGCAAATTTACTAAGCGCTAGAGCAAGCGCCAAAAACGCCAAAATAGACCTGGGCTACACAAGCATAACCGCGCCTTTTGACGGCGTTTTGGGCGATAACCTAGTAGACGTGGGCTCGCTAGTCGTAGCAAACACGACTCAGCTCGTGCGCCTAACCAAAATTAATCCGATCGAGGCCCACTTCCATATCTCCGACGTAGATAATCTAAACCGCATTAAAATGCAAGAAAGCGGCCTCTGGGCGCAAACAAACTCGGACGCCGTGCTTAAAGTCGGCCCGGGAGAGTTTAACGGCAAGGTAAATTTCATCGATAACGTCGTAAATACAAATATGGGCACAGTTTTAGCCAAGGCCGAATTTAACAACGACGAAGGCAAGCTGCTACCCGGCATGTTCGGCCACGTGACGATGGGTGGATTTTACCAAAAAGACGGCTTTAAAATCCCTCAAGTAGCACTCCAACAAACCGACGTCAAGACCTACGTACTAGTCGTTGCTGACGGCAAAGTAGCCTCTAAAGACGTAAAAATCACCTACCAAACCAAAGACGCCGCAGTCGTTAGCGAAGGGCTAAACGAAGGCGATAAAATCATAATGAACAACTTCCTAAAAATCGGCGTAGGCGCGCCCGTTGAGATAGATAAAGACCTAACCGAAAACTTTGGTAAAGGCGCAAATTTAGAGCCTAAAAACGAGCAAGAAAAGGCTAAGTGATGTTTTCTAAATTTTTCATTGACCGCCCGATATTCGCCACCGTAGTATCTATCATCATAGTTATCGCGGGCGCAATGGCGATAAAAGGGCTTCCTATCGAGGAGTATCCTAAGCTAACTCCGCCTCAAATTTCCGTTAGCGCCGTCTATACGGGCGCCGACGCTCAAACTATCGCCGACTCCGTAGCTAGCGCGATAGAAGATCAGATAAACGGCGTAGAAAACATGCTCTACATGCAAAGCACCTCAAGCTCGAGCGGCTCGCTAAGCATCAATGTTTATTTCAAAATCGGTACCTCGGCCAAACAAGCCACGATCGACGTAAACAACCGCGTCCAAGCCGCGCTCTCAAGGCTGCCCCAAGAGGTGCAAAACATGGGCGTGACCGTACGCGAACGTAGCGGTTCGATCCTAGAGGTAGTCGGCTTTACGAGTGCAAACATGGACCTAGTAGAGCTATATAACTACGTAAATTTAAACATCGCGGACGAAATTAAAAGGGTTAATGGCGTAGGCGACACGGCGCTAATCGGCAGCAAAGAGTACTCGATGAGAATTTGGCTAAAACCGGACAAACTAGCCTACTACAAGCTAACCCCTAGCGACGTAATCGCCCAAGTAAAAATCCAAAATAGTCAATACGCCGCGGGTAAAATAGGCGAACAGCCATCGGATGGGGATAATCCTTACGTTTACTCCGTTCGCACGGGCGGACGACTCAAAAATGCCGCGCAGTTTGGCGATATAATCATCAAAAGCGCCGACGGAGCCGTGCTAAAACTAAAAGACGTAGCGACCGTGGAGCTAGGAGCGGCTAGCTACGCATCAGACGCGATGCTAAACGGCCAAGACGCCGTGCCGCTTTTAATCTTTATGCAAAACGACGCTAACGCACTAGCTACGGCGCAAGCGGTAAACGCAAAGCTAGACGAGCTAAGCAAAAATTTCCCCGAGGGATTTACGCATACGATCGCATATAACCCGACCGAATTTATCGAAGTCTCTATCCATGAGGTCGTAAAAACCTTTATCGAGGCGATGATCTTAGTTATCATCGTTATGTATATGTTTTTAAAGAGCTTTCGCGCGACCGTGATCCCGATGCTAGCCGTTCCCGTGTCCATCATCGGCACCTTTGGCGGACTGTACGCGATGGGATTTAGTATAAATTTAATCACCCTTTTCGCGCTCATCCTTGCTATCGGTATCGTCGTGGACGACGCTATCATCGTTATCGAAAACGTGGAGAGAATTTTACACGAGGAAAAAGACATCACCGTCAAAGAAGCGACATATAAAGCGATGGAGGAGGTACAAACCCCCGTCATCTCGATCGTGCTGGTTTTATCCGCCGTCTTCGTCCCGGTTTCTTTTATGGAGGGTTTTGTCGGCGTGATCCAGCGCCAGTTCGCGCTCACTCTGGTTACTTCGGTTTGTATCTCGGGCTTCGTCGCGCTTACGCTTACTCCTGCGCTTTGCGGCGTTATGCTAAAAAAACAAGAGAGCAAACCGTTTTGGTTCGTGCAGAAATTTAACGACTTTTTCGACTGGAGTACGAAAATTTTTACCGCAGGCGTTGCAAAAGTGCTTCGTCACGTGATAATCAGCCTTATTTTGATAGGCGTTATGGGTTTTGCGACTTTCGAGCTGTTTAAAAAAGTCCCTAGCGGTCTCGTACCGTCCGAAGATAAGGGCGCGCTAATGGTCATCACGTCGTTACCGCCGTCAAGCAATATGCTAAAAACCAAAGAAGAGGTAAAAACTATCAGCAACATGGTTCTAAGCAATCCAAACGTCGAATTTACGATGGGCTTTGCCGGATATGATATGCTTGCGGGCGCTCTTAGAGAAAACTCTGCCATCAGCTTTATCAAGCTAAAAGACTGGAGCGAGAGAAAAACGCCAGATAGCCAAGCAGGCGCGCTAACTGGGCCTTTTAACGGTATGCTTTGGGGCTCGAAGGAGTCGATGAGCTTTGTCGTAAACGTCCCGCCCATCATGGGTCTTTCGATGACGGGCGGCTTTGAGATGTATCTGCAAAACAAAAGCGGCAAAAGCTACGCCCAGATCGAAGAGGATGTAAAAAAAGTAGTCGCAGCGGCAAACGCTCGCCCGGATCTAACCAGCGTGCGCTCTACGCTAGAGACTAATTACCGCCAGTTTAAAATCGACGTCGATAGGCAAAAAGCCCAGATGTTTGGCGTGAGCGAGAGCGAAATTTTTAGCGCGATAGGCTCGACTTTCGGCTCTTACTATATCAACGACTTTAGCCTTTTTGGCAAATCCTACCGCGTCTACGCTAGAGGCGAGGACCGCTTTAGAAACAACCCAGAAGACTTGCGTAAAATTTACGTCCGCTCAAAAGGCGGCGAGATGATACCGCTAAACTCCGTCGCAACTCTAACTAGAATTTTGGGTCCCGATATCGTAGATAGATTTAACCTTTTCCCGGCGGCTAAGATCCAAGGGGACCCAAAACCGGGCTACACGTCGGGAGACGCGATAAAAGCGATACAAGAGGTAGTCGAACAAACGCTAAATATGGAAGAATACTCCATCAGCTGGGCGGGCACGGCCTATCAGGAGGTTAGCTCGCAAGGCACGGGCTCTACGGCGTTTATCTTCGGTATGATTTTCGTATTTTTGATCCTAGCGGCGCAGTATGAGCGCTGGCTCATCCCGCTAGCCGTTATCACGGCCGTTCCGTTCGCGGTTTTTGGCTCACTAGTCGCCGTTTGGGCTAGAGGGCTAACAAACGACATTTATTTCCAGATCGGACTACTGCTTCTCATCGGTCTATCGGCTAAAAACGCGATCCTTATCGTAGAATTTGCGATGCAAGAAAGACTAGCGGGCAAGAGCGTATTTGACGCGGCCGTTAATGCTGCAAGGCTTCGCTTCCGCCCGATCGTCATGACCTCGCTCGCGTTTACCCTGGGCGTTTTTCCGATGGTTATCAGCACGGGTGCCGGCGCTGCGTCTCGCCACTCTCTAGGCACGGGCGTGGTCGGCGGTATGATAGCTGCCACTACGATAGCGATATTTTTCATACCGATGTTTTACTATCTGCTAGAAAAGCTAAACAACAAAGTCTGGGATAAAAAACCAAGCGGAGCACAGGAGGTCAAAAATGTATAAAATTTTAACTTTAGCCGCGGCGCTATTTTTGGCGGGCTGCTCGTTTCGCCCCGAGATGCCCGAGGTCGATACGAAATTTGAATCTACGTATAAATTTGAAACTAGCGACATCAGAGACGAGTGGTGGAAGGAGTTTGGCGACGAAAATCTAAACGCCCTCGTAGCTAGCGCGCTAGAGAAAAATACCGACCTCCGCACGGCTTATTTAAATTTACAAAAAGCGGCCGCAAATTTAGGCATCTCTGAGGCCGATCTTTTTCCTAGCGTAAATTTAAACGTCGGCTACACCAAAGCAAAAAGCAGTGGCGAGACCTACACCAAGCAGCCTCAAACGCGCTACCGAAACTCCGAGGTAAATTTGGGTCTCAGCTACGAGATAGATCTGTGGGGCAGAGTGAGGAACAGCGTCGAGTCGGCTAAAGCCAGTCTAAACGCGACCAAACTAGACTACGCCACCGCACGCCTTAGCATAAGCTCTAGCGTGGCTAAAAGCTACTTCGCGCTCGTGGCTCTAAACATGCGCGAAGCCGTGCTAAAAGATACGCTAAAAACCTACGAGGAGACGTTGGCGCTTCGCAAAACGCAGCTTGATCTAGGCGGCATAAACGAGACGACCTATCTACAAAGCAAAGCCGCCGTCGAAAGCGCAAAAGTAAGCCTGCTAGAGGTGCAAACCTCGCTATCTCAGGCTCTAACGTCAGTAGCGGTACTAACCGGTAAGTCAAACGACGAGATCCTAAAAGGCGCCGTACAAAGCGCTAAAATGCTACCAAAAGAGCCCGAAGTGAGCGCAGGCGTGAGTGCGGACATACTGCTGCGAAGGAGCGACGTAGCTAAAGCATACGCCGATCTAAACGCCACTAACGCGCTAATCGGTGTCGCAAAGGCCGACTATCTACCGTCCATCTCGCTAACGGGGCTTTTTGGATTTTCTAGCGTGGATTTTGAAAATATCTTTATCAGCAACGCCAACACGTGGAGCATAGGCGGATCTTTGGTGCAGAAAATTTTTGACTACGGCAGAACCAAAAACAACGTCCGCATCGCCGAAACCAACGAGCAAATCGCGGCTGTAGCCTACGAAGCGGCGGTCAAAAAGGCTCTGGGCGAGGTTAGAGACGCGCTAAACAATCGCAAAAACGCCAAACTAACGCTAAATCAGGTCAAAGAACTCCTGCACTCGCAAGAAAAAATCTATAAGCTGGCCAAGGATCAGTTTGAGGAAGGCTACACGGGGCATCTGGAGCTACTAGACGCGCAGCGCAACCTACTCTCGGTTAGACTCCAAGACATCGCGGCAAATTTGAGCCTCATCGACTCGGTCGTGGACGTCTATAAGGCTTTTGGCGGCGGATTTAAAGCCGAATAATTTTACTTTTGGGCGGAGCTTTCCGCCTTTTTCTTTTTGAATTTCCTTTTGCTTTTCAGTTTTAAATTTGACGCGACGTCGTCTGTAGATTTTAAATATTTAGCCCGTTTTATTACCGCAGTTTATCTTGCTTTATGGCCTTCAAATTTTAAAATTGAGCGCTTGCTTTTGCTATTCGAGCGACCCCATAAACCTGTTTTTAGGCGCCTGATACTTTGGATAAATTTTCGTTGCGACTTTTGAGATAAATTGGCATTCAAAGGCGTAAATTTATCTCAAATTTGAATAATGCGGCAAGTCGGTCAAATTTACATCGTCCTATCCGGAGTGTATGTTTTATAAATTTACTGCTTCAAATTTACGGTTTTTTGGCAAAATTTGCGAGTAGGTAGGCAATTTACGATCAATTTACAGATGTATTTTGAGCTTAAATTTAGCGCAAACACCTGCTGCCAAATTTCATTTTTAATTTTAGCAAGAGACGCGAAAGTACCGCATTAGAGCAAAATCGGCCAAATTTAACGTTTTTGATGTTTTAAGCACCAAGCGAAGTTTGCAACGCGCGACGATTTCGCAAATTTGCATTCTTAAATTTGACGCAGCATAAAAAACAGGTGCGAAAATTTGAAATTTGCAAGTCAAAATTTGGCTAAATTTATGCCCTGTTTCGCAAAAATCATAAATTTGACGCAATATAAAAACAAGCTCAAAATTTCTAAATTTAGCAAGAGCCAAAAACACTCGTCAATTTAGTCGTTAAATTTTACTCTTTGCCCGTCAAAATTTGTACGATAGTTTCAGGTAAAATTTCATGCTCGATCGCGTGGATTTTGGCTTCAAAATTCTCAAGACTCATTCCCGCACTCTTTTCAAATGCTCGCTGAGCGATGATTTTGCCGCCGTCTAGCTCCTCGCTAACCCAGTGCACGCTCACGCCGCCCACCTTCATATCGCTCTCAAAGCTCTCTTTTATCGCGTGCGCGCCCTTAAAAAGCGGCAGCAGCGACGGGTGCAAATTTATAGCGCGAACTTGCCTTGTAAAAACAGGCGTAAGGATGCGCATAAAGCCCGCAAGCACGGTTAGATCTACGTTAGCGCGTTTTATTTCCTGGACGACCGCGGCGTCAAATTCCTCGCGCGATGCAAAATTAACGTGCTCGATAACGACGCTTTTTAGGCCGTATTTTGCGGCCTTTGCGATGCCGCCGGCGTTAGCTTTATTTGTTAGCGTTAGCGCGACTTCGATCCTGGTTTCGCCAAAAACCTTGCCGTGCAGCCTCTCTAAAATCGCTTCCAAATTCGAGCCGCCGCCGCTAAATAAAACCGCTATTTTTTTCGTAAGCATTTGAGTCCTTTGATGACGTCCGCGGCCGTGAGCGCGTAGTCGTTGATTTTGATTTCGCGAGCGGCTAGAGCGTGAGCTAGCGTGCCCGAGATCGCGGCATTTAGCGGGTCGTAACCCTGAGCGAGCAGTCCCGCGACGATACCGCTTAGCGCGTCTCCGCTACCGCCTTTTGCGAGCGCGGCGCTACCGTGCGTCATGACGTATACCTCGCCGCCTTGCGCGATTAGCGTATTTGCACCCTTTAAAACAAGCACGCATTTAAAATTTCGGCTAAAAATTTTAGCGAGTTTGAAGCGATTTTTCTGCACTTCGCCAGCGTAAAATTTACCCAGATTTGCAAGCTCTAGCAGGCTCGCAAACTCCTTTGGATGTGGCGTTATCACAACCTTTTCACTGTTTAAAAGCTCAAGTGTACGCGGCTCGTAGCAAAGATCGGCATCGATAACGAGCGCGTCTTTTGTTTTTAGCTCGCTAAATAGCTCGTCTTTTTGCGCCTCATCAAGCTCGCCAAGCCCCATTCCGACGGCACCTACTCGCATTTTTGGCGTTATGCGCGCGCTTTGCATTAAAACGGGCTCGATATTTAAATTTTCGCCCACGACGCTAACGAGTCCCGTACCGATAGTTAGCGCGGCAAGTCCCGCTATACGCGCCGCTCCACCCTTTTCGCCGCTCACGACAAACGCGTGCCCAAAGTCGCCTTTGTTAGCGTTTTGCTTTACGCGAAACGGCAAATTTAAATCGCTCTTACCGAGTTTATAAAAGCTCGTCCCCGTCTCGTACAGCTCGCGGGGAAGGCCCAAATTTGCGACCTTTACCCGCCCGACGAAATCTTTTGCAAAATCGCTATAAAGTGCGAGTTTTAGTGCACCCATCGTCACGGTCGTATCGGCCTTAAAGACTGCGCCTTGCGACACGCCGTTTTTATCAAGTCCGCTTGGGATGTCGCAGGTGAGCTTGTAGCCGGGTTTTGCATTTAGTAGATTTATCAAATTTATCGTTCGTTCGTTTAGCTCGCGGCTAAGCCCCGTACCGAATATCCCGTCGATAATGCAGTCAATTTCGCCGCCTTCCGTCAAATTTGAGATCAAATTTACGCCGCATTTTAGAGCCCTTGTTAGTTCTATTTTTGAGATTTCGTTTTGTTTGTCGCTGGCTAAAAATGCGAAACAATCAAATTTGCCGCCCAAAAGCCTAAGCGCGGCGAGCACGTCTGCGCCGTTATTTCCGCTGCCGACTACGCCTAAAATTTTACGGCGTTTGGTCGATGATTTTTTGAACTTACTTCGCACGGCGTTGGCTAACGCGTTAGCCGCGTTTTGCATCAAAACTTCGGTGCTAAGCCCAAACTCGCTCACGGCTCTAGCGTCAAGCTCCGCCGTATCCCAAAATAGCTTTTTCATGCGCCCTCCTGCTTCACTCGGTAGCTCAAAGCTTCTAAAATATGGGGCTTTTTGATTATGCGCGAGCCCTCGATGTCGGCGATCGTGCGGGCGACTTTTAGAGTTTTATTGATAGCGCGGCGGCTAAGCGAAAATCTCTGCGTAGCAAAATCTAGCACGCCGCTCGCCTCGTCGTCGCAAATGCAAAATTTAGCTATCTCTTCGTCGCCGAGCTTGCCGTTTAGCTCGCTTTGAGAGCGCGAGATTTGCGTCTCAAACACGCGCAGCACAGTTTGCCACATCGCTTCGCTCGTAACGTCGCTCTTGTCGCTCGCGGCCACCTCGTCCATCTGTACGTGAAGGTCGATGCGGTCTAGTACGGGTGCCGAAATACGCGATTTATAGCGCTTGATCTCGAGCTCCGAGCATTTGCATTCTAGATTTTTGGAGAGCAGATTACCGCAAGGGCACGGGTTCATCGCGGCTACAAACATAAATTTGGTCTCATACGTGACCTTTGAGTTTACCCGCGAAACATTGATTTTATAGTCCTCCAGCGGCTCGCGCAGGCTCTCTAAAATTTGCGGCGCAAAGTGCGGAAGCTCGTCGAAAAAGAGTATCCCGCCGTTGGCCAGCCCAACCTCGCCGATCCTAGCTGCGCTCGATCCGCCGCCAAATATCGAGCTGCGTGTGCTCGTATGATGAGGTGAACGAAAGGCGCGCAGAGCGGAAAATTCGCTCTCTTGCTGATTTAGCGAGCTGTAAGCGCAACTGAGCAAAATCTCATCCAAGCTTTGCGGCGGCAAAATGTAGCGCAGTCGCTTGGCGCTCATGCTTTTGCCGCATCCGGGGCTACCCTCAAAGATAATATTGTGCATACCGCAAGCGGCCACCAGGCAGGCTCTTTTTGCTCTACTCTGGCCTTTAACGTCGCTAAAATTTAGCTCGAAATTTTGATTTTTTACGAAGCTTTTCTCGCCGATTTTGATCAAATTTGAAAAAAGCGGATGAACGGCGCCAACCTTGCGCGAGGCGGCGAATTCGGGCTCTAGGAAAAATTTGATCGCCTCGGCCAAATTTGAAACGGCGTAAATTTCTAAATTCGGTATGGCGCCCGCTTTTTGCGCTATCTCTTGCGGGATCAGCACGCGAGAACCAGGCGCTTTCGCGCTCAAAAAAAGCAGAATAGAAAACAGGCTCGCCGTGCTTTTGACTCCTCCGTCAAGCCCAAGCTCGCCAAATGCAAAAATAGGCTCAAAGTCGCGCTCTTTTTGCAAAGCGATTAAAAGCGCAATGGGCAGGTCGAAGTGACTGCCTGATTTTGGCATATCAGATGGGGATAAATTTATGATGATTTTTTGTGCCGGGAAAGAGAAGTTTAACGATAAAAGTGCTGATTTTACGCGCTCGGCGCTCTCTTTTATCGAGGCGCCCGCAAGACCTACGATATTAAGTGCGGGCAAACCGCGGTTAAAGCTGGACTCGACGTCCACAAGCCGTAATTCGTCGTTGTAAGTGGCGCATTTTAGGGCTTTCATACGTTTTTTTGCTTTTTATACTCTTTGTCGAATTTTTTGCGTTTGTTGTAGCCGATACGCTCGATAAAAAGGTGACCGTCTAGGTGATCCATCTCGTGCTGGATGGCAACCGACAAAAGCCCGTCGGCCTCGAGCTCTTTACGCTCGCCAAAGCGGTCTTGATATTCTAGTGTTATAAACTCGGCTCTTTTTACGTCCTCGTAGTATCCGGGCACGCTAAGGCAGCCTTCTTGGTAGATTATCTCGCCCTCTTTGCGTAAAATTTTGGGATTTATGATTTCTAGCAGATCCTCTTTGCGCTGTTCTTTACTCTCTTCGTCTACTAAATTTACGATCAAAATTCGCTTAGCCTCGCCCGTCTGGATAGCGGCTAGTCCGATGCCGTTTTTAGCGATCATCGTTTCATACATATCGTCTAAAAATTTATGCAGTTCGTCGCCAAAGACTTTAACTTCAAGCGATTTGACGAAGAGTTTTTTGTTCGGATAGGTTAGGATTTCTAGTATCATTTTTCAGTCTTGTCCTCTAGTACCAAAAAGTGTTCGCCGTCTCTACCGGTGTTTACAAGCGAATCAAGCGCCAAAGAAAGCATCTCCTCGATAGTTTTTGTCATGTTTAGATCAAAAGTGACCACTTCCATATCAAACTCGTATTTCTCTCCATTTAGCATGAAAGAGGTGTCATAAAACATATCGGTTATACGTTTGCAGGCTTTTTGTGCGCCGCTTATGTCGGTATGCTTCATCAGCATAGCAAAACATCCTCCGCCGTAGTGCGACAAGATATCGCTGCGCCTCGACGTGCGAAGTAACATGCGAGATATATTTTTTAAAACGGCCAGCTTACCTTTTGACCCGATACCGTCCAGCGCGCTATCCTTTGGTTTTAGCAACATTACGGAGGATTTATAGTCGTATTTTTTTATATTTTCAGACTCGATACCGAGCGTCTTGAGGAAAAATTTTCTATTATATACGTCAAATTTTTCATCATATATAGACTGTTCTTCAACCAGCTTAAAAACCTTACTAATCTCTTCGTAGCTCGTTTTGATAACTTCGATATGCTTGTCCATTAGCGAATTTAGCTTGTTTAAGTCTTCGTTAAAAGAGTTAAAGACGCTTTGTATCGTGATCAAATTTACATTTGGATCTAGGCTTTCCGAGCGTTTTTTGATGATAGTTTTTAAAACTCCCAAATTTTTATATATGAGCGCAACGGCCTGTAGCATGCTTTTTATCTGCATAAAGCTATTTTTGACCTCGCGCTCGATATTGATTTGTCTATCGTCCTCGAGTTTGCCGATCTCGTCTTCGATCTTTATGATCTCGCCGACCTTTTTCTTAAAATCATCAGACTGCTTTTCGAGCATCTTTTCAAAAAAAACGGTGTAGTTTTTCGGGATCGAGGGGATATTTTCCTCGGTTAGTTCTTTTATGATCGCCTCGGAAAAACCGTAAATGTTAAACTCGTCCTTTTTGGCTGTTGCGCCTACCTTTTGAGTAGACGCGTTATTTGCCGCTACGTTTTCGCTTTTTTTGTTGTCTAACTTTATCAAATTCTACTCTTTACTTAAAGCTTTTCTCCAAAACTTTATCTATAAGCCCGTACTCTTTGGCTTCGGCAGAGCTCATGAAAAAGTCCCTGTCGGTATCTTTTTGGATTTTAGTTAGTTTTTGACCCGTATTTTTAGCTAGGATCGCGTTTAAAATTTCTTTCATACGCAAGATTTCCTTCGCTTGGATCTCTATATCCGTCGCCTGTCCGCGCGCGCCGCCTAAAGGCTGATGGATCATGATGCGCGAGTTTGGCAGCGCATAACGCTTGCCCTGCGCGCCGCAACTAAGCAAAAACGCGCCCATAGACGCCGCCTGACCTATACAGATCGTGCAGACGTCGGGCTTGATGTAGTTCATCGTATCGTAAATGCTAAATCCGCTCGTTATCACGCCGCCTGGACTGTTTATATATAGATAGATGTCCTTGTCCGGGTCTTCGGCCTCTAAAAACAGCATCTGAGCCACGATCGCAGACGCCATACCGTCCTCGATCTCGCCACTAAGCATTATTATGCGGTCTTTTAGCAGGCGCGAGTAGATGTCGTAGCTTCTCTCGCCCTTGCTCGTGCGCTCGATGACGTAGGGGATGTAGTAGCTCATTACTCCGCCTTTTTCTCTTTCTTATCGCTCTTTAGCGCAAACATCTCGTTAAATAGCTTCTCCTCGATCATCGACATTTTGATCGCAGGCAAAATTCCTTGATTTTTGTAGTTTTCAAGGTGCTGTTTCGGATCTATGCCAGAGCGATACGCCTCAAAGTACACCGCTTGGATCAGCTCTTGATCGCTTACTTTGATATCTCTGCGGCGTGCTAGCTCGTCTATTATAAACGTTAGCTTCACGCTTTTTACGGCGTCGTCGCGGTATGTCTCGCGCTGTTTAGTTAGAGCGTCTTTATCCTCTCTAAATTTAGCCATCTGTTCAGGCGTAAAGCTGCTCCAAGCGCTGCGGAATTGCATATCCATCTCTTGCTCTACGATGTTTTTTGGTACGTCGAAGTTAAATTTAGCCACGATCGCGTCGGCAAATTTAGGCTTTAGCTCCTCGTTTACGTTTTTAGCGTGCTTCTCGGCTTTGATCTGCTCTTTTAGTCTCTCTTCGAATAGCTCGACGCTTACCTTTTCCTCGCCCGGCATGATGCGTTTTAGCGTCTCTTCGTCGATCTCTTCAGGCACTTTTTTGCCTTGGATTTCGTGTAGTTTTACTTTAAACGTCGCGTCTTTGCCCGCAAGGTGCGCAGCCCCGTACTCGGCCGGGAATTT
Source organism: uncultured Campylobacter sp. (assembly GCF_938039205.1). Lineage (GTDB taxonomy): Bacteria > Campylobacterota > Campylobacteria > Campylobacterales > Campylobacteraceae > Campylobacter_A. Next base: position 36,511 of record NZ_CALHVM010000009.1, read on the forward strand.
AACCTTTACGTCGCGCTCCTGCCCTACTTTTAGCCCGATCATACCGTCCTCAAAGCCAGGTATAAACTGACCTGAACCGATTTCTAGCAGGTAGTTTTCGGCCTTGCCGCCCTCAAATGCCTCGCCGTCCACGAAGCCCTCGAAGTCAAATTTAGCAAAATCGCCCTTTTCAAGCGCAGCTTTTTCCACTTTTTCTAGCGGAGCCATCATCTTTAAAATTTCGTTTTTTCTCTCGTCGATCTCTTTTTTCGTTACGCGCGGAGTGCTGACGCTCTCTATCAGCTCCTCGTAACCGTCGATGTTTATGATCGGTTTAAACGAGATTTCGATTTCTGCGTCGATCTCGTTCTCGCCTCTGTCAAATTTAGTCACGATCGGCTCGCCGATAACCTCTTCAAATTTTCTATTTAGCTCTTTTAGTCCAGCATCGATCGCGTCTTTTAGCGCGTCTTGCTCGGCATCGGCGGTTAGTTCTTTTTCGTAACGTTTTAGCACTACGTTCACAGGCACTTTGCCCGCTCTAAATCCGTCTATTTTCATATTTTTCGCAGCTTTTTTAGCAGCGTTTTCGAGTTTGGATTTTACGTCCGCGCTCGGTATTTTCGCACTTAGCGAAGCATTTACGGCGTCGATTGCCTTGGTTTTGATTTGCATTAAATTCCTTTAAAAAATAAAAATTTCCTAGAGTGTAGCAAAATTTTCCTTATTCATAGTATAAATTTAAGCGCGCGAAAGGCGAATTTAAGTAAAATCATTTATCAAATTTAGATAGCGAAATTAGTCAGGAATGCAAATGCAAGAAAATTTAAAAAATGAGAATTTAAAAAAAGAACAGTTTGAAAGCTGCGTCGAGCAGATGCTAAATTTAGTCGGCGAAGACCCAAACAGAGAAGGACTGGTTAAAACTCCCGAGCGCGTTTTTAAGGCTTATGAGTTTTTAACGAGCGGCTACTCGCAAGACCCCAAAGTCGTGCTAAACGACGCGCTGTTTGATAGCTCAAATAACGAAATGGTGCTCGTGCGCGATATCGAATTTTACAGCCTTTGCGAGCATCATTTGTTGCCGTTTTTCGGGCGCGTGCACGTAGCCTACATCCCAAACCACAAGGTCGTAGGCCTTAGCAAAATCCCTCGCATGGTAAATATCTTCGCCCGCCGCTTGCAGATCCAAGAACAGCTCACCGAGCAGATCGCCGAAGCCGTGCAAGAGGTCATCAAGCCAAAAGGCGTGGGCGTCGTCATCGAGGCGCGCCACATGTGCGTGGAGATGCGAGGCGTGGGCAAGATCAACTCAACAACTACCACGTCGGCGCTACGAGGTTGCTTTTTAAAGAGCAGCGAGACCAGGCGCGAGTTTTTCTCCCTCATAAATTCGCACAAAGAAGTGAGATTTTAGTGAATTTAGATAGCTTAAAATCAAAACTCGGCGCAAATTTATCGCTCTCTAGCGTCTTTGGCGTGATCGAGCGAATTTCTGCTACGACGATAGAGATCTCGGGACTGCGCCCCAGCATCGGCGACATCGTGCAAATTTGCGCTAAAGACAAGAGCAAAAGCGGACTGGCGATGGTGACCGAGGTGCGGCAAAATACCGCGCTCATCTCGCCCTTTGGCTTTGTAGAAGGCTACAAGATCGGCGACTTCGTCTATCAGAGCGACCAAGGTATGAAAATACCCGTCGGAGACGCTCTTTTGGGGCGCGTGGTGGATCCTTTTATGAATCCAAAAGACGGCAAGGGCGCGATCGCCGCCACCGAGTACGCCCCGATAATGCGCGCTCCGATCGATGCTATGAAGCGCGGACTAATAGATGAAATTTTTAGCGTCGGAGTTAAAAGCATAGACGGACTACTAACCTGCGGCAAAGGCCAAAAACTTGGCATTTTCGCGGGCTCTGGCGTGGGCAAAAGTACGCTCATGGGTATGATAGTGAAAAACTCGCAAGCTCCGATCAAGGTAGTCGCCCTAATCGGCGAGCGCGGCCGCGAGGTGCCGGAGTTTATCGAGAAAAATTTACGCGGCGATCTAAGCGGCACCGTCGTCATCGTAGCAACTAGCGACGATAGCCCGCTGATGCGAAAATACGGCGCCTTTTGCGCGATGAGCGTGGCAGAATACTTCAAAAACCAAGGCAAAGACGTGCTTTTTATCATGGATAGCGTGACGAGGTTTGCCATGGCGCAGCGAGAGATCGGTCTGGCGCTGGGCGAGCCGCCGACGTCTAAGGGCTACCCGCCATCCGTGCTCACCCTACTGCCTCAACTGATGGAGCGTGCGGGCAAAGAGGAAGGCAAGGGCAGCATAACGGCCTTTTTTACCGTGTTAGTCGATGGCGATGACATGAGCGATCCGATAGCCGACCAGAGTCGCTCGATCCTAGACGGCCACATCGTGCTTAGTCGCGAGATGACGGACTTTGGCATCTACCCGCCTATAAATATCCTAAACTCCGCCTCGCGCGTGATGAGCGACATCGCGACCAAAGAGCACAGGGCAAACGCCGCCAAGCTAAAGCGCCTCTACTCGCTCCTCAAAGAAAACGAGGTCCTGCTACGCATCGGCGCGTATCAAAAAGGCAGCGACAAGGAGCTAGACCTTGCCATCTCGAAAAAAGAATTTATAGATAACTTCCTAAAACAAGACGCCGAAGAGGGCTTTAGCTTCGAGCAGACGCAAGAGCTGCTAGGCGGGATAAATTAGTCAATTTTAGGCTTTTCGGGCAAATTTGGCGCACGATTTATCCTGCCGGTTCTTAAATTTGATGGGTTAAATTTAAGCCGAATATTTTTATCGCACGGCGCACAAAGGATCAAATTTGAGCAGAAACTACGACGAAAATCCGCTGATTTTACAGGATGATTTTTACGTTATCGCGCTTAGTTGCGTATTCTTGCTCGGCTTTAACCTTTTTATGACGTTTTTTATATTTTTTAGCGGCATGATAGATTGGCAAAGCGGCTCATTTTGGGAGGTTTTTAGGGCAGAGGCGATGCGAGACCCTAGGTTTGCTTCGATGTTTGGTAGCGGTATTCTTATGAATATTTTAGCCACCGCCGACCTAATCAAAAAACTCAAAAATCCCTTGCTCGTTTACCCTTACGAGGATAAAATTTTCCAAACCAAAAAGGGAATAATGATAAATTTGACGGATGTCCGCGAAATGCGAAAATCGCCCTATCAAATTTTAGGAGCGATACCGAAAAATCCGCTTTCCGCGGTAGTGATCCCGTTTATGTTCGTCTTGTCCGCATTTATTTTTTATGCGCTGATTTTTTTCGCTAGATGCGTGCTCAGAGCCTTTGACAAAGACGTAAATTTAAGCTACTTTTACAACCTTGCCCTGTTTAGCCAAACGAGCGTTATAAATATTTATTTCATCTCAAAATCAGACTACGCCGCGGTGCGTGAGTATTTTGCGTCAAAGCTGTGCACAGACGTCGCGGATGTACCTTGGACGATCAAATTTTACGACGCCAGAAACATTTAGCAGCCTTAAATTTGACGCTCGCTCTCGTCTTTATTGTGCGTCAAATTTAACCGAGCAAAGATATAAATTTATCCCGAGTCGGCGAAAAATTCGGATTTATTTCGCCGAATTTCACTCAAAATACAAAAATTTTAATTTTTAAATTTTCTAAAACCTTAAGAAATCAAACTAAGTTTAGGATATATTTTATCTTTTTATATCAAATTTGACCGAAACGACGATGTTTTGCTTACTTGATAAGGAATTTCAATATATAAACTCTATCAAAAACCGCTTAAATTTGAAAAAACTAAGCTAAAATTTTAATCAAAAATTTATAAAATTTGTTATATTATCGTCGCGAAAATAAAAGGGATAAAATATATCCTAATTGATAAAGGTCAAGCGTGAGAGTATATCTAGACAACAATGCCACGACGATGGTCGATCCCGAAGCTTTCGAGCTTATGAAGCCGTTTTTTTGCGAAAAATACGGCAACCCAAACTCACTGCATAAATTCGGCTCCGAGACGCACCCGGCGCTTCGCCGCGCGATGGATCAGCTCTATGCCGGCATAAACGCGAGCGATAACGACGACATCGTGGTCACGGGCTGCGCCACCGAAAGCAACAACTGGGTGGCTAAGGGCGTATTTTTCGATCATATATTAAATAAAGACAAAGACCACGTCATAATTAGCGCCGTCGAGCACCCGGCGATCTCGGCGACATTCGAGTTTCTCAAAAAATACGGCGTGCGCGTTAGCCGCGTGCCCGTAAACGAAAACGGCCTGCTAGATCCAAACGACCTAAGAAAGCTAATCGACGACAAAACCGCGCTCGTTAGCATCATGTGGGCAAATAACGAAACGGGCACCATTTTCCCGATAAAAGAGTGCGCGGCAATCGCTCACGAGCACGGCGCACTGTTTCACACCGACGCGACGCAAACCGTGGGCAAAATCAAGATAAACGTGCGCGAGATGGGCATGGACTTTATGAGCTTTTCGGCGCATAAATTTCACGGACCAAAGGGCGTAGGCGGCCTATACATCAAGGATTCACAAAAGCTAACTAGTCTGCTTCATGGCGGTGAGCACATGGGCGGCAGACGCAGCGGAACGCTCGATGTCGCGGGCATCGTCGGCATGGCGCAAGCACTGGAAAATAGCAATAAACTAATCGAGTTTGAAAATCTGCACGTTAGACGCCTGCGCGACAAGCTCGAGGACGCTCTACTACAGCTACCCGACGTCTCGGTCGTGGGAGAGCGCGCTCACAGGCTACCAAACACCATCCTAGCCGCTATAAAAGGCGTCGAGGGCGAGGCGATGCTGTGGGATCTAAATCAGGCCGGTATCGCGGCATCTACGGGCTCGGCGTGCGCGTCCGAGACTCTAGAAAGCAACCCGATAATGGAAGCCATCGGAGCTAGCAGCGATCTGGCGCATACGGCGCTAAGGCTGTCGCTATCGAGGTTTAACACCGAAGAAGAGATCGACTATGCGATAGAGCATATCAAAAAGGCGGTAGTGAGGTTGCGAGCTATTTCATGCACGTACGCTTACAACCCTAACGGCAAGTAACGGCTTGTCTTTTTCCTTTATACGTCGCTTTGCTTCGTTGCACTCGCAACTGCAAGCAGAAGGAAATTTCGCCGAAGCTCGGTTACGTATTTCGTATACGCGCCCTCGCTCGGCTTATTTCCGCCTCGTCTCTTCGTAGTGAAGTCTCGTTACGAGCGCTTGCGCGAAGTAAAAAGAAAAATACTTCGCCTGAATGTTTTGCGTTCAAATTTAAGATTAAATTTAATTGAAATTTGAGCTTTGAAAGCCCAAATTTGAGTTAAATTTAAAAGGAAGCAGGCGGCCGTATCGCGAGATGGATTTGAATGGTGTAAAGCAAAAATGAGCAAAGCTAACCACGTAGGTTGCAGCAACGATATTTTTGCAAACTCATTCAAAGACGCTCGCGAGACAACGCCTCTAAAAAGGAAATAAAATGGCAAAAAATAATTTAATCGGCGGCTCCATCTGGGACGAATACTCCCAAAACGTCCAAAACCGCATGAACAATCCCAAATTTATGGGCGAGATCACCGAGGACGAGGCAAAAGCAAGAGGTGGCAAGCTCATCGTAGCTGACTTTGGCGCAGAGAGTTGCGGCGACGCGGTGAGGCTATATTGGCTCGTGGATGAGAAAACCGACCGCATCATGGACGCTAAATTTAAGAGCTTTGGCTGCGGTACGGCGGTGGCGAGCTCCGATACGATGGCTGAGCTTTGCATCGGTAAGACCGTGGACGAAGCGGTCAAAATCACCAACATCGACGTGGAAAAAGCCATGCGCGATACCCCGGACGTCCCTGCCGTCCCGCCGCAAAAGATGCACTGTTCGGTCATGGCCTACGACGTCATCAAGGCAGCCGCAGCGCAGTACAAGGGCGTGGATCCTGAGCATTTCGAGGACGAGATCATCGTGTGCGAGTGTGCGCGCGTGAGCCTAGGCACGATCAAAGAGGTCATCCGCCTAAACGATCTACACACGGTCGAAGAAATCACGCAATACACCAAAGCAGGCGCCTTTTGCAAGTCCTGCGTACGCCCGGGCGGACACGAAAAGCGCGAGTATTATCTCGTGGACATCCTCACAGACACCAGAGCCGAGATGGAGCAGGAGAAAAAGCAAGCCATCATCGACGCGCAAGTTTCTGGCAAATTTGACGATGTGAGCTTTGAAAATATGACCGTCGTGGGCCAGCTAAAAGCCATCGAGAGCGTCATAGATAGAGATGTTCGCCCGATGCTGATGATGGACGGCGGAAATATGGAAATCCTCGATTTGCAAAAAGACGCCGAGGGTAAATTTGACGTCTATATCCGCTATATGGGTGCTTGCAGCGGCTGCGCGAGCGGTGCGACCGGCACGCTATACGCGATCGAAAACGTGCTTCAAGAAAACCTCAGCCCAAATATCCGCGTCCTACCTATCTGATTTGCTTTAGACGGCAAATTTGACGCGGCTTAGGGCTCAAATTTGCATTAAATTCGGGCGGTTATTTTAGCCGCCCCTGCTCTACTTGTTTACAAATTTAAACGCCAAATTTAGTCTCGCCATTTTAAATTTCACTCTTTTATTTCCTTATAAAAGCTTAAATTACGAGCCAAACAAACAACGGTCGTTATCAACAGTATCGGTATCAGTGGCAAATACAAATAAACAAAAGTCGCTGCTGCATCACTACTATGAACAGCCTTGCCTTCCAAAAACAACGAACCCACTGGATAATACAAAACCAGCGTCATGATCGCAAAATTTTCTATCGCGAAAATCGTATTGCTTTTTTCGGGATTTTCGACGAAAAGTTTGCTATACCTGCGCTCCGAAATAAAAAATACGCCTACGCAAATGGCGCTAACTATGAATACCCAGTATAATTTATCAACATTAGATGAAAATAAAATCAAAAAAGCCATCGCCGCAAAGCTCACGAAGGCAAATCTAACCAAACGATGAAGCTGATATCTGCGCTTTAAATTTTCGGGGATTTGAGCTAGAGCTTTGCCGTATTCTAGCGCTTCGGCCTCGTCGTCGCTTTGGCTTGGCTCGGATTCATGGCTCGCGCACTCAAATTTCGGCTCAGATTCGGTTGTGTTGCTTTGATTGGCTTGCACTTGGCTTAAATTTTGCCCATTAGTCGTTTCGTCCGCGACTAGCTCGTTGATTTTCTCTTGCGATTTTAGTACTCTTTGCGGCAGATACACGGTCTCATCGGCAGCAAATTCGTCGTTAGCATTGTGGGCTATTATTGCGATGGGGAGCATAATTGTCGTGATAAAGATCGCCTGCACGGTCGTTGGCGTGCTAAAAGCCGCATCCAAAAACAACGCATATAAGCTCACCGCAATGAAAAAGAGCGCGATAGTTTCAGTACATATCAAGGTAAAGGCTTTGCCTTCGTCGCTAAACAAAAACACGCTATATCGCTTGCGCCTAGGCGACTTAACGAAAAGAGTATTAATGCAGCAGACATGCCAAACGCCACAGCAAATAAAAAAGGTGATGATGGGTGCGCAGGATCTATCAAGAAAGGAAAAAGAAGCATTATAAAAGTTGCGGAAAGCCCGATAAATAAATTCTTACCAAAACGCCAATTATCGTAACTTTTTAAAGCGTCTTGCGGAATTTGACTGATGTCGACGGCGATTTTATCTTTTTGAGTTTGCATTTTCTCCTCCTTTTTTGTTATTTTAGCCTAAATTTTAACTATATCATCACCAAAATCTATTTCCCCCAAACCCCAACTTACGAAATTAAATTTTTCTACTTCATTTATCAAAATACCTAAAATTCCGATAAT
>NZ_CALHVM010000010.1 GCF_938039205.1 uncultured Campylobacter sp.
TGTCCTTGCCCATTTTCATCGTTCGCAATATCTCTATGTATCCCTGATAAAGATTGATCTCCGCCGCTTTTAGTATCTCCAGATCCGTACTGCCCGCCTCCCTCATTTGTTTGGCTATCGGAGTCGAAAAGACTTTGAATTCTACGTTCTCTTGAATTTGCGCTGCCGTCAAGAGCTCCGTCGCGGTTACGTTCAAGCTCTCCTGGCTGTAACCCATCAGCTCCAGGTGCCTGCACCATCTGTGTATTATCATCATGCGGTAATACGGCACGTCCGTATTCATCCACTCGTTGAAGATTTGGTCGTATGTTTTCTCGCTCAAAGTCCTTTTGAGCATCGTCCAATCCACTTGAAATTCCATCGGCTCTATCCCCGTTCCGTTGCTCATATCCTCCCTGATTTGAAGATATTCCCGGTATTTCTTCAAGGCCTCCTCGTCCTGCTCCTTCTGTGCGTCCAGGTATGCTTCTAGATATTTGTCCTCCTCCTCCGGCGTCATCCCCTCCCGGGACGGGCGAGGATACAGCATCAATACCTCTCTCATCTCCTCCTGCGTTAGCTCGTATTTGCCTATCTTGATCTTCTTTTCCATCTTCCGTCCTTTCCTTTATCGCTTCGTCTAACCGCTGGTTTATAGCATCCATTTGAGCTAAATTTGCTTCGCTGAATAAATTATCGCCGCCTTCGTTCCACTCTCTTTTACGTTTTGCCATATTTTAGCCTTTTAATAAAATCGCTTAGCTAAAATACTTGATGTTATTTTAGTATACTGAAGTTTAAAATATACTTATTTATTACTAATAACATTAAATAAGTATAAGATAGAGTATTTTAACTAAGCGTATTATCTTTCTTTAGTATCTTGTTGAATTTGTTTGCTCCGTTCTTTGGCCAGCTTGGTTTCCACGAGATAATCGGTATAATCAAAGCCTTTTTTGATCGGCTGCGGCCAGCCCAGTTTTTTAAATATTCTCTCCCAGTCGATTATCTCTATATTTTTACAAATGCCCGTTAGCTGCTTTTTTACGGCTTTTGCGCCGTTTGCCCCGGCTTCGTCGTGATCGTAACATATCGTCATATTCGTATCTTTGAATAAATTCAAATATCTATCTTCTATTTTTGCGCTGGCCGAGCCCAAAGTAACCGCCCTTAAACCTTTGGCCAAGGCGTTAAGGCAATCTTTTTCGCCTTCCATTAAAAATATGGGCGCTTGCAGATCGTTTCTGTATGATACTAGGTCGGCCATATTAAATGGGCAACGTCTCCTATTTTTTGAAAACATAAGCTTTGGTAGCTGGATCATATTCCCGTCTTGACCCATAAAAGGGGCGGGGTTTTTGTTGTATTTCCAAAGAGTCAAGCAGTTTCCAAATTCATCGCGTATAGGCATTATCAGTCGATCGGCCTTTTTGGAGTAGCCTATTTGGTATCTTTTGGCTATAGTTTCTTTTTGTTCCTTTGTGGCCGTGGGCAGCGCGGCGCTTAAAAGCTCCCAGAAGTGCGAAAAATTTTCAAGCCTTTCTTTTTGAAATTTGTCTATGTAGTCTTGAGTAATAAACCCCTCTTTATAGGTTTTATCGTTCAAATCCGTATGAGTATCGAAGCATAGATCTATTTTTTGATTCGAGAGTTCGTGAAATTTGTCGAAAGCGGCCTTTTTGGAGTAGCCGTGAAATTCTACCATCAAATCGATCACCGAGCCGCCCCACCCGCTCCCGAAATCTTTGATTTTTCCGTTGCGAGGATTTATTGAAGCCGACGCCGTATGCTCGCTCCTTAGCTTAAATTTGCCGTTTTTGTCTATTTCGTAGCCCAAATTGTTTAAGATATAGGCCGTTTGCATTTGTTCTTGCGTCATAAAAAATCCTTTTGCCGTAGCGGAGCAGCTCCGCTACGGTCATCTTTCTTGTTCTTGTGATGCTTGAGCTATGATCATCTTCTCTCCGGACGCTATTTCAGCTTCGGTGCTGTTCGTTTTTATTGCCGGGGATTGGACGCTTTTTATGAAAGCTCCCCTGTTTTTCTCAAAATCTATCTCAAATTTAGCCGATTTGTCTATTTGGTTAATGGCTTCCATTAGCTTAGGATACTTTGCTAAGGTATCGTTTTTGGTTGCCGAAAGGGTAAATTCTACCCCTTCAGAGATAAGCTTATTAAATTTAGCCACAAGCTCCATATCGGAGTTTTTATCGAACGAATACCCATCCTTGCCTTTTGTGGCGTATAGCTTTTCCGCATTTTGAATAAGCTCTCCCGTCTCGCTGCGCTTTTCGGGCTGCAGCTCGATGGCTATTTTACTAAATCCGTAGGCCATGCCCTCCTTGGATATCCCGGTTTGATAATAAGCGTCGGCTTTCATAAAGATATTCTCCCCGACTTCGTTTTTAACGCTCATATTGACGGGAATTTTATCGGCTTTTACGGCTTTTAGAAACGTATCGATCTCGCTGATCTTATAAAAAACGTCTTTAGCGTTGGGCTTTTGGCCTTCGTATTCGTTCAAAGACCCAAAACCGACTAGAGTCTTTTGCTCGCCCGTTTTCTTGTCGGCATATTTGCCGGTCGTAACAAAAACGTTCACGTCATTCTCCTTTAGTTAAATTTGATTTTAGAATTATCTTTTGATTTTTGCCGTCGTCGACGATGCTCATTTTATCTTTGGGGATATTTAGGATTATTCGATCTTTGTCTCGCGTTACCTTGATATTTTCCAAATTTGAGCTCATTTCGATAACTCGCTCTAACTCGGCGCTTTTAAAGAATACGCCTGCCGCCAAAGCCCCTAAAACGAAAAACATAAAAATGTTCAAGAATAAAACCGCTATCGCGCCGTTTTTAGTGATCTTTAGCATTTTTGCGAAAGATCCGTCGTAAATTTTTACTACGGCATTTAGCTGCTTTTCGATGTTATCGACGTGATTTTCAAACGGCTTTATCGTACTTTCTTGTTTGGAGATGAAATTCTTTAAAAATTCATCGTAGCCCGAAACGACGTTTTCTAACCTTGCTTGAGTGGTTTCTATGAAATTGGTAAATTCATTCGAGAATTTCTTGCTCTGCTCCTCAAGCCTTAATAGCTCTAAATTATCCGAGAACTGTCTAAATTCGTTATATGCTTTTTGCAGTATGGCCGCATAATTTAGCCTTTTAAAATCTTCGTCGCTTGGAGGCTCATTAAAAAACTTAATGAATTTTTGCGTAAGCCCTAAAAAATCGTCAAATTTGACCGATATCTCATCGTATATGGACTTATCGAGCCCGTTTGAGGCCTCTCTTTGCATCCCTATGGATATTAGGCGTGCTATTTCGTCTTTTAGCTGCCTTTGACGCTCTATTAGGACTGAATAGTCCAGTATTTCTTTTTGGCCTTCATTCTCGAATGAAACAAAATCCATCAATTGACCCAGCAGTCTTTATTTATTGGTACTTTTTTAAAATACTTGACGATGCTTCCGCCGTTATCGCCTTGAGAGTGGACTTCTTGCCAAACCGAGCCGCCGTCTTTAGCTTTTAAATCCATATACTCTTTGTATTGGATCTGCTCGGTCTTATATCCGTTATCCCAATCTTTTTTGGCGTAAAATTCGTCCGAGCAAACGTATTTTCTAGATGTCAAATTCGTGTATTCGTGCGCTATCAAAGCCTTGCAAGACGCCGGTAGCTTCGGGTCGATCCTGTAGTAAGTATCGCCAAAGTCGTGTTTGGTTTCGATCCTGGAATTTAAGGCTTTTGCCGTGCAGTCGTCTCGTAAATTTACGAGGACGTTATCTCGCAAATCCGTAAATTTGCCGTCTTTTTCGGCATCCTCGCCGACTGGGCAGAGTTTCAAGAAATTTTGCCTAGCTCTTAAAGTGTCTTGCCATTTTTTGTGTTTAATGGAGTAGTATCGTTGGATGGACGGATCGCACTCGGGCGGTCTTTGGTTTGATGAAAGGCAAAGTATGGCCTCGCACGCCAACCTCACGTCTCCCGTTAGAAGATCGGGAGGAGTGGTAACGTTTTTTGGAAGCTCAAGTGCAACGGCCGAAGACGAAATCAATATACCGGCCACGATAGGCAACATTTTACCGACTTTTTTCATAGTAACTCCTTTATTGGGTTTTTTGATCTTTTTTGTGAAAAAATAGGATATTTACCCTATCCTTGCTCATTTCTATAGACGATACGGGCTGAAGCTCTATTTCGGCCGTTACGCCGTTACTTCTAAGAAAATTTCGATACTCGGTCGAGACCTCGTCGGCTCCTATGATTATGATTTTTGTAGCGTTATGCGCGAGCAAAAACGTCTTTACGACCTGATCGTTTTTAAGTAGCTCTCCGTCTGATCCCCTTTGGGCGTGTATATTGTAAGTCCAATTGTTCGTCTGTAAAAAGGGGTCTTTGGGAACGATATTTTCGTGCCTTAAAAGCAAATTTTGATTTATGGTTATGTTCGATCCGCCGTCAAGTTTAACGGGATCGGGAGCTTTTGAGGAGCAGCCAGCCATTAAAACTAAAAGCGGTATGAGCACTACGGTTGGTTTCATTACTTGTTTCCTTTTATAAAATTTCGGTGTCTGTCTTCGATGTCTTGTTTTAATCGCGCTTCCAGGTCGGAGATGCTTTGAACGGGAACGTCTATTTTAGTTTCCCCGTTAAGGGCGGCCTCTTTTAAGTCGTCTTCGCTGATGGTTTTGCCTTTCTTTTTTGCTAAGCTAGGAGACACGGTCTTAAATTTTTTGATAAAGTATGGATCGACATAATAAAAAGCTTTCTCACAAAAAATAGGTTTTCCGTTGTCGATCCTGATGATCTCGTTTTTAAAATCCATCTCCTGGAGCTCTTGAGGCAGCATTAGCGCCCTTTTGACGTCGCTTTCGCTACCTCCGCCGCCTCTGCCTATATTACGAGACCTGCTTTTTACGGTTTTGTAACCCAGCAACCTGCTTATGCGTTCGGCGTCTTCTTCTTTGGGGGCATAATAAATTTGGCAAGCATGATTTTTTAAAAGCGTCTTCGCGCCCTCTCTGCCGTATCCCTCAGGCTGCGGCGCTTCTATTTGGGAGTCGGACTGATAAGCTATCAAGCTGCGCAACCAATACCCGGCTATAAAGGCGATAGATTTCAGGTATATTGGCAAATAGCCTATGGCGGTAAATTCGTCCATTATCAGTAAAACCTTATGCTTGATATCCGGGTTCTTTTGCGGCAATTCTTTGGTATTGGACAAAAGAAGCTGCTGCCAAAAGATATTTAAGATAAGCCTAGCGTTATTGATTTGATCGGGAGTTATACCGATATATATGGTCATCTTCTTTTTTCTCAAATCCCTAAAATCGAAATCGTTCCCGCTCGTGGCTAGTCGCACGTTATCGTTTCTAAAAATCATCAGCGGCGCATTAAAAGAGCTTAAAACGCCGCTCCTGGTGTTGGCGCTTTCTATCGCAAAATAAGCGTCTATAAATTTTTGAGTTTTTTCTCTCAATACGCCAGCGGCGCAGAGAGTATCGTAGGTATCTTTAAACCCGTTTATCTTTGTTTTAGTCCCTTCCCCGTTATCTACATAAAATCTCAAACCCTCGCTTAACTCCAAAATTCCATAGAGAGTAAAGCTACAATTTAAATTATTGGCTTTTAAAAATGAAACGCCCAACCTGGTGTCTAATAAGTCGTGGCACATATAACAAATTCCGGTAAAGAGGTTTTGAGCGTGCATATTGAAAAACTGGGTATTGCTATCGCCGATCAAAGGATAAAGTATGTTCGCAAAATCCATCAATTCGCCGTCGGCGTTGTTTCCGTTCATGTCGATGTAGTGCAGAGGGTTATATCTATGAGTGCGTTTATCGAAGGGGTTAAACAAAAATACCTCGTTTTTAAGCACTTTTTGTCTATATTTCGAAGTAAAATCGAAATTTTCTTGTTTGATATCTTGAGATACTACCGAGTATTTCCAGTCTAGTAAATTCGGTATTATCACGCCTACGCCTTTACCCGACCTGGTACCCGCACCGAGCGATACGAATTGTTGCCCGCCGAAACGTAGCAGCTTGCCTAAAAATTTGCCTATGATTATGCCTTCGTCGCCGAATAAATTCATTTTTCTAACTTCGGCCGCGGTAGCGAATCTCGCCTTGCCGTATAGGCTTTGTTTTTTCGGTAAAAAAGGGATGATGGATACTAAAGCTAGGCTAAAAACGGAGGCTATGCCAAGAGATTTATAAATTTGAGGATAATCGTTGATGACGGCTTTGTAGGTAAAATCGAGACTAAATTTCTTCGGTATCATCTTTACCGCGTCATTTAGGGCAAAACACAAAATACCGGTCAAAAAATACGCCATTGTTGCAGCGATCACGAATAAAAATACGACCTGCCCTTTGTTTAAACCCATTTAGCTTACCTTGGCGACTTTTCCGTCATAGATATACTCTATGACCTTTCTTTTTCCTTCGTGCTTTTTAAACACGATGATTAGATCTATAACGGTTTTTACGATGTCTAGTATCATATCCTTGCCGATCGTTCGTGCCATATCGTTTTGCATAGCCATCATCACGAGCCTGTTATAGCAGCTTTCTATACTGCCCGCGTGGCAGCTGGTCATAGATCCGTTATGGCCGCTTGAAATAACGTTTAAAAAATCGTAGGTCTCGCCGCCGCGAACCTCGGCCAGGAGAATTCTATCAGGCCTCATACGCAAGCAAGATTTTAGTAGCGTAGAAGAAGTTACGGGGTCTCCTAGCTTGGCTTCACTGGGATAAAACAGTTGAACGTAGTTTTTGTGCTCGTAAAATTTGATCTCTTCGACGTCCTCGATGGTGATGATACGATCGGTAAAAGGGATAAAGTCTATGAGAGTTTTCATAAAGGTCGTTTTTCCGCTTCCCGTTTCGCCGCAGATAACTATGTTTTTTCCGTTTTTTACGGCTTCGGCAAATGCTGCGGCCGTCTCGCCGTCTAACGAGCCGTTTCTTATATAATCGTCAAGCTTATAGCGCACCTTGCTTGGTTTTCTGATGGTGATGGACACGACGCCGCGCGAGGTCGCGGGCTGGATCACGACTTGAACGCGCTCGCCGGTGGGCAATACGCAAGACATGATCGGCTTGGTTTTATCTATTTTGTCGTTTTTGAAGCTGGCCGCAGCCTGCGCGAACGAATTCGCCTTTTGCTCGTCCATAGAACTTTCTTCGCTGCCCCAGTTACCTAGTACGTCCTCAAACCAAATCAAATTTCCGCCCTGGTAGCATATTTCGTTGATATTGTCGTCGTCTAGGTATTTTCCGAAAAAGTCTTTGGCGTATTTATTCAAGACCACGTTTTTAGTTTCCATAATTTGCCCTATTTACTTTTTTGTTATTTTTAGTAAGCCTATAGACCTTTGAAAAGTCTATATCGCGGTTAACATAGACGCCTACGATATCGCCTTGATTTTTATAAAGCGTAGGCTCGATGTTGATAAATTTCTCAAGAGCGGTATTTGCCATTTGCTTGGTAGTTTCCCTGGTGTTTTCCGTATAATCGACGTTATCTCTGCCTCTCTTGCCGTTAAAGAGCACGTTAAAGCCGTCGTCTATAACACTAAGAAGGATGGACGCGCCGAAACGCTCGAGCCAGTGATGATCCACCCAGCCCTCTATGCCGCTTCCGCCCAACTCGTCGCTCGCGCCGCTATATACCGGGATATTGATATGATTTGGCGTCCTGATCTCTTGCCAAACTACGAAAATTCGATTCATTCCGTCTTTCATCTGTCCCGCCTCGAAAAAGCCCGTTATTTTTGAACCTTTCTCGATAAGCAGGACGCTTCCGTTACTGCTATAGACGTCGTTGCTTACCGTGCAGCTTATTCCTCCTTTTATGGACGAAACGAGCCTTGTATCTAGCGAACATCCGATATACGTGCCTTTAGGAAGAAGTAAATTCGGATTGAACGCGCCTTTTTTGGCAGCCGTAGGAGTGAATGTTTGCCCGGCATAAGAGTTGTCCGTATCGTCTTTTAAGATACTACGTTTACCGATAACGTTTCCGTTTTCATCGACCATATATCTTTCGTCGCTCGTTAGATCCGTGGGCATCTCTCTAACTTTGCCCGCGGCCGCTTTTTGATTCGATACCATCACGAAGCTGGAGCCTTTGAGAACTTTGAGCTTTGGAGGAGGGGTATTGCTCTTTGCGGCAGGGATAAACGGATTATCTTTGGGCTCTTCAAATTTGGGAGGCTCGGGCTCGTTTTTTTCCAGCATTAGCTGTTTAAACGATTTTTGTTCGGGCTCGTCGTCTTTAAAATCGAAATTCGCTTTTTTGACCTGAGTGCCTATCTTGTCTTGCGCGACCTCTTCTTTTTTGTTGCCCTTGAAAAAATACAACCCGACCACCAGCAAGGCTATCAAGCCAAAGCTTATGACCGCGATAGCCTGAAGTTTTCTAGTATTTACCTCTTCTACGCTAAGCTCGGGTTCTTCAAATTTTAGATTTTCGTCGCTTGCGGTATCGTTTTTCTTATCGGGATCGCTCATTGCGTGATCTCCCTATTTACGGATTTGCCCGTAGTTTCTCTAGTCTGCTCGAGCGGATTTTTGGCATATCCGCTATTCATTATCCCGACTAACTTATTACCGCTTCTTAGAAGTATTTGTTTTGCAGTCTGATGAATGACCAATACGTCGAATTTTCCGTCTTTTTTGAGGTGAGTGTTTAAAATGCTCTCCTTATTGGTCTCATCGTATAAGAATACCGACGGGATGGTCTTAGTGCTGTTAAAGCCTAAATACGTGAATACTCCGTCGTCGTAAGCAAAATCGGGAGCTATCGTTTCGCTGCCTTTATTGACATGCATATAAAACTCCCAATTCCTAGGTATCGTAGTGCGCTTTAAATCTTTTTCTATCTCCTCTTCGGCCTTGGCGCGCTCTTTAGCTAGCTGTTCGCTTGCGGCCGCGGCTTGAAGATCCAAAGGATAGAGGAATTCGACGCGGTAATTGGTCTTTTTAGAGCTTTGCAAAGAGAGGTCGAATACGTAAATACGCTTATTGGTCGTAACTATGAGGTTCGTTTTCCAATCCTCCTCATTAGGCTGGATCACCAAAGATTGATCGTATTGAATTTGGTTGCCGTCCTCGTCGTAGGCCTGTTGCTGTTCGGTAGGTTGAGCGACGTAAGATTTTGGCTTGATGAAAAGAAAATTCTCCTTATCGACTAGATCCCAGCCGTCGCTAAAACCCGTCGCGATATTTACTATCCTTTCGTCGTCAGCAAATTTGACCATCGAGACGTATCCGTTTTTGGCGTTGATCAAAAATACGTCGTTCGCGTCATATTGTGCAAACGTCATCCTTTTGTCGGCTTTAGCGGATTCCGGGACGTTTAGGGCGTATAAGTTTGCGCCAAGTCCTAAAATAAGCAAAGATGAGATAATGCTTGTTTTCATCGGTCGATACCCTTTTTATTGTTTTCATTAAATTTTCTGATAGCGGATAATACGTTTGGGATGAGTTCTTCTCTACGTTTTTTAAACTCATCCATAGACTCTTGCCTGATTTTATTTCTAAACTTAGTCTCCTCGGCATTGACGGCGGCATTTATAAAGCTGCTTAGTAGAAGGCCTATGACGATGCCTACGGCGTAGATGTTTAAGCCCTCAGACGCTTGATCGATCCGTAAAAGGAAAATTGGACAAAATACGAGTAAGACTATGGCCGAGATATAGATCGTCGTCCTTACTACCCCGAAATTTAGTATTTTTCTGATCACTTTTTGCTCCTTTATCTCGAAATTTCGATATCTACGCGGTAGGTCAAGACCTTAAAGCCTAGCGGATTTTCCAGCCTCTCTTGCTCGGTGATCAGCTCATTTGGCGCGTAGTCGTAGCTTAGAGTAGCTATCTTAGCCGTTTTTGTAGAGATTTTTGAGCTAACGTCCACGCTTTCCTCGTTAAAGCGTATGGTAGAAGTCTTCACGCCGTTGCTCTCGCCTAAAACTACCGAGTTTATGTCTATCTTCACTTCGGTTTTGTTTTTTAATCTCTCGGCTCTGCCGTTTGACCCGACATATACGCTTCTATACTCCTCGGCCACTTTAGGACTGGAGAGAATTTGAGTTTTTATATAGTCTTGCTGCAAAATTTCGTAGTAATACCCTTCCCTGATCTTTACGTATGTAGCTATGAAATATTTGTCCAAAGCCTCGTTTTTGGTCAACACCTCGTCTTTTACGGAGGTTACGATATCTACCATTCCAGTGGTATCGTTTACCCTG
Source organism: uncultured Campylobacter sp. (assembly GCF_938039205.1). GTDB lineage: Bacteria > Campylobacterota > Campylobacteria > Campylobacterales > Campylobacteraceae > Campylobacter_A. The sequence goes on from NZ_CALHVM010000010.1 coordinate 10,240, forward strand.
ATAACGTAAGGCTCTACGGTTTTTAAAGGCGTCAAAAGCGCCACCGCCCCGACCGAAATGGCCGCGATAAAAAGAGAGATAAAGGCTACAAGCCAAGCTCTGCCGTTAGATTTGGCCACCAAATACCTGATGCTGGCCTCGTATGTTAGCGATGAGTTTATATCGTAGTCGTCTTTTTTAGCAGCCATCAAAGAACCTTGCCTTCTTCTTGTTTGGTTTGATTGACGGGAGACCAATCTTTGCTATCGAATAGATCCTCCCACTTGGCGGCCGAGCTTTCCTGCGGCGCGTTGCTGGGCAAGCTTTTATTTGTCGCCGCGCATCCCGCGAAACAAAACGTCGCGATAAAAATAAATATCAAATTTCTCATATCATCTCCTGTATAATCTTTTGCCTATGCTTCTACCCATAGCCTGCCCCATCCTAGAGACCACCCCGTTCGCGCCGGGCGCGCGCAAGAATTGACCGTATTTATATGCCGCGTATCCCATGCCTCCGGCTACGGCTCCCGCGCCTCTCATGCTAGAGCCTATGGCAGAGCCGACTGCGGTATCGAACGAAACTTGAGCGAGCCCCTGGGCAAGGCCTTTTGCAAGGCTTAAAAGACTACCCATAGTTAGGCCAATAACAAACATTTGAAAGATAACCCTAATAGTTTGATCTCCAGATATACCAACTATCCATTTGCTCATAATTTCCGTAACTATTTTCATAAAAAGACCTACAAAAAATACGGTAAAGACGTTGGCTAAAAATAGATTAAACCACTGGATCGAAATTTGCCTAGTCTGCTTATAAAGAAAGCATATGAAAGCTAAAGGAAACACTAGTATCAAAATCGATAAGGTAAGTGACGTGCCTAAAACGGTAAAAAATGCGGGCAATAACCCTATAAGAAACCCCGCCCAAAACAAGAGGGCGTATAATCCGCCGACGTATTCATGGTTTTTTAGAATAGTATCGCTAATTTTATGAGCGACACCATATAAGCTATCTATGGATTTATATAATCCCAAATCGCCGCCCCCGGCCCAGGCATTAAGGCCTTTAAAGGCATCGGTAATGATAGCTATATACGCGCCTCCGCCTAGGCAAATAGAGCAGATCACGGCCTTTGTGAAGATATTCCAAAGTATAGTCCTCATCGGCTCCTGAGTCCTGCCATACATAACCTCTAAGCCTTGATAGATAATAGAAATCAAAACGCAGGAGGCTATCACTAGCCCCAAGGTGTCTATCTTGTCGGTTACGGTCTTGTCCGCAGCCTTGTCAAGAAATACATTTATTTCTTTACCAAGGTCTTGAAATAAGGTTGAACCGCTCATATTATTGCTTTACTTTCCTCTAAACGATAGTCCGACGGGCTGTGCTTCACCCTTAAGATAAAGCTCCCTCTCTTGCTCTTTTAGAGCATCCTTTTGCCTTTGCCTGGTAAGCTGATAAATTTCTATTTGAGTTTTTTCGGCCTCCAAAAGAGCTACCTGGGTTTGGATAGCGTTGCCGATATCTACGCTTTCTTTGATATCTTTCGAGCTTTTGAGTTTTTTAGAAAGCTTATTGATCGTAGAGACGTGATCGCTGATATCTTCGCTGCGCTCTATGTAAAATTGAACTTCTTTGAATGTATCTTGACGTTTTTGGCGACAAATGGTTTGCTGGTCTTTTTCTATGAGCTTATCGTCGCAATAGTCGTATTTTAGAAATTTGTCCATAAGCTCTTTTTCTTTAGGGCTAAGCTCGCTTTCGTTGCCGTAAGCGCCCGATATGCCCATGATAGAGCCCTTTAGGCTTTTTGCTTGGGCATAGATATCTTTTAGCTCCTCGACGAAGGCTACGGCGTCTCTGATGCCCGTTTTCGTGGCGAGCTCCTTTGCGTAGGCGTCTATTTGATTTTTATAGTGCTGCGTAGTCCTCACCCACCTATCGGCCTCTTCCAGCCAAGTTTTGACCTGCTCGAAGAATTCGGTCTGTCTTTGTCCGAATGCCGCTCCATCGTAAACGGGGATGCCCGAAGCCGCTAAATTTAAAGCTACAGCCAAGCTTAAAACCAATTTTTTCATAGATGTCTCCTTTATGCCGCTTCGTATAGCTTTTTTAAGCTATGAAGCCTTTGTTCGTAATTTAGATTCTTGTCTTTATTGATCTTTTCTATGCTCTCTATATAGCCCTTGGTAGTAGAAAGTATTTTTAAATTCGTCCTTCCGACGTGAGCTAAATTTATCGAGGCCACGGCTCTTTCGTTTGCCTTTTTGATCAAAAATCTATATGCGGCCGGGTCTGTGTTAATAGCAAATTCGTATTCTTCTTGGGTAAGTTTTAAGACGCCGCAGTAGTTTTCTTTCTTGCCTTTTGGGTTTGCCAGGATCAGCACGGCCGCGCTTTGTTGTATGATGGCAGGAGCTATAGGGATTTCGGAGAAGTCTTCGACGGATTGAGTGCCTAAAACTATAAAGCCGTTTTTCTTTCTGATAGTCTTTTCCTGGTTAAAAATTTCATCGGCTACGACGCGGTTCCTGATCCAGTCCCAGGCCTCATCTATAAAAAGGGCGAAGCGTCTGCCGTCCGTTAGATCAAATATCCTCCAAAGGATATAGTGCGCGACGGCTCCGTTGATCTCATTGTCGGCTAGCAAATCAGTTCCGTCTATGCCGTAGACGTTGATATCCTCGTCGTTAAAATTTAGCTCGTCCGTTTCATTATCGAATACCCAGCCGAACTTATTGCCCCTTTGCCAAAGCTCTAAGCGCGATCTTAAAGAGTTGGTCTCGTTAGAGTCCTCCGTAAGATGCTCTAGGACTAAAGAAATACCGAATTTTCTCTCCTCTTTTTCAAAATTGAACATCACACTTTCTATGGCCGCATTTAAATTTTTCTCTTCCAAAGTCGTTAAAATTTCGCCGTTTTTAGTGACGAGCATTTTGATCAAAATTTTAAGTTTTCTGAGGTTTTCGGGCGTAGTATCGACCATAAACGGGTTAAACCCAGTAGGCGCTCCGCCGTCTATGGAAATGTATTTGCCCCCAAGAGCGATGATATTGCCCATTGCGCCCTTGTCTTTATCCAGGTAAAAATACGTAGCTTTTTTCTTGTTTTCGGGGAGAGAGTCTAAGAAAGTGGATCTGTCTTGAAATTTGCATAGCTGATCGAGCAAAAAATTCATTAAGACTGTTTTTCCGCTACCGCTTTGGCCGACCACTAAAGTATTGGCTAAAATATCGTCCTTGCCGAAATCATCGTCGGTTTTTATCTCGTGAAAGTTAAAATAATACGGAGTCCCGCTCGGAGTTTTTAGTATCGTGACCGCGTCTCCCCAACAGTTTTTATTTTTTCTACCAGATGCGAACCCGTGCATGGCCATTAGACTGGCATAGTTTTTACTTGAAATGCTGTGAAGCCTTGGGCGGATGGCGAAATTTGCTGGAAACTGGGCGAAATAAGTAGCCGGTAAAGCGATATTTGAGATCGAGGCCAAAAAGCCTATATCGCTCAGTTTGGAGACCATGGCGTTGGTCTTTTTTTCGACGTCTCTTAACGTGTCTCCGTATACGACTACCGAAAAATGGTATTTGCCGAAGCATATACTGCCGTTAGCAAGCTCGTCGAGCGCTTCGTCGAGCTCGGCTATTTGGCTTATAGCTTCGTCTTCGGCGCTTACGAGCCTTTTTCTTTGCTTGACCAGGCCGTCTCTAGCGTCCACCTTGGCCATAGGCGTGAAGCTTTGCGTGATCGTATAATCGATGTCCATATACATAAGCGCGTCTAAGATGCCCGAATACGTAAATTGCGTATAGTCTTTAAACTCTACGGCTTTGGCGAATCTTTTCTTGCCGTCGCTGAAATTTAACTGCATGGCCGAATTTGAAAACATGATCGTATCAAGACCGCCGTTAAGATACTCGAATAACGGAGCGTTAGAGGCTCTGACTGGTTTAAACTCGCCTCCGATCAGATAGTTGTAAAACTCGAGCTGGGATGAAAAATCGACCCCGTCTTTTTTATAAATTCCAAGCCTTGAAGGCTTAAAGGCCTCAAGGCTAGCGCTTATGGAGTCGCAATATTCGCGCATGGTTTTTACGTAGCCGTTTAGCTCTTTGACGCGTTTTTCGACGCTGTCTTTTTTGAAGCTCGATCTCTCCAGGCGTCCTAGTGGAGAATAGGCCATCGTTAAAAATAGCTTGTTTGACTTGGTGTTTTCTTTGCTAAAGCCGTCATAGTATTTTTTATCAAGGTCATTCAAAAATTCATTTTTAAAATTCGACTCGAGCCTATCCTCGCTAGGCACTTTGCAATTATGGAAATAAAACGATACGGGCTTATCCGTAACGCTTCTAAAAAGCATATTGAGCCTATTTTTAAACTGATCAATATCTATCTCGTCCTCGACTTCAAACGAAACTCCCTCTACTTGCCAAGTGGCGAGCAGCTCGTAGTCTTTGGTGACTACTATGTCGCCTATTAGGGTTTGGTAGGGAATAAATTTATCAAAGCTTGGATTTTTATGTAGACCGATCGCGCTGATTTTAGGAAAATCGTTGTTAAACGGCATTTTTGAATAACTTTGAGAGTTGTAGGTTTTGACTTTATAAAATTTCTTTGCTGCCGGGTTTGAGAGAAATCTCATTTTTAAGAACAGTAGCCTAAAAATAGACTCGTCCTTTTTAGAGATCGCCCTCATAATCAAAACCGACGGCACCGTGAATGCGAACATTTTTAAGTCGACGTATATGGACATCAGACCGAAAAAGGCGCAAACGAAAAACAGAGGGATGATGGGGACGCCAAAAAACATGGCCGGCCTGGTGAGTCCTTTATACATCGCCTCTGTTTGCATCTTAAATATTTCCTACCAAAAGATCGGCGATAGCTGCAGCCGAAGCTATGAGAACGGCGCCTATGATGATTGGGGCGCACTCCCTGATAGTTTGGCCGCCGAATAGCACCTTATAGCCTACCACGAATATAGCTATGGTAACGACGGCTACGGCGGCGTATTTGAGCCAACTAACGACGTTTTCGAGCAGAGTATTGACTTTTTCTAGACCACCGCTCGCAGGCGCGGCCAAGATATCGGTCGGAAAGAAAATTAAAATCGCAAGAGTTAAAAGAAGGGATATTTTTAAGAAATCAAAAGAGGTTAAATTTCGCTTATAGGTTGCCCCCCCCCCCCGCAAGAGTTTGCTGAAACAAGGCTTAGTTCAGCGGACTTATTTGAAATCATTGCTTTAATTGCTCCTTTTTTAAGATTATTTTTCATCGGTTTTCTCAGATTTTTTAGCTGAAAGGCCTATTGGCTTGCTTTCATCAATCAGATATTGCGCCCTTTTGGCGTTATGGCAGTTAGCCATTTCTTCTGCGTTCATTTTTGACGCTTTTTCGCATTTTGCGATCTTGGCCGCTCTAGCATCGTCGTTTTTCTCATAGTAGTCCACGGTATATATTTCTTCCTTCCCGCAACCCGCTAAGAAAAAAGCGCCGATAATCGAAACGGCTATGATTTTTTTCATTCGCGCTCCTTTGTATAGATTTTGTTTAATTATAACATAACTTTTTGGGCTAAAATCCGCAATGTGTTATAATTGTTCGCAATCAATTCTAAAATTGCCGTTATTAAAATCGTAGCGTATTTTTTTACTAAAATCAAGAAAGAGCTAACTATGGACGATCGCGAGAGGATTTATACGCTCAATAAAAGGGAGATGGTCAAGGACTTGGATATGTCCTTGACGACTTTTTACAACTGGCGCAAATATAGGCCTAAAGTTTTTGACCTTATCTGCTCATACTACAAAGGCGAACTAGAAAGCCTGACTCCACTAGAACAAGAGATGCTGAAGTATTTTAGAGAACTTAGCAACAAAGACCAAGAGATACAAACGGCCGAGATGAAGCTTAGAAACCTCAAATCAAAACCCTAGATATCGTCAAACAAGCTTCTTTCTTGCTTAGCCTTTGCGGCAACCTCCCCTTTTTCTTTCAGCGCCCTTATCTCGTGCGTGATCTGCTCGTAATAATTTTTATAGAGATAGATCAAAAATTTCTTTGCCCGGCCGTATGAAATCCTTTTATGGGTGTTAATATAATATAAATCCCCTTCGCGGCTCATAGCGACCTCTCCGAACCGGTTTATCTCTTCAGGCCTTTTAAATAGCGAAACGCCGTAGTAGTATTGGCTGATGTTTAATAAAAAATCCATCATAGCGTTTTCGGGTTTATCCGTATCTATCTCGTAAACTCTCGTATGACCGTCGTCATAAGTTTTTTTAGCGTCGATGAGATTTCTAAATTTTTCTATAGCTAGATCCACCGTATCGGCCTTTCTAGTCCTAAACTGCTCGAGATAGTCTTTTTGAAATTTAAACGTGATGATCTTGTCCTTGCCGTGTATTTCATAGTCGAAATGTAACTTGCTTTGGAGATCAGGAATAACAATATCGTCAAAATGGATTTTATTACTTAAAAAATATATAAATCCATTTGGCAAATCTGATAATTTTACATCAAATATCCCCTCTAGCTCCTCTTGTTTAAAGTCGTATTCGGTTTTATAGTTGTTAGAATTCGTATAGTATTGGATCTTGGCCACCAAGGCTTCGTAAAACCTGATGGCGTATTTACTCGTAAAGCTGTTTAGCGTCTTAAAATCCAGGTGCGTATAATCGGTCTTTTGCCAGCAAGCCGTAGCTAACTCCTTTGCGAAGCTGATCTCGCAGGTAGCTTTCTTGCGCTCCTCGCCCTTAGTCTTGAAATTTGGAGTTATAACGAGCCTGGTCTTTTGCCAGATGATAAATTCGTCCTTTTCCCAGTCTCTGTAATTGTTTAGCTCAAATGCTATATTCTCGAGCTTTTCGACGGACTTTATAAAATTAGTCCTCCAATTTTTCGCATCGTCCACTACGCGCTTAAATAGCTCCAAAGGGATCACCAGGGTAGTAAATTTTACAGGCTGAGTATCTTTTTTAACGCACTCTTGAAGGGTTTTTAGTAAGAAATTTAAGACCTTTAGGTCGTATATGTTTATCTTTAGCCCTCTTTTGTCGGTTACTACCTTGCCTCTAATGACGGAGTTGGCCTTTAAAAGTTTGATATAACTATCGTCCTTTAAATAATCGGCCTCATAAATTCTTTGTTCCTGCGGATCTATCACCACCGGAGCGAAAAAATCGTCATAACCCTGCCCTTCATCCAGATCGTCGTCTATATCGGGTATATCTTGAGGCATTTATTTCCTTTATTGAAAATTCTTAGGCGTCGTTTTTTAACTTCGCCGAAATTTATCCCTTAAACCTATGAAAAAACTCAAAAATCATAGGTTTTTGATGACATGCTGCAAAAAATCTTGGCTTTTTAGGGAGTTACGCTCAAAAAATGATCGAATTCGGCCATTTTTTACTTAAATATAGCTTATTTTTAAGTCTATATTCAGTAAAAATATAATTTTTTCCCTAAAATGCTAAGAATTATAGCCGCAATTTTTGCTATTGTCAAATTTTTTCCCTAAAATGCTAAGAAAAATCAAAAAATCTTAGCTTTTTAGGGACTTGCAATAAAAAATCATAGCATTTTGAGGAGTAAGCGCTTAAATATAGCTTATTTTAAGCTTATTATAAGTAAAAATGGCTATCTATCTCCCTAAAAAGCTAAGAAAAAAAGTAAAACTCCCTAAAAAGCTAAGAAATTTAAAGTTTATCTCCCTAAAAAGCTAAGAAATTTAAAGTTTATCTCCCTAAAAAGCTAAGAAAAAAATTTAAGTGAATAACTCATTTTTAACCCGCTCCACTCGGCTCAAAACGCATGTGAAAAACTCAGTTATTCACACCCCCTAAATTTATAAGAATTTAAATTTAATAAGAATCCTAAAAATAAAACAACTTAATTTTTATTAAAAAAATTTGTATTAAAGCCCCCCATTAAAGCCCACTTTTAGACAAATAAATCAAATTTGGTAAAATATCATCGGTAAAAAGGAGAAAATATGGAAATTTTAGAACAGAACAAAGACTATTCGAAACTCAAAATATTTGACGAAATCAGGCAAAAACACGGTATTATAGTCGCTGCTAGCGGTCAAACCGTATACTACGCAGACAAAAAAGGCATAAAAAGGATCGCATATGCTTTGAAATGCAAAATTCATCATAAGGGCTAGACGTGCAACAAGACTTTGAAATAACTGTTAAATCTACCGATAACCTCAGAGACGAGCTTAAAACGCTTTTTAAGACCAATGAAGCCTATAGGGGCGAAGAAGCCAGAGCTCTTATACAATCGCTAAGCGTCGTCGATAAAATGCTAAATTTTAAAAACAAACAAGATATGAAATTTTCAAAAGACAAGATCGACGTCAAGCTAAAAATGGAGAGCGGCACGTATGATCTTGAAATTCCTATGGGTGAAGACAACTTTTCAAAACAGCTTGATCGCTTGATAGATTTGACGAGCAAGGATATATCAAGAAATAGGCCGACGCGGCAAGAAAAAGAAGAGTATCAAGCGATAATTGAGAAATTTGGAGACGGGGGCATTGAAAAATTTAAAAACCCGGAGCGAGAAAGCACTTTTGATAAGGTGTTGGCCGGAAGCCTAAAGACAATCGAAACTATATCACAAACCGCCGGCGAGGAAACATCGCAATTTGTAAGTTCTTTTGTAGCTACTATGAAATCGGCCATAAACCAAAAAGACCAAGAGTCGATGTTACAAAAAGATATAAAAAATATTCTTCAAATTTTGGCTAAAAATGGAAAAGACAATAACGAAAAACTCGTTAAGAAGGGCGAAAGAGTAAAAGAGCATAGTAAAGAACTAGATATTACTAAATAATTTATTTTATAATAAATAACGTTACTTTATGATATAAAATAATAACTAAAACTTTCCTATACTAAAGTATAGTATAAAGTTATAAATAAACATTTTTTATGCTAAAATATTAACTTTTCTATAAAATTTATCTTTTTCATCTATTTTTGTATTTGCCTCAAGCTCGTTATTTAAAAATGATATATTATATAAATCCTTTGCCGTTAGGGTTTTATTATCCCCCAGGTATATCAAGAACTGTTTTCCATGCTTAGTAGAAAAGGATTTTATAGCGCTAGCTCCTATTTCCTGGAGCGTCTTATATTTGCCGTCGGTATCTAGTATGCCTATATTATTAAAGCTTATAGAGCCAAGCTCGATGTCGCTCATGGCTTTAGTTTCTAAATTTAGGCTTGCCCTTCTTGTTTTATCTCCTAAAAGCTTACCCGTATCAGAATACAGCTCCGTTACTTCTATTTCTCTACCGCTATCAAATTTTAAGGTTATAGATCCATTATCGTTTAGCTTCATAGCTATTACGCTATCGCTGTCGTTCATCATTAAGGCCGCTTTATTCGGATTAGTATCAAAGGCTCTTTTTACTTTCTCTAAGTTTTCTGGGCTAAATTCTAGCCTTGTAGCCTTTTGGAATTCATTTTCCATGGCGATCATGTATGACGACTTGCTACCGTTTAGCCTGCTTATATATTCGTCTGCATTTTCTACGTTATACTCTTTTAGATTTTTTGATAGCCACTCTATGTCTTTTGCGTGGGCGGTGGATTCTTTTTCGTAGTCTCTATAAAATTTCATAAAGCTATCTCTTTGATAGTTTTCATACGAGAAGTCGTCGCTCGTCTTTTTGCTTGATATGATCGGATTAAATTCATTAAGCTTAAGGTTGCCGTCAAACCCAGCCTTAGCGTAAGCAAAATTGTTAAATAGGCTATTTTTATTAAATACGTTATTATTTCTTAGGTCTACCCAGCCGTCTTTATCCGCGTATGCATCAAAGAAATTTTTGACGCCGTCGCTTTCTATCTTTTTGTATCTGCTTTCTGGTGCAAATACGGTGTATGGGTTTTCGTTGTAGTAAAAAAAGCGATTATCGATCTTTGAGATGTCGACTTGAGTACCACCTTTAGTATTTAGATCCTCTATTTGCTTCCGCCAATGGTTTATATCTATATCTTTTTTAATAAACTGCGTCAGATCTATACCGCTGGTTACGTCGCTTAAATTTGCTATCTTTTCGTTGCCGTCCTTATCGTATCCTCTAACCTTGAGCTTTGAGAATAGCTTATCGGAGCTATTTAAAATTCCGTCGCCGTTGCTGTCGAAGTTAAAAAGCATTGCATTTGAGCTAAATTTGCCGATACCTAGCTTGTCGTTATCGCCGTATAGATCTAAAAATACCTCTACGTCGCCGTATTTAGTTTTTAGTATATTTTCGCTTGCATAGTCGTTTAGATTGTTTCTGTCTTGACTTAGGATGGTATTTGATTTGCTGCCTTTAAAATATCCGCCGCCGGCAAATTCTTCTATTACGGCCCCCCCGGAATCTGGCAAACCGATAGAAAAACAATATCCGTCATTCCCATACGGTCCTTGAAATCCATTATATCCGTCTTGAGTAACTCTATCCGAGTCGTCCATATTGGACCACATAGGCATATTTGCCCTATGAGCGCTTGATCCTAAAAACCCGGTAGAATATCCATTTACATTATCAGATCCGCCTTTATATAGATAGGCTTGCGAATTTTGCATTAGTATATCGTTGGCCGTTTTTAAAAGATCGTATTGCCTACTGATATATTCATCCTTACTTATTGCCTCATTGCCCACCTTGACTAGCTCTTGTCCGGCGAGTCTAGATGCGGAAGCTTGCATTTGGCCTTGTCTCAATAATGATAAATTTACGTCATAGCCGTTTCTTAACAGAATATCCATTTAAAATCCTTTTAAATGTTTTAATACCAAATCGGCAAATTTTAAAATTTATTTAGGCAAGGGCGGATAATCCGCCCCATAAGAATACTAGTTAGTAAACTTCCCTGACGTCTGCTGCAGCTAGATTGCCGTTTGCGTCAACATATGCTCTTAATTTACCCAATGGAAAATAGTTTGTATTGCCCTGTAAATCACCTATAACTTTATTTACAAAAGTTAAGTCCATTTTTAAAGCGGGGCTTTGTTGATAAACAACCATATCGCTTAGATCATCCTTGCCTATATTGGCAAACATTGGTATATTGGTATTCCAAAAATAATTAGTTATACCAAATTTTACAATTGTGTCAGGGAATATTTGCCAAAAGTGTCTGTCTAAACTAATAACAGCATTTGCATCATCATTAACTCCATTAGGCTTTCCTGGTATCGGAGTAAATACTGGTTTTATCTGATGGCCGGCCTTACCAATCGAACTATTACCGGTATCTAAGCTTTTCCATCCAACTTGATATGCTTGGCCTAAATCATTTGCCTGAATATATACGTTTTCATTAAATGGTATAGGTTGGGCTGTTCTGGCAGTGGTTGTTCCTCCTGTTGTTAGTGTAAATTTTGAGCAAAGATAGCCATTTTGATCAATAAATACTTTCATATACGTGCCTAGCCTCGATTCTCGATCGAGCAGAACAATATCTTTGCCGTATTGTGCTAGTTTAGTTTGACTTAGATTTATGTTGGCTCCAACACTGTTTGAATTAAGAATTATACCTGTATAAAAATGGTAAGCACTGCAACTATATGGTTTTTTTCCTTCATTATCACAAGTGTAGCCTGTTTTTTTATATATTTCTGTAGTATTGAGTTTTGTTAAATCTTTTGCCGTCAAAGTTGGATCATTCTGTTTTTTGTTATGCACTATATGAAGTATAGGGTTGTTTGTACTATCATAAATAGTGGTTATTGTATCTCTGACTGAATCATAACTAAAGTTGTTTATGGGTATTGGAGTATAGCTCATTGGTGATGGGCTATTATCACTCTTGTGTATATAGCCATATGGAGATGTGTTTTTGCTCTTAACTTCATTAGCCTTGTCTGTTTTTGGCTTAAGATTTTTTATCAATTTAACAGCCTCATCTATATTTTGAACAGGCTTTATTTGATATTCAGAGGCAAAGGCGCTTAGCCCAACAGTAACAGAAAGTAGTGTTATAGCTAGTTTTTTGTTAATAGGTTTCATTTTAATTCCTTATTATATTTTGATGTGTTGGTATTATTATCACCAACACTAATTAAGGCACTACAACCAACAAGATTTAGTGCAACAAAAATTACAAAAAATATTTTTTTCATAATTTTCTCCTTAAACAATGATAAAAACGTGGATAATTTTATTGAATATTAATTTTTGTCACACTATAATCAGAATGTTTCAATATTCGACGGCGTGCGGGCCAAAAGCTATATTCAAAGATTTAGTTATTTATGTCTGCATGCTGTTCTCCTTATTCTAATCTCCAAATCTAGGCAAAAGTTGTATAAAAATACATAGAAAGCTTGATTTTTATGTATTTTTAGGGTACAATACCTAAATCTGTAGTGGCATTATACTCCAAAATTGTGTTTTAGTCAAGGGTAATCTCTTAATAAATAGGTATAAAAACAATGGAAACTCCTAAAATAGGTGAAAAAATTAGAGAATTAAGAAAAAAAGTAGGCATGAGCCAAAAAGAATTTGCTCAAGCTATTGGTGTATCTTATGGTGCCCTTCAAGGCTATGAATACGGGGAAGTGGAGCCGCGAAGAGTTATACTTCAGTCTATAGCAGCTCATTTTGGAGTTCCATTAAGCTATTTTATCCCAGTTTCTAAAAAACCGAGCCTACCAAGTTCTAATCTTGCTAATATTCTTAGTATTATTAATGATACCGAAAATAAAAAAATCTATCTAAATTTCTACGATAATATTAGGGCAAGTGCCGGGTATGGTTCTTTTACTGATGATAGTGTGGCAAAGAAAATACCGGTTAGCGCACAGTTTTTGAGAGATGTTTTAAGAGTACCAGTAAAAGAGTATGATATCATAAGAGCTATGGGCGATAGTATGGAACCTTTTATAAAAGATAACGACTTGGTTTTGGTGGACAGGAATGAAATGGCAAGAAATGGCGATATAGTTATTGCTATCCTTGAAGACAGTTTATATGTAAAAAAATACTTGTTTGATCCAATACGAAAAATCATTAAGCTTACATCACTTAATGATTTTTATCAAGATATCATTATAAAGCCGCAAGAGCAGATACAACTAAAGATTATAGGTAAAGTTAGAGCTAAATTTAGTGTCAATCCAAGTTCTTTTAAATAGTTATTTTTGAAATAGGCTTTTATTTGGCAGTTCTATATTATACTCTCTCTTAAAATCATTGTTGGGAGCAAGAATTAGAGCATAGCCGCCCTGGTTGTTTTTATCCCATACGCTATAAAATTCATTTTTACTGCTGATATACTTTCCAAAGCTTGGGTCTAAAACTGTTATAAAATCCCCTGGATGATTTATAACTACGACAAAATGAGGATATCGCGGATCGTTTTCTATCCTTACGAGAACTGGAATATTTAGTTTATTTAGCAGCTCGCGGCTAATTTGATAACCTTTTGATTCATACCCTAGTTTTGCTGCAGCGTCTTGAAGTTGCTTAAAGCTTACCATATCGGTATTTAAATCCTTATGATTTTCCCTCATCTGCTCCAATGTATCTTTTTCAGATATATTTTTAAAGTCGAGATTATTAATTAGAGTAGCGATAGAGGCTGCACCACAAGATTCCTCATAGGTTTGCCTGACCACACTTTGACTCCTGAGTTCTCTATATGAACTCACAGCAAACTCTGCCTTTAAGGCAGAGTTTAAAGCAATAAACAGTAATATATAGTTTATAAATATATTACTAGGCACTAATATTCACTTTACTAATCTTGCCCACTTTGCGCAGTATTTCCATTATATCCATCCCCTTTTCCTGCTCAACTTTGATAAATTTCTCGAAAAACTCGCGCTTTATATCCTTATAAACATAGGTTTGGCTTTTGCTAACGGCTTGGATAGGCTTAAATTTATTCTCTTCGGGCGTTTCTTTAGGAGCTTGATCGCTTGTTGCACTTTCTTTTAGAGCTATATTTTGTAGTACGTCTGCGATGCTCTCGCCTTTTTTAAATGCATCTTTTAAGAAATTTAAAAACTCTTTTTTAGTTGCTTCATCTGCGTAGCTCACTCTTTTTTCAAGTGGTTGATTAAGAGATCTTAGCCTTACCTTTTCGGGCGTTTGATCAAAATTTAGCTTTCCATCTTTGAGTGATATCTTGACGTTTGCGTGATCCCCCAGTATCTTTTCGGCGGTAAATTCGAGCCATTTATCTTTAAATTTATCTATGTCCATATCGGAGTCGAGTAAGTCGGTGATCTCGCGCAGCATAACAAACCCCGGCATAAATCCAGTTCCTACGCCGCCTAAATCCGTGCGAATATCGTCGACGTTTAAGTTTTTATATCCGGCTAGCCCCTCGTTCGCCGCTAAAGCTTTAGTACTGTCTATAAATTTTTTTAGCTCGGTAGCTTTTTCTTTGTCGATACTAGAATCAAGCCCGTTTATCTTGCCCCACACGCTGATTTTATCGTCCTTAGTGTAGCCGCTTAGCGAAAATATCCTCCTTATGGCTACTGGCTCGTTCGGATTTAGACCAAGCTCTTTACGCCAGCTATCTTCAAACTTTTCAAACCCCATTTTTATTCCCAGCCATTTGCTTAAGTTTTTACCCGTTAGCTTCCCTGGATCGACATTTTCCGCCCAAATTTTGAGCTGATCTCGGTCTAGTTTTTCTGGATCAAGAGCGTCATAATTAATAGGTTCGGTCAAATTTGATCGAGACGGCGCCGAATTTGAGGTTAAATTTATAGCCTCTTTCTCCTCGCGTGCTTTTAAATTTCGCTCGTGAGCGCTACTAAAATCATAATTTACGTTTGCGTTAAATCCGTTTAAGCCGTTTATCATTTAAAATCCTTTTAAATTGCTTCTTATTCTTTTTCAAAATAAAAAGAATAAGAAGCCTATTTTTAATTTACTTTTTTAATGACCATTCAAGAGTGCCTTTGTATGCATCCCTTAATTCTCTTAATATTACATTGTTATCTATTGTTCCAGTGGGAACACTGATTGGATGAACAGTTCCATGCTGGTAGTTTACAGCTGCGACGCCATAACTAAAATATACATCGCGACTACCGTCTTTTTTTATTATAGGATGTTTTGTTACTGTAAATGCTAATGCGTAGTGTGCTGGAACATAAGATGGAGTTAGGGCTTGTACGTATGCTCTAAGCCTATTTCTATTTTGTTCGAGATGGCTCTTGGTTTCTTTATTATAGAAACATTCTGTTACACCCATAGGGCATAACCCTCTATCCATCTGCATCATTGTATCATAATTAGGGTGATATCCGAGCTCGTTTGTAAAATGGGGTAATGCTACGGCAATAGCAAATGAGCCTAAATTATAAGCTTCCACTTCATAACCACCCTTAATTTTACCCATAGCCGTTTCATTAAGCGTGGTAACTCCGGTTTGATTATCACTCAATGTGCCATTCGTGATTTTTGCCAAAAAGTCGTTTGCTCCGAGGCTGCCTGCCATGATAGCGCTCACAAGCGCAACTTTAAATAACTTTTTCATTTTATTTCCTTTAAGATGAAATTTCTTATATATTAAAACTTTTTCCAAATACTTATTCCAAATATACTGTCTGGCGCAGAACTTGAGCCGCCCAAATCAGCTGAAAAACTAATTGCAGTGTCCTCATTTATGCTGTAGGTTGACCCTATACTATAGGTTGGTATTGAACGAACGTTAGAATTTTTATTTCCATTTATTTTTTGTTCGAGCTGATATCTTTGTTCTGCTCCCATATCAAGAGTAATTTTTGGGCTTAGTGCTATTGATAGATTGCCGCCAAAATAAAAGCTATGCCCGTATTTAATTTTCATAGATTCAAATTTACGTTCCGCATTGTAACCAAAGCCACTATAAATTGAGTAGATTACCGGATCAGAGTATCCCCTTAAAGTTCCTTTGAGTGAATATGACTTGAAGTTAAAATTCTTTGTTTCATCAATGGCTCTTTCTCTTTGTATTATTGCTGTTTGAAAAACCATCTGCGGTACCAACTCGCCTATACGATCAGCCGTATATATAAAGCCTAGCCACATTGAATCAAATCCAGATTTATCCTGATGTTTAAATTCATAAGTTCTAATATCTGTATACTCCCTTCTTGCATAGCTTCCGCTAAAGCTTGCTAAAAGGTCGAATTTGGGGCTTAGCGCATACATAAATGTTTGAGTAAGATTGAGTTGTTTTGTGTCGTTCCATATAATCGGATCCCCCGTCATACTTAAATTCGGATATGTCATATAAGAATTTGAATTGCCGGTGTTTAGTATGGATAGACTTGTTGTGCTTCTAAGCCCGATTTGTTTTTTAAATAAACTATCTATTGTAACCGGGTCTGATGCATATAAGAGACCAGCCATGCATAGTAGTGGAACTATTTTTTTCACCTAATTTTCCTTTTGTTAAATTTATGTTATTTTATAAAAACTTAACTTAAGCTCTTATATCCACGCTCTTAGCGTTAAATTTCATTATCGCCTCAAGTTCTTCTAAATTTTTTCTAGTATTTTGCTCTAGCTCTTTGTTGTATTTTCTATTTTTATCCAGCATCTTTTGCGTTCGCTTTTCTTGCTCGATTAGCTTTTCTAGGCGTTTTTGCGCCTCTTTCATATCCTCTTGCATTATTTCAAAGAGGCTTTTTGATTCTTTACCGTCGGAAGTAACGTTAGAGTTGCCGCTTAAGGCAGTGCTACCGGGTAAAAGCGACTCTTGCATTTTTTGAAATGTTAGTACATATTCTCGGTAATCCTTGCTAAGCCCGTCAAGTTCGCTTCCTTTGATGCCGTAGATGTTGCGCGAATCAATAAAGGCGTCCAGTTTTTGTCTGTATTCTTTGCCGCTTATACTCTTGTCATAACCTTGCATTTTGCCCCAAACCGTAGTTTCCCCCTCTCGTACGTCTAAATTTGAGTTTATTACGGCTGCTATCAAGCCTCCTTTGGTTATACTACCGTCAGGGTTGGTGTATCTTTCGCCGTGAGGATTTATAAACACGCTCACGTTTTCGCTCTCTTTGCCGCCGTTATTGTTATCAAAGATATTGGTTGACGGCTTATATTGCGGCGTTGTTGTTAACTCATGATATGAGCTGTTAAAAAATAGCGTTTCCATATTGGTTTTCCCGGACTTATCGTTAAAGGCGCTACGTGCCGACGCATAGTCGTAGATGTTTTTATTTACTTTAGTTACTTTTAGACTTGATTTCTCGTACTCGTATCCTTGAGGAAATTTGGCGAGGTCTTCTTTGTTAAAACTTTCTTTGGAATTTAAAACGTCCTCGCCGACTACTTGGGATAAAATTTTATATGCATTGCCGACGGTTTTTGCTATGTCGATTTTTGAAAACATTTTATTAAATGCAATAGCCTTATCATTCACGTTCACGAGAGATTTTAAGGTATCAGAGTGGATTTTGTAGTCCTTTGGGATACCTGCGGCTTCGTTAAATTCGGACGTAAAATATCCGTCCTCATCGACTTTATAGCCTAAAACTTCGTTAAATTTGTGCTCGACCGTATCCGGCTGCGAGATTTCATTTTGTTTTAAAATCTCAGTTTTTGAGCCATGTTTAACATTTACGTTTAGGGAAAAACTTTGTCTAGAAAAAGCGGAATAGTTGTTAAGAGCGTTTATCATATTAATCCTTTAATATTATATCGGCCAAAATTTAATTTACTTTAGTCTAAGTTTAGACTAAAGTAAATTTTAAATAGTATTTATTGATTAATCACCAATTCTCTTGAAAGATTATTTTTCTCGTATCTCATTGCATCTGAAGCTATATAACTACTTAGATTAGCACTTCTCAATCTATAAAGAGAGCCATCAGAAGTAACTTTTAAAACCACTGCACCATATTCAAATTTTGGTATAGGAGTTCCAAAATAACTTGGTATTTTTGTTAATGTGGCTGTAATAGCTAACAGTTCACCTTTTTGGGGGTCGGCTACAGAAACTGCCTCATTGTATCTTTGTCCAGCGTAATAACCGCTTCCTGCCGCTTCTGATCCATAATAGCCAAGAGCCCTAGCTCTTTGCTCTGCCTCTGATATAAAAATAACTTTTCCAATTTGCTTGATTGAGCTACTTCCTACCACTCTATTAATTAATGTAAAAGTGTTGCGAGAAACCGTATATCCCCCTTTAACATTAGTCATGCGATTGTTGTCAAGTTTAACTACACCTATTTGAGTATCGCTTAATGCACCATTGGTGGCTTTTGCCAAGAAATCCTCAGCACTAATGCTTGTAGCCACTACTGCACCAATAAGTGCAACTTTTAGAAACCTATTCATTTCTATCTCCTTTTTTAAGATTGAATATCAAATTATATAGTTATAGCAATAAAAATATAATAAAAAATAAAAATTACATTTCTATAATATTTACAGAGTGTTTTTAGCCATACACTTCCACTGTATATAAAATATAGGACTTAATATTCAAGTATTAATAATACAGCAGTTTGGCTATTCCTTGCAAAACTAGTTAATTGGTAGTCTTTAAGTAACGTTATTTAATATAAATAACGTTACTTTATTATATAAAAGTATTCTATAATATAAATAACGTTATAAACTTATTCGGCACTATTTTCATAAAAAGTTGTATATTTTTTTAGAAATTCGTGCTCGATCTCTTTTGGATCTTTACCGGAATTTACCTCGCCTTCTAAAAAAAGGATCTCTTCTTTTTCAAAAGCTCTTGTGTTTATCTCGGTTTTTCCGACTTTTACAAATCCGCTAATCGGAGAATACGCGTGAGACAACGCATCCATCGCTGGAGCGGTAAAGAGTAGAAACATAAAAAACGCGGTAAGCGTGATGTTGGCGAAAGCAAGGCTTGTAATGGGTATTCGCACCCATTTTAAAAAATATACTACTTGCTTGCTTTTGAATAATTTTTCCAATAAAGCTATGACGATAGAGGCCGCTATTAAGGATAAAAATCCGTAATTTAGAATTTTAAATAAAACGTTTGCCGACTCTACGTGTAGCTTATAAATAGTTGTATATATTAATGCGCAGTTTAAGATTATTGCGGTTAAAAATGCTATTCCATACCATTTATCAAACGGAATTTCGCCGAATATTTTGTAATTTTTCTTAAAAACGGCCTTTGCGCTCACGCATGAAAGCGCAAAGAAAAAGATCCCGAAATTTATGTATAGTCCGGCATCGAGTTTTTGAGCGACAAGAGAAATCACAAAATTTGGCGCGATACTCGCTAGTAAAAATATCAAGGCGCGTATTTTTTGTTGCCTTGTTAGTTCATGTCCTAAAAATTCGTATCGAATAAAGTAAAATAAAAATACCAATCCAAAAAGGATTGTCGTATATGAAAAAAACGTTAATATGTTTAAAATAGAATTGATTGCTTCAGGATTTAGTTCTTTCATATTATTTCTCTGTTACATAATTTTTTATTAGGTTCCAAATTCATAAGCCCTTTTGCTTCTACCAAAAAATTATGTTTTTCATTCATTATTGTCCTTTTTAAACGAGGCCACGATCTCGTGAGCCTCGCATATTTTACTAATTTTTTGCTTAAGCTCGTGGTTTTCGAGCATGAGCTTAAGGGCGAGTTCTACCGGCTTTGGCATACTTTTGGCCCATCCGCCCATTGTAAGCACCGAGATTTCAAATTTACTCGCTAATTCTTCTTTTGAAATGCCGAGGGTATTGCATACTAGAGTATCGAGTTTTTGCGATTTTGTCGCCATTTTATAGCCTTTGCTAAATTTTTTGCATTATACAAAATATTTAGCCAAATTTCTACCCATCTCTTTTGGATCTACCCATTTGTCGGCCTTGAAGATAGTAAGCTTGTTTAGATCTCCCTCGTGTTTTTTAAATTCTTTTATGTATCTTTTTGCTAGATACTCTAAATTTTTCAAACGAACTATTTCATAAGCGGTAAAAAGGACTATAGATATTTTCATCGCTATGGCTACTTTGATAAGTGTTGAAATGCTTGCACCAAACATCGTTTTGAAATTAGCAAAATACAATTTAAATAAAAATACGTTCTCTTCGACTTTTTCGGTGGTCGTCGGTTCCGGCATAGAAGATCTGCCGCCGTCTCCTATTATTCCATCCAAAAGAAAGGACGTGCTCATTGCCAAAACTCCGCCGATAACCATAATAAAGCCTGATCTACTTGACTCGCCCTCGCGTATGCCTTGAAGTATTCTGTGCGCCGCGAAAACTATTAACATACCGCCCAACAGTGCAGGAAAATATTTTATAAGCCCTACTATGTTCATTGCGGCTTCTGCGGGGCTTAAACTATGTTTAACAACGATTTGCGTTTGAGTAGAGTCTTTAAAGCTCCACAAAAGACAAATTGCTGTCCATACAGCGCAAATAGTAAAAAAGATCGAAAATCCTTTTAATATTTTACTATTTATTATGCTTGCATTATTTGTTTTTATCATCTCTTTTCCTATTCTTCAATTAATATGTTAAATCCGAGTCCGTAAAATACCGCAAACTGATTGTCGGCATACTCTCTTATAAATTTTTTAGCCAAAGGCTCTCCGTATCGTTTGTCGAGAAATACGAAAGAATGCCCGGTTATTTCTTCCTTAATTTCGTCTATAAGAAGGAGAAATTTATAAAATGTTCCGTTTTTATCTAGCGTCGAGATATATAATTTTTCAAAATAATTTCTGAAAAAATTTATCGTATCGTCGCTTGGTTGCACGTTTTCGTTGGGAATAAATTTGCCAAGCTCAAGCGTAGCGTCTTTCTCTTTTTCAAGCATTTTTTTCTTGGCTTCTAAAATTTTAGGCACTTTGAGTATAAAATTTATTCCGGTTTCTGGGATCGTATAGAGTCTATTTAAAAGTATGCTTTTGTAATTTAGGTTATTAAACTCTTTGAAATTACTCGGGGTTATTTTATCTAGCACTATTTTTAACTCCTTAAGCTTTAGCTCTTGGGGTTCCGAAAAGTTTTTTGCGATTTTTAGGTTTTTAACTATAGAATATTCGCTTAGAAGTTCGTTAAGCATTTTTGATCTCCTCTATTTCGATGTATTTTTCCTTATTATCTTCGAGCATGAGCGCGCCGGAGTTCTTCAAATTTAGATACTGTTTTTCCATATATGCGGCGTTTTCTTTTTGAAGCTTGTTGATCTCGGCGGCTTTTTCTTGTATTTTTTTCTTGCCCTCGATTCTTAGCCTATTCATCTCTTCCATATCTTGGTTTGAAAGCAGGTTTGTTCTAGTATTATCGAGAATATCTACGATGGTTTCGTTGGCGTTGATGATATTAAGCTTTTGGATCTCCACTATACTGTTTTTAAGCGTGATCATCATATTGGCCGCGTCTTTAAAGGAATTTACGCCTACCATCGTTTTTAGCTCGGCATAAAGGATATTGCGCAATACCGGCGTAAGCTCATTGATGTTTTGAGTTAAATTCGTGGCCGCTAGTATCATCGGAGAGATTAAGCTATCAATAGTATCGAATTTTCTTTTTAGCTCGGACTTGGCTTCGGTTAAAAGTTTGTCGAGCCTTGCAATGCTAGGAACATCGTTTATTGATTTTTTTAGATCTTCGGCTTTGACTATCCATTCGTCAAGCTGTGCTATGTCGCTTTGAAATTTCTTTTTGGTGTTCTCGAAATTTTGCAGATGCTGTATTAGCTCTTCGTGCTTATCTTCAAATTTTTCGAGCGTAGAGGTTATATAATCGGTTAAATTTTGCTGTAGCGCTACTTCATGGCCTACGTTTTTGCTTAGTTTTCCGATTAGCGGTATTTTTTCTATGACGCTTTTTACTAGCCCCTTGCTTTTGCTGATACTTTCGATTTGCTCTTGGACTTTTACGAGCATATCGCCGACTTCTTTTAGATCGACGATTTTTGAATTAGAATAAATTTCTTTGAGAAATTTGTCAGAAGAATTGATAGCATAAAGCTCTTTACCTAGAGCGGCTATGTCGTAAGTTTCCATGTTTTTCCTTTCATTTCTTAGTAATTTTACTAAGTTATTGCGTAATTATACAGTAAAATTACTATAATGTCAAGGAAAAATAAGTAATATTACTGTATATTTGTAAATATACAAAATTTTGTATAATACTTGTGTTTTACATATTTTATGCTATAATATCACAATTTCTAAAAAGGGAGAAAAATGTTACTGCATCAAAAAGTATGCGAAACTATCGGCATAACTAGGTTAGAGTTAGCTGAAAAGCTCGGTATCTCAAAATCTACGATCGACAGCTGGAGTGACCCTTCCAGGATGTCTCAAACGACAAAGTTGGCTCTCGAGCTCATGCTTGAAAATCACTCTAAGTCTGAGCTGATCTCAAAATTTAATGAGGTTTTTTCTAAACTGAAAGAGTTTGATCAATCTAATTATGGAGTTGCGAGCGAGGAACAAGATGATTGGCGAGATCTAATATCTAGGATGAAATATGTCTTGCAAGAATACGGGTTAAACGTCGTGGAAGCTAGTAAGCGCTTGGGTGAAGCCAGTTTTGATTATCTGGATAGGGTGTTAAAATTAAAAAATGTTCCTAGCTTTGATTTTTTAGAAAAATTCTCAAACGGTTTTCAAATTTCAAATGATTGGCTTGTAAATGGTAAAGACCACCCATTCGGTTTAAAATTTATAAAATCGAATACACTTAAGTCCCTTGATGAGGATTTTTACGATTTTAACAAAATATACATAATTCATTGTAACGATAATAAAGTACATACGAAAATAATAGTAGAAGATAAAACCGGGAAATTTGATTTTTTTCGAACTGATTTTTGTATAGGCGAGGATTTCTTTATGGAAAACACCGAATGCAGAGATCTTTTTGAGCTATATGAATTTTATATGAAACATAAAAATTATATTGCGCTTGTATCTTTAAAAAGAGATGAATATGATAAGCTAGCCTCAAGGAATTTTTATGCTAAAAATATTTTAGAAAAGGGCGACTATTCTTATATGTTGTATGACTTGTTTGATTTAGATTATTTTCACAAGGAAATATATGGCGATTTCTTTGTTAGGTGCACGGATATTATAAAAAGCCTAAAAGAAATTAAGGGTAAAAAATAGCTTATAACAATTTTTTATGGCAGCCGGTGTAAGAACCCGGCTGCAAAATATAATCTTATGAAATATTAAAAAGGAGTTTATGGTGTTTGGAATTTTTAAAAAAATATTTTCTAGAAAAAACAGCAAACCTAAATTTTGTAAAAATATACATCAGAAAACACTTGGGTATAGATATGCAGATGTTGATGATTTTGATTTTATATCCAAGTGCATAAAAGCAGGTGCTCAGGAGCATCATTTTAAGTTTATGTCAAAAGAAGAAATAAGTAAAATGATCGAAACAGGTAAAAATATGCCAAATAGTGTTTTAAGAATACTTAAATTTAATGATGCGGATGTAGGCTTTTTGTATGCTGGATATAATATTATGACATCAGATAAAAAAAGAAAAAAGATACTTAAAGGTTATGAGATTAATTTATTATATATTGCGGATGACTATAGGAAAAGGGGTATAGCGGCTAAAGCTATACTTGAGCTCGAACAAGAATTCAAGGAATTCGAGGTTAATGAGTTATATGTTAGGTGCGAAAAAACTCATTCTAAAGATGCAATAGCGCTATTTAAGAGACTAGGCTATACTGATTTTGGTATATATAATTACGAAAAAGGAAAATTATATTATAATATTTATAAGAAAAGCTTAACTATATAAAAAGCGGTCAAGGCACAGCGCCGACCGCTAAAACCATTTTCAGATTTTTATCCTTGCAACCATTCTACCAAATAAAATTTAATACTAGCTTAATATAGCCCTTGTCGCCTCTTTAATAAATTTGTATCTTTCCTTGATAAGGGCTTCATTGTTAAAATATGCACATTTCTCTTCGCACTTGCTAAAAAAATTAAAAATATTCTGTTTAGAGATATCTTTTATGCCCGTTTTGGGGCAAATTTTATTGAAAGTTAATATTAAACATAAAAAATCATGTATCATAGGTATTCTAAGTATATTGTGTTTGCGAGATAAAAGCTTTTTTTCTCGTAATGTTTGCTTGAGAGAAGGTGATATATCGAAAACGTTTTTACCTAGTGGAAACATTGTTAAAGTATGCAAAATACAACTATTGTGTGCTGCAATATTTCTTAAACTCTTTATGGCATACAGATCAAAATCACTAACAAAATTTGGCATATTGAAATTTTCAGTATAAAATTTATAAAATTGGATAAGTTCGGAAAAAGTTAGGATTTCAACAAAAACCCAAACTGGTAAGTCATTATGATATTTATCTAAAAGATCTTTTGAATAAAAACTAAAAATACCTTCATTATAATTTTTTAAAGTTTTTGGAATAAATTTTTCTCGCATGAATTTATTAACAGGTTCGTATCCATCATCATCAGAATTTTCACTGCATTGATAGCATATAGTGGTTTTAACCAAATGTTCGCATAATAGAGATAGTTCTAAAGTCAAGTCCCTAAAAAGCGTATCTAGGATCGTGAATTTTCTAAGATATCTAAAATCTAGATCTATATATTTGTTGTTATATTTTCTATAATTTTTTGCAAATGCCTTTACTTTGAAGTAATAGTTATTTGTTGTTAAAAAATCTTTCGCTTCTTTCTCCGAATATAGTTTAAAGTTTATATTTTGATTTTTCATATGTTCAATTTGTTTGTCAATAGTATATTTTTCTTTATGTTGCATAAAAATCCTTTTTATTTTTGTTTATTCTGTTAATTTCTAGTTTCTAATCAAAAGTTTCTAAGTAGTATTATTTACTATAAATAATACTATAGTAGTATACATTATGCTAAAATATAATACATTAATCTTTGTAACTTTAGAATTTTATACTTTTATTATCACCGTAATTTACTTAATATTGACTTAAAAGTTATGCTATAGTGTTTTATTCAAAAATGTATCGCAATGAAAATTGCACTTTTCAATACAAAAGCATCAAAACCTCCTTTTTACCGATGATCCGTAAAAGGTAAAACCATTATTTTAAGTTTTAGAAGCTTAAATGGGCAAAATTTGTTTAAGTTTTGGTATAAAATTTTGCTTTTTGGTGAGTTTTCTTAAAATGCGAGGATCTAGCAAAAAACGATAAGATTAATATTGAAAATTAATAACTAGTTAAGCTACTATTAGGTAGAATTCAGCATACTTCGAGGGGCGGACATGACGCCCGGTGCAGGATAAAATTTATCCTGCATTTTTTTATTCTTTACAAATTTCAATAAAAACGCTTTTTAAAAATATCTCGATCTTGTCCGGCATGATCCCTATATTGGTTTCATGCAGCCTATGCGTTATTCTAGGAAAGTTATCGTTATTATTTTTACTGCGTCTTGTCTTTAAGAGATTTTCCCAGTGATAGCTTCTGTTTCTTATTGTTAGAAGAAGCGAAAGGATTATTTCAGATTTTTCATAGTTCGTGAAGTTGTTTTTATTGTTGTTATAAAAGTAAAAATTTCTATTACTAGTTGCAAAATCTTTAAAATTAAATTTGCTCAAGTCACTAAATATTTTTTGTTCTAAAAAGTTATCCTTGGCCAGATGTATTATCTTACCTAGGCTGAAATTTGATAAATATTGTTCATGGGTGAGCGTTGTCCCTCGTTTTAATCTACTACTTATATTGTCTCTTTCGGATACGATCCCCTCATCGCTAGAATTTGCTATCCAATCTGTGCCGTATTTTTGAGTGATATAAAAATCAACAATATTCCTTATAGATATTTCTATCATCGCTATATCGGGCGTAAGCTTTGAAATAAGCTCAAGATTCTTAGAATGCTCTTCTACGCTATTATTATACGACTCTAGCCTTTTTGCCGATATCAGGTTTTCTATGTTTTTTACAAAATGGTTCAATGGCGCTCTCTTTAACAATTCTGAATTATTTTATATCAAGAATACTTTTTATTGTCTCAATGATCTCATTTTCTTTATGTTTCTCTAGCAGCTCTAGCAGCTCGGTAAGTAGCTGATCGTTTTTGCCTATGGCCTGAGCCAGTAAAGCCCCCATTCTATCAATATTCTTTTTACTTTGATTCTTCTTCCTGTCTTTTAGCTTATTGATTTTTTCTTGTAAAATTTTGATATTTTCATCAATATCTACCGCCTTACGCTTTTTGGTACTATTATTGTTTTCAGTCATAACGACTCCTTTATAGATATTAGATAATGTATATGAGATTATACTTCAATGTTCTAAAATTTGCAATAATATACAAGTCTATACTCAATGAAATTTTATCACAGTCTCAGAAAATATTGCTATAATCACATCAATAAGATATTTGTTTTAATGCAGGATAGCATTTTACGCCTAAAAAATATATATTTTTATCGACGTAAAATGCAAATTCTCTGCGAGGCTCACAAGGAAGTAAACAATGAACGATAAAAAAATGACCTTAGACCATCGCCGAACTAGAGTCGCAAAACTTATAAAGATAGATGAAGATGCCTATACTTTTTTAGAAAAAATTAAAAAAGATAACAAGGTGTCTATGAACGAGATAATAAATCAGATCATAATTTCTTTTATGGAAAAAAATGACATAGAACAAGTAAGCGAACATAGTCCGGTATTTTCAAGAGAGATCAGAATAAATTTGACTGAAGAAGAATATTCATTTTTGCAAAATAGCGCAAAGTCTCACGGCTTTACCTCTGTAACAAAAGAGACTAGATGGAGGATAAAAAATACTATATATAATGATAAATTTTATAACAATATCGAGATGAAAGAACTAGCCTCTGCTTTAGCGGATATTAATAAACTAGGTAGAAACATCAACTCTTTAGTAGCTATATTGAAAGAGAGACTAGGAGTAAAATTTAATATAGATTTAGAAAAA
The DNA here is from genome assembly GCF_938039205.1 of uncultured Campylobacter sp. GTDB lineage: Bacteria > Campylobacterota > Campylobacteria > Campylobacterales > Campylobacteraceae > Campylobacter_A. The sequence continues at coordinate 37,114 of NZ_CALHVM010000010.1, forward strand.
ATGTTGGATGTTCTAAATGATATAAATTTACAAATCAAAAAGGTGAACGGCATAATCACCGAGTATAAAACTCGCCTGGATAGGAGAGTGTAAATGCCAAAAGTTAAGATTAGCAAAGAAGGTGAGTGGTTTGCCAAGAAAGTATTCATTCAAACAAGCCAAAAACAAAATAGCTCAGGCGCATATAGATTAAAAAGCGCCAAAAGATCTTATGTGCCATCGACGCGGAAAAATACGGAAGTTGTCGTAAAAATAACCGGATCTTCTACAAATTTTGAAAAATTAAAAGCTCATCTGAAATATATATCTAGGAATGGAAATCTTGAAGTGGAATCAAGCGACGAAGAGATTTTTTCAGGTAAAGATAAATTAAAAGATATGGGCGAAAGCTTTAATAGCTTTATCCAAATTCCAAAGACGTCCGAAATAAAGTCCTTATCTTTAAAGGAAAAGAGAGAAACTTTAAATTTGGTGTTTTCTATGAAGGATCACAAGCTTGCTCCCGGTGCTAAAATCAAAAAGGCCGCAATTCAGGTCATCAAGAAAAAATACCCGGACAACTATTTTGTTATAGCCGTCCATAACGATACGGACAACCCGCATTGCCACGTGTGTTTAAAAATGAGTAATAACTTTGGAGAGAGGATCAACCCAAATAAAAAAGACTTAGCCGATCTACGAAAAAGCTTTGCGCTCGAGTTAAATAACCTGGGTATAGAGGCCACGGCTACCATTAAACGAAAGATAGGAGAGCGCGAGACAAAACCCCACTATTATGAAGTAGTATCTTTTGGCCAGGCCAATTACAAATTTGATGAAAACGGCGAAAAAAGCTATTACGTCCAATACAAAACCGGCTCCGGAAAGCTGGTAAATATCTGGAGTAAGGATCTACAAAGAGTTATCAAAGAAAATAATATCCATACGGGGGAATTCGTCAGGTTTGTGATCACTGGCGAAGAAGAGGTAAAGGTCAAATTTAGAAAAAGAGTTAAGAGGACGAACGAGCTTGGCCAAAGCGTGTATGATCAAATAGTGGTGGAAAAGACGGCCTTTAAAAAGAAATGGGACGCTTCTATCCTAGATCGCGCGGAAAAGAAACTCGAGCCCTTAGTCAAATTTAGCAAATCGCAATTTAAAACCATAGACGGCAGCGCGGCACATAGGTTAAAAAGTTCGACTGATGTAAATATTGCTCCGACGTTGCAGCAAAGTAGATCGGGTAAGGGGTACTCGAGGGACGATAGAGACAAAAAAGAAAGAGGCGAAATCTAGACTTTAGTATTATAAAATACGGTATTTTAATATAATTAAGAATATTGCAAGATATTTTATTTTAGAATACATCAATTTACTTTAGAATATGTTAAAGTAAAATATCTTATGATTTATAAGGACAAAAAATGAAAATAGCCGTGATCAACAAGAAGGGCGGCGTAGGAAAGACGCCGTTTGCTTTTAGTATAGCAAAGGATTTAGGATACTTCTTGCAATCAAACGATAAATCGTGTATAGAGAACATTTATCCCAAAAAGGCTAAAATTTTAGATAAAGTCCAAAGCATAGACGATTGCGTTTATGATTTTGGAGGATTCGTCGCAGGAGGCGTCCTGGATATTTTAAAGGGTTGCAAAGCTATCATAGTGCCTTGCACGCCTTCTTATAACGCCGTATTGAGAACGGTTGAAACTATCGAGGAGATCTCGCACATCAATCCAAATATCGTGGTAATAGCTACAAACTACAAGGACGACAAGGAGTTAGAGTTTCTAAATTCTAACCTAAAGAACAGATTTCAAAATATCCCGATGTTTTATTTTAAGAACTCCAAAATAGTAAATAACGCTATTAATACCGGGCTATCGTTTACAGAGCTTTATAATGAAAACGCTTTATCGCAAAGAAGCTACCAGGTATTCTTCGACGAATATCAATCGCTACTTACGAAATTGAAAGGATAAACTATGGCAAAAAATATGGAATTAGACATAGACTCAGTCTTAAAAGGAACCGGGGCTAACCGCACGTTCAGCTCGGAGGATAAAAAAGAGAGGATGGGGAGGCCTAGGCTCGAAGAAGCAGATAAAGCCAATAAGCGTATAACCCTATACTGCACAGAGGCCGAATATAATTTTATAGAGGAATATTGCAAGAAGAATTTCATCAGCAAAAATTTATTCCTACGCTCGCTCATCAACAAAAAAATGGATATGGAGGAATAAAATTTGGGATCGTAGGACAAGATGCGAGCCTTGTCCTTTTGATATATCTACCGCTCAAAGCTTTCATTTTTCTCGATATCGCCTGCTTTTTGCTTTTGCACGGCTTTTTCCGAGTGTTCTTTTAAAAGCTCCAGCGATCTAGCGATGAAGCTACTTTTATAGTTTTTGTTGGCGGCTACTTTATCAAGTTCCGCGTTGATCTTCCTGTCGTCTTCTCTAAGGAGTTCTAAGATATTCATGCGGCCATACTCTTGACTTTCTGAGATGATTTGCCTTAAGTCATTGTTTTGCGTTTTTAGTTCGGATATTCTTTTTTCGTTTTTACCGATAGTTTCTTCCATAGAGTTTATGAAATTATTTAAACGCCTAAAAAAGCCGTTAAATTTTATCTCGTCGCGTATGAGAGAAGTTCTGCTTTGCTGGTTGTAGGTCAAATTTGATGGAGCTAGAGTGTCCCCGGTCGCCAGATTTTCTAGCTCAAATACTACGGCGTTGAGCGTTCTTTCATAATATCCGCTGACCTTGAAGCCCTTAAAATCGACGAAATTCACCTCTTGCCCATCCTTGGCGAAAAGCTTGTCTAAATTATCTTTGAATGTTTTTTCCAGCTTTTCTTGCATAGTTTTGACGGCTTCCGAGGCGTCGTCTTTGGGGATCGTTACGGGGATTATGTCCGTGAAATTCCCGTTATCGACGTATGCGTTACACTTAAAATCGCTACTCTCAAATTTGGCGGCTTCTCTGATTGCGCGGACGAGTTTTTCATTTTCTTTACCGATATGCTCGATCTTTTTGATGTTTGAGGCTAGGATATCCTCGCTTCTATGTCTTTCTTTTTTGAATTCTTTATATAGCATCTCTTCTTTATCGAGCGCCGTTTTGATTTGAATTTGCGTTAGCATGAGCGGGTTGCCGGTCGCGATGGCTTTCATTTCGGCCACGCTTGCGATATCTTCGTCAAAGCCGCTTAATGACCTGTCGCCGCCGATCACCCCTTTTCTAAAATTTACGATGGATTTAGTTTTGTTTTCGATGATCTGCCATGAAACGGCATCGTATGTTTGTTCCGTGATATATCTGAATTCTTTGATTTTGAAATTTTTGGGGTCGCGCATAAATAGAAAATTCCCTTGCCTGATCACTCGCCCGTTCCTTTGCACGAAATCAGACGGCCTCCACGGCACGTCGAGATGGTGAATAGCCGTGACCCGCTGCTGCACGTTCGTTCCCGCTCCCATTTTTGCGGTCGATCCGATTAAAATTCTAACTTCGCCGCGATTTACCTTACCGAATAGCTCGATCTTTTTAGTGTTGCTGCCATTGGTATCGTGGATAAAGGCTATTTCTTCGCGAGGTATGCCCTTTGCGACCAGTTTTTTATAGAGATCACCGTATAAAAAGAAGGTATCGTTCGGCATTGTTATATCGGCGGCCTCCGATTCGTCTTCCATTTCCAAGGATTGATTTATATTGACGAATTTGTTTGCGTTAATATCTTGCTGCGCGGTAGCGTTTTCGTCTAGAGATATGCTTTGAGAAGTTTGCCCGGTTCTTGGCGTTCCGATATCTAAAAATACGAGCTGGGTGCCCTTATCGACATTCCACTCGCGATACTCTTTGAGAATATTTTCGACGCAGTTATTGATCTTTGAATCTTGCGCGTCTTGTGCATTTGGATTTATAAGCCTAAAATCTAACCCCGCCTTTTTGGCATCGCCGGTACATTTTAAGTAGTTATCCTCCGAAGGATCGTCGGGCATGTGTTCCATTCTGTAAATGATTGAGCCTTCGTTAAATTCTCCTCTATCGTCTTGTATACCGATAAATTTAGCAACTTCATCAGATCGTTTAGATACGCTTTTAATAACTTCGACTTCCGGGACGTAGTGCTCGTGATATTGTTTGATATCGTCATTGGTGACTATGTCCGCAAAATTTAAATACGCGGCCGCGATCTCGGGCAAATTTTCAAATTCACTAAACCTGGTAACGGCTTTGTATTTTTGGGCAGAGGCGTCAAGTTCGAAGGTAGTATCTATTTTGGCAAAGGTCGCCGCCCAAGCATCGAATGAATAAATGCCTTGAGCTTTTAGTTGATCGGGCGATAGATATTTTTGTATTGCGTAAAGCTCGGTCAAGCTATTGCTGATCGGCGTGCCGGTAAGAAATATAATTTTTTTATCGTTCTCGTGCAGATAGGTCGTTTTTTCAAACAAATTTATAGCCTTTGCAGACCCCGCCGGAGATCCCAGGCCTTTAACTTTATCAAGCGAGGTAGAAAATGGTAAATTTTTATACATATGGCTTTCGTCGATCACTAGGCAGTCTATTCCAAGATCGGAAAAGTCGAGCAGTTTCGTCTTGTCTTTGACGTTTAATAGCTCGTTTAACTTTGCCTCCAAGCTATCTACTCTTTGTTCTAGCCTTTTTATGGATACTCTAGGCGCGTTTTCATCTCTTTCTTTGAGCTCTATGCTCTCCTTTAAATCGTTTATTTGCTCTTCCAGCACTTGCTGCGTTATTTCAAGAGGGACGGGGAGTCTCTCGAGCTGCGAGTGGGTTATCAAGATAGCATCGTAGCCGCCGTTTGCGATTTTTGCAAAAAATTCGTCTCGGTTGTCTGGGCTTGTCGATTTTTCCTCGGCCACTAATATATTTGCGCCCGGATACGCGTTCATAAATTCGCTTTCCCACTGGCTTATTAAGTGATTTGGGACGGCTATGAGCGGTTTATCTATTAACCCTATCCGTTTTTGCTCCATGACCGAGCAAATAGACGATAGCGTCTTGCCCGCTCCCACTTCGTGATCAAATAGGCAAATTCTTTCGTTGACGGCTCTAGCTACGGCATCGAGTTGGTGTTTTCTGAGGGTATAGGCTTGATTTAAGCCTTTTATGTTCAATCTCTCTCCGTCGTAGCTCTTTTTTACATAGCAGTTAAATTTTTCGTTATAGATATTAGCCAGCTCGGTTCTTCTTTTGGGATCGTCCATAATCCAGTCGTCAAATAGATTTTTGATCAGTTCGACTTTTTGATTAGCCGCTTGAGAGGCTTCGACGTCGGTAACCTTTTTGGGCACCGCCTCACCTTTAGAATTTACGTATGTCTCGGTCTCGCTATCTTTGGTTATCCTTATGCTTTTACGCATCAAGGCCGCTTCGGCCACTTGAAATACGCTAAGGCTTTGCCTCGGGTTTATGTGGCCGTATGAAAATTTGCTTATATTATAGCGGCTCATCCTATAGCCGCTACCTGTGAAGCTCCAGGAGCCGACTTTTTCGTTATAGCTTAGCTGCCAATTGTCCCTGGTTATACCAAATTGTTTCTCAAAAAACTCGTTATAGTGTTTTAGTGGAATCCACGGCGCACCCATAGGAGCGGATATCTCGCTCGCCTCGATATCTTTGGGTAAAACAGACGTAAGCGCGGCAACGTTGTGGTTTATCTCGGGGTAGGTTTTTGCGACTTCTGACGCGAGCCTTAGCTTCTCTTTGACGTTGCCGCTTAAATACTTGGGAGCAAATTCGTATCGCGTTTCTCCGGCGATAAGCTTGTCCGGATTTAAAAAAATCATATTTTTACGCATAAGTTCGCTTATTACGTCTTTTTGATCCTTGTTTAGCTCTTTTGCTATGTAGTCTATATTTACTTTGCCGAATTTATTAATGCTAGCAAAAAGGCCGTCTGGGGCATTGTCGAATTTTATATCCGCTTGCGAGCGTATGGCGCGATTTACTAGGATGTTTGCTTTTTTGGCATTTTCGTTTCTAGGCGTTAAGCCCTTTTGTATTGCTTCTTTTTGCGTTATACCTTTGTCGTAATTAGCCTCGAGCGAAATAACTTTTTGAGCTTCGACGTCGGCTCTAATCGCTCTGTTTTTTCTAGGATTATGCAAGAAGTCGCCGCTTTTATGGTAGTCGTCGTAAAGCTCGTTTAGTTTTGTCCTGGCGGCCGTTAAAACTCGATCGTCGTCTGCTATATCGCTTTTTTCAAGCTCTAGTAGCTGATTATACGTATCTCTCATTGCAATGAACGCTAAGACGCGTTTTTCTTCAAGCTTGCTTAAATTAGTTTCTCTAATAACGAATTTGTCGTCATTATCGTATGCTTTTTCTTTTAGATATATTTTGCCGTCAAAGACCAGGTAGTTTTCGGATTTTAACCTATCGAAATATTCCTTGTCTTTGACATATAGTGGGTTTTGCTTATCTATATAGACGATGTTTTTGTCGACGTCTTGTTCTTTAAATTTATAAATATTTTTCGGCAAGGTATCAACAAATAAGCTCAAGGCCTCCTGTAAATTTATATCTTTATTTTCGCCGCACGTGAGCTCCTCTCCGTATCGTCCTGTTTTGATCTCCAAATTTCCTAGGATATTTTGCGGATTGTCGGCGAAATACTCGTTTATGTGAAATTTGTCATCATTGAGTTTTTTCGTACCGACCCAGTTTTGGTCAAGTTCTTTTGAAACGCCCTTTTTGAATACAACGATATCGGTAACCGGCTGCGTCGTGCCGGCACTTTTAAAAACGGTATTGGGAAGTCTCACCGCACCCAAAAAAGTAGCTTTTTGGGCGATCATTTCGCGTATTTGCGTATCTTTTGCATCCAAAAAGTGGCTAGAAATGACAAACGCCATAATGCCGTCGTCTTTTAAAAGCTCAATACTCTTTGCGGCAAAGAAGTTATGGATGCTCGCCCCATTAAGATTTTTAAAATTTCCGTCGTAAACCCTAGCTTGAGAATACGGAGGGTTGCCGACTACCGCATCAAATCTTTTTTGCGGATTATAGTCTTGAAAACCGCTATAAATGTTAAGTTGATTTGGATATAGTTTTTCGCAAATTTGATGACTTAGCTCATTGAGCTCAATCGTCGTAAAATGGTATTTTTTCTCTTTATTAAAACCTAAAAATAGACCCGTTCCGGCGCTAGGCTCTAATATTTCCTTTGTGTTGTCGTCATTATTTACCCCTAACCGCTCCAGGCTTTTGTATATCGTATTTATGACGATTCTTGGGGTATAGAATGAGTTTTGGGTAGAGCTTTGAGCCTCTTTAAATTCTTTATCGCTTAAAAGCCCTTTTAGCTCTTGATATTCCTTGTGCCACTCCTCGTTGCTTGGGTCGAATGCTTGTGGTAAAGATCCCCAGCCCGAAAAGCCGTTTAAAATTTCTTGTTCTTCCTTCGTAGCGTATATTTTTTTATCTTTTAACGGTTGTGGCAGTTTTATGGAGTTTAACTCTTTGACGAGTTTTAAGGCTTTGATATTTTTCTTGAATCTATCTTTTGCTCCGGAGACCGGGACTTCGTCTCCCGGGACGAAGTCCGATGTATCGCCGGTGCTCGTTACATAATAAAAACCTTCTCCTCCAGGAGTTGCCTGGAGTATGGATATATCCTGTCCTTGCCCATTTTCATCGTTCGCAATATCTCTATGTATCCCTGATAAAGATT
>NZ_CALHVM010000011.1 GCF_938039205.1 uncultured Campylobacter sp.
AAAATGTGGGATTAGTTCTTTTTGCTAGTCTTTTTGTATCTTATGCTTTTATATCCAGTAGCGTAAAAGATTATTTTAAAAGAATAGGATTTTTACTGCTCTTTACCGTTATATTCTTTGTATCCGTAAATTTTATAATGCCTTTTGATCCCGCATCTATAACCGATAATGACTCAAAAGGAAGTCTATGGACTGTAGCGACTAGATTTATTTTTGAACCAGAGCTTAGTCGGATATTAACAATAAGCGTATCGGAATTTTTTATAATATTAATTCTTGCATATTTTGGAAAAAATATTGTATATCTATATGATGTATTGGTAGGACAAATTGCAGCAAGAACAACTATCTTATTTCGATTTACTATCGTAGCTATTGGACTGACTGCGCTTACTTATATTGTTTTATTTCATAATACTGTTATATTATATATTATTAAATATATCTCTTATATTAGCTTTTCCATAGCTATGATTTTGTATATCATGTTTGCTGCTATGTTCTATAAAAATAGTAGTATTTTTGGATCAAAAATTTACATTTTCATTACTTTTTGTGTTGCTGCTATAGTTTATAGTAATACTTTCACTACTATCGCCTTAAATATGAATAGCATTCTTTTGTGTGCAGGGTTGGCATTCAGCTTTTTATTAAATCAAAATTTGCGCAAAATAGCTAGGATTTTACTGATCTATTGGATGCTTGTAATGGTATCTTTCATAATATACGTAAAATTTTTAATACCATATAATTGGCTTGAAAATTATCAAGGTAGTGTATTCGAGGCTAAATCCGAGACCTCATATATTCCTTTAAAAAATATTTATATGAATCAGAAATTATCTTATATTTTTGACTATATTCATGATTATGTACCTAAAAATACAGTATCTGACAAAGATTTTTACTTTTTTAACTTACCGATAATGTATCTTTTAAATGATAAAATTCCACCATATCACTTAGTAACACAATGGTTTGATGTAACTCCAACAAAACTGATTAAACAAGAATATATTAATTTTACAAATAGACCAACCAAGAACATCGTTTTATATCAATATTATAAAAAAGCGTTTGATATAAATAAAAGACTTTTGAGAAAAGATGATTTTATTCAAGAGGATTTTTATAAAGTAATGAATAAATGGGTAAAAGAGGGTAGATATAAATTTATAAACTCCTTTGTTGTACCTAATAGCTTGATGTTTAATAATGCATCTAAAAATTTAAATATTCAAACAGATGTAATAATTCAAAATAGTAACTTTTTTGATCAAAGTTATGAAAGGTTCTATTTATGGCTACAGGATAGCGGCGTAAATCTCATACAAATCACTAGAGACGGAGCCGTTTTGCAAGATATTAATAATACAATTAGGAATTCGGATATAGTAACCTTGAATGGTAATGTAGCCAATATAATGGAAATTTTACCTCAACTTGGGGTTGAGCTGATTGATAAGGCAAATTTTAATACTATAAATATTTATAGACGAAATGATAGCTATGATTAAACGACAAGCCGTCAAGTTTCTCTTCGTAGGTATCATGAATACTACCTTTGGATATGGGCTTTTTGCCCTTTTTATCTATCTAGGTCTATATTATCCCCTCGCCGTGTTGCTTTCTACGATACTTGGCGTATTGTTTAACTTTAAAACCATAGGCGGACTGGTATTCGGCAGCAACGATAATAAACTTATTTTTAAATTTATTTTAGTGTATGTTATAATATATTTTTTAAACATATTCTTTTTATGGCTTTTTAAGCGGCTTGGCTTTGAAAATATGTATCTAAATGGCTTTGTACTTTTGATCCCGCTGGCTGCGGTATCATTTTTGTTAAATAAATTTTTCGTCTTTAGGAGATGATATGAAAAAAATCAGTATAGTTACCGCCTGCTTTAACGAGGAGGAGAATGTAGAGGAGGTATATTCGCGCGTAAAAAAAGTTATGGGCGAATTTCCGGAGTATGCCTATGAGCATATATTTATCGATAATGCTTCGACCGATAGGACGGTTGAAATTTTAAAACGCCTAGCAAAGGATGATAAAAATTTAAAGATCATCGTAAATTCCAGAAACTTCGGGCATATCAAATCGCCAACCTATGCGCTTTTGGGTGCAGACGGAGATGCTGTTATCTCTATCGTAGCCGATTTGCAAGATCCGCCCGAGATGATTGCGCAGTTTATAGAAAAATGGCAAGAGGGCAACGACTTGGTTTTGGCTATTAAGCGAGATAGCGAGGAGCGCGGCGTGATGTTTAAAATCAGAGAGTGTTATTACGAACTCTTATCAAAACTATCTGAGATCGAGATTTTTAAGAATTTTACCGGCTTTGGACTTTTTGATAAAAAGGTCATTGCGGCTCTTAGACAGATGCATGATCCGTATCCGTTTTTTCGTGGAATGCTCGCGGAGGCGGGTTATAAAGTGGCCAAAATTCCTTACGATCAACCTGTGAGGATTAAAGGAGTTACCAAAAATAACTTCTACACGCTTTATGATATGGGGATACTCGGTATAATCTGCAATTCCAAAGTACCACTTCGGCTCGCAACCTTTATAGGTATGATAATGGGCATTTTAAGCATAATAGTAGGACTTGTGTATTTTATACTTAAGCTAATTTATTGGGACGAGATGAGCGTGGGCATCGCGCCTCTTATCATACTTTTTTCATTCGTTTCATCTGGAATTTTGTTTTTTATCGGTATAATAGGCGAATATATCGGGGCAATTTATACACAAGTGTTAAATCGCCCATTGGTATTTGAAAAAGAAAGAATAAATTTTGATTAAAGGGAGCTTTAATGAAAGTTTTAATACTAGCAGGGGGTTTCGGTACTAGGCTTGCCGAAGAGACGAGCATTAGGCCAAAGCCAATGGTAGAGATCGGCGAAAAACCGATTTTATGGCATATTATGAAAATTTATAGTTTGTACGGATTTAACGAATTCGTCATTCTACTTGGCTATAAAGGCTACTATATCAAAGAATATTTTGCCAATTATTTTTTGCATCAAAGCGATATGACTATAGATTTGAAAAATGGCAAAATGGAGGTTTTGAGCAATTTTAGTGAGCCTTGGAGCGTTACGCTGTTAAATACTGGGCTAAACACTATGACTGGCGGTCGTATTAAGCGGGCTCAGAGCATAGTGGGAGACGAACCATTTTTGCTTACTTATGGAGATGGTGTTAGTGATATAGATATCCACGAGCTTGTAAAATTTCATAAGTCTCATGGCAAAACGCTTACGATGACTTCCGTTCAACCGGAAGGTCGTTTTGGGGCACTAAATATAGATGACGAAAGTCGCGTGCATGAGTTTAAGGAAAAACCAAAAGGAGACGGCAATTGGATCAATGCAGGTTTCTTTGTATGCGAGCCCAAGGTTTTTGACTATATTACGAATGGAGATGCGACGATATTCGAGCAAGAGCCGCTTATGAATTTGGCCCACGACGGCGAAATTTTAGCGTATAAACACAGTGGATTTTGGAAACCGATGGATACGCTTAGAGATAAGCTTGAGTTAAACAAAATTTGGGATAGCGGCAACGCTCCGTGGAAAAAGTGGTAGCAATGCAAGATATGCAGGATCTATACTCCGGAATTTATAAGGGCAAAACAGTTTTGCTTACCGGGCATACCGGTTTTAAGGGCTCATGGCTTAGTCTATGGCTGCAGCGCTTGGGCGCGAAAGTGATAGGGTATTCGCTTCCGGCGCCTACAGAGCCAAATCATATAGGACTTTTAAATTTAAATATCGTCCAGGTAATCGCCGACATACGAGATCTTGCTAAATTAAACGAAGTCTTTGCGGCTTATAAGCCCGACATTGTATTCCACTTTGCCGCTCAGGCGCTCGTACGCCCATCTTATGCCGATCCTATCACAACCTACGAAACCAATGTTATCGGCACATTAAAAGTCTTTGAAGCCTGCAGAAAAGCAGGCGTTCGCGCGATCGTAAATATCACAAGTGACAAGGCTTACGAAAATAAAGAGTGGGTTTGGGGATATCGCGAGAGCGATCCTATGGGCGGATATGATCCATATAGCTCGTCGAAAGGCTGCGCGGATCTTCTGGCTAATTCATATCGAAACTCCTTTTTTAACGAAAAAGATTACGGCACAAAGCATCAAACGCTGCTTGCCACGTGTCGCGCAGGTAATGTCATAGGCGGCGGAGACTGGGCACAAGATAGATTGATTTGCGACGTTATGCGCGCAGCAGCTAAAAATGAAGCGGTAACGATCCGCAATCCGCATGCGACACGCCCTTGGCAGCACGTACTCGAGCCGCTTGGCGGATATTTACTCGTGGGGCAAAAGTTGCTTGAAGGGCGAAAGGAATTCGGCGGTGCGTGGAATTTCGGACCTAGCGATGATGGTGCGATTAGGGTGCTTGATGTACTAAAGAGCGCCAAGCGATATTGGGATAAGATAGAATTTAAAATCGGCTCCGACACGGATCAGCCGCATGAGGCAAATTTATTGAAGCTTGATTGCTCTAAAGCACATGCGCTGCTTGGCTGGAAGCCCGTTTGGGATAGCGAAACGGCATTTGAAAAAACTGTAAAATGGTATAAAAATTTCTACGAAAACGGCGCAATTGATACCGAGCAAAATTTAAACGACTACGTAAAAGAGATGATGCGATGATAAAAGTTAGCGATTTTATAGCAAAATTTATAGCCGAACACGAAGATACCGCAAAGACCGTATTTATGGTCTCGGGTGGCGGCAATATGCACCTGATAGATTCGCTTGGCAAAAATGAAAATTTAGAGTATGTCTGTAACCATCACGAACAGGCTTGCGCGATAGCTGCAGAGGGCTATGCGCGCGTCTCAAATAAGATCGGTATCGCGTATGTTACCACGGGTCCCGGCGGGACGAACGCGATTACCGGCGTTTACGGCGCTTGGGTAGATTCGATCCCTATGATGATTATATCGGGACAGGTAAAATTTCAAACGACCGTCGCTTCGCAACCCGAGCTAAATTTGCGTCAGCTCGGCGATCAAGAGGTCAATATCATTGACATCGTAAAACCTATCACAAAATATGCCGTAATGATAACTGATAAAAATAGCATAAAATTCCATCTGCAAAAAGCGGTTTATGAGGCTAAGCACGGCAGACCGGGACCCGTATGGTTGGATGTGCCGCTAGACATACAAGGCGCGATGGTGGACGAAGCGGATTTGGTAGAATTTGAAATCCCAGAAGAGCCGAAATTCGACACAAAAATCCCACAGGTTCTAGATGCGTTAAAAGCTGCTAAACGCCCCGTTATCATTGTGGGTAACGGAGTGAGGTTAGCCAATGCAAAAGATGATTTTAGAGCCTTGATTGACGAGTTAAAAATCCCTGTTTTGACTGCTATTTCAGGAGTTGATTTAATAGAAACTTCAAATAAGTATTTTTTTGGTAGACCGGGAATTTTAGGTGAGAGGGCCGGGAATTTTGTAATTCAAAATAGCGATTTGGTAATAGTATTAGGTACAAGATTAAATCTTAGAATTTTGAGCTTTAATTGGGAATTTTTTGCGCGAGAAGCCAAAAAAATTATGATTGATATAGATGAAAACGAACTTAATAAAAAAACTTTTATTCCGGATATAAAAATTAAATCCGATGCAAAGGTTTTTATAAATGATCTTAGAGAAAAAGCTAGAGATTTAAATCTAGAAATTGGAGACTGGCTTAAATATTGTAATAGAATAAAAATGAAATATCCTGTTTTTGATAAGTCCGTATTGAAAGAGAAGAATTATGTCAGTTCATATTATTTTCCAAGATTACTTTCGGAGAAATTACCAAAAAATTCTCTCTTGCTTACCGGTAATGGCATAGCATATACATCAACATTTCAGAGCTATCCGGTACGAGCAGGTGATAGGCTTTTTGCAAATGTCGGATGTGCTTCTATGGGCTATGATTTGCCGGCACTAATTGGTGCATGCGTAGCAAATAATAAAAGACAAACTATATGCTTAACCGGTGATGGAAGCATTCAGATGAATATCCAGGAATTGCAAACTATTATTCATTATCGGCTTCCCGTTAAAATTTTTATGTATAACAACAATGGATACCTCTCTATACGCATAACTCAACATAATTATTTCAATAACAATTTTGTCGGTGAAAGTCCTATAAGTGGTGTAAGTATACCGGATATGAAGGCGCTCGCTAAAATTTATGGCTTTAAAGTATTTCAAATTAAAAATAACGATGATGCCAATGCAAAAATAGATGAAATTTTATCATGTGAGGGATCGGTGTTTTGCGAAGTGATGCTGCCGCCCAATGAAGCCATAGGGCCAAAAGTTGCATCTATGAAGCTTCGGGATGGGACTATGATATCAAAACCATTGGAAGATCTTGCTCCATTTTTACCTCGAGATGAATTTTATAAAAATATGATAGTAAAGCCTTTGGATTGATATGAGATTTTTATTTTTGGATTTTGACGGCGTCCTTTTTGATACTGTACGTGAAGCCTATGAGGTTTGTAGATCTACGCCAAGTTTTTTAAGGCAAAAATTTGATGAAAAGCAATATGCCGAATTTTTAAGATTTAGACCTCATGTGGGTCCGGCATGGAATTATTATTTCGTTATGACAGCTATAACTAATAACAATAAAGAGCTTTTAGCTTTTGATTATAACAATGAAGCAAAGAAATTTGAAAAAGACTTTTTTGAGACTCGTAAAAAGTTAAAAGCAAATAACTATGAAAATTGGTTGGCTTTGAATAGGCCATATCCGTTTTTATTGGAGCTATCAAATATGAAACTGAATCGGCAGACTTTTATTGTAACTACTAAAGATAGTAAAACTGTATTGGATTTAGCCAAAAGATTTAATATTCAATTTATAAATAACGATAATATATTGGGGGCAGATATATTTGCTAAATTTAATTCAAAAGCTAATATAATAAATTCAATTTTAAAAGATGGCGATAGCGGGATTTTTATAGATGATTCAGAAATGCATTTAAAAAAATGTGAGCACATAAAAGGACTTAAGTTATTACAGCCCGATTGGGGATATGTAGAGAGGAATAGTAAGTATATGGGCGATATTAAAATGATATTAAGCGTATTGGAGGAAGAGGTATGAATATAAATGAATTTGAGATGATAGACGTACTTAAAAGGCTTAAAAACGAATATGGCGTATTTGAGTTAAAGGCCGAGTTTGAAGCCGAGGGAAGTCGTATGGAGGAGATGATGCGTTTGCGAGATATTGCCAATCGAGCAGATTTGCCTATCATCTTAAAGATCGGTGGAGCTGAGGCGGTTACGGATATTTATAATGGTATCATTTTGGGCGTAGAGGGCCTTATTGCGCCTATGGTAGAAACCCCGTATGCTGTTTATAAATATCTAGGAGTTATAGAAAATTTGATAAATCCAGACAACCGAGATTATATAGATTTTGCTATAAATATCGAGACAAAAACTGCGGTAGAAAACATAGATGAAATTTTAAAATTAGAAAAAATTTCGCTACTAAGAAGCATTACATTCGGTAGAAGCGATTTTGCGCAGTCATGCGGTTTGGCTAAAAAAGATGTAGATAATGAGAAAATTTTAAATGCTGTTCAGCGAGTATCTCGCGCCGTAAAAGCGAAAGGTTTAAAATTTGCAATAGGCGGAAATATTACGGCTAAATCTATTGATTTTATCAAGACTCTAAAAGCAGAAAATTTAATAGACAAATATGAAACCCGCAAAGTAGTTTTTGCTATAGACTCTATTAATGCCAATCCGCGCGAAGGAATAAATACGGCACTAAAATTTGAACTGTTGTGGCTAAAGTCAAAAAGAAGATTTTATGCAAGGATAAAAGCTGAGGATGAACAGCGTATAGAAGATTTAGAAAAAAGGCTAAGTAGCAGATGAATCTATTCATCACGGGCGGTAGCGGTTTTATCGGGTCGCATCTAAAAAAGCGTCTTGCGCTAAATGGAAATTTTAACGTTTTCGCTCCAAAAAGTAGTGAGCTAAATTTGACTGACGAAAGCGCAGTTGACGATTTTGTTCGTGCGCATAAAATCGATGCTATCGTTCATCTAGCCAATCGTGGCGGCGGTCGTGATACGCTGGATATGACAAATGTGACCGAGTATAATTTGCGGATTTTTTTCAATATCGCCAAGCAAAAAAACAAGGTTGCAAGGATCATATCATTTGGAAGCGGTGCGGAATACGGCAAATACAAGCCGATAATAAATGCTCGCGAGGATGATTATAAAAAGGCGCTTCCGCTTGATGAATACGGTTTTTACAAAGCTATCACGTCGCATTACATTGAGGATTGCGCGGATAATATCATCCAGCTTCGTTTATTTGGAATTTACGGCGAGATGGAGAATTACCGCTATAAATTTATCACAAATGCCGTAGTAAAAAACTTACTGTACCTACCCATCACGATCAATCAAAACGTATTTTTTGATTACATGTATGTCGATGACCTGTTAAACGTAGTGGAATTTTATATAGAAAATGACGCGCGGCATAAAATTTACAACGCAAGCAGCGGGACAAAAATCGATCTACTCGGCTTGGCTGCGCTAGTAAATGAAGCGAGCGATTTTAAATCGGAGATAATCGTACTAAATAAAGGGCTAAATAACGAATATACTTCCGACAATAGCCTGCTAAAATCTGAGATGGGAGATATGTTTAAGCTTACGTCGCATTTGGAAGCGATCGGTAAAATTCATAAATATTTTAAGCAAAATTTTACTAGCTTAGACTTAGATACCATAAAAAAAGATCCATATTTGAGAAAAATCAATGAAATTTGGAAAGGCAAAAAATGACCCCGCAAGAATTAAAACAAGAAATTTTAGAAAAGACAAAAGAGTATTATAAACTGGTTCATGAGCCGGCGCAGAGAGCTAAATTTGAACCCGGCAAAAGCCGTGTGAATTACGCAGGTAGAGTCTTTGATGAGCATGAAATGGTAAATTTAGTAGATAGCTCGCTTGATTTTTGGCTTACATACGGCACATATTCTAAAAAATTTGAAAAGGAATTTGCCAAAATGCTTGGCGTAAAATGGGCGTTTTTGGTAAATAGCGGAAGCAGTGCAAATCTACTTGCATTTTTTGCACTTACCTCGCCACTTCTAAAAGAGCGCCGCATAAAAAAGGGAGATGAAGTTATAACCGTAGCGGCGGGCTTTCCTACGACAGTTGCGCCTATCGTGCAATACGGTGCCGTTCCAGTTTTTGTCGATATGGAGCTTGAGTATTTTAACATAGACCATACGAAGCTTGAGCTTGCGCTTAGCCCAAAAACGAAAGCCGTCATGGTAGCTCACACCCTGGGAAATCCTTTTAATATAAAAGCCGTGAAGGAATTTTGCGATAAACACGATTTGTGGCTTATCGAGGATAACTGCGACGCGCTGGGTTCTCTGTATGACGGTAAGCCGACCGGCACATGGGGAGATATAGGCACAAGTAGCTTCTATCCACCCCATCATATGACTATGGGCGAGGGCGGCGCTACATACACAAACAATCTGCTGCTTAAAAAAATTATGCTAAGTATGCGTGATTGGGGACGCGATTGCTGGTGTGAGAGCGGCGTAGATAATACCTGTGGCAGGCGCTTTTCGCAAAAATTTGGTGAGCTACCGCTCGGGTACGATCATAAATACGTTTATTCGCACTTCGGATTTAATTTAAAAGCCTCCGATATGCAAGCTGCCGTGGGATGCGCTCAGATAGATAAATTTTCTAGCTTCGTGCAGCATCGTAGGCAGAATTTTAAAAAGCTTTACGATGGGTTAAAAGATATAAAGGAGCTTATTTTGGTTAAAACCCAGCCGCATTCTGAGCCTAGCTGGTTCGGCTTTATGATGACGGTTGCAGACGGGGCAAAATTTAGTAGAAACGAGCTTAGCAAACATCTAGAGAGGGCGGGCGTGCAAACAAGAAATTTATTTGCGGGCAATATGATCAAGCACCCGTTATTTGCAGATCTTAAACGCGGGGTAGATTATAAAATTTCAGGCGAGCTAAAAAATACCGATAAGATAATGAACGATAGTTTCTGGGTGGGGGTATACCCTGGAATGAGCGATGAGAGGATAGAGTATATTATAAAAACGGTTAAAGGATTTGTATCTACTAAAAGCTAAAATATAAATCAGATCAAAATTTTAAAGTGCTATATGCAATATAAATAGTGTTATTTTGTTTGGTTAAGCGCCGATATAGCAAAATTTAATTAAAATTACGGCGATAAATTTGGTTAAAAAACCGATATTTAGGGGAGTTTATGACGAAAAGAAAAATTTTAATAGTATTTGGGACGCGTCCGGAGGCCATTAAGATGGTTCCGTTGATAAAGGAGTTTCAAAAGCACTCGGAATTTGAAGTGAAGGTTTGCGTCACGGCGCAGCACAGACAGATGCTCGATCAGGTGCTTGAATTTTTTGATATTAAGCCCGATTTTGATCTAAATTTAATGAAGCAGACTCAGGATCTGTACGATATTACGTCAGGCGTTTTGCTTGGTATGCGCGATGTATTTGGCGAATATACCCCAGACATCGTGTTTGTCCATGGAGATACTACTACTACTTATGCCGTTTCTTTGGCGGCGTATTATCAAAAAATAGATGTTGCTCACGTAGAAGCTGGACTTAGGACGCATAATATCTATTCGCCGTTTCCTGAAGAGATAAATAGGCAGATGACGGGACTCATAGCTAAATATCACTTCGCGCCGACTGCCGATGCGAGAGACAATCTCTTAAAAGAAGGCAAAGATTCAAAAAATATAATCGTTAGCGGCAACACCGTTATAGACGCGCTTTTGTGGACGATAGATAAAATCGAAAACAACGAGCTGCTAAAAAATAAAATTTTATCCTTTATAAATTCCAAATATAAGCTTAGTGATAGAAAATTTATTCTCGTTACAGGACACAGACGAGAAAATTTCGGAGAAGGCTTTGTTAATATTTGTGAGGCTTTACGTGAAATAGCGCTAAAAAATGAAAATATCGACATTGTTTACCCCGTGCATTTAAATCCAAATGTAAGAAAGCCCGTGGGAGAAATTTTATCGGGCATTCCGAATATATTTTTAATTGATCCGCTAGAGTATGATAGTTTCGTCTATCTTATGAGCAAGTCATATATGATAGTAACAGATAGTGGTGGCATTCAGGAGGAGGCACCGAGCCTTTGTAAGCCCGTTTTAGTTATCAGAGAAACTACCGAAAGACCTGAAGGGATAAGAGCAGGATGTGTGAAGCTTATCGGTACCAAGCGCGAAAATATAATAAAAGAGGTGCAAAAATTATTAAATTTAAAAGATGAATATGATAAAATGAGTAAAAGTACAAGTCCGTATGGCGACGGTAAAGCTTGTAAAAAAATACTGGAATTTTTAAAAGGAATATTATGAAAAAAGTTTGCATCTTAGGTCTTGGGTATATAGGGTTGCCGACAGCAGCACTTTTGGCAAATAGGGGCTATAAAATCCACGGCGTTGACGTGGTGCAGAGCGTTGTGGATACGATCAATGAGGGTAAAATTCATATCGTCGAGCCGGAACTTGACGTATTTGTTAAAAAAGCAGTGCAGAGCGGAAATTTAAAAGCAGACGTTAAGCCTGATTTCGCAGACGTTTTTATCATAGCTGTTCCGACGCCGTTTCGAGACGGATACGTGCCAAATATCGATTATGTCATAAGTGCGGCAAAATCTATAATACCATACGTAAAAGACGATAATATGGTCGTTTTAGAATCCACTTCACCGGTAGGTACTACCGAAAAGATAGGTGAAATTTTAAAAAATGGCGGTGTTGATATTTCTAAAATTTATATCGCTCATTGCCCGGAGAGAGTTTTGCCGGGTAAAATTTTAAAAGAGCTTACGCAAAACGATAGAATCGTGGGTGGAACTACAGAAATTGCTACTAAAAAGATAGCGGAATTTTATGGAGAATTCGTTAGTGGTAACGTTTTGCAGACGGATTCTAAGACTGCAGAGATGTCAAAGCTTACAGAGAATTCTTTCCGCGACGTAAACATAGCCTTTGCAAACGAACTTAGTATTTTGTGCGATAAATTCGGCATCAATGTTTGGGAGCTTATCTCGCTAGCAAATCGCCATCCGCGAGTTAATATTTTAAACCCGGGCTGTGGCGTAGGCGGGCACTGCATAGCGGTCGATCCGTGGTTTATCGTCCATGCGGGCGGCTACGAAGCGAGGCTGATCAAATCCGCAAGGGAGGTCAATGATCACAAAGCTGAGTGGTGTATAGAAAAGATCAAAAACGCGACTTTAAAATTTGAGCTGCAAAACGGCAAAAAGCCCAAAGTCGCGTGTATGGGGCTTGCTTTTAAGCCCGACATCGACGATTTGCGGGAGTCGCCTGCGCTAAATATAACCAGACGCCTGATCGCAGACGGCGTCGATGTGATCGCCGTAGAGCCCAATATCAAGGCTCACAAGGATTTTGAGATAGCGGACTATAAAAAGGCTGTTGAAATTTCGGACATTGTCGTATTTTTGGTCGGACATAAGGAATTTAAAGGGCTGAAAATAGAAAAAGAAGTTTTGGATTTTTGCGGTGTGCGAAATACTAATATTTAATATTTTTTAAGGTTATAGTCAATGATACAAGCAATAGTTAAAAAAGGTAAAGTTTTGGCGGAGCAGATCCCTGCTCCGAGCGTTTCAAAGGGATGTGTTCTTATAAAAGTAGTAAATAGCTGCATATCGGCGGGCACCGAGATAAGCGGCGTATCAAATAGTGGAAAGAGCTTGATTAGAAGGGCTTTAGAGCAGCCGGAAAACGTAAAAAAAGTCATCAATATGGTGAAATCCGACGGCATAGCCAGCGTCTATGCGAAGGTAAAGGGTAAGCTTGATAGCGGAAGCCCGACCGGCTATTCGCTTAGCGGCGTCGTCATAGCGG
>NZ_CALHVM010000012.1 GCF_938039205.1 uncultured Campylobacter sp.
GTATCGTGAGATGATTTTTCGAGTTTTGAAGCAAAATTGAGCGTGCGCTAGGCATGTAGCCTGCGGAGCGAAAATTTTGCAAAATCTCGGAAAAGCGCTCGCGAGACAAGCCGCTATTTCAGCGACTTTTCCGCCCATGCTCTCACTTCCGCATCCACCTCAAAGATCTTACTCTCGCTCTCTATTTTCTCGTTTTCAAACCTCTTTGCTGCGGCTAAAACCGTTCGCGAGATATCTAAAAATCCGCACTCGCCGCGCAAAAATTTATACACGGCGACCTCGTTTGCAGCGTTGATAGCGACGCCAAGATCGGGGTTTTGCAAAGCTTGGTCTTTTAGCGAAAAGATAGGATATTTTTTTAAATTTATTTCGCCGAATTTTATGTTTTTTAGAGTTTTTAGATCCAAATTCGGCACGATTTGCACATCGGCGGCGCTCAAATTTAGCGCCCCATCCTCGCCCAAAATCGCATGCGCGATGGCTAAAATCATATCGGTTTTAGATAGGTGCGCCGTAGTCGAGCCGTCGGCAAACTCCACTAGCGCGTGCACCGTGGACGTGCGCTCGATAAGCGCCTCGATATCCCGCACGCCGTAAAGCCAAAAAGCCTCCAGCACCTCAAAAAGCTTGTTCGCCATCGTCGCGCTGTCGATCGTGATCTTTGCGCCCATGCTCCAGTTGGGGTGCTTTAGCGCGTCTGCGGCGCGGGCGTCTTTTAGGGCTTTTATCGGGGTTTTGTAAAAGGCGCCGCCCGAGGCCGTGATGACTAGCCTAGCGACCGGAGTTTTGTTCGCGAGCAAAAATTTAAGCCCGAAATGCTCGCTATCTATCGGATTTATCGCGCCCCTGTCTAAAAATTTGCCGCCCGCGACAAGGCTTTCTTTGTTGGCAAGCGCTAGCTTTTTGCCCAGCTTTTGCGCGGCTAAGCTCGGAGCCAGCCCAGCAAAGCCCACTAGAGAGTTTACGACGCGCTGGCTCTCGCACTCTTTTAGCATATCGCAGATGCCCTGCGCACCCGCAAAAACGCGTTTATGTTTTATGAATTTAGCAAATTTAGGCTCGGCGATGCAGACGAATTTGGGCTTAAATTCGGCGATTTGCTCATTTAAAAGCTCGTAGTTTGACGCGCAGCTCATCGCCTCAATACTAAGGCCGAATTTACGGGCTAGATTTAAAGTATTCGTCCCGATCGAGCCCGTCGAGCCCAGCACTACCACGATAGCGTCCAGAGCATCGCCGCGACGCCAAACAGATAGCCGTCGACGCGGTCGAGCATGCCGCCGTGGCCCGGCAGTAGCGTGCCGCTATCCTTGACGCCCGCGCGGCGCTTTAGGTAGCTCTCGAAAAGATCGCCCCAAACGCCGAAAGTCGCAACTAAAAACGCCGTGATGAGGCTATGCCAAAAGCTATCGGTCAGCACCCAGCCAAAGCCCGCGCCAAAGACCGTAGCCACGGCGATACCGCCGGCGACACCCTCCCAGGTTTTATTCGGCGAAGTCTCGCTAAAGGCGTGCTTGCCGCAAAATTTGCCGACGAAAAACGCCCCGCTATCGCACGCTACGACCGTTAAAATCAGCCAAGCCAAGTAGCCCACGCCGTACTGCGAATAAAGCATCCAGATGAGAAAAATCGGCGTCATCGGATACAAAAACGGTAGCGCGGGCGTTAGATTTTCGCTCTTAAAATGTGCGAGAAAACTAACCACGAGCAAGATCGCTAAAATAGCGATAAATACGGGGTTTGAAAATGGAGTAAGCAGATAAAAAATAACCGCTATAAGCGCAAGAGAGCCGCCCTGCAGACCATAGAGCTTTTGCGCTTCGCCAAAGGCCGCGTAAAGCACAAAGCCTAATATGGCGAAATTTAACAGATAACTATCGACGAAAAAGATGACCAAAACCGCCGCAAATAGCGCGACGCCGGTGATTATACGCGTTTTCATGATTTTTCCTTTTTTGAGTAATAATTGTATAAAATTTTCGCTTAAAAGCGCCGAAATTTGAGGTAAATTTGCGTTTGCTAGCTTGCTTTAATCGGTAGTTAAATTTGATAATTTATTTTTGCCTGAAACGGACGGCAAATTTGACGATTTTTGCTAAATTTTGCCAAGCGCGGCGCTAGACCCGGCGTAAATTTGACGGTTTGTGTCAAATTTTACTCTCGCCCAAAATGATGCATCAAATAAAAGCAAGTAAAATTTGCTCCGCGCCCGCACCACAGGCGCCGCCGACTAACGCTCGGCGCGTTCGCGCATTTGGCTGCTTATACGCCGCCTTTTCCTCGGCAGATACCTCGGACGCCAAATTTACGCCCGAAACGAGCCGACTTGCTTTGCATTATACGTTCGCGATGCTAAAACGATGAAAGCTTAAATTTGCGCAGAAAACGGCTCAAATTTAAAGTCAAATTTGACCGCCGAGCAGCAAAAAAGCCCAGTCAAATTTGAGTGGAAAAGATTAAATTTTAAGATCAAGATGCTGAAATACGGGCGACGCCTGTGGGAAGTCGTTAGCCGCGATGCGCTCCTCTGAGTTTTCGCCGTCCTCGTTCTCTGAGTCTGCGTTTTTGCCGTTTTGCTCCGAGGCGAGCTCGCCCTGCTCCTGCCTACCCTTGTGTTTTTCGTGCTCGTTTTGGGGGTCGATTTTGTAGGTTTCCTCGGTCGGTCGCACCTCGGAGACCTCTTGTTTTTCATCGCTTGCTAGCGATGCGGCGGCGAGATTTTGCATGTCAAATCTATTTTGGACGTCGGCGACCTTGTTTGAGACCATATTTACGTTTTGATTGATAAAAATCGTGTTGCCAATGGGTGTTACAGCCATTTTCGCCTCCTGTTTTAGTCGTGCTTTGTTACTAATATCGTCTTAAAATTAATATAGTTTACATTTGCGCCGCTCGTAATTTTGACGTTGTTACGTTTGGTAAAGTCAACCTCGTACGTCCCGCCGCCTTTAACGCTAAAATTTACGCAAATTTTCGCCGCAAATCTCAAAATTTCCTCACTTGGAGCGCTTTTTGCGGTTTTGATTATGACGTGCGCGGACGGTAGGTCTTTTAGGTGCATCCAGACGTCGTCTTTTTTGGAGTTTTTTAGCAGCCAGACGTTGCCTTTTTCGTTGCGTCCGATGCTGATTTTATAACCCTCGATAAAAAAATCCTCGACATTTTGATTTTGCTCTTTTTGCTTTGCGGCGCGGGCTTTTTTAGGCACTAGGATTTCTAGCTCTTCAGCACTTTTAGCTCCATTTACGAGCGTTTGTAAATTTGATAAAAACTCGAGCTTTTCGGTCAAATTTTGCCGCTCGATGATTAGCCCGGCCGCCTTTTGCTTTAGCCTTTTTGCTTTGGCAAACATAGCATTTGCGGCGATTTTGGGGCTATCATCCAGCACTAGCCGCACCTCGCCTCGCTCGAAATCATTTAGCGTTACCTCGCGCTCGTAGTCCCTTAACGCATGCAAATTTGATAGAATTAACCCCGCGTTTTTGCTTAAAATTTCGCTTTGCGCATTTAGATCGCTTTCGTTTTCAAGGCCTGATAAAATCTCGCTTAAATTTTGCATTTTTCGCTCTATCGCGGCCGATTTTACGGCGCGCAGATTTTCTAGCTTCGCGTTATTTACGCGCTTAAATTCCTCGCTAAAATACCGCGCAAAATCGGTTATCGGCGGCGTCTCTCGCTCTTTTATTACAGCCGGCGGCAGCTCAAGCAGCTCGCGCCCCGGTTTTATCACGCGAAAATTATTATCTATATGGCGCAAAGCCTCGACGATGACGCCCTTTTCGTCCGTGATGATCGCATTGGTAAAGCGCCCCGTAAACTCCAAAAATAGGCTTGAAGCTAGGCTCTTATACGAGCCTTGGAATTCGCACTCCAGCTTTAAAATTCTATTTCCCTCGGGCACGCTCAAATTTAAAATTTTAGCCCCCCAGAACCTCTTTTTAAGCGCGACGTCAAATGGTGCTTTATACTCTTTTACGTTTAGAAAATCGGGATTTGCGTAGATCGCGGAGTCGGCCTTGCTAAGGTCAAAAAACAGCCCGAGCTCGCCGTCGAATTCGATAAATATCGCCATATCGCCCGCGCGTCTGATTGCGGTTATTTTTTTAAATTTGCCTAGAAAAGATTGTATTTGTTTTAAATTTGCGTATTTCATAGCCGAAATTATAGCCTAAAATCGGGCCGAATTTTAAGCGCAAGAATAATATAATGATAATGCATTTTAAAACGGAGAAAAAATAAATGAACAAATTTAGCCTAAGTTTAGCGGCCTCGTCGCTGCTTTTAACCCAAATTTTCGCCGCCGACGTCGCGCTGCAAGGCGTCGAGATTAGCGAGAGCGCGGACGACGGATACCGCGCCAAAACCAGCGAAGTAGGCAAAACAAATACGCCTATTTTAGAGATCCCGCAAACGGTAAACGTCGTAACCCAGCAGCAACTAAAAGATAAAAAACCCGAGACCCTAGCCGAGAGCCTTCAAAACGTGAGCGGAGTTAGCTACGGAAATACCACGGGCGGTATCTTTGACTCGATCATAAAAAGAGGCTTTGGCGGCGGACGCGACGGCTCGATCATGCGAAACGGCGTACCTGCTAGCGTCATGCATAGCTTTAATAAAACCGTAGAAAGCGTCGAGGTGCTAAAAGGCCCGGCTAGCCTGCTCTACGGCGCGCAAGAGCCCGGCGGCATCATAAATATGGTCACTAAAAAGCCAAAATACAACTTCTCAAACGAAATTTGGGCGGGTATTGGCAACCGTAACTACTGGAACGCGGGCTTTGATGCCACGGGACCGATCGCTGATAGCGGCTTTGCGTATAGATTTATATTTGATACAATGCAAAAAGACTATTGGCGGGAATTTGGCGAATATAAAAACGTCCTCTTTGCGCCTTCGCTCTCGTATAAAGGCGATGATTACCGCATAAATTTAGCCTATACGCACACGCGCTCGACCGATCCGATCGACCGCGGTATGTATCTCATTCCAAGCACAGGCAAGCTACTTCCGATAGATAAGAAAAGACGCCTTGACGAGCCGTTTAATAAACTAAAAACCAGACTCGACACCGTGGATGTAAATTTTGAAAAAAATATCGGCGAGGACTGGCTACTGCGCGGCGCTTATGCGTATTCGCGCTCCAAGCACGAGTACGGTCACATCAGGCTAATGAACGTAAATTTAAACACAGGCGTTGCAGCTAGACGAAACGAGGCGTATGACGGATTTATCCACCGCACGCACGCCGGATCGTTAAATTTAAACGGTTATGTGCAAACGGGCGAGATAGAGCACAACTTGCTATTTGGTATCGACGCAAAGGAGTACTACCGCTATAGACCCGGCGCGCTAAACAGCTACAGCTCGGGCACTACGCACAGAAACTTCCCGATAAATATCTACAGTCCAGTCTACGGCACGGTCGCCTATCCGTCCGACCGAGCCTCCGGTATCCAGTACCAAAAGCTAAGAACGATCGGATTTTACGCGCAAGATAGTATAAATTTGACCGAAAATTTGATCTATTCTTTAGGCGTTAGATACGAATACTACAACCAAGTCGCGCGCGGCACGACTAGCGGACCGAACACCACCGATCAGCAAGACGGCAAATTTACGTGGCAGGCGGGGCTTTTATACCTGCTAACGCCCGAGTGGTCCGTTTATACCAACTACGCGCAAAGCTTTAATCCGCAAATGGCGATCAGCGGCGACGACATCGGCGACATAAAGCCCGAGGAAGGCAAAAGCATAGAGCTGGGAACTAAATTTCAAAACGACAGCATAACGGCTAGCGCGGCGGTCTTTAGCATCGACAAGAAAAACATCATGCGCACCGTAAATAGCGTTAGCACTCCCGTGGGCGAGGCGCGCTCGAGGGGATTTGAGTTTGACTTTAACGGCCGCGTGACGCAAGGGCTAAGCGTAGGCGCTAGCTACGCATACACTAAAACCGAGGTGCGAAAAGATAGCGGCGCGTTTGCCGTACTGGTGGGCAAACCGCTAGAAGCCACGCCAAAACACCAAGCCAGCCTCTTTGCTAACTACGACTTTAGCCACCTAGGCGCAAAAGGCCTAAGGATCGGCGGTGGAGCGAGGTATTTTGGCTCATGGTACACCTACTACATGAGGACGAATCTACCGGCCGTGCCAGCTGGAACGGGCTTTAAGATGGACGACGCGGTCGTTTACGACGCATTTATCAGCTACGATACCAAGATCGCGGGCTACGAGACGAATTTCTCGTTTAACGTCAAAAACTTGACCGACAAGCTTTATTATACGTCCTCATCGACCGGCACGCAGGCTAATATCATACCGATACAGCCAGGGTATGCGAGGCAGTTTATGCTGACCGCTAGCGTTAAATTTTAAAATTTAACGCGTTATCTCGCCCGACTATACGTCGTTGGTTTTAAAATTTGGCGCTCCGCAGGCTATATGCCTAGCGCACGCTTAAATTTTAAAACCGCCTCGTCTAGCCGTGCGATATTTCCGCTTGGCTCTTTTTGTTCAAATTTAAAGTTTATTGAAAAGTATTTCGCCTTGACTTTTACGCTCAAATTTTAATCTCAATCTCTTTTTATCCATTTTTCGCTAAAATCGCTAAATTTTAAAAACGCGCGGCATCCGCAAAAAAAGGAAATTTATGCAAAACTCAAAGCAAACCATCACCGAAAAGATTTTCAGCGAGCACGTAGGGCACGAGGTTTTCGCGGGCGAGATCATAGAAAGCGACATCGACATGGTCATCGGCAACGACATCACGACTCCGATCTCCATCAAACAGTTTGAGCGAAGCGGCGCGACGAAGCTCGCTAACCCGGACGGCTTTAGCGTCGTGATGGACCACTACATCCCGGCAAAAGACATCCTAAGCGCCAACCAAGCCAAAATCAGCCGCGATTTTGCGTATAAGCACGATTTGAAAAACTATTTTGACGAAAAAGATATGGGTATCGAGCATGCGCTTTTGCCGGAAAAGGGCCTCGTAGTGCCTGGCGACGTCATCATCGGCGCCGATAGCCATACCTGTACGCACGGCGCGCTGGGAGCCTTTGCTACGGGCATGGGCAGCACCGACCTAGCCTACGCGATGATAACGGGCAAAAACTGGTTCAAAGTACCGCCGACTATCAAAGTAATCTTTCGCGGCAAGCTAGACCGCCACGTCTACGGCAAGGACCTCATCCTAGAGATCATCCGCCGCATCGGCGTGGACGGCGCGCTGTATAAGGCGCTGGAGTTTACGGGCGAGACGATAGAGAACCTCGATATGGACGGGCGATTTAGCATGTGTAACATGGCTATCGAGGCCGGCGGCAAAAGCGGTATCATCGCGGTTGATGAAACCACAAAAGAGTTTTTAAAAGGTAAAAGCTTACGCGCCGAGCCGAAGCTACACTACTCCGACGAGGGCGCAAACTACGAGCAAATTTTAGAGATCGACGTTAGCAAGCTCGATCCCGTGATCGCCTATCCGTTCCTACCTAGCAACGGCAAAAGCGTGCGCGAAGCGGTAAAAGACGACATCGCTATCGATCAGGCGTTTATCGGTAGCTGCACGAACGGCCGCCTAAGCGACTTGCGCATCGCGGCTGAAATCCTAAAAGGTCGCAAAGTAGCGCGTAAAACCCGCCTCATCATCACGCCGGCGACGCAAAAGATCGCCTTACAAGCGCAAAAAGAGGGGCTGATGGATATATTTGCCGAGGCTGGCGCGGTCGTCTCAAACCCGACCTGCGGCGCATGCCTAGGCGGATATATGGGGATTTTGGGCGTTGGGGAACGCTGCGTAAGCACGACAAATAGAAACTTCGTCGGCCGTATGGGAGATCGCACGAGCGAGGTGTATCTGGCTAACTCTGCCGTAGCTGCGGCGAGTGCAGTAATGGGCAAGATCGCCGACCCTCGCGATCTTTAAAATTTGGCGGCTTGTCTTTTTTCTTTATACTTCGTTGCTTTTAAATTTGGCTCGGTCATTACCGACTAACTAGGTAACTCCCGTCGCCAAATTTAAAAGCGTCTCGTCTAAAGAAAAAATACTTCGCCTTAATTTCTTACAATCAAATTTCAAATTTGCAAATTTGGGTCACCGAGACCCGCACCTTGAAAAATGCAAATTTAAACCTGCGCATAGCGCAGCAACTTATAACGTGCAGTGGGGTTGGAAAGGGCTTCTGCGTCGCTGCGCTAGCAGCTGCAAGCAGACGGGAGAGGGTCTGCCTTCGGCAGTTGCGAGTGCATAGCACGACGCAAAGGAAGGCGACGCTCTACTTCGCTTTGCTCGTAGCTGCAAGCAGACCGTAAGTAGAAACCCCTTCCTCTCCCGAAAAAAAGAAAAAGAGAGCTATTTTGCTTCAGCCAAGCTTCGCAACTACTAGCAGAGCGCAATTCAAGCCCCCTTAACAAGAAAATCAAGATATTAAAATACAGCAAAACAGTGCAGAAAATTTGCATTCAAATTTGAACTCAAATTTACAAATTTGAGTTACCTAAAAACCGAGCCAAGAACATCAAATTTAACTTCGCCGCATAGGCAAATTTAGTGGTCTTTATCCCCTAAAACGCCGTTATCGTCGCCAAAAGACCAAAGATGATGCCGGGCAAATTTGCAGCCGCTAGCGGGTAGTCCCTTTTGGCTTTTAGCAGGCCGTAGCTAGTCCAGATCGTGCAGTTTATCGCTGCGGCTAGAGGCTGGATAAAAGGTGTTTTATTGCCCTCAAGGTTGCCCATTATCTGCGGGATGTAGGAAATATACATAATGACCGACAGGCACGTGCCTATCCAGCCTAAAATTTGTAAATTTTTCTCGCTCATTTTTTCTCCTTTGAAATAGAGGCGGCATTATATCCTTTTTAGTTGTGATAATAAAGAGCTAAATTTGCCCGCGGCGGGTGCGAATTTGCGCTAAAGCAAAGCTAAATTTAGTAAAATACGCCGATTTTTAAATGAGAGCAAATGGCTTACGTAACCTACGACAAGGCAAAATGGCACTGGGGCGCGGAAACTGCGCCGACTGATATCCCGCAGGAAAACGGCGCGACGCACATCGCGTTTTTCTTCCGCTGGTGTATGAAGCGCACAAGCTCTATTCCAAGGACTTCGCGGCGGATTTCGCGAGCGATATAGCGCGGATGGACGATAGCTTTGATTATCGCCGGTATTTTTTTGACGCCATGGATGGCGTGCTAAGCAGCGACGAGCTAAACACCGCGGGCAAGGCCTTTGCGAAGGCCTACTACACCACGGACCGCACGAAATTTGCCAAAACGCACGGCTGGTATTTGCAAGATTACGACGATTTCGTCGCGCAAAAATTCGGCGATAAAAACTTCGACAACGCCTATTTTTATATAGAAAATTCGCCGCAAAATTACGCTGAGATCAAAGAGATCATCGATCGCCGCTACGAGGAGTTTTTAGAAACCAAAAAAGCAAGCAAAAGCGCGGATAAATAAACCAAAATAGTTTTTAAAGCACAGAGTTCAAATTTGGACGAGTCCAAACGATTGAGCCTTGGCCGAGCGCAGATCGTAAATTTTAGATCGGTTGCGGCGTTTGCGGATTTAGCCGCGCCTCGTAGCAAGGCTAAACTTAGACCGTTAAGCTAAATTTGACGGCAAGCCGCCTCCGGTTGGTGCCGCTTGCTACTTAAACCGCGCAGTCAAATCTCCCACGCCGGCGGCGACCTCCACCGCTTTAGGCAAGCTCCGCTCTATCAAATTTTTCCCTGACATTTTATCTCCTTTTATCTATTTGCTTTGTAAATTTGAGTTTGAGTCTGATTTGCTTTGGTTGCCATCTACGTAAATCACCTGAGCCATGCCGCTTTCGGCTCTACCTATAGCACTCTTGATCCCGTCTCGTTTTTCCATTTCGTTTGCCCATTTGATAAAAGCTCTAATGTCTTTAAACGTAGCATTTTGATCAGGGCAATGCGGATTATAGAAATTTATTTCTTTGTCAAATTCCTCTATCTTTTTCGGGTCTATCGGCTTTGGTTTGTATTGTAAAAGACCTTCATGATATAAGCACTCGGTACATAAGTGCTCATATTTCTTGTTTTTGCGTAACTTCGCTTCGCCTTCTTCGTCTATACCTTGATTCATTTTATAGATATAGTTTTCTTTATAATCAATCAATCCCTTGCGCTTTTTATAGCACTCCTCATACGCCTTCTCTAGCTCCTCTTTAGTAGGTTGCCCTACGACGTCGTATTTTAAAAGAAGCTCTAGCATGGGTCCGTAGTTTGGGATAGTATCTAGCGAGATATATAAAGATCGCATAAATTCGGAATCGTCTCTTAGTCCGTGAAAAAACGTATTTGGATGATCGTCTAGTTTCGGTTTATACCCGCTAGCAAGAGCAAGTTCGGTCATCTCTACGTAGTTATGGGTTACTATATATCCTATCGGATCGTTTACGTCTTTGGATTCTTTGTTAACTTGATAGTTGTCTTCAAATATTATCTTTACGTCGTCTCCGTCTATGATAAGCTTTTCGATATTGTAGTAAAAAGGAGTTTTTCTATACCACTGCACCGCCTTTACTTCATCAAATTTAACCCCGCTATCAAGCAGTAGTTTAGCGGTCTTTGTGGAGTTGTTTTATATGGCGTAGGCCAGGGGCGAGAGTTTGTAGTTATCTTGCGCATGAGCGTTTGCGCCCATATCTATAAGTCTTTTTGCCGTGACTTCGTCGTCGTAAAAGCTAGCGTACATCAAAGGAGTAACGCCGTCTATTAGTGGAGAGTCTATGCTAATGTTATTATCTTGCATAAATTTTAAAATTTGATCCGTTTGCTTTGATTTTAAAAGTTTGCGGAAATTTTCGGCAAATGCGTCGTCCTTTATCTGTTTATCTATATCCCAATATCTAAAAGCAAAATCGTCTATCTCCTCTTGCGTTACGTATTTGCTTAGCTCCGAACCGGGGATTATTTTAGTATCGGCGGTAACGACGAAACGAGTGGGGCCGGATAGCTTTTCGTAAATAAAATTTACGAAAACGATTAGGCAAAGAGCGGCGAGGCTAAGTGCGAGTTTGTTCAAATTTATCCCTTAAGTCAAATTTGCGAAATCTTAGCCAAAGGGCGGTTAAATTTGAGTGAAATTTGGGGGCAAAATCTGAAAATGCGGGGAAAATAAATCAAGGCAAATTTGGCTAAATTTGAAAGCCAAATTTAAAAATGCGGCGAAGGCTCAAATTTAACCCTCGCCGCGAGAAAATTATCACTGTAAATTTACATGCCGAAAGCTCGGCGCGCAAAAACAAATTTATCTAGATAGCTTTAGCAGATATCCGTCCTGCGTCTTTTCGATCTCGTGTTTGTAGCTGCCGTCGAGATCAAAAACTACGCGGTAAAATTTGCCGTGCGAGCCAAAAAGAGCCGTTTTAAACGCGCCGCAGTCAAGCTCGTCTTTTCTAGTATTTACATCCGTTTGCGAGGCAAAGTCGATCACGACCTTTGTACCTTTGCTGATCGAGTAGTCCTTTAGCTTCTCGTCGGTCGTGAGGATCTTGATCTGCATCGGATAGATCTCAAATTTCGTCTGCTTGTAGACGATTTGCTTTTGCGGTTGCGGCTTTTCAAGCGGCTTTATGACGACATCTTTTAGCGGCTCTTGCGTTGTCATATTGCGCTCGGCAGGCTTTGGCGCGACGTCTATCGCGGCGGCTTTTGGCTCCTCTTTAGTGACCGAGACGTCAGGCTTTTCTACGACGACTGGCACTGCGATCTTGCTGAGTAAAAACTCGTCCTGCCACGAGATGCTTTTGTTTATATCGACGGTTTTTTCCTTGATACTGCCGTCGAGGCTTTTGTATTTTAGCGTGACGGAGATGAAGTTTCTAGCGTCGGCGGGAAATTTGAAACTCTGCTTCTCAAAAGGCGGCAAATTTTCCACGACGTTGCTACTAACCATGCTCGCGTTTACGTCGCCCGAGGGCGCAAAAGGATTTTCTCTGCCAAAAGCCAGCCCGCAGGCCAGCGCCAAAAGCCAAATTTTACCGATTTTCATAACTCCCCCGTTTTTAAATTTATAAAGCTAAATTTACCCGCCGCTGCTAGGCTCAAGCTCTTTTAGCTCGAAATACGCCTTTTGCAGCTGGGCGTTTTGTTTTTTTAGCGTTTCGACGTCGCGTTCTAGCTGCGTTTTTTGCTCTTGCAGGCTTAGCATCACGTCTAGCGAGCGCTTGCCAAAGATTATATTGCCCACGTAGATACCAAAACATATCACGCAAAACGCTATAAGCGTAAATCTGAGAAAAAGCCTGAAGTCAAACGGCTTTTTCTCGACGTATTCGTCTAGGACTTCGCTCAAATTTGATTTCCCAAAAACTCGTCCGTTTCGCGCTCGATCTCAAGCAGGCGGTTGTATTTTGCGTTGCGTTCGCTTCTTGAGGTCGCGCCCGTTTTGATTTGGCCCGTATTCATCGCGACGGCGAAGTCCGCGATAAAGCTATCCTCGCTCTCGCCGCTTCTGTGGCTCATCACGCAGCGGTAGCCTTTGCGCTGCGCTAGGCGGATCGTCTGCATAGTTTGGCTAACGGTGCCGATTTGATTTGGTTTGATTAGGATCGCGTTAGCTACGCCTTTAGCGATGCCTTCGCGCAAAATTTTCTCATTCGTTACAAATAGATCGTCGCCCACGAGCTGCACTTTAGAGCCAAGCTTGCTAGTTAGCTTCGCCCAGCCCGCCCAGTCGTCCTCGCTTAGGCCGTCTTCGATCGAAAATATCGGATACTTATCGCAAAGCTGCGCGTATCGCTCTATCAGCTCTTCGCTGCTAAATTCCTTGCCTTCAAGCTTATATTTGCCGTTTTCGTACAGCTCGCTAGCCGCGACATCAAGGGCTAGCTTGATCTGCTCGCCTGCCTTGTAGCCCGCTTTTTCGATAGCCTGCATGATTAGTTTGATCGGCTCTTCGTTATCGTTTAAATTTGGCGCAAATCCGC
>NZ_CALHVM010000013.1 GCF_938039205.1 uncultured Campylobacter sp.
CTGCCCATAGGCGCGATCTCGCAGGACTGCAAGGGCGCAAAGATCGTCGAGATGGGCGATATGCTGGAAGCCGGCTGCGTGGCCTTCAGCGACGACGGACTGCCCGTGACCGACAGCTCTGTGATGCGACAGGCGCTCGAATACTCCGCTCACTTCGGCTCATTCGTGATAAATCACAGCGAGGATTGCTCGCTTTGTCACGGCGGCGTGATGAACGAGGGTAAGGTCAGCGCGATCCTCGGTCTAAAGGGGATGGCGAGCGAAAAAGAGGAGATTATGATCGCGCGCGATCTGCTGCTTGCCAAAAAGACGGGCGGCCACATCCACATCGCGCACGTAAGCTCGGCGTGGT
This sequence comes from uncultured Campylobacter sp., assembly GCF_938039205.1. GTDB lineage: Bacteria > Campylobacterota > Campylobacteria > Campylobacterales > Campylobacteraceae > Campylobacter_A. The sequence continues at coordinate 353 of NZ_CALHVM010000013.1, forward strand.
CGCTCAAGCTCATAAAGCAGGCTAAGAGCGAGGGTATCCGCGTCACCTGCGAGGCTACGCCGCACCACTTCACCTTCGACGAGCGCGAGCTGATGGGATACGATACGAATTTTAAAATGTCGCCGCCGCTGCGAACTCAAAGCGACGTGCAGGCGATCAGAGAGGCGCTTAAAAGCGGTCTAATCGACGCTATCGTGACCGATCACGCTCCGCACAACACCGACGATAAATTCGTCGAATTCGACCACGCGCCGTTTGGAATTTTAGGACTTCAAACCCTCGTGCCGCTTACGCTTCGGCTCGTAAACGAAGGCGTCATCAGCCTTGAAGACATGGTGCGCCTCTGCTCGTTTAACCCGGCTAAAATTCTAAATTTAAAAGACAAGGGCGAGATTAAAGAGGGCTTTTTGGCCGACGTCGCGATCATCGATCCGCAGATTTCCTACGTATACGACGAGGCGCTAAATAAGTCCAAATCGCGCAACTCGCCGCTTTTCGGCAAGCAGCTTACGGGCGCTGCGGTATGCACGATCAAAAGCGGCCGCGTGGTCTATGAGTTTCCAAACGTCGTAGCGTAGGGCGCTCGCGGCGTAGAGCTTGCGAGCGGCGGCTTGGCGAGCGCAGCTTGCTGACGGGCGGCATTCGTAGCGCAAATGGCGCTATTGCTTAATTTTAAATTTAGCTAGTTTGGACGCAACGGCTTGCTTTTAAAATTTTGCGGTACGATCGGTTTATTTTAAATTTGGCGGTAGCGTAGGCGCGGCATCACTTTTAAAATTTCATAGCGCGAGCGCAGTTGGAATTTCTTTAAAGTAGTTTGCCATTTTTAAAGTGCGCGTAAATTTAACACGCATCGCCTTGCTCATGCCGCTCGTAGATTTTGCCTTCGGAATTTTATCCGTGTCCGTGTGAGCTGCCATAAATTTATAACGGCGCCTTTTTCAATGCGGTGGCTACTTTTAAAATTTTATGTTAGCGGCGGTTGAGAATTCTATCTTTGCGCAGATTTGTTTTTACTTCACGCGCAAATTTTATTGTGATTAAATTTGTCGCTAAGGCGCAAAATTTTAAAATTTTGCCGCCGCTAGCTTTTGGCGCGGAGCATAAATAATCCGCCGCATGAACGGGAGCGATCGAAATTTAAAGGATATCTATGAGCGGCGAAATATATCTCTCGTGCGCGCTGTGCGTCGCGCTAAAATCAGCTCTGCGCGGCAATCCTGAGCGGCCGTCGCAAGATCAAAAATATATAAAATATTTAAATTTTGAGTTTGCAAAGGAGCATTTCCGCACCACAGAGGGCGCGAGCCGCGCAGCGCAGGACGGCGTAAACGACGCAAGTAAAGCTGCGGAGCAAAAAGATGCATACGGTGCAGTGCAGAAAGATGCTTGGCACCAAAATAGTAATGGATGAGGAGCAAAAAGATGCATACGGTGCAGTGCAGAGCAGTGCGACGGACAAAGCCGCCGAGAACGGCGGTGTAGCGGAGCAAAAGCGCGCGAACAGCAAAGAAGCGGCAAATGAAAAAGCGGCGAGAAAAAAAGGCGCAGACGAAAGCACGGGCTCGTCGTTTCTGCAAAAGGCGCATAAATTTTTTACCGAGCAAGTCGCGCAAAAAGGGCGCGAGGACGAGCCGATCTCCGCACGGCGGCGTTGGATAGAGCAGTGCTTAAAGCTCGGTCTGAAGGACGCGGGGCTTAGTATTCCAACTTTCGCAAAAAATAGAGCGCTTTTGGGCTTTTCGGGGATGACCGTAAACGGCATCGTTTGCCGCTTTGAGGACTTTAACGGCGTTTTTACGCCTGATTGGAAATACGATCGCGACAAAAAAGGCTTGGCGCGTGAAATACGTCGAGCGTCTTTGGCGCGGGATGCCGCGAGATGCGCTAAGCGCGCACGATAATAGCGCAGAATTCGGGAATGTTTTAGTGCAGATCAGGGATTTTGCGAGCAAGATAGGCTGCGAAAACTTCGCGCAGACGTTTGATAATGCGCTTAAGACGCTGCGGGGCGAAGTCGCCGCGAGCGAGTATTACGCCGTTTCGTTTGCAGCGCTGCCGCAGCCGAGCTTGAGGGCGTTTGCCGCGGCGGGGATCGCCGATGTATTCGGTGCAATGGGCTCTTGGAATGACGAGCCGCCGTCTATGGCGCAAGAAATGGGGCTTGGGGACGAATATGACCACCTCTCGGACGAGCTCTTGGCGCAGAAAAACTTAGCGATTTTGTTTGCGATAAATGGCTGGTAGGGCTTTGGCACGGAGTAAGAAAGTTCGTGCCTATTTTTAGGCAATTATAAAACCTTCTTTTTTAGCATTTTCATAAAGTTCGTATAAAATCTTAGATTGCTTTACGGATGGAAGAGCTATATATCCATTCACAACTTTTTCTAAAATATTCATTTGCTTCATAGGTATTTGGTGCCTTATTTCATCTTTTTCATAATATTTTAAAATCTTATCCCAATCTTTAAATTTGACGACAAACGATTGAACTTCTATTTCATCGTCAAGTTTCTTATCTTTCCTGGCTTCTTTTTTTATATATTTTTCTTCTTCTGCGTTACTTAGATTTTCATCGTCGAATTCTAAGTTTAATTCGATATTTTTTATATTATCCCAACATAATTTTTTCTTGCACCATTGGCCTATATTTGCATTACCTTCTGGTGGGTTAGTTATACTAGTATAAATTTTGCTGGCAACTATAGAGATTATATTTTCTAAATTATTGGATATTTTTTGCTCATCCCATATCCTAGAGAAATTTAAAAATAATCTATTTTTTTCCAAATAATACGATAAGTACGATAGGGTATAGGCAACGCATTGTGCCCTATAACCACCATTATACCAAGTGGCGTAAGAAACAAGCTTTTCAACTTGTTTAAACATTATAATTCTAGATACCGCTTCTTTAAAATAGTTACTCGTTATACAAAGCTCATCTTTTTCTAACACTTGAGTAATATATGTTGCGAAAGCCATAAAGCTATATTGTGCGCCTTTTGATACAATATCGGGAGACCGCAACCAAGCAATCTCGCTTTTAGCTAAAAATGTCTTATCTATAAGTTGAGACTTGGGGTTTTCTATTTGAAATTTCTTTTTATCTGCGCCACTTAAATATGCTTGCTCGTTTAAATATTCACCCCTTACCCTCTCATAAAACCAATGAGTTCTCACTTGTGCTCCATCAACAGCTGGTGCCAAATTTCTTCTTGAGCATTCTTTAAAATCTTTATGAAAAGGGCTATTTGAAAAGAAATCCGATTGATTTATCTTGTTTTGAGTGTTTGCATATTCGCTAACCTTTGAAACAAATTCATCTTGTTTTTCAGTGTCAGCAACTACGGATAGTTTCATCTGAACATAAATTTTTGATACATCTAGCTTTGCATTTTTACTTGAGGCGTATATGGCTGATACAGTCTGGCCTCCATTGACAATCTGAAAATTTGATATTTTTACGATTTTACCATCTTGCAAAACTACATCATTAGCGGTTGCAGTTATGCCGTTATTGTATGCAAAAAACATCTCCGGTCTATATTCTATAGTGTTTCGCAATCCCTTATTTACGTTGCCACGAAATTGCAAAAAAGTTCTAACGTTTTGCTCTAAAAGTCTGGAGCCAAATGCATCATAAATTTCAACTATTGTCTTGCCGTCTATTACGCTTAAATAAGATCTATAGTCTTTCGTCGGCGTATCCACTACAAGCGCTGGTAAATCAACCTCAATGTCAAAGTTATTTTTTGAGTTGTTTTTAGTATAAATTTTATATAAAAACTCAATATCTATGATGCGATACTCCGCATCAATACCATATAGTACTTTATTTGGGATACTTGCTAAATTTTTAGTAATTTTTCCATTTGTAATAATAATAAGGCGGATTTTTTTTAGTTCATTTTTAATTAAATACGAATATATATTATAGGCCATTGAGTAATGCTCAAAACCCTCTTCCATAGTATCATAAAGTTTTTCACAACTCCTTAAGAAAAAATTTTCCAGCTTTTTAAATTTTGATTCTATCTGTGCTTTTATAAGAGTTTGTATATCATCGCTTTGAAAAAGACAATGCACTAGAAGGCTAAGCTTGCCACGCTCTACATCAAAGTCATATCCACTTACCTCCATATCTCTTTTATTGTATTCAGCAATCATGTAGTCTTGTGATAGCTCTCCTTCGTCAACAAGAGAGTCACAGACCGACTCAAAAAATGCTTCTTGTTTGCTTATACCTCGACTTTGAGCTTGACTCACGATATCCTGCATAAAATCTTGATGAAAGTCATCTAAACTAACCATTTTTCGCCTTTAAAGTTTTATTCTCTCCAATAAAAATTCATTGCATTTTAATAAATCTACCGTATATTTTACGTTATGAATTCTGGAATCTATATCTATAGGAGTAATTTTTGGAAATTTATTATCTACATTAAAAAATAAAATTTTATCTATTTTAAATTTTAATAGTTCTACTTGGAAATTTGCTTTATAGCCATACGAAAAAAGCTTTTTATAAAATGATTCTACATCAGCTATCTTTACTTCTATACTTTTTATGATGTCCTCAACACTAAGTCCTTGAAAATTTATAGATAAAGAGTATACTGCGAGATATAATTTTTCTTTACTTGTATAAAGTTGATAAGCAGATGAAATTGTAACATGTGGTGATTTTGAAGCTTTATACGTTTTAATCTCAACAGCGCAGTCATTAAATAAAAAATCTTGTTTATCAAAATCTGCCCCAACCCAAGAACTTAACGCCTCTTCAAAACCAACTTGTTTAGCTGCAATATTATTTAAAAAACTAAGTTCACCAAATAGCCCCATTTGCCTTTCTGTTCCAAAATTATCATCATTTGAAACAAAAAATTTTTTCCATTTTAGGAGTCTTGTTTCTATATTGTCTAAAACGCTTTCGTCATTATTGCAAGTATTTAAAAGAGAAATAATATCGTTGCAAACCAATACAAATAGTTGCCAATTGGAATTATCATTTAGCGCTATATAAAATTTGGTAGCATCTTTAAAATCTTTTCTTAGTGTATTTAAACCAATAAATTTCATACTCTTTTTACTAATTTTTATACAAAAATCTAGTTCAATACCAAAAGTATATCTTCCATCCAAATCAACTATCCAAAAAATATCATACCTATTGTCACCATCAACCCTTCTTCTGGTATTGTTTTTCATATCATTCCAAGGATTAATCATCTTGCTCTTCTAATTCATCAAATTTCAAAAGCATCTCTTCTTGGTATACTTTATTGATTAAATATTTAATAGTTTGAGAGCTACTACAAACACTATCATTAGGAAAACAAACGCCATATGCTGGTAGTATATTGCAACCAAAGCCGATTTGATTGTTTTTAGTGTCTAGTATATGCAACATTAAAATTGGATTTTTCAAATTTTTTCTTAAAAATGAAGACCTGTCACCCCTTTTTTCTTTCTTGCTTTGTTCGTAAATTTTATCATCTATCAATGCTTTTTCAGGATCTCCTGCCGATAGTTTTCTATTTCCGAGTTCTATATAATCCCCTCTATCTTGCAATTTTGAACGCTCTTCCATGCTTATCTCAAATTTTTCTAAAAGCTCTCCCTTTCCACCATAAAGAACAACATCCCACGTTGTATTCTTATCTTCCAGATACGTCCTTATAAATTCTAACTGCATATGTGCTTTTATAACACTAAAGCTATTTATAAAATCTAATATTTTCATTTTATCTATATTTTTATATATAGTGGCACTTCCTTTTTTACTACCTCGACCAAGGAATTCTATAAACTTTTTTAAAATGTTTAAATTTTTATCATGTAGTTGTGGATTTTTAGCAAATCTTACCGTTTCTATTAGCTTTCCACTTAAATCCAATGAAATACATTTTTCTTCTGCATTTTTCATCTTATTTTTAGCTGTAATTTGAAGTTGGCTGTTTGGATCTTGTCTGACAGCTAATCCAAAATTATAAGGAGTTAGACCATCTTCTGCCATCTCTTTAAATTTATACATAAGCTCATTCGTAGCCTCAATAATAAATTTAAAATAGTTTTGAATATCTTCTGGCATATAAATTTTACATAAATCCTCATAACCCTGTCTATACCCAAACCATCTACCCATCTGCATAAGCGTATCATAGAATATAGTACTTCTTATAAAATAACTAACACTGAGTCCTTCTAAAGTAAAGCCACGTGACAGGCTAAGTCCTCCGACTGCAATGACATTTATTCTTTCGCTAGTATTATAGTTAAGCGGCTTCTTGCTATTTTGGTAAACCGCTATTACTTGAATACTATTTGCGATTTCGGATAATTTTTTTGAAATCTCTAACCATGAGAATTCTATATCAAATTTTGTCTCAAAAATATTCTTTAAGTTTAGTATCAAGCTACTTTGTTTTACTGAATTTGGAAGTAAAATAAAAGCATTAATATCATTTTTTAACGCTTTTAAATATTCATCTATCAAACATTCAATTTTTTCGTGCACATCAGAAAAGCGACTAATATTAACGAGCATACTATTGTTTTTAACTTGTCCTCTTAAATCCCTTATCGCAACATTTAGTATAAATACATTTATAGCCTCAAATAAGCTTTTTGGCAATTCAGATATAAGGATATCTTTTTTGTGCTTTAAAGGAATTTTTTCATCATAATCATTAATATCTACTAAATAATTATCAGGTTTATCTATAAAAATCTCTTCAGCGCCAAAATAATTAGTTGGTGCATCAAGGGCATATATAAAATCTCTTGGAAATAAATCTTTAGAAATCTGCTCGTTCATGTTTTTAATTTTTACGCTTTGCTCATCTTCTATCGTATGATCTATAAAAATATTTGCATAAGGCGTGGCAGTATATGCAACATAAGAGCTTTTTTCGAAAAGCTCCAAAAGAGCCCTTAATTCTTTATTTATAGTGGTTGGATTACCCTCCTCTTTTGTATTTATGGAGGCGTAGTCAGACTCGTCGTCTATCAATAACATGGCATGTTTTGAAATTTTATTGCTATAATGAGATTTAATCCATGATATGACATTAGAAAGAGTATTTGCATTTTTTTTGATAACCAAAAGTACAGGCGTATTGATATTATCAAAATTTACACCTTGTGAGTTTTTATGTGCGTCTATTGTATTAAAATCGCCTGTTTCTGTAGTTAAGCTAATAGGTTGCATTCTATTTGCATTAGGCAAATCATCAAGCCCAACCCCGACTACTTTTGAGTCGTTTTTACCAACAAAAGCCTCATTTATACGAATTTGAGTCTGGTTTCTAAGATTATTTTTATCTCCAGCAACAATAACTATAAATTTATAACCAATATCGGCAGCCTTACATATCAAGGAAGCATAGTTTGAAGTTTTGCCAGACTGAACATGCCCTACAACCATACCGTATACACTAAATTTATTCTCTCTCGGATCTCCAATTTGATTCATTATCATATCAGTATCATCATCTACAGTCTTGATAACTTGCGGAGGCAATAAGCCTTTATAAAATTTTTCCAATCTATCCCAGTAAAAATTGCTATTATTGACTTTTGTGTTTATACTATACCAAGACGTATTGCGTCGCTTTTGTTCATCGCCTTTTATTACCAAACCTATGCTCATCTTGACATTAAAATATTTTTCTAAGTTCTCTTTTAATATTTTATAATCATTGCTTGAGAAATTACCTTCTTTGTTAAATATAGCAATTTTAATGTTAGACTCAATAATTTTTTTTACCTTAGAAACCTCATTGTCAATATCTTCGGTTTGTAGAATCCCATTTTGATTAGAGTACTTGTCAGTTAAATTCCTTTTTGAAAAATTAAAAACTTCTTCATAGAAACTACATTCCATTCAACAACTCCTTGTGCTTTTTAAAAATCTCTATTTTTTTTATTTCATCTTCGCTAAATCCTACATTTTTTAGATATTTCAGTATTTTAACCACTTCCGTATTTGAAATAATATCTTCTTGTCTAAAATTATGTGGGTTTTGCTGTACCTGTACCTGTATAGCTTCTAATGGTATACATGCCTCAAGTGACTTTAGGTATAACTGGAATAGCTCTCTCGTTTGCAAATCCAATAAATCTAATAATTTTTTATGCATTGGATTTTCTTTATTTATTACAAAATAAATTTTGCTATCTTCGCAAACTAGATTCCAAAATCTAGTAATATTTTTGTCGTTTATTTTTCGACCACGAGTAGAAAAAGGTTTTACTCCGTCTTTTATAGAGTATAAAGCAACTCTTTTGAGCGTATCTTTCAAGCCGGCAACTGGATTTGCGATAGACTTTTTTACATCAATATTCCACAACTCGTCTTGATCATTTGAAATTTCAATCTTTATACGAACAAGCTTTGTTGTATCGCTAGATTTAAGAATACCCCACCATTTACCGTAAACAAGTAGCCTATGGGCTCTGTATAGATAAAAACCTTGAGATTTTATATAGCCTTCTCTTCCACTATATTTTTCCCATTCCAATAAAGTCACTTTTGAATGATGCGGTAAGATAAATGGAGTAATTTTTATTTCTTTTTCATTGTATTTGATTATTTCTGTAGATTTCATAAAGGTTGCATCATGTGTTGGATTAAACGGATTAAAAGGTATTAACAAATTATTGTTGATTGATATTTTTATTTTTCTTGCACCGTCAGCCCCCTCTAGAAATTGGTGAAAGACCAAGGATAAATGCTCTCTTAGTATTTCTAAGCATTCTGAAATTTGCTCAATTTTGTCCATATCTTCCCATATGACAAGAGTAGAGTTATCGTTTTTATAAAAATCTTTAAAAATTTCAAGATTTTTATATTCGCTCAACTCAGGTGTCAAAAGTAGCCATTTATCTCTTTTAGAGATATAGTCCAAATCCCATTGTTTAATATTTATCTGATTACATTTCTTTGATATAACAGTAAGTTTTTTACATTGAGAAAATGAAGCCGTTTTAAGACCTAAACCAAATTTACCAAGCGCGATATCATTTCTTCTCTCGTCTGGATTTTTCGATGATAGCCTCATAGCTTCTACTAGTTCATCTTTGTCCATTCCTGCACCATTATCTAGAATACAAAAAAACGGTTCAGGATGTTGTATGGCATAGATTTTTATATCATTTGCACCGGCAGATATGCTGTTATCAATAATATCTGCAACAGCCACCTCAAAAGTATACCCTATGTCACGAAGCGATCTAACAAAATTTGCGACATTCGGATTAATTTCTATCGGATCCATCCAACACCGCTACAATCTCTTTTGCGATTTTTTCAACCATCGGCACAACAACAGAATTTCCAGCTTGTTTATACAACTGTGCTCTTGATATGTTTGATGGAAGCATAAAATCTCGCGGAAATCCTTGCAAATTAAAGCATTCTTTTGGGGTTAATCTTCTTATTATACCATTATTTAATATTATTGGGATATTATGTCCACCAGCACCCATATTTGCAGTCAAGGTAGGGCAAACATTTGATTTATTGGAGCGAACATAATAACGCCTATATTGATAAACAATGTTTTCATCTGTCACACTTTCTACTACTCTACGATGGATTTTATTGCTTTTGTCATTATAAATATCAGATTGAATAACGCACGAATCATCTAGGAAGGATTTTATATTTCTGGGGGTCTTGCTTGTTTCTTTTGGTATTTGAAATCTAGCGGATAATAAATTCTCTTGTTTTGTTTCTAGTATATTTTCTTTTATAGGCTTTTCAAATGAATAGTCGCTTTCATCTTTAAAGCCTACGATATATATTCTTTCCCTCCCTTGTGGTATGTCTGTATACTTTGCAACATTTAGTACAAATGGTATAAAAGAATATCCAGTCTTTTTTATTTCATCTTTAATGATTTTAAAAGTTTTTCCGTTATTATGTGTTGCAAGAGTTTTGACATTTTCTAAAAAATAGGCTTTTGGCCTCAACTCTTTTAATAGTCTCGATACTTCAAAAAAAAGCTTTCCTCGCCCATCTTCAAACCCTTTTCCGTGCCCAGCTTGCGAAAATGGTTGGCAAGGAAATCCTGCAGTAAGTATATCTATACTAGATAGATTTTTATTATTTAATTTTTTAACGTCTCCTTCGATAAGATTTATGCTCTTATGATTTAATCTATAAGTCATACAGGCATTCTTGTCAATTTCATTTGCCCAAATAACATCACAATTTGAATTCTTAAATGCTTGACATATACCACCAACGCCAGCAAACAAACTTCCTACTCTATAACTCACAGATACCTTCTTATTTTTTAAGATTTTATAATAACGCTCATTAAATTTTGCTGATTTTATTTTTAAATTTTAGATCGTTGCTTTATATAATTACAAACAATTTAATTATATTTCGAAGTATGCTTAAAAAGCTATTCAAGTTAAGGTTTCAAATTTCATTCTTAAAATTTAAAGGTAAATCGCGTAAATCTTACCGCTGAGCGCGACACAGTTTTTTTAAATTTAGCGCGCCGTCCTGCGCGTAGCGCGGTTAAAGCTTTTGGCTCGAAATCGCTTTAAATTTATCGCAAGCAAGACGGCGCCGCTTGCTAAATTGAACAAAGCCTGCTTTTACGGGCAAGGGGCTTATGCCTGCGGGCTCCGTGCAGTTTGAAATTAATATGTTAAGACTGAATTAAATGGCGCACGTAAAATTTCATGATTGAATTTTGCCGAGCTTGCTACGTTAAGCGATAATTTTTGAAATTTAAAATTCCACTCGCGGAATTTCAAAAAATTTTCCCGCAGATCGCATATCCCCACAGCGCGGCGTTAAGAAATAGGCTCATCATCACGGCCGTGCTTGCGGTGTCTTTGGCGCCTTTGGCTAGCGGGTGGATTTCGCTCGTGGTAAGATCGACCGCGCGCTCGATGGCTGAGTTTACGCACTCGGTTGTGAGCGTAAAGACCGCGCCGAAGATCAAAAATAGATTTAGCACCGCGCCGAAATTCCAAAAAAATAGCGACAGCAGAAGCGGGACGAACACGCAAAGCTCGAGTTTGAAGCTACGCTCGCTGCGCAGCATCTCGGCAAGACCCGCCATCGCGTAGCCCCAGTTGGCAAAAAATCGGTATTTGGGCTGATTGCGCATAATTTTCCTTTAAATTTAGTCAAAATTTCGTATAATCATACCAAAATTTTCAGGCCAAAGGCTAAATTTGAAACTGATTAGTTGGAATGTAAACGGACTGCGCGCAGTACTCGGCAAAGACGGCTTCGCGTGGCTTGCGGAGCAAAACCCCGATTTTTTGGGCTTGCAAGAGATCAAGGTGAGCGAAAAGGACGCTCCGAAAGGGCTTTACGAGCTCGGATTTTCTCAGATCGATCTAAATTCCGCCGCTCGTGCGGGATATTCGGGCGTGGCGAGCCTAGCAAAATTTAAAAGCGAGACGAGCAAGGCGCTGTTTTTCCCCGACGACGAGGGGCGCGTGCTGCAGCACCGCTTTGGCGACGTCGTGCTTTTTAATATCTACTTTCCCAACGGCCAAAAGGACGAGGCGCGGCTAGCCTATAAGATGGAATTTTACGCGAAATTCTTAGCCTATGCGCGCAGCCTCGCGGAGCAGGGGCTCGGGGTGATATTTTGCGGCGACGTGAATACCGCGCACCGCGAGATCGATCTTGCAAACCCCAAAGCAAACTCCAAAACCTCGGGCTTTTTGCCGATCGAGCGGGCGTGGCTCGATGAGGTGGAGGCGGCGGGCTTTGTCGATACCTTTCGTGCCGTGCGCGGCGAGCTGCGGGACGCCTACTCGTGGTGGAGCTACCGCTTTAACGCGCGCGCCAAAAACGTAGGCTGGCGGATCGATTATTTTTTCATCTCGGCAAATTTGCGCTCGCGGCTAAAGGATGCTTTCATCCTAAGCGACGTGATGGGCAGCGACCACTGCCCCGTGGGCATCGAGATCGAAATTTAGTCGGGGGAAATTTCTCGGTGCGAGATTTGATCTTGTGCGGCTTGTGGGCAAGGTGCGCATAGCGCGCGAGCTAATGCGCGGATTTAAAGAGGCGGTGCGTAAACGCTGCGCAATAAAATTTTAAATTTAAGGAGAGAAAATGTTGAGCGATATCGAAATAGCAAATGCGGCGAGGCCGGATAAAATTTCAAACGTTGCGAAAAATTTGGGGCTTAGCGAGGATGAGATCGAGCTGTACGGCCACTACAAAGCCAAGCTAAACATCAAGCCGCGCTCGCGTGCTTCGAAGCTTATCTTGGTCACGGCGACCAATCCGACGCCGTTTGGCGAGGGCAAGACGACGACATCCATCGGTCTAGCCGACGCGCTAAAACGTCTAGGCAAAAGCGTCTGTCTTGCGCTGCGCGAGCCGTCGCTGGGGCCAGTTTTCGGTATCAAAGGCGGGGCCGCGGGCGGCGGATATTCGCAGCTGGTGCCGATGGATGATCTAAATTTGCACTTCAACGGCGATTTTCATGCGATCACCTCCGCGAACAATCTCATTTCGGCGGTCATCGACAACTCGCTGTATCAAGAAAACCCGCTAAAGATCGATAAAATT
>NZ_CALHVM010000014.1 GCF_938039205.1 uncultured Campylobacter sp.
GAAACGTAAGCCTAACCTCTACTACCGATAAAGAGGACTCTACGGTAGCGTACGGTGCATTAGGAGCCTACGATCCTCAAAATGAGTACAACACATGGCCCCTTACTCCAGGGAATAACTACTATTTACCTCGATATCAGCCAAACGACGTTACTATCTCGGCGACGGGTCAAAAGATACTAAACGTAGGTAAAATAAACGCCGTAGGCGACGTAAATTTAACTGCACACATTACTCAGGCGGAGTCTGCGACTACTTTCGGTACCGGTATACATAATGCCCCACATCCTAGCTCTTACTGGGCCAGCTTAAACAAAAAAGTACCTCTGCATATAGCAGGCAAAAGCGTAACGATAAACCATACCGCAGCGGACGGTATAGATGACGGAGTGTTAAATTTAAGAGGATGGGGTTGGGCTAATCAAGGGGACTTTACTATAAACGCAAGCGGCTATAAAACTTTAAACGGCTTTAGTGAGTCGGGTATGTCTATAACTAGCTATGGCGATAATGGCTCTATAGTTTTAAACACCAATGCGACAGTAGCAGGTTCAACGGCGAAATTTGGAGACCACTCTACTGGCGGGGGCGTCCAGCTAAGAGCCAAAAATCTAAATATCAATGCTACTGCAGCAAACGGCATAACTGACTCCGAAGTTAGCTACGGTAACTTCTATGGATATAAAGCGAGCGGTAAAGCTACCATAAAGGCTGTAAATCAAAAGAGCGTGGATATCGGATGGCTAAGGGGATTTAACTCTGCGGACGATAGTAAAAAGATGGATGTAGATATAAATCTAAGCACCAATATATCGGACGCAACCGTCAGTATAGGTATAAGGGATACCGGTCTATCTTACGGTATAGGTCACCGTATCGATACTACGCCTGATGAAATGGCAAAAAATGTAAAGCTAAACGCAACGGGACAAAAAACATTTAAGATAAAAGACATCGGTGCCGTAGGCGACGTAGATGTTAATATTAAGGGTAGCGGCTTGCATTCTACGGCAGAATTTAGAGGAAGCATAATCGGTAAAAATGTCAATATAAATTTAAACGATTTATCGAATGCATCGTTTGCATATGGAATTACCGCCAACGAAAATTTAATGATAAAATCAGGAACAAACAATTACTTGCATAGCATAACCTTTAGTACTACGGAAGGATTGTCGGGTAAGAATGTAGACTTAGATTTTTCTAACGTTATAGCGCCTATTTACTTTTATAACGTTACTGCGCAAGATAGCTTAAGCTTTAAAGGGTATGCCGGCGATGAAGTATCGACGCTACGTTCGATTATCTTCAATAGTACAGCTACTGATTTTACCGCAAATATTATAAACGCAAAAGGACATCTAAATGGCAATACCGCAAATAGCACCATCAAAACATTAATCCTAAAAGGTGGGGTAACGAATCCGGCAAGTATAGAAGCGGCAGGAAATAATACAGATTTTACCGTAATGACGGGCGGGCTAAGCAAACTACAAACTTTGGATCTTAGCAACTATGTAAACGCAAGCGGTAAGACTATTGCGACTGTTGCGGCTACCAATATCGATATTGCGTCCATAAAAGGTTCAGCCACTAAAGATGTTTTGAGTATAGCCTATGCTACAAACACCAAACTAAAGACCGTAGATACCGGTACGGGCGACGACGAGGTAACCTTTAGCGGAACTACGACGCAAACCCACGATATAACCGTCAACCTAGGCGAAGGAAACGATACTATCACGACTGCGGCATTAACCGCCAATAAGAAATTTGAAATCAGCGGCGGAGCGGGTAACGATACGTTTAACCTAGGCTTAGCTAAAACAGATGCCGATGCTAGCAAATACGCAACCATAACCGACGCAAACAGAGGCGACAAGATAAGCTTAGGTAGCGCCGGTGCGGCTACGTTACAAAAAATAGCTCTAAACGTAGACGGCAGAGCCGATCTAAAAACGGCTATAAACGATGCGCTAGGTAGTCTAAGCTCTACTGCGGCAAATACTATCTATGCGGTATACTACGGTAACGATACGTATCTAGTAAGAGACGCTAACGGCGATAAGGCGTTAGACGCTAATGATAACTTAGTTAAACTAGCAGGTATCTCAAATTTTGACTTGTTAAACGCTAACTCGGTAACCGAGGGCGGAATAAACTATATCCAGATAACTAACGCGTAATCTTAAGTGGAGCGGAGTTTTTCCGCTCCAGAATAGTTGCCGTTTTTGGATCAAATTTTACATAAACGCAACAAGCTTCGACATGTAAGAGCCAAATAGGCCACAGCGGTAAAAAACCGACTGCATATTTCAGCGTGTCGGCGAAATTTACGCACTAATGATTTTCACTCAAAAAATCCCTTTTTCACGAGCTTGCCCTCTTTTACGCAAAACTCCCCTTTCGCGACCACGCTATCTAGGTTTAGAGCTTCGTCAAATACCGCAAAATCAGCGTCAAAACCTACTTTTATCTCGCCTTTGCCGTTTAAATTTAGATATTTTGCGACGTTTTTGCCCATCATGCTTAGCGCTTGCTGGATGGTTAGGATTTTATTTTTCACGCAGGCCTGCAAGACCTCTAAATTCGTCTCGCACGAAGCGCAGCCGTAGCCCACCAATGCGCCGTTTTCATCAAATCTAGGCACGCTGCCGTTGCCGTCCGAACTCATCGTTAGACGCTCCAAATTTAGCCCGTTAGCAAGCCCATACGCGATGGCTTCGTGAAGCGGCATAAACTGGCTTCCGCCGCTCGTGATGTCGATGTAGCCGCCCATTTTTTGAAATTTGATCGCCTCGTCAAAGAGCTCCTTCGTCCGCGCGCAGTGCGTCGGCGAGAAATAATTAATCGGGAACGAATAATCCTTGATCACGCTAAAAATCAGGTCAAATTTATCCGCGAGCCCGCCCATATGCATGTGTAGCACGCCGCCTTTTTTCGAGATCATGCCGCCGATGCGGATCTGCGTCAGGGTCTTGATGAGCTCCTGAGAGGTCGGGTAGCTGCCGCGGTTGTCGCTCATTGCGATCTTACAGCCGATGACCTTGTCGATGAGCACCAGGTCGCGCGTGACGGAGCCCGTAAATGTGACGCTAGGCAGAGCGTAAGAGCCCGTGTGGATGAAGGTCGAGATGCCCTCGTATTCAAGCGCCTTAGCCTTTGAGTAGAGGTTTTCCAGACTCCTCGTGCACCCGTCGGTGCCCAGCGTGCCTACGACCGTCGTCGTGCCGTAGCGGATGATTTGCGATAGCGTTATTTCGGGCGTGCGCGAGTGATAACCCGCTTCGCCGCCGCCGCCCGTGATGTGCACGTGCTGATCGATGAGTCCGGGCGCTAAAATTTTACCCTCCAGATCGTAAATTTCAAGCCCTTCGACTCGAAAATCAAGCCCCTTAGAAACGGCTAAAATTTTACCTCCGCCGAGCAAAACGTCGCTCCTACCGACGTGCTCTGGCGCGTATAGATCGGCATTTTTAAGTAACAGCATATTTTCTCCTTTGCTTTAGATTTTTGATTGTGAATTTTACGTTTTTTGGCTTTCTTAACTGCGATGTCACGCCGTCATTTTACATCAAATTTGATAAAAAGCAGATATTTCGGCTTTGGTCGGAGAGGCTACAGCTTGGGCGATGCTTAAGGTTTATTTTTGTAGGTTTAGCAAGAGGTCAAATTTATCCGACTATCCGCTTAGCTGCACGCTTTCTTCTATCTTCATTAGTCCCGTAAATACGCGCCTGGCGGCCTCTTTTTGCTCATCCGAGATCTCGATTTTTTTCTCGTTTAAAAGCAAATTTACGAGCTGCTCGTTTTGCAGCGTCTGGACGTCAAATTTTCTCGCGTTCGCGGCGATTTTTGCCGCGAGAGGATTTTTTGATTTAAAATTTTCGTATGGCATTTTTCTCGATTTTTAGTGAAATTTTGGCTCAAATTTAAACTCGGCGCGCACCTTGCAAGACGCAAAACACGTAGCCGAGTTAAATTTTAGCCGCTAGCCTGGCTTAACGCTTTAAAATTTTAGCGTTTTCGCAGCCAACCTCTAGCCCCATCTTGCACGCTTTTTCGTAAAATTTAACCGCGGCTTTGACGTCCGCACTTACGCCCATGCCGCGCTCGCTCATGTATCCAGCTTCGTTGCAGCCTTTGGCTAGGCCCAGCTCGCATGCGTTTTTATAGAGCTCGTACGCCCGCGCTTCGTCTTTTGCTGCGCCCACGCCCGTCTGATGAGCGTACGCTAATGCGTAGCAGCCCAGCTTATCACCCATTTTGCACGCTCGCTCGTAAAATTTAGCCGCCGCCCCAGGCTGCTTTGCTGCGACTTTTCCGCTAGCGATCATCGCGCCCATATCGTAACATGCCCGCGCGTGTCCGCTCTCGCAAGCTAGATTAAACAGTCTCGCCGCCTCGCTAAAATCCGAGACTCGGTACATCGCTAGCGCGTCTTCAAACTGTTTGTTTGCCAAATTTGTAGGCGCGCTCGCAGGGGCAGTTGCCATCTCGTTTGAGGATCTTGTTTGCGCCGCAAAAAGCGCGCTCGCCGCAACAATCAAACAAAGTAAAATTTTTTTCATTTGTGCTCCTTTTTATGAGGTATCATTTTAAATTTTAGCCCTTTTTAATAAACATAAATGAAATTTTAACTAAACTCGCCTGACTACGCGCTCGTCTACGCTCAATTTAGGCCGTATACGGCTATTTTGGCAAGATTTTATTCATCGCAAAACCGCAAAATCGCCCCGTGACGCCATCTCTGCGGTAAGAAAACAGCTCCCTCGTCTCAAACGTACAGCGCGGATCAAACTCCGCTCGCCCTACGCCAAGCTGCGCAAATTCGTCCCGCAGCGCAGCCTCCATATCAAATTTGCCGCCATTTTTATAGCGGTTAAACGCGCCCAGATCAAGCTCGCCCACCTCGTAGTTTCGCGCCTTGATATTTGCACCGACAAACACGCGCAGATCGCCAGCCTCGCAGCTAAACTCGCTCGCCATCAAATTTATCGCGTTCGTGCAAATTTTACCCGTTACGCCCGCCCTGCCCGCATGCACTGCAGCAACCACGCCGTGCCGCTCATCTGCGATCAAAACGGGCGAACAGTCGGCAACCAAAACGCAAAGCGCAATGCCTCTAAGCGCGGTTATCACGCCGTCGCAAGGCGGTAGCTCATCATCAATATTTCGCAAAATTTCCACGCGATTTGAGTGAATTTGGTTCATAAATTTTAGATTGCTAGGCGCTACGCCGATTTGTTCGGCTAGGATTTCGCGATTTTTAGCGACGTTTGCAGGCAGGTCGCCGACGTGATCGCCTAAATTTAAACCCTCGTATGCGCCGCCGCTTACTCCGCCAAATCGCGTCGTAAAGCCAAGCTTCAAGCGCTCGCTTTCAAAAACTACATCTAAAATTTCCCGCTTCATTTCCGTCAAATTTAACCCGCCTAGCCTAATAAAGGCTCGCGATGTGCTGCGACTCGTCCCAGCTGATCTCGCTTTTGCCACCGTTTACGCCGCCTAAAACGCCGACAAACTCCAGCTGCCTAACCACGTAGCGCGCGAGCAAGTCGCTCTCCACGTTTACGCGGCGTCCCGGCTCAAACTCGCCAAACAAGCTCTCGCGAAAGGTGATCGGGATGATCGTGAGGCGCACGCCTGCGGGCAAAACTTCGTTGATCGTGAGGCTCACGCCCTCGACCGCGATACTGCCTTTGTTTGCCATCAGCGGCATAACGTTAGAGGGCAAATTTATATAAAAATCAACCCCATTTTCACGCCGCTCAATACGCGCTACCTCGCCGATAGCGTCTATGTGGCCTTGTAGCAGGTGCCCGTCCACGCGGTCTGCTAGCCGCATTGCTGGCTCTATGTGGACGCGTCCACGCAAATTTTCCGTCGCGATGTGCGCCCTGGTCTCGGCGCTAAGCTCCACGCTAAAGCCGTCTGAGTGTAGCTGCGTCACGCTAAGACACGCGCCGTTTACCGCGACGCTATCGCCTAAATTCGGGCGGTACGCGGCTTTTAGTCGCAGGGTGTTTTGCGAATAGCTCGCAACCTGCGCGATCTCTCTAATCAGTCCGTTAAACATTTTTCGTCCTTAAATTTTGAGCTATTTTATAAAATTTAGCCTCAGAACGGGCTAAATTTGCCGACCAAATTTTACCGCTCGCTTTTTAGCGCGGCGCAAATATGCAAAACTGGCAGAGTAATCGACCAAGGCTTGATCAAAATTTAATACACTTTAAAAATATTTAAGATAAAATAATCACCAAATAATAATCATAAGAAACGATAAACTTGAAAAAATCACGACTAGGCCTACTTGAGACCGATATTTTAGACGTTTTGGATCAAAACGAGCTTGCTAAATTTAACCGCGAGCTCCTAGTCAAAGGCGCCACGATCTACGCAGAATCAATCAAAGTCGTGATAATTAAAAGCGGCTCGGGCAAGCTCTCGTTTTTTGAGGACGGCGAGGAGTTTATCGTCTATCACCTCCAAAAAGACAACATCTCGATCGTGGACGACGTGTGCGTGCTAGAGATCCTAGAGGACAGCGAGGTCTACTCGATCGACGCGGGCGATATGGGCGAGCTGCTAAAAAACGAGCGATTTGCCAAAGCATACGCCGACACACTCGTAAATATCTCGCTACTGCAGCGCCAGATCATAAAATCGATACTTTTTGAAAGCGCGAAGGGGCGCATAGCAAACTTTCTCGTCGAGCTCGCCGCCGAGCAAAATTTGACGCAAAACGGCTACCACTACGTCTTTTTACCATTTTCGCTAAAGGTGCTTTCAAGCTTCGTCGGACTCAAACGCCAAAGCGCAAGCACCGCGTTTAACGAACTCATAAAAGACGATATCATCAGGCGCATAACGCCGCATGAGTTTTTGATAGTGGATTATGAAAAGCTGCAAAGCTATACGAACTAAAATTTAAATTTGCACACCAAAAACCGCACGGCAAAAACGCTAAATTTGAGTTTTTAAATCTAATGTAGTTAAATTTGTAAATTTAGTAAGCTATGTAATAAATATTCCAGACAGAATAGGCGTAGTTTAACTTTAAAATTTTAACCCGTGAGGGAGCGGACTCGTCGTCCGTAACCAAAACGGGTTTAAAATTTTAAAGCTTGAAATCCGTTCATTTATGGGGAATTACTTCTTTTTCATATCAAATTTATTCGCCATAAATCCAACTAGTCCCACAAAGAAAAGACCGCCGCAGATATTACCCAGCGTAACCGGAACTAGGTTTTTAACGATGAAATTTCCCCAGTTTAGCACATCTAGCTTATCGGCCGTAGTGTGGAGCAACGCTGCTGCTGCATTTACGTCGCCGCCGCTTGCTGCGATGTAGTGAGCTTTAGAGATGATGGCTTCGGTGATTATGAACATATTTGCCACGCAGTGCTCCATAGAGCATGCAACAAACGCGCCGATCATCCACATGATCGCAAAGAATTTACCCGCAAGGTTGCTTTCGCTGGTCGCAGTCCAGATAGACATACAAACAAACACGTTACAAAAGATACCACGGATAAATAGCTCGTGAAACGGCGCCGTGATCTTGCCGATACCGGCCGGTACAAAGTGTTGCAAGATATAGCCGTCGTATTTTAGCGGTAAGCCCGAGTAGTAGTACATATAGGCAATTAGCGCGCCGCCGACGAAGTTAAATATCCAAACGATCGCCCAGTAGTTAATGGTTTTGCCTAAATTTAGCTTGCCTTCATACGCGCTAACGCCGCTTAAAACCGAGCTCGTAAATAAATGCCCGCCATAGAAAACGACCATCATGAGACCACAACTAAATGTGATGCCGCCGATGAAATTTGCAAGACCGATAGACTGCTTTTCAGCCATGCCCACGGTCGAGTGCGCCCAGAAAATATCGCCCATCGCGATCGCCGCGCCCGCCATGATGGCTAAAAAAATAATACTTACTAACGGAGTATGCGCCTTATGCTCCATCGAATTTGACACCGCTTGCGCGGTTTCTGCAGGATTTAACATGTCCTTCTCCTATTTTAAATTTTTATCTATCTCCAAAATGCGCTCGTAAGCTTTTTGCGCGCTTTTTTTTGCGTTTTCGCTTAAGCCCTCTTTAAAATCAAGCACGTTTTCAAGCAAAACGCTAATGCCTAAAAACAGCGTTTTGGGGCAAATTTTGCGCAGGTAACTTAAAAGTACTGGCGTGGGTAGGTTGTGCGTCGAGTAGATATAGTCGCGCTCGTTGCTCAGATCGAAAAACTCGATCGCTCCGTCCTTAAACCCGCTCATAGCATCTACCACGACGATGATATCGGGCGCAAATTCTCTAAGCGCGCCAAACTCGTTTTCAGGCACGTCCTGTCCGTAAAATACCCGCCAATCTTTCAAATTCGCCTCGACGATTCGCCCCGTTTCGTTGCCTACGTCGTCGTCGCCGCGCATGGGATTGCCGATGCAAAGAAGCGCCTTTTTCATCCTAAAAGCCCTCCGCGCGCTAAATTTAACCCGTAAGCATTTGCCGAATTTGAGCTAAATTTCATCAAAAGTCCTTCCTAAGCACCAGATATCCCTCGCGCAGATTTTCAAGCTCTTTTTTTAGCTCACATTCGCAAAGCTCGGGGATGAGCCTTGCCGCATGCTCCCTAAATATCTCCACTTCAAAATACTTGCTTAAATTTCCCAGCTTAAATTTGACGTATTCGCCGCCGCTAGCGACGATGCGCTCAAACTCCTCGTCCGGTATTTCGAGCGTTTTTTCGCTAAAGTCCACCGTCCCCACGCCGTGTCCGACGCAGACGGAAAATAGCTTGATATCTTTTAGCTCTTTTGGCATCTTTTCGTTTTCGTCCATGTGGCGGCGGGCGAGTTTATAGACCCTTATCATCTTTTATCCCAAATTTCTTTTTTGACGTCGATGGCATTTTGCGTATCGCGTTTTGCTTTGGCGTATTTTAGATAGACGTCGTTGTAAAGCAGCCCCATACACTCGGCGTATCTAGGATCTTCTTCTTTATGGATAGCCTCTAGCATTACTTTTTTAGTAGCCGCTACGTCGTGGATATTAGGAGAAGTTTTGGCCGCGTCCATATACTTGGCAAACAGCGTCCTACCGAAGATATAGCTCATTAGCCTTTTTGCCTCGGCTTCCAAATCGCGCTCGAAAAGTATATCGCCTATGATAGACTCTTTTACGGCGGGAGCTTTACAGTCGTCTTGTTCGAAGCTTCTTTTTTGTAGCTTTTGATCTATGATGCCAAGAGCCATGCCAAGGCCGTATATGACGCTAGCAGGATGCGGAGGACAGCCCGGGATATAAACGTCTACGGGGATAATCTTATCTATACCGCCCCAAACGCTATAAGCGTCGTAAAAGATACCGCCCGTACTACCGCATGCGCCAAAAGCCACCACGATCTTTGGATCTGGAGCTGCTTCGTAAGCGCGAAGCAGCGGATAATACATCTGACGCGTAACCGGGCCGGTGCAGAGCAAAATGTCTGCGTGGCGAGGATTGGCTACTAGCTTAAATCCGAAGCGCTCCGGATCCCACATCGGCGTGATAGCGGCGAAAATTTCTATCTCGCAGCCGTTGCAGCTACCGCAGTCGATGCGGTAGACGCTAAAGCTTCGTTTGATATTTTTTAGATGTTCTAACTTTGCGGTTAGGTCGTTTACCGTTTTTATATTTTCGGGAACTTGATAAAGGCTCATTTTATCCCCTCCTCTACGTCTTTAGTTATGCGCTCTACGGCTTGGGCTTTTTTGCACTCCGGGCAGATATATAGATAGTCTTTAGCCTCTTCTAGTCTGCCCGGGAGCAAATTTGCCGTGCTAAGCTTTGAAAAAGTATAGTTGATGAGGCGAACCGGCGTATACGGCTTGCCGCAGCATTTGCACTTTTGCATCTCTAGCTCGCCGCGCTGTATTAGTGCGCTTTTGTCAAATTTAACCG
Organism: uncultured Campylobacter sp.; assembly: GCF_938039205.1. Classification (GTDB taxonomy): domain Bacteria; phylum Campylobacterota; class Campylobacteria; order Campylobacterales; family Campylobacteraceae; genus Campylobacter_A. The sequence continues at coordinate 9,941 of NZ_CALHVM010000014.1, forward strand.
CTAGCTCGAAACCCTGGCTTAGGCGCACGCCGCCGGTTGGACAAACCTCGTCGCAGCGTCCGCAAAATATGCATCGTCCGCAGTCAAACTGCCAAACAAGCTTGTCTTGCTTTTCGTTCATCTTTAGCTCTATGGCGTTGCTAGGGCACGCTACGCCGCACGCCGCGCAACCTATACAAAGCTCGTAGGTGTAAAACGGCTGCCCGCGGAAATTTTCGGGTACCTTATAAGGCTCAAACGGATAGGCGTAGGTCGCCTTTCCATATTTTTCGGTTACGTCAAATAACTTCATCATCTTAAATCCTTTTTGCTAATTTTGCCCGTTTGGCAAAATTTCTTAAGGTCTTTTTCGGTTAAAATTTTGCTCTTTTTGGTATTTACGTCCACTACGGTAACGCGGTCGGTGCAAGAGTAGCACGGATCTAGCGAGCAAACGATGAGCGCCGCGTCTGAAATGTTGTTTCCACGGAACTGATAGCGAAGGCTAGGCCAGTTGTTATAAGTAGCCGCGCGGCATCTCCAGCGGAAAACCTTTTGCGCGCTGCCTTGCATGATCCAGTGGACGTTTTCGCCGCGAGGAGCTTCTACATGTCCGAGGGCGAAATTTTCAGGTTTTATCATCGTTTTTGGATCGATTGATATCGGCGTTTGAGGCATTAGCTCCAAACACTGCCTGATGATATGTATGGACTCTTTTAGCTCGTTATATCTCACGACTTCGCGGCTAAATACGTCTCCGCCGTGCTCTACGTAGACTTTAAATTCGATATTTTTAAAGAAATCGTAAGGGTGGTCGTAACGGTTATCGCGCTTTAGACCCGAGCCTCGCATATTAGGACCTACGGGGCTAAAGTCTCTTGCTACTTGCTTATCTAGCACGCCCACGCCTTTCCAGCGCGCGATTTGGCGTTTATCGTCCATAACCGCGTCCCAAATTTCAGAAATTTGAACGTCGAGCTTGTTTATCATCTCGATGCCTTTTTTTATCTCGTTATCGGTCATGTCGCGGCGAAGTCCGCCCATGATGACGTTGCCGTATGTTTTACGGCCGCCGGTTACGAGCTGGGCTAGCTCCATAGAGTACTCGCGCACCCTAAAGATATGCATAAAGGCGTTATAGTTACCAGTTACCTCGCAAGCTAAACCGATGTTTAAAAGATGGCTGTGAAGACGCTCGATCTCAAGACAAATCACGCGGATAGCCTGCGCTCTTAGCGGAACTTCAAGCCTGATAGCCTTTTCTGCCGCTTCTATACACGCAATCGCGTGAGCGTAGCCGCAAATTCCGCAGACGCGCTCTGCAAGGTAGCCCATTTGATCGTAGTTCATACGGTTTTCGGCTAGCTTTTCCATACCGCGGTGCTGATAAAAGAGGCGGTAGTCCGCATCTATGATCTCGTCGCCGTCGCAAAACAACCTAAAGTGTCCCGGTTCGTCGCTGGTTACGTGCAAAGGCCCAAGCGGCACGTCGATGACGCTATCGCCTTTTGGAAATAAAAACTCGGTGTCGGGCTCATCCTGGTGAGCGACTGGATCAGGGCGGTAGCGGTAGTCCATCGCGTCTTTTCTAAGCGGATAAAGGCCGTCGGGCCAATCGTCGCTTAACACCAATCTACGCTTATCGGGCAAGCCCTCGGCTACTAGGCCGAACATATCGTAGGCTTCTCTTTCGTACCAAACGCAAGCAGGCACTAGCGGCGTAACGGACGGAAAAGTCGGATCGACGCCCGGAATTAGCGTTTTAACGGTGATAAAGCACTTATCCTCGGCAGCAAAGTCGTCTTCTTCCGTCATCTTGCCGCCCTCCATAGACAAAGCGTAGTAAAGCGCAAAACAGCCGTTTATAGTCCTCTCGTCGCTAGGTATCATCGTAGAGATGAAACCGCCGATATCGTAGTAAAGGGTCTTAACCGCAAGCGGAAGGTCGTTTCTATCGACCAAAACCGTGATTTGGTCGTCGGCTTGGCGGGTTACTTCTAGAACCTTTACCTTTGTTTTTAAAATTTCAACGAATTTATCGCCTCTCATAATAGTTCTCCAGTTATTATCTTAACGCCGTTTTCAACCAGCGTATAAAAGTTATCCACGTGCCAAACGCCAAAGATTATAATCAAAGCGCAAAGCAGGATAAGCGGTAAATTTTCTAATATACTCATCTCTTTATTATGAACGACCGCGCCTTTAGGTTCGCCAAAACTTGCTAAGTTAAAGTGCGAGAAGTCCGCAATAAAGATGATGGCAAGAGCTATCGCAAATAAAGCGACGCTAAAGTATTGACCGCTATTTACGGCGCCGACGAAGACATTAAATTCGCTAACGAATATCGCAAACGCGGGCACGCCTACCAGCGAGCAAACCGCTGCGCCAAACATCATCGTAGTTACGGGAGCTATCTTTATCATACCGCCCATTTTGCTCATATCTTTGTGTCCGTAAATTCTAGCGATATTGCCCGTTGAGCAAAACGCAAGAGCTTTTGTAAAGCTGTGAGCTAGGCAGTGGAAAATAGCCGCAAATAGCCCGAAAAATCCGCCGACTCCCAAGGCAAAAGCTATGACGCCCATATGCACGATAGAGTGGTAGGCAAACATCCTTTTTACGTCGTGTTGCCTGATTAGGAAAATTCCGCCCACAAATAGCGTAATAAGACCGGAAACTATCATCACGCTTTGAACGAACTCCATACCGGTAGCTTGAGCCGCGATAGCGTAGTATCTAAATAAAGCTAGCATCGCGCACTTTAGCAAAACGCCTGAAAGCAGAGCCGAAATCGGGGCTGGGCCTTGGGCGTGAACATCGGGAAGCCAGGTGTGCGTAGGAGCGAGGCCGGCTTTGGTGCCAAATCCGATAAGCGCAAAGACAAAGATTAGCTTTGCAACGTCGGGGCTTAAATTTTTAGCATTTGCCATTATGCCGGTCCATAGCATCGCAGCCTCGCCGTCTTTTGTCTCCGCAAAGGTCGCAGAGTAAAGAAGCACGGTCGCATAAAGCGCAAACGCTAGGCCGATAGAGCAAAGAACTATGTATTTATAGCCGCTCTCGGTTGATTTTTGATCTTTTAAGATCGCTACTAGAAACACCGATGAAAGCGTAGTAGCCTCAATCGCAGCCCACATAAACGCGACGTTGTTACAGATGACGCTTAAGCTCATCGTAAATATAAACACGTGGCTAAGCGCATAGTATTTCTTAAGCGCGCTTAAATTTATATGTCCCTCTTCAAGCTCCCATCTCATATAGTGGGTCGCGTATAAATTTACGAGTAAGCCGGTAACCGCGATAAGTATCAAAAATACGCAGCCAAGGCTGTCTAGAAACAAAAATTTATCGTGCGCGTAAAACGTACCACCGGTTAAAACCTTGCTTACGTTAAATAGCAAGGCTAAAGACGTAACTGCGCTAATGGCTACGTGAAGCAAACTCAAAAAAGCGTAATTTTTCGGAGAGAAAAATAGCAGTATCGCTCCAAGAAGCGGTAAAATTAATATCAAAGTTAAACTATCCATCTCTATCCCCTTAAATTCGTAGCCTTAGACGTATCAAGGCTGCCGTATGCTTTATAAAATCTAATCGCTAAAACGCTCATAATGATAACGGCAAAAATCGCATCGGTTAAAATTCCAAGCTCGACAAGCTCGTTTGAGTTGTAAGCCATAAGCGCTAGGCTTAGATGTATGCCGTTTTCAAAAAGGCAATAAGCTAAAATTTGCTTGATAAACGAGTTCCTAAGCATAAAGCCAAAAACCCCCATCATAAATACGCAAACCGCCGCTAGTAGCATTATCTTTTCTTTAATAAGCGAAAACTCCAAAAATATCGGATTAATACTCATCGCCAAAGCCAAACTAAAACCCATAGCTATAACGGGGCTCACGAAAAAGCCGCCCACAGGCTCGTCTTCGTGCACGACGCCAAGATTTTTAATAAGCCAAAGCAAGATCGCGGGCACGAATAAAACCTTCGTAAAAAACGCCACGACCGCCCACGTAGATAGTTGCTCGGCGTTAAATTTGGACGACAACGTAAAAAATATCCCGACTAATAGCAACGTCTGAACTCCGTAAACTATGACGGATAGCTTTAGGCTTCTTAGCCCGAAAACCGCCAAAGACGTTACCATCATACAGATAGCCAAAGTATCTAAAATATTCATCTCACACCCCCACGACGTAAAGCGTCAAAGCCGCAAAAGATATAGCTAGAGCAGCTAGAGCGTTTTTACGTAAGCTCGAAGTCATCTGGAATCTAGGTCCGAAGTTATCTATAAACACGGCCGCTACGTAAAACACTCCCGTTTTTAAGACGAAGATTATCACCGCTAAAAACGGATTGCTAAAATTCCATGGCTCGAAAATCGAAAGGAAAAGCCCGATCATCGCAAATTGTTTTAAGATAAGCGCCGCTTGAACTAAGCCAAGATCGCTACCTGCGTATTCGCCTAGTAGGCCTTCTTGCAACTCTTGCTCCGCCTCTGCTAGGTCAAAAGGCTTTCTGCCCGTCTCAACGTATATGCACCACAAAAATGCGATCGAAGCAACCGCAAAGCTTGGGATCTGATATCCGATTTGGCCGCTTTTTACCATTGATTGAATTTCAACCAAATTTGACGTTCCGGCCGCTAGCATAACTACGATTAGGCACATTATCATGACGGGCTCGACGTAAACTGCTATGGTTTGCTCTCTGCCGCCGCCGGTAGCCGCAAACGGGTTACCGCTATCTAAAGAGGCTGCGCCGAATACGAATCTCAAAAGCGCGCCGAGATATAAGATAACGAAGATATCCGAATATGCTCCGAAAATCGTGCTTTTACTATAAGTAATAGGAATAGCCGCCAGTATCGCCGCCGAAGTGGCAAATAGGAAAAACGGAGCCTGCCTAAATACCCAGTGAGAGCAAGCAGGCACGGTTCTACCGCGTCTAAATAGCTTTATGATGTCGCGATACGTCTGGAAGAAATCGCTACCTTGTTTTGATTGCAGTTTGGCTCTTAGTTTCCTAGCCATACCGTCAAACAAGGGCGCAACCAAGACGATGACGACTACTTGAAATATCATCAAAAGTATAGTCTGTAAAATTTCCATCTCACGCCCCCTATATCAAAAAGTAGCTAACCGCTAGTATCGCGCAAAGATATACGAGGATATATAGCGCGTAAACGTTGGTGTAGCCGCTTTGCATTATGCCTATTTTATCGGCGACCTTTTCGGTAAATTTAATCACCGGCTCGTAAAATAGCCCCCACCAGATATCTTTTGGATGGTTGTGATACTCGACCGGGTTAAAATAGCCTTTAGTCACGACTTTTCTCTCGCCTTTAAACAGCCAGTTCATTATGCGTCTTAGATCGCCCGTAAAAGGACCGCCCGTCATTTGCATGCGAGAGCTGTATTTAAATCCGCAAGCCCAAGGATCGGTCTCGCGAGGTTTCTCGCGGTTTGCTTTCATAAATGCTAAAATCGCAAAAGGTAAAACCATAGTAGAACATAAGATGATGGCTATAAGCGGAGTTGAGACGATACTGCCTAAATTTGATGTCAAATTTATGCCCTGGCTAGCTACGTAACCGCCTGCGCCGCCTATGGAATTTACGGCCGTTTGGATGTAGCCGACGACAACGTTCGCTCCGACGCCAAAGCCTATACAGCCGATCATTAGCACGATCATGCCAAGCACCATAAATATCGGGCTTTCTTTTGCGTTTTCCCAAATTTTCTTATCTCTTGGAGTTCCCGCAAAGATTACTGCGTAAAGCTTAAGGTGCATGCCGACTAACACGCCCGTAAGCGCTAGCGCGACGACTGAAAGCGTAAATGCGTATCTAGTAAAGATGCCCTGCTCTAGCGCGCCTTGAAGCATACCTTGATAGGTAAACCACTCTGATACGAAGCCGTTAACAGGAGGAAGCGCTGCGATACCCATGATACCGATAAACATACCAACAGACGTCCAAGGCATCTTTTTAGCTAGGCCGCCTAGTACGTCCATATCGCGAGTGTGCGTAGCGTGTAAGACCGAACCCGCGCAAAGGAACAATAAGCCTTTAAATATCGCGTGGTTAACTACGTGGTAGCATCCTGCTAAAAATCCGATCGCAGCAAGAGTGTTATTCCCCGCAGCTAGGCCGTATAGACCGGTACCAAGACCAAGCAAGATGATGCCGATATTTTCAACTGAGTGATAGGCAAGAAGCGCTTTGTAGTCGTGCTGACAAAGAGCGTAAAGAACACCAAACAGTGAGCTAGCAGCACCCAGGATCAAAACCGCTAGACCAAAATATATGCTTAGCGGCAAGAAAAGCGTAAATTTAACTAGTGTAAATAGCGCAACCTTTATCATAACGCCGCTCATTAGCGCGGAAACATTTGAAGGAGCCGCAGGGTGAGCCATCGGTAGCCATACGTGGAAAGGCCACATACCGGCTTTACTACCAAATCCTACTAGGAATAATATAAACACCACGACGCTAACCGCAGCAGGCATATTTAGGTGGGCAAATTTGCTAAACTCGGCGCTGCCGGCGTAGTGAGCCATTATTAGCAGTCCGCACGTGATACAAAACGCACCAACCTGAGCGATACCTAGATATACCATCACCGCTTTTAGCGTGCCTTTGCCGTCGTTTATAAGGATGAGGAAAGACGAAATAAGCGTCATAAGCTCCCACAAAACGACGAAGCAAAATACGTTATTTGCGCTGATGACTAGAAGCATCGAAAGGATGAAAAGGTTAAACAAACAGGCGAAAACGCCGACGTTTGCCTTTTTGATGTACTCCTCCGCGTAGCTCATACCGTAGACGCTGCTGGCAAAGCCGATAAAGACGACTACGAAGCTAAAGAAATTTCCAAGCGGAGTTAGCTCAAATTTAGGCGCGTATAAAAAGTCTCCGCCTAGAGCGAAGCCTTGGGTCACGCCCATATTGGCCACAAAGTAGCAAAGCGCGTAAAAACAGCTGATCGCGCTTAATCCAAAGCCGATTTTGACGGCTGATTTTTGAGCGCCGTAGAGCAGGATGCTAACGGCGGCGCTAACTAAGAAAAGTAGATACACGCCTACCATCTCGCACCCCCTTGTGCGCCGCTATTTTCGTCCTTCATAGCGCGCGAATTTGACGCCGCTTGCTCTCTTGCTTGCTCGCTAGGAGTCTTGTCAAGCTCGTTGATAACGATAACGTCAGCCTCGCCGTCCACGTCCTGAGCGTCGATATCGGCTAAAACGTGAGGCTCTTTTAAATTTCCGCTTCCGCGTAAAATTTTATCGACGAAAGCCTGAGCGGCTTCTTGCTCGATCTTGTTGCCAAGCTTGTGATGGCTATGCAAAGGATCGACCATGATGATAGCGCTGGTCGGACAAACCTCGACGCACGCAGGGCCGTTTTCGCGCCCAAAGCACATATCGCACTTTATCGCAGTGTTTTTCGCGCCGGCTTGACTTTCGATTTCGAGGTAGTATTTCGGCTCTACCGCGTAATTAACCGACGGCATGAGCTCCGCGCTCGAGCTTATCGCGCCGTAAGGGCAAGCGATAGTGCAGAGTTTGCAACCTATGCAGATCTCCTCATGCAGCTCGATGCAGTTATCGTCAAACCTGAGTGCCCCGGTAGGACATACGTTCGCGCAAGGACCGTCATCGCACTGGCGACACTGCGTCGGCATGACGCCTTTTGCTTGACGGAGCACTGTTAGTCTAGCTTTTGAAAGCTTACCGCGCTCATAAGCGCTACGAAAACAGGCCGCCATGCAAGTAGCGCAACCGATACAACGTTTGTAATCGGCGATCACAAATTTATGTTGTTTCATAAATTCTCCTTTCTACTTGTTTTACGATTCTTGATTTCTCTTAAATCTTGAGCTAATTGTATTACTTTTGGAAATTTATTTCCGTCATTTGCCTGACGAATTTTGTATTTTTTAGATTAATTTTTATGAATTATTTATTTTTAAGCTTATCTTTAAATTTGCGGTAAAATAGGCACTTTTTTAAACTTATACGAATATAAAAATATTACGCATAGGCTATCTGATACGCAAAAAAGAGCTTTTTAGTCCTATAATGCCTCAGAAAGCTTAAGTCAAAATTTAACCACGGCGTTTTAAATTTGACGGAATACTTTTTGCTAGAACTCGCCGTTAGTAATATAAAAAGGATAAAAATGCAGATCAAAAACGGCGCCTCAAACGAGATTTTAAAGACCTTAGCAAACCGCGTAACTCAAGGTCAAAAAGGCGATAAATTTTTAGCCAGCTCCACGCTTGCGGCGGCAAATTTGACCGGTTTTGCCGATATACTGGATAAATTTAACGGAAAAGCAAATTTAAACGACGCGGCGAGTAAATTTACGGGCGGCGAGGCGAGCTCGTTTTTACTAAATTTAGCCCGCGACGAAAACGAAGCGCAAATCTACGCCAAACTAGAACGCGAAGCCAAAGAAGCCGCAAAAATGTTTAAGAAATTTGATTTTATGCAGATGATGACGAAGCTAGAGATGGGCAACCTAAAAGACGGCGAACGTGCGGAAATCTTTGCCAAGATGAACAAGATCGCGAGGGAAATTTGAGCGCGGTTAAATTTCCGCCCGATCTCTCAAAAAAATACTCTATAAAAATTACTATAAATAAATTTAAGCCAAATCGCTAAACTACGCGCACCGGCTCAAAAAACGTCAAATTTAAGCCAAATTTCCTCGCCGTCTTTCCTTAAATTTTTGTATATTTTATCTGTTTTTTGATAGAATCGCGAATTTTAAGGACAAGGAAAATTTGAATATGAACTATGATATTATCGTCATCGGAGGCGGTCACGCAGGCATCGAAGCCAGCCTCGCCGCCGCAAAAATGGGCAAAAAAACGCTGCTAATCACCATCCTAGCCGAGCAAATCGGCGCCGCCAGCTGCAACCCCGCAATAGGGGGCCTAGCAAAAGGCCACCTCGTAAAAGAGATCGACGCTCTAGGCGGGCAAATGGGGCTAACGACCGATGCCGTGGGCATACAGTTTCGCGTACTAAACGAGAGCAAGGGGCCAGCAGTGCGAGGCAGCCGCGCTCAGATCGACATGGACCGCTACCGCGTCTATATGCGAAATTTACTGCTAAATACGCCAAATCTTGAAATCAGCCAAGAGATCGCGACTCAAATTTTAAGCTCGGACGGCAAAATCACGGGCGTAAAAACCCATCTGGGCAACGAGTATAAAACCAGCAAGCTCATCATCACTACGGGCACGTTTTTAAACGGGCTAATTCACGTCGGATTTAACAAACTAGAAGCCGGCCGCGTGGGCGAGCTAAGCGCTAAAAATCTAAGCGATAGCCTGCGCGAACTAGGTCTAGAAGTCGGTCGGCTAAAAACCGGCACATGCCCGCGCGTGGACGCTAAAAGTATCGACTTTAGCGTGCTTGAGATCCAAGGCGGCGACGAAGATCCAAGCCCATTTAGCTTCCGCACGAGAGACTTCGCGCCTACGCAGCTGCCCTGCTACATCGCCTACACGAATGAGACTACGCACGACATCATCCGCTCAAATTTCGACAAGGCGCCGCTATTTACAGGTCAGATAGAGGGCGTGGGTCCGCGCTACTGCCCGAGTATCGAGGATAAGATAAATAGATTCGGCGACCGCGATAGGCATCATCTTTTCGTCGAACCGCAGACGCTAGAGGCCACGGAGTACTACATCAACGGTTTTTCTACTAGCCTGCCGTATGAAGTGCAGGTCGCGATGCTACGCTCGGTCAGAGGCTTTGAAAACGCTCGCATCGTGCGCCACGGCTACGCGATCGAATACGACTACGTCCAGCCCACCGAGCTAAAACACACGCTAGAGACCAAAAAGGCGCGCGGACTCTATCTCGCAGGCCAAATAAACGGCACCACGGGCTACGAGGAGGCGGGCGCTCAGGGACTGATGGCGGGTATAAACGCAGCGCTTGCGCTTGATGGCAAAGAGCCGTTCGTCCTACGACGCGACGAGGCCTACATCGGCGTCCTCATCGACGATCTAGTGACCAAAGGCACCAAGGAGCCATACCGTATGTTTACCTCCCGCGCCGAGTATAGGCTGCTGCTGCGCGAGGATAACGCCGTGCTGCGCCTAGGAGGATACGGCCGCGAGCTTGGCTTGCTAGACGAAGCGACGTTTGAGAAAATAGAAGCCATAAGGTCAAATTTGACTCTCGGGCTAGAGCTACTAAACACCACCGAGATCACGCCGACAAAGCGAAATTTAGAGCTTTTAGCTAGTCTTGACGAGGAGATAATCAGCCAAAATTTGACCCTGCAAAAAATCGTCGCCAGAAAAAGCTTCACGAGCGAAAAGCTGCGCAAGCTAGATCCGTTTTTTGAGGCGCTTGACGAAGCTAGCTTGGAGCAAATTTTGACCGAAGCCAAATACCAACACTACATCGCCGAGCAAAAAAAGCAGATCGACCGCATGAAAGATATGATGAGCGTGAAAATCCCCGAGGGCTTTAACTTCCGCGGTATCAGCGGGCTTAGCAACGAAGTGGTCGAAAAGCTCGAGAGATTTGTCCCGCCGACGCTCTTTGCGGCTAGCGAGATCAGCGGCGTGACGCCTGCGGCGATAGATATTTTGCACATCTATATAAAGATGAATGCGTCAAAGTGAAAAATAAAATCATAAAATATATAGACTTTTATAGCTATTATTTTTTACCATGCAATAAGTCAACCAAAGACAGAATATACTTAAATATGGGGATTATATGATAGATGATGATTTGAAAAATGAAATTTTAGATGGATTTAGGTATTTTACAAATAGATACGCTCAAGATACAAAATACAGCAAGGACGACAAAACAACACATGATAAGTTAAGTAAATTTCGTGCAAATTTGATCAAATTTACAGATAATATTTTTAAAAATTATAGAAGTGAGCGTAATGGAAATTGGCTAAAGGCAGACGGTAGGACTATTGCGGAATATATATGGAATAGATATATTCCTTTTGAGAATGAATCACATTTAGTTATTTATTTTGCCGTTTTAGCAAAACCTGGCAATTTTTATGTATCCATAGGGCTAATCGATACAAAACTAAGCGATACAGAAGATAAACTAAAAAGATGAAATATATAACTTTTTGGAGTCAGAATGCAAAAAGATACATATATCTGGCTTTAGGCTTGATAAACTTGCATGGGAAAAGTATATATATTTCGCCATAGAAAATATAGACACATTTGCAACTCTTGACTACACAAGCTTACTTAATGCGCTAACAAATGTATATCAGCTGACATATGACAAATTTTATAAAAACATAGAAAACAACAGACAAAATAATAGTGATAACAAAGGATATGAAATGACCGATGATGACAAAAAATTAACTTATCACCTTAATCAAATTTTATACGGTCCTCCAGGAACCGGAAAGACATATAGTGTTGTTCGTAAAGCACTAGAAATTATAGAAGGCAATGCTTCCGATGATAGATCTAAATTTAAAGAGTATGTAGAAAAGGGACAAATAAAATTTATCACATTTCATCAAAGCTATGGATATGAAGAATTTGTCGAGGGTATAAAAGCAGAAACCAAAAACGATAATGTATCGTATAAAATAGAAGATGGAGCATTTAAAAAGATCTGCAAAAGAGCCAATGGTGATAACTGGAAAAAGATACTGCTAAAAGACACAAAAGAAGAACTAACGGAAGATGGCTTTAAAAAACTATATAAAAACTATGTCGATAAACTACCACTTTTTTCAAATAATATGTATGGAAAAATATTAGAAACTCCTACCGATAAACAGCCATTTTATCTATATAAAAATAATCTATTTTCTATTTTGGTTAAGCCTCAAAATAGCAATGATCCAAAAACCATATCTTGTGACAAATTAATCAAAGATATATTTCATAATGATAACTATGGAATGCCTTCTTATGAACCAGTGATTATTCAAGATATTTTGGGTCAGGAGTATGAAAGTTATAAAGCAAATCACATTAATCAAAATTGCATCTTAATCATCGACGAAATCAACCGCGGAAATATCTCTAAAATTTTTGGTGAGCTAATAACACTCATAG
>NZ_CALHVM010000015.1 GCF_938039205.1 uncultured Campylobacter sp.
ATGTATCCTATAAAGCAGCTGTTTTCTATAGACGTCTTGGTTTTTGGTCATTTTTTATCCCCTCTTAAAAGTTCCGGGTTTTTGTAGATATTGCCGACGACTTCATAGCTAAGCATAGTGGCTTGATTTAGGTGTGGACGTCCCGGCTTTTCTTTTATTGGCCTTGCGATAAAACCAAAGCTTGCGTCGTGCCACTTGATTATGTAGTCGGTTTTATCTTTGTTGCTATGGTGACGGATGACGTCGTCCTCGTAAATTTTTACGCCGTTTCTATCTTTTGAGCCGATGTATTGCATAAGCTTAACTTCGCGAGTATGAAAATATACCCTAAGCGCCCTTTCGTTTTTTCTTTTTATGACCGTTGCCGTTTTAAAAGGAAAATTTATCTCTTCTACGATATACATCTCTCTTTCGATTTCGTCCCAAACCCTATATTCAATCTCCCTCATTTTTTACTCCTCGCCGCAAAAATATATCTATGGTATTTCATATCGCGTCTCCGGCATACACGCTCTTGCCGCTTTCTAGATCGGCGATTATATGCTTTCTTATTCGTTCAAAGCCTAGCCTTATAGCTGGATCTTTAGCGCGGTTCTCAAAGCTGCCGTTTGAGAGCTCCTCATAGGGCTTCTTTTCTTCTTGCATAGCTTGCGTATCGCGCGGCAGGCGGTATATGACCTCGCAGCTTATGTCGCGAAACATGATGCCCGCCTCCTTGATCGCGGCAAGGTTATCCGCCCAAAACTTGCGCAGTTTAGCTTTGATATTTTCTTTGTTGAACTCGAAAATTTGCTTTGCGGCAGGGTGCGAAAAGACGAAATGCAAATTTATACCGTTAATCTTCGCCCATTTTAAAAGCTTCAAGTCGATTATGCCGTCTATACCGTATTTGGCTAGTGTTTGTATGAGCTGGTATTTTGCAATACCGGGAGCCAGTTCAGGCATTTATATCCTTTAGATATACGAAATTTCTAGGAGCCGTTTTTACTCCGAAATACCTTATGTTTTGAGGTTTTTTGTATCTGATCGGCTCTTCTAAAAAATACCAAGAAGCATATTTTTTATTCTTAAAATATTCGTCGAATTCTTCTTTGGTAATTCCAGAGCAGTCCAAATAGCAAGCCCACACCGCTTCTTTGTTTTCGCATCTATCGGCTCTTTTTACTTTTACCTCGCCGACTACCTTTTTTATCGGCGCCGTGGCGTACAAAAATATCCTGTCGTTAGCGACGGATGCTAATGCCTTTCTGTATTCTACTCGTTTTATGCCGTTGAGTATCATGTCTGCAAATTTGGGCTTTACTGATAATAAAATAGCCATTGTTTTTCCTTAAATTTAAACCTTTTAAAGAACGTTTAAAGCCGTTTAAAACGCTCTTTAAAGGGCTTAAAGCCCTTTAAATTTAGACGTTTGCGCTTTGCAAATTCTCTATCTTAGTTTCTATGCGGAAGTTATCCTTTACGACGCGCTTAAGGCCTAGCTTAACGAGCTCGGCATCTCCTAGCTCCACGATAGCGTCTTTATTTATAGTCTCTTCGTACGTGATGCACTCCTCGAGCTTATAGCTTTTTAGAGCCTTTATGAGCTTTTCTACTCTCTCTTTTATGCGCGGCAAGGACACGCTTTTGCTTAGCTTGTAACCTATCTTTCCAAAGGTAAACTCTTTGCTGCGCTTTTCTGCAAATTCGGCCTTGTTTTCCTCACAAAAGGCTGTTATTTGGCTCTCGATATACTTTTTCTCGTTATCAAGCTTTTCTACTTGCGCCTTTCTTGAGTCTTTTATCTCGTTGCATTTTAGGGTTATCTCGCCGTTTATATCAGCAAGCGCCACCTCAAGCTCGCAAATGCGCTTTAGCGCGCTATCTACGTCCGTAAATGTTTTTATTTCCATCTTTTGCTCCTTATTTTTGCTTTTCTTTTGTTTGCTCTTATCGTTTGGCTTTTGTGTTTTGCGCCCTTTGTTATCGCGCTTTTTACAAAGGCCGCCTTACTTCTTCTTGCTTTGGCCGGTGCTAGTATCGGCGCTCCGCCTAGCGTGCCCGTATCGTTTAGCGCCAGGCTTAGCCCGGCTAGCATCGACATTGCTTTCATCATCCGTCATTCTCCTTTCAAATATGTTAAATTTCATCGCAAATTTGAGTTTTGTTACGTATCCGTAGACCGTACAAACGGACAAATTTGCCTTGGCTTTTTTGTGGTTTTTAAATTCAAGCGCCATCACTCAAACAAACTAAATTTAAGCTCGCTTAGGCCGTATTCTTTAGCCCACACCGCCTCTTGCGCCACACCCTCGCTGTTATCGCTCCATTTGCACGGGTGGCGGTAGTAGTAGCTACACACCCTAAGCAGCTCTTCGCAGTTTTTCATCACTCTTTCGCGCTCAAGCTCGCTATACACGCCCATCCACGCAAGCACGGGCGAGATAGGCTCGTAGCCGTTTTGCCTGACGATAGAGCAGGCTTGCTGCGCTATTTGCCTCGCATAGTAGTTTCTGTCTCTATCTTTGCACTCGATACTAGCGTATGGCGTAGAAACAAAGACTAGTCTTGCCGTTTTCATTCATTCTCCTTTCTTTAAATTTGACTTTACGAGGCGCCCCATAAGACGCCCGAAAAATCAAATTTAAGCCGCCGTATCGACGACTCTTAGGCTGGTTTTTTCCATGATCAGTGCGCCTA
>NZ_CALHVM010000016.1 GCF_938039205.1 uncultured Campylobacter sp.
TAGAAGATAATCCAAAGCTTCCACCTGACTGCCAGTGGGCGATAGGCAAAACATCATATATATCGGTAAAAGATATTGAAGAGATGCCTGATGTCATAAAAGCAAACACCATTGAAGAGCTTGCTAGTAAGCTCTACCCTGATAACAAAAAGGCGCAAACACAGTTTTTGGCGACCATAAAACGATACAACGAGCTATGCGACAAAGGCCATGATGATGACTTTGGCAAGACCGCTAAGAGGATGTTTCCAGTCCGCCATGCGCCGTTTTATGCTGGCAAAATGGGAGTAGGTGCGAGCCTGGTCGTCATGGGCGGCTTCACCGTAGAGCCAAGCACTGCAAATGTGCTAGATACCGACTATAACGAAATTTCAGGACTTTACGCCTGCGGTAACGTTATGGGCGGACGCTTTTTGGGAGATTATCCAGTAGTTTTAGCCGGCACTAGCCACGGAACATGCCTATGCTACGGACGCTTAGCAGGCTATCAGGCTGCGGCAAACGCAAAAGGAGTACAAGCATGAGCAATAGAAAAAAATATACGATAATAGGACTAATAGTAGCCGCTATCGTGGGCTTTATAGCTTTTCATCAGATAGAAGCAGCTAGCCACAAGGCTGAATTTTGTATCTTGTGTCACAACATGCAACCAGAATACGACTCTTATACAAAAGGAAATTTGCTAGCTAAAAAGCATAAAGATGCAAATGTAACATGCCACGACTGCCACACTCCAACTATAGGTGAGCAGCTAAATGAGGTCAGGATGTATGCAACTGGCGACTTTGAGACACCAACAAAACAAAGAGGCTTTACTAACGAGCAGTGCACCAGCTGTCACAAGATAGCTGATATCAGGAAAAAGACCGCACACTACGGCCTATCTAACCCACATGAAGGCACTCACAATAAAGACAATGAAATGTTGCAGTGCCAGTCATGCCATGCCGTGCATCATCCGCAAAAATTAAATACTTGTATGTCTTGTCACCCGATAGACTGGAAAGTAGATAGTAGCTGGAAGATGTATCCGCCTAGCGAAAAATAATCTCTAATCCGCCTCGCTCGGGGCGGATTGGTCTCTTTTTACAAAACACCAGATGCCCTTGGTTTAAGTTTTAATTCGTATCACCATAAAAGTTCCATACAAGCAATAATTATTGTTATACAAAATATTATTTATATAAAAACTAATTTCAGAATCTTGTGTTTATTTAAATAACTATAAATTTATTTTCTTGTTTATATGATAGCTACCGAGTTTTAGCTCTATAGTGCTAAAACTTATTTAGCACTATCTTAGGCGATAGTGCAATAAGGTCTTAGCCAGACGGGCAAATAGCCTAACGGCTATTATAGAAATCAGCATAATTTTTATAAAATTAAACGGCTGATTTTTATAGTAATCGGCATAATAATATTAAATCAAGGCTCAAGATAAGTTAAGCGGATTCTCTCTTATCATCTTTAGTAAAATATGATAGAATGTTTTTGTATCTTTACTGTTATTATATCTAAACTCTACTTCACTTCGCTCGTAGCTGCATGCAGAACACACTCTTTAAGATGAAGCAAGAAATTCTCTTTTTTAATCCCTTTAAATTTAGATAATCTATGTTTAGCATATCCCCAGAAATTCTCAATGCCGTTTATATGATTTTTACCATTAGCTTCTTGTAAAGTAGCAAGCGCAGCGTAGCTAAAATTCATTCTTAGAATGCTTTACTCTATAATGAGCTAAAGCTGCATAATCTACTAATCCATCATAAGCTTTCCAACAATCAGAGTATATAGTAGAGCTATCAAGCTCGCTATATTTGGGTAGTATGGGTATTAACTCGCTAGCCGAGCAGTTTTTAACTATTTGGGTATAGACTTTGCCGTCTCTTTTAAGCATACCGTTCTGCTCGCAGTAACGAGCGAAGCGAAGTTAAATACCGGAGTTTTATTTGCTGCTCCTCTACCTCTCTTACCTCTTATTCTTTTAGCTCCGAAGTAGCTTTCGTCAATCTCAAAGCAAAGCTTCTAGGCGAGCTTGCGAGCTGGAATTTTCACCGCTAAATTTGCTTATCTTTTCACACTCTTTAGACATAAGAATTCTTATTTCTCTAAAGATTTTACATAGGGTTGCTTCTGAAATTTTAGTTAAATTCGATATCTTTGATGCTTCTATATCCTCTGCGAAGTACTTTAGAATTTCTCTAAATTTCTTCTCTGAAATTCGGGAACGGACTATATACTTATTTTTCATCGACAGGATCATAGTTAAAAACTCCTTTGAAAGTTTTTAACTTATCTTGAACCTAAATCAAAAATGGTCTATTTATTTTTAATTTAATATTATTGTTATATTTGACGCACGGATAATTGGTAGAAAATGCGAAATTTTATTGAGAGGTGAGCAACGAAAGCAAATAATTTTTTAAAAAACTCCGTTTAAAAACCAGGTTGACACGTTTACTCGGTAGATAAATAGCTCCTTGGTATCGCTTTGCATCTTGCCGTCCGCGCTAAATTTAGCATCCAGATATTCGCGAATTTCATCTGTCTTGCTCATTGTGCCTCTCTATTTTTGGGATATGGGCTAAAATTTGAAAAATACGACTGCCGTCTCAAAAACACATAACAAGCCATATTTTTATTCGCCGTAACCGATATTAACAACCTTATCAAAAATAAATTTAAGCTCCTCTTGGTGCGTAATCATGAGTACGCCAAGGCGCGGAAAGTCGCGCTTGAGATTAGCAAGGAGCTCTTTTGCCAGCGCGCTATCAAGTGCCGATGTCGCCTCGTCAAGCAATAAAAACGCAGGCTGCGCGAAATAAACCCTCGCAAATGCAAGCCTTTGCGCCTCGCCTCCGCTTAAAATCTTGCCCCAGTCTTTGATTTCGTCCAGCTCGGGGATAAATTTCTCTAGCCGCACTCGTCGTAAGATCCCCTCAAAATCGGTGTCTGCGCTTTGCAAGTCGCCAGGATACGCGATAAGCTGCCTTAGACTCATGCGCGCTAAAAACGGCTTTTGCGGTACGCTCATCGTTCCGCGCGGCGC
This sequence comes from uncultured Campylobacter sp., assembly GCF_938039205.1. Lineage (GTDB taxonomy): Bacteria > Campylobacterota > Campylobacteria > Campylobacterales > Campylobacteraceae > Campylobacter_A. The sequence goes on from NZ_CALHVM010000016.1 coordinate 3,050, forward strand.
GCAAACCTCGCCCGAGCCGTGATCCCAGATGCCCGCGATATACCTAAACACGCTGCTTTTACCAGTCCCGCTAGCTCCGCGCAGTAGCGTCCATTCGCCGCTTTTTACGTTTAAATTTAGCCCGCAGACCAGCCTTTCGCCGCTTGGGGTAAAAATTTGCAAATTTGAGCATTTTAACTCGTTTTGTTTGCAGCTCTCGTCAAATTTAACGCTTTTAAGTTTATCCTGTGTCAAATTTGCCGCCGTTACCCGGGCGAATTCGTTCACTCCGTCAAGGTTGCTGTTTTGTCCGCTAAATCTAGCGTCATATTTGACCTTAGAGTCTGCCGCCTGCGCGATCTCAACGAATTTATATATGCGCTCCACGCTTGCCGCCCACTCCATGATTTGTTTATAATAATCCATAAACCACGCAAAGCCGTCCTGCACGCTATAAAACGCCGAGCGCGCCCGCATCATATCGCCAAAGCTCATTGCCCGCGCGAAATAAAGTGGCAAACAGGCAAAAATCGGGATTAGATTTGTGATTTTTAAGTAGCTAGCCGAAAAGCACTCTAGGCGAAACTCGGTGTTCATTATGACGCGCCAGTTGCGCACTACCTCGTTAAAGCTCGCTCGAAAGCGCGATTTTTCAGCGCCTGCGCCATTCATCAGCGCGACGGCTTCGGCGTTTTCGCGAGTGATTAGCAGATTTGCGCGGTAGTCGGCCTCGACCTGCTGTTTTTCGTAGTTTAGGCGCTTTAGGCTATGGCCGATTAGGTGGGTGATTAGCGAGCTAATGATCGTATAGACGAGCGCGACGTAGACCAAAAAACCCTCCAGCGCAAACTCGCGTCCAAACGCGCTAAAATGCAAGACCTTTGACGCCTCCCAGAGGATAAACGTGAAAGCAAAAAGCTTGGAGAGGTTATAAACTAGGGATTTTACGAGATTTACGCTTTTATCGGCGAGCAGGAGGCTGTCCTCTGTGATACGCTGATCCGGATTATCAAAGCCCGCGGCTGAGGATAGACGATAGAAATTTGCGTTTTTTAGCCACAGATCTTCCATCTCTTCGCTTAGGCTCTCGCGCCACGAGATCACGAGTAGCTTTTTAAACCAGTTTCCGATCACGATAAAAAGCACGATAACGGCGGTGTAGACGAGAAATTCACCCACAAGCGAGAGCATGAGATCTTTTTCAAATTTTTCGATCGCGTCGTAAAATTTTTTGTCCCAAGCGTTCATTAGCGTCGCGACCTTGACGATGGCTAGGCTAGCTCCCAGTGTCACGGCCAGCATCACCCACGCCCCCAGCGAGCGCTTGCCCGTCCAAAACCAGCCCGCGATGATGAAAAACTTCTTTAAAATTTGCAAATTTAGCCTTTTTGTTTGTTTTTGTGCTCTACGGCGAGCGGTAAATTTACGTCCAGAAATTTTTATGCGGCGCAAATTTTAGCCTAAATTTGGCCTGCTCTGTTCAAATTTAAAGCGCGAAGCGGTATGTTTATTTACCGCTTCGAAAAAGCTGAAATTTACGCAAATTTGATCCCGCAAAGTTCTTTAATACGTATAGTTAAACGTCAGCGTGAAATTTCGCGGATCGCCGTAGAAGTTGTTCATGCCGGCGGTTCTGTTTTGCGTATTCATAAAATACTTTTTGTCGGTTATGTTTTTGACCGCGAGTCCGAGGCTGAAATTTTTGTTGAAAAAGTAGTTCACGCTGGCATCCCAAAGCGCATAGGCTTTTTGCACCGGCGCTACGTAGGCTACGTTTTGATAAAAGCCCGAAGTCGCGCTCTGCCATCTAACACCGGTGCCAAAGCTTAACTTTTGGCTGCTAGAAAACGGTATCTCGTAGCTGGTGTAAATTTTAAACAAGTGCTTAGGTACGTAGGATTTTGCGTTCGCGCCTTTGTCGTAGTTTACGTTTGTGGAGGTCTTTTTCTCGCTTTTCATATAGACGCTTTTGTTAAACGTATAGCCTGCAAAGAGATTCCATCTATCGGTCAAGGCGCCTGAAATTTCAAGGTCTAGACCGCGGCTTCGCACCTTGCCCTCGGCGATGCTGTTGGCGGTATTTAGCGGATCTTGGATGGCTCTGTTTTCTTGCACGACCTGAAATAGCGCGACTGCAGTGTTTAGCGCGCCGTCAAAGTACTCTGATTTTACGCCCGTTTCTACGTTGTAGCCAACGATCGGCTTTAGGATGTTTTTGTTCGCGTCCGTAGCGCTTTGAGGTTTAAAGATCTCTGCGTAGCTAACATACCAGCTGTGATTTTTAGCAAAATCCCAAGTCAGACCCGCATAAGGCGCGAAGTGATTTTTAGTTAGATCTAGCGTCTTTTTGCTTGTATGGTTTTTGAGGTCGTCCCATTTTTTGTCGTATTTTACGCTGGTAAATCTACCGCCTACTAGCAAGTGCCAGTCGTCCGTGAAGTTATATCTCGTGCCGATACCAAAGGCGCGCTGGTAAATTTTAGTCGTGTATAGATCATCATCCGTTATCGTGCTACCGTTCCAGTTGGGCTCGGCTATTGCGCCGCCGTTCCAGTTATATAGCCCTATACCCAGCGAGCTTAGGCTGGCGTTTGGCGCCCATTTGTCGTGGCGGGTAAATTTCTCGCGGGAGAGCGAGCCGTTTACGAAAAACTCGTGCTTACGCCCAAAAAGCTCGTATTTGCCGTCCGCGCCGATTTGCAAATTTACCTCGTCCGATTCGTTGTCGTATTTTCTAAATCTCACGTTGTGCGTCGGTCTTGCGATCGCGACGTTATATGGGTTCGTGCCGCCCATTGCACCAAATTTAAACATACCTTCGCTTTTAGTGTAGTTTAGTTTGGCGTAGATTTTCGTATCATCGCTAAGTTGATGCGAAAGCTCGGTAAAGGCGTTAAATTTCTCGTATTCGCTTTTATCCCAGTTTGAGCCAAAATAGCTTTTTCGGCTCAAATTTAAAAGATTACCGCTCGCGTCGCTAGCCGATACGCCGTAGATGTCGTAGACGCCAAGCGTCCTTTGCCAGATGAGGCCGGTAGTTAGCATCGTTTTATCCGTGAGATCAAACTCAAACGTACTGCCCAGCGCCTCTCGGTGACCGTTTTTGTGATTTTTAAACGAGCCTGTTTTGTTTAGGATTCCGATTAGCCTGCCGCGGATCGTGCCGTCTGTGTTTAGCGCGTCGGTTACGTCAAACGAGCCTCTGTAGTTGTTCCAGCTGCCCATACTTAGCCCTAGATTTATGCCAAGCTCGTCGCCGGGGCGCTTGCGGACTAGATTTACCGTGCCGCCGGGCTCGCCGTTACTCTGCGTCAGACCCGCCACGCCGCGAAGTACCTCCACGCGGTCATAAAACGCCATATCGGTATGCTCTTTGGACTGGCCGTAGAGCCCCTGCGCAGCAAGCGCGGTGGTGGACTGCATGCCGTCTTCTTGGATGTTATCGATGTTAAAGCCTCTAGACATCGGTAGATTCATGCCAAACCTGCTCGTAGTCGTAATGCCCGGCGCATAGCTTAGCGCCTTATCTACGTCGTTTAAATTTAGATCTTTAACGAGCTGATCGGGGATAATGGTGACGGTTTGCGGCGTTTCGCGGATAGTTAAATCAAGACCCGTCGCAGTGTTCATGTTTTGCGTCGTATATGAGCCCGTACCTTCGGTCGCCGAGATGTCTGTTTTGCCGTAGGCGGTCACCTCGCCGAGGTTTGCATCGACTGCGTAAAGCGAGCAAGCAAGGCACATAGACAGGCCTACAAATTTGCAGTGAGCGTTCAAAATTTTCTCCTTAATATTGATAAGGATTAGGCGAATTATATATAAAAAAATTTAAGAGAAAATAAAGAGCAAACAGGTGCTAAATCAGGCAAAACAGGGGTTAAATTTGAGCGGATAAATTTGGTATTTTAGATTAATTTTTTATGAAGTATAGTTAAATTTTGAGGAAAAGCGAAAGCAGATTCATACTAAATTCTAATCAAGTTTTTTATCTATCATTTTTTAAATTAGTTTTGGATGCTGGACCTTTTTAGGTATATCGCCTCAGCCCATCCCCATCACGACATCATGTCTTCTAAATACATCCTCTTTGATCTCAGGAGCCTTATCTTCAATAA
>NZ_CALHVM010000017.1 GCF_938039205.1 uncultured Campylobacter sp.
TTTTAAATAGCGAGCGGTTTATGGCCGCTCGCTAGCTTGATTTGCTTTCATTTAATTTGATCCGAATTTATATCGCTTAAGTAAAAAACCAAATCTTAAAGGCCAAATTTGGGTGGTTTTATCAGTGCACAAATTTAACGCTAAACCGTCTCCCAAAATCTCGGTTTCGTTTTGATCGTATCCTTATTTTTCTCGTGCAAAATTTGCAAGAACTCTTTAAAATTTGGAGTAAAAATCGAAGCCGCTGGCGCAAATTTATACTCGCTCGTGCCGTCTTTCTCAAACTCGTCCGCAAAACAAATCCGCCAAATTCTAGCGCTATTTATCCATATTTTCGTACTCTCAAGCGCTGTAATTTGCTCAAATTTATACCTAGACGCGAGTTCCTGCCCTCTAAAAACATAGATGTAATTTTGATCAAACCAAAGGCTTTCACGCGAGATGAAAAACCGCTCCAACCAAAGTAAAAATGGCCGTACGGAAAGTCTTTTTATCGCGCTTGATTCGCCTATTGCAGCGAGCTGACGCGGGCTAAGCTTGCTAGGATTTCGCCAAAATATCGTCCAAATAATCCCGCCAAAAAGTAAAACGTTAAAAGTTATGATTAAAATTGCGGTTATTTTTAAAATTTGAGCCCTTTCAAAAATATGAATTTAGCCTCCGTGTCGCTTGCGCCGAGCTCACGCTGCTTTTATGCCGCCATTAAATTTAGCGCCTTTAAATTTGAGTTCGCCGCAAAATCTTTTGCCAAATTTTGCCTCGACGATGAGAACTAGCACGAAAAATATCTTTTCGTCGTTTAAAAAAGAAATTTGGCGCAAGGTTTGATTTGCTCCATTAAATTTGACGCCGTTTTCGCGTAATGTGCGGCAAAACTCGGCCTCATCAAAGCCTAGTTTTTGCGAGATTTCAGCGATCGTATAGGGCTCGAGCGAGGCGATGATGCGGTCCATGTTGCACATGCTAGGATTTTTGCGACGAGTGACGACGTCTGTAAATTCATTTGCGAGTTTGATGAGCTTTTTCTTGCGATTTATCACGTGTAAAACGGCTGCAAGCGCAACCAAAAAGCCCGCAAATTTATGTGCGCCCATCCAAAATTCGCCATACTCTCCGAGCGCGAAATTTACCCCCGAAAACGCGAGCAAACTAAGCCCCAAAATCAGCGTGCAAATGAGGCAAAATTTATAAACAATCTCGAATTTAAGCATAAAATCCCCCAAAATATATTTTCGTAATTATACATTTTTAAAATAAGCAATATTTTAAGGACAGATTTTATCCTTTTATTGATATACATCATTTTTGTGCAAATTTATTTTGGATAAACTTTATACGAATTTTTCAAAAGGAGACAAAGTATGCGTGAATACAAGAAGTATTGGTGGGCGCTGGTAGCAGTCGTTACTATCGCCTTCGGGATACTGGGCTATTACGGCGTAGAGGTTTATCGCGAAGCGCCGCCGGTAGTGAGTTTTGCCGATAAAAACGGCAAAATAATAGTCGAGCAAGAGCAAATTTATAAAGGCCAAGAGGCCTGGCAAAGCATCGGCGGTATGCAGGTGGGCTCGGTGTGGGGACACGGAGCGTATCAAGCGCCTGACTGGACGGCTGATTGGCTACATAAAGAGCTAGTCGCGTTTATGGATATAAAGGCAAATCAGCTTTACGGAGCCAAATTTGACGCTCTAAGCGCCGAGCAACAAGCCAACATCAAGGCTCTAACAAAGAGCGAATATCGCACGAATACGCTAAAAAACGGCGTTATAACGATCAGCGACGAGAGGATCGCCGCAGCAAAGGTAGTACGCGACGAGTATAACGGGCTTTTTGGCAACGATCCGAAATACCAAAAACTACGCGAAAACTACGCGATGAAAAACAACACGTTAGCCAAAGAGGAAAACCGCGAGCAGCTAAATGATTTCTTCTTCTGGGCGACCTGGGCTACGGCGACGAATCGCCCAAATAGCGAGGCTACGTACACGAACAACTGGCCGCACGAGCCGCTAATCGACAACGTTCCGACGAAAGAAAACGTATTTTGGACGATTATCAGCGTTACGATTTTGGTTGCGGGCGTTGGCTTACTGGTTTGGTTTTCAAATTTCTACGGAGAAAAAGATCACGAGAAACTCGCTCCTATCGACGCCGATCCGCTCTCAAGGCTAAATTTGACCCCGTCTCAAAAGGCGCTTGGCAAATACCTTTTTGTAGCGCTAGCTCTTTTTGTTTTCCAGATCATGATAGGCGGCTTCGTGGCGCACTACACAGTCGAGGGGCAGGAGTTTTACGGCATAAATTTATCCCAGTACATCCCGTACTCTTTGGCGCGCACTTGGCACATCCAGGCGAGCATTTTCTGGATCGCGACGGGCTTTTTGGCAGCCGGACTTTTCCTAGCGCCTATCATCAACGGCGGCAAGGATCCTAAATTTCAAAAACTAGGCGTTGATTTGCTATTTTACGCACTACTTTTCCTAGTCGTGGGCAGCTTTATCGGCGAATACATGGCGATAGCGGGCAAGATGGATACTAGCCTGAGCTTTTGGCTTGGTCACCAAGGATACGAGTATATCGAGCTTGGCAGAGTTTGGCAGCTTATTTTGTTTGTCGGTCTTGTTATCTGGATGGCGCTTGTGCTTCGTGGATTTGTCGGCGGATTTAAGGCTGACGGCGATAAAAACCTGCTAGCTATCTTTACGGCTTCTGCTATCGCGGTGGGACTTTTCTACGGCGCGGGGCTATTTTACGGTCAAAGAAGCCCGCTGCCGGTGATGGAATACTGGCGCTGGTGGGTCGTTCACCTTTGGGTCGAGGGCTTTTTCGAGGTATTTGCGACCGCTTCGCTTGCGTTCGTGTTCGCATCTTTAGGCTTAGTTGGCAAAAAATTCGCGACCTATTCGACCTTGGCAAGCGCTAGCTTGTTTTTGATTGGCGGTATCCCTGGCACTTTCCACCACCTTTATTTTGCGGGAACGACCACTCCGATCATGGCTGTGGGCGCTAGCTTTTCCGCGCTTGAGGTCGTGCCTTTGGTGCTTCTTGGAGCCGAGGCGTTTCATCAGTATTCGCTTCAGTTCGCGCAAAGCTGGGCGAAAAATCTCAAATGGCCACTTTACTGCTTTATAGCGGTGGCGTTTTGGAATATGCTGGGTGCGGGCGTATTTGGCTTCCTTATCAACCCGCCGCTATTTTTGTTCTACATCCAGGGTCTAAACACCACTTCGGTGCACGGACACGCGGCGCTGTTTGGCGTTTACGGATTTTTGGCGCTAGGTTTTGTTTGGCTCGTGGCGCTTTACCTTTTCAAAGGGCAAGAGTTTAACGACAAGCTGATGAAAGTAGGCTTTTGGTCACTAAATGCGGGACTAATGCTGATGATCGTAGCGTCGCTGCTTCCGATCGGTCTTTATCAGGCGGTCGCTGCGATAGATGTCGGCATGTGGTACGCTAGAAGCGCGGAGTTCTTGCAAATGGATCACTTGCAAAATTTACGCTGGCTAAGGATGATCGGCGATACGATCTTCATCATCGGTGGCGTTTGCTTCTTTATCCAGATTCTTAAATTTATCGCGGGGAGCTGCGGCTGCAAGGCCAAAGCCTAATCCGCCTAAGCCCCTGTTTTAGGGGCTTAGCTTCTTCTAAACTTCTATCTTGTAAAATTCGTCCCAAAGGACGAAAATGCAAAAATTTAAAAAATACCTTCAAATTTTCATCATTAGTTTTCTGTTTGCTCTGCATGCCTTGGTATTTACGGCGATAAACTACGCTTTTCCCCACTACGACGAGGCGATCATTACGGGCGGTGAGGTCAAGCGCATGGACAAAGACGGCTTTATCGATGCGCAAAATCCGGCCGATGGCCCGACGCGCGATGTTTATTTTATCTACACGCGCGAGATTAACGGTACTAAAGTAATGCCGTATCGCAACGAAGACACGGGCTGGGGCTTGCCGCTTTATTTTAAATTTAACTCCGCCGACGTCCAAGCCGCCGCGCAAAGCCTAGTGGGCGAAGGCAGGGCACAGATCAAATACTACGGCTGGCGCATCGCGATGTTTGATATGTTTAGAAACGCCGTTTCGGTTAAAAAGCTAAAAGAGGGCGAGACCCGCGCAAATCCTATTTTTAGCTATATCTTTTACGCTTTGACGGCAGTTTCGTTTGTAGTTTGCGCTGTTTTTGTTAGAAGGAAATTTAAAGACGAGCCAAGCTCAAATTTATAATCCAATCCAAATTTGAGCGGCTTTTCGTCGCCTCGCTCAAATTTGACTAGGCAGTAGTAGCAAATTTGACGTAAAATTTGAGGCCAAAGGATATGCGTGAGCGAGCTATACATCTTTATTTCCGAGCTTTGCGCTCTGATAAACGAAAATTTAAAAAAGAATTTCTATTTTCAGGCGGGATTATTTTTGGTTATATTTTTGCTCGGATTTTTGGCGGTCTGGATACAGGATTAGTCAAATTTGAGCGGGCAAATTTGACTAAGACGAGCTAAATTTAACGGCTCAAAGCCACCGCGCGTTTTACTCCTCGATATTGCTCGGCGAGGTCGGCTTGCCCAGCAAAAACCCTTGCGCGTATTTGATGCCAAATTTCTTTATCTCGGCGAGGATCTCCTCTGAGCTAACAAACTCCGCCACGACGTTGTAGCCCTGTCTTCCGGCAAAGTCGATGATAGTTTGCAGCAGATAGCGCGCGTTTTTGTCGTACGGGAGCTTTTTGATGATCGAGCCATCGATCTTGATCGTGTCGATATCAAGCTCTAGGATGCGGTAGTAGTTTGAGTAGCCGCTACCGAAATCATCGATCGAAATTTTGCAGTCGTAGGCGCGGATCTTGTTGATGAAGTCATTTACGATCTTATAATCATCCACGCCCTCGCTCTCTAATATCTCAAAATACACGTGCTCAGGCCTTGAGCAGACGCGTAGCTTTTTCTCGATGAGATCCCTTATGCTTTCGTTTGCGATATCGCTGCTAGAAAGGTTCATAGAAAAGCTTGTATTCGTAAACTTCTCAACTAGCCTAAATACGTGCTCGATGACCTTTTTCGTGATATCGTTATAAAGCGAAATTTTCTTTGCTATGTCCAAAAACTCGCCCGGATAGCGGATCTTGCCGTTTTCGTCGATGAGGCGCACGAGCACTTCGTAGTATTTGACCCGCGCCGTTTCACCAGATACGTCGTAGATCGGCTGACACTCGACGATCACGGTATCGTTATATAGCGCGTTTTCGATGGTGCGCGACATGATTTGGTTGTGGTAGTACTGCTGCTCGATGTGGCTGTTTTCGGTGTAGAACTGCACCGTTTCGCCGTTTTGCTTAGCTTCGTGGTGAGCCAGCATGGCTTGAGTTAGGCGGTTTGTTTGCGGAGTGTCTTGAGGCATGCTAACGCCGATGGTTATTTTGATATTTGGGATAAACTCTCTTGTTCCCTCAACCGTGATATAGAGATTATTTGCCTTAAAATAATCGATAAATTTACGCACTACACGCTCTGCATCGTCACCGCCGTACCAGATACAAAACTCGTCAAACTGCACTCTATAAATGTTCGCATCAATTTTATAAGTATCGATACAAAGCTGAAGCGTCGTCGCAAATGAAGCGATGATGGCGTCCACGGTCTTTGTTTTGTAAAAAAACCGAAAATCCATAAAGTTGTTGATGTTTATATAGATGACCATGCCGCCTGAGCCCTGCTCCATCCTTTGCGTCAGAGCAAAATAACTGCCAAGCCCCGTTAGCTTGTCTTTTAGCGCTTCGTTTTGCAGCTCTTTGTTTTTGTTTTCGAGCTCTTTTGTCATCGCGATCTCTTTGGTTTTATCAAATTTGATCGACATATAGCCGTCTTTGTCGCCGCTTTCGTTAAAAAGCGGAGAGAAAATAACCTGCTCGTATATGAGTTCGCCGCTTTTTGTTTTACTCACCAGCTCGTCGGCTCGCCAAATTTGATCCGATTCTATCGTTTTTAGCATATCTTGATAAAATTCGTTTGAGTGCTGATGGGACTTTATGATGTTTATATTTTGATCTTTTAGCTCCTCAAATTTATAACCGAAATTTTGCTCGAAAATTTTATTTACGTATTTGACCTTTCTATCTAGGTCGGTAAAGGTTATGGCGTTAAAGCTATTATCGACGGCTTGCTCGAAACGGTTTAGTAGCCTGATGTTGTTTCTAGCTCTAGCATAAGAAATATAAACAAATATCGACGCAAGCCCAAACAACACAAACACTAGCGCCATCGTCCTACGTAAATTCGATAAGACGTTTTGTATGTAGCGCTCGCTACTTTCTTTGAGGTCGGATAGTTTATTGTAAATTTCAAGCGAAATTATATCGCGGTAAAGCTTTTGCGCCTGCTCGTAGTGGCCGATCAGTTTTTGTGTGCTCGATAAAAATCCTACGTCGTTTTTAGTTAGTTTTGGGTTCTTTAAATACTCGTTTAAAAGCTTTTTGGGTGCCGCTAGATCAGTGTTTAAGTCGTATCTAAACATCAAAATTTGCGGCATCAGCTCGTTAAAATACAGCCCGTCTAAAGCCTCGAATTTTAAGATTATTTCGTTATAAACGAGCTTTGCCATTATCGTCACGGAGTTAAATTTATCCGTTAGCTCGACTCTTTTTTCAACCGCTTCCTCTAGCTCGCTAAAAGTTTTTTCGTTTAACGCTAGCTTTTCAAAGGAGATCAGGTTACTTGAATCAAGCTTTTTTAGAGCCTTTTGAAACTCCGCCGTATGGCGCATGATCGCGTCGTAGTCGGCCTCTAGAAGGCTTTTTTCGAGCAAGAAATTCGCCTCGTCGTTAGCTTCCATTGCGCTTTCTATCGTGCCTTTCCACTCATAGGCGGTTACTAGGTCCTTGGTGGCCTTATGGGTCATCACGGTTCCAAAAAATACGATACAAACGATAGTAAAAAATAAAATTTTATGAAAGATTATCTTGTGTTTCATTTTAAAATTTCCGGTTTTTCGCCGCTTAAAGTCAGCAAGAATTTATAAAGCGCGTGCGTCTGCTCGTCGCTTAGATCGTAGTTTATGCGCATTTTAGCGATTATTTTTAGCGCCTCTTTTAGATCGGCTAGCTCGCCGCTATAAAGATACGGCGCGGTTTTTTCGATATTTCGAAGGCTGGGTACTTTGTAGCGGCCGGTTTTGTTGCCGTCTGCGTCAAATTTTAACTCGTAGTAGAGATTTGCGCCCATATTTGCGCCGCTGTGGCAGTTTATGCAACCGATTGTTTTAAAAAACTCAAATCCGCGCTTTTCCTCTTCGTCAAAAACGCTCTCGTCTCCGCTGATAAATTTATCAAATTTGGCATTTGGCGTGACGAGGGCTTTTTCAAAATTTACCAGCGCATCGACGATACTTTCAAAGCTTACCCCATCCTCATAAAGCTCTTCAAATTTATTCCTATAAACGGAGTTTTGATTTACCTTTTGGACTAGAAATTTCGGCTCGCTAGCAAGCTGATTTTTATCGGTCAAGCTCTGTCTAACCTGCCCCGCTAGATCCTTAACTTCGCCGTTTTTAAAAAAGATAAAATTTAACGCCGAGTTTAGCGCAGTTGGCGGGCTAATCTCCTCGTCGGCGGAGATTTTTACGTTTTTTTTGCTAGTACCGCTTAAGTCCCAGTAAAGGTTGTGGCATTTCTCGCAAGATAGCGTTCCGCTCGGGCTTAGCGAGGCGTCGAAAAATAGCTCCTTGCCTAGTCTGGCTTTTTGTTCGTCAAATTTCGGCTGAGCGACCGGAGATAAAACGTGCGAAGCGGCGAAAGTTTGAATGCAAAAGAAGTATAAAACGCACGAAAATATCTGCAAAAACGCTCGCGACAACTAAAATCCTTTTTAAATTTTAAATAAATATCGCGATTATATCTTAAAAAACTAAAAGCTTCATTGAAGAGACGATTTTTTCCGTAACCAAGCCGTCCTGCGCGATGCTCTGTAGCCGCGATCTGACCACGTTTTCATCGTGCGTAAAATTTGCGATTTGTAAATGCCAAAGTGCGTTTTGCGTCATCTCTTCAAGCGTGCGTTTTTGCTCGCGAAACTCTTCAAGCACGCAGGAGTTAAAAGCGATATTTTCGCGGCGCAAGTACTCTTCGAAAAAATTTGCCTTTTCTTTAAAGCACCCTCTCTGCGAGCCCTCGTAAAAAAGCTCCAAAACGCTTGAATAACGCGGTTTGTTCCACCAAAGATAGACCCTTTTTTCGCCCAAATTTATAAATTTGACAAAATCCTCCTCGTCCGCGATCGCGGGGCTCATTGTACTGAAAGCCACGTCGTAAACGCAGTTTGGATTAAAGTTTTTAAAATCGCTTTGAACGGCGGTTAAATTTGAAATATTAAATTTGGCCGCGTCTTCAACCATGACTTTTAGCATCTCGCCCGAGATATCCATACCCGTTATCTCGCGGCAAATTTGCGCCAAAAACAGCGTATGCACGCCCGTGCCACAGCCTATATCCACGACACTTTTGCCCTCAAATTTGATGCCAAACTCGGCGATCTTAGCGTAAAGCCCTCTATGAAAAACGCTAGGTTCGCCCGTAAATCGCGGATAGCTCGCCGCCTTTTTGTCCCACATCTCTTTCATTTTGTTTGCCTTTAAATTTTTGCTACAATTTTAGCGTTTTTAGGAGCGAAAATGAAAATTTTTTATTACGAATTTACAGTGGGCGAGGACGCCATCGACGTGAATCATCATGCAAACAACGCTCACTACGTCATCTGGATGCAAGAAGCGGCCAACGCGCACTCAAACGCCGTTGGCGACCTCATCGAGACAAATCTCGCGCAAAACCGCACGTGGATGGTGCGCAGGCACGAGATAGACTATCTGGGGCAGCTGTTTTTGGGCGATAAAGTGCGCGTGAAAACCTGGACGCAGCCTGAAAAAAGAAGCTGCTCGAAGCGTTTTTACGAGTTTAGCAAAGATGGCGTATCTGTCGCTAGCGCGGTGACGACTTACGTGTTTTTTGATCTTGCGCGCGGTCGTCCGATCGCGATACCGCCAGAGATTGCAAAGCTTTACGAGGATTAGTTTTATAGAGCCCGCGTCAAATTTGAGTTTTTAAATTTGACTAAGCGGCCGCTTTAAATTTAGTAGATCGTATTTTTATAAAATTTGCGACAAAATTTGCTCGGCAAGCGGATTTAAGCTGCAAAATTTGCCGTCAAATTTAAGCGAAAAATTTAAAAGCACTCGTCGCAAACACCCTTAACCACGACGCTTTTGACGTGATTTTGTTTTAGACGAGGCATGTCGATGTTTGTCATCTTGTGGCAGACGTCGCAGACGAAATACGCCTTTGCCCCGCTTTCAAGCTCGTAGAAATTTTTGCGGTTATTTTCGCTTTTTAGCACGATGCCCTTAGCTTCAAAAAGGTCCATACAGCGGTAAAACGTGGTTTTGTTCGCGTCGATTTGCGCTAAAATTTCATCATAACTAAGCGGTGCGGCGGCGGCGTGTAAAATGTGCAAAATCTCAAGTCTAAGCGGAGTGATTTTGATATCATTTTTCGTTAAAAGCTCCTCAAAACCGGCTTTTTCTTCCAAATTTTCGCCCATATTTTTCCTCCGCGTTAAGAATTTTAGGGTATTATACCTTGAGAAAAATTAATTTGCAACTAAGTTGCTTTTGATATAATTTCGCCCAAATTTTAACACGGAAAGGATAAAAATGAGAAAAATTTTCGCGTTTTTATGTTTGGGCTTAGTCGCGTTATACGCCAAAGGGCAAGTTAGCGTCAGTATTTTGCCGCAGCATTATTTCGTCAAGCAAATCGCAGGCGACGCGGTCGAGGTAAACGTAATGGTAGGCAAAGGAGCCGATCCGCACACGTACGAACCAAAGCCAAAACAGATGACCGCGCTTGAAAAAAGCGACCTTTATTTTGCTATCGGGATCGAGTTTGAGGAGGCTTGGCTGCCTAAATTTCAAAAATCCTATCCAAATCTCAAAATCGTAAAAACCGATGAGGGTGTGGAAAAGATCAAATTTGAAGGTCACCACGAGCACGCGGACCACGATCATCACCATGACGCCAAGCACGAACACGCTCACCACGATCACAAACACGAGCATGCAGGTCATGACCACCATGACCACGAGCATCACCACGGCGAATTTGACCCGCACATCTGGCTAGATCCCGTCTTGGTAAAAATCCAAGCTAAAAATATCGCCGCCGCGCTAAGCGAAAAATATCCTGAGAACAAGGCTCTTTTCGAGGCGAATTTGGCTAAATTTGAAGCTAAGCTCGACGAGCTTGACGGCTTTATCAAAAACACTCTAGCAAATGTCAAAAACCGCGAATTTATCGTATATCACCCGTCTTGGGGCTACTTTGCTAAGCGCTACGATCTGGAGCAAATCGCGATCGAAGTAGATGGCAAAGAACCAAAACCGGCCGAGCTAAAAGAGCTCATCGAGGAAGCCAAAGAGCACGGCGTGAAGGTCATTTTCGTCGCTCCGCAGTTTTCTAAAAAAGCTGCGCAAACCATCGCTAAAGAAAGCGGTGCTAGCGTCGTAGAGATCGATCAGCTGCCGCTTGATTGGGATGCCGAGCTACGCAAAACGGCGCAAATTTTCGCAAAGAGCCTATAAATGAAATTTGGACGCATACTCGCTATTTTCGCGCTTTTTGCGTCCTTTTTTAGCTTTGCGCACGCCTGCGCTCTGTGCTCGCTTTACACTCCGACCGCGCATGCCGACATTAAATTTAACCTGCAAGGCGACATGATAAAAACAGCCGTCGTAACATGGACGTTTTCTGAAAATTTCACCGAACTAACGCTACAAAGCTACGACGAAAATGCCGACAAAGCGCTTAGCAAAAACGAAGCGTGGAAGGTGCAAAAATCCCTGCTCGACTACATCGTGCCGCGCGGATATCTAACTAGCGTGGGTTACTACGACGGCGCGGGCGAGACCGTAAACCTGCATACCAAAACGCTCTCGCAGCGGGTTTATCTGGATGGGGGCAGGCTAAATTTCGAGTATATTTTAGAGCTAAATTTAGCGGTCAAGGACGGCCGCGTCGTCACGGTCGAGGTTTTTGACCACGAGGGATTTTTTAACTTTAAAATAAGCTCGCCCCAGCCCTACGCACTCACGGATAAAATTTATCTCGTGCCAAACGTAAATTTGAGTACGGCATTTTTTGAGATGACCTCAAAAGCGCCTAAAATAGAGCCTGCAAAGCCCGAGCTTAGCTCGCTGGTTAAGCCAAAAAATAAGCAAAATTTAGAACAAATAGACGCCGAGGATAGGGCGAAATTTGACTCCGTTTCGGGTATGAGCCTTCAGTTTTTAGAGCGCTTAAAAGAGCTCATCAAGATAAACAGCGCCGAGCTAAACGCGCTAAATTTCGCCTTGCTAGCCGCGGTCAGCTTTTTTTACGGATTTTTGCACGCAGCTGGCCCTGGGCATGCAAAGATGCTAACGGCTAGCTACTTCGTCGCAAACGGCGGCAGCTACTCGCGCGCGCTGGTTTTTGCGATGAAGGTCGGATTCGCGCACGTTACGGGAGCGTTTTTGCTCGTACTTTTTAGCTACGTTTTTTTAAACGCGTTTTTGACGGACAAGGTCAGCGACATAGCGGGCGCGATGACGAAAATCTCGGCCGTAACGATCGTTTGTGTGAGCCTTTATATGATCTATGCTAAGATTAAAAAAACGGCGCTAAAGCCTAAATTTAGCTTTGCCGCCGCGCCTGTCTCGGGCGAAAAAGGCGCAAATGGGGCGAGTAAAGTTTTTGGTTCAAATTTAAACTCCGTGCCAAATTTGAGCGCAAATTCCGTCAAATTTAGCCCTATCGCCCACGAAAGCGAGTGCGGCTGCGCAGCCTGTAGGGCCTCTAACGAGGCGCCAAAAACAGCTAGCGAGTGGCTGGTGGTACTAGCTGGCTCGCTCGTGCCGTGTCCTGGCACACTGCTGGTTTTCGTGCTAGCATTTAGCCTAAACAGCTACGCGGCGGGGCTTGCTAGCGGCCTGTTTATGGGGATTGGGATGGGTGCGGTGATATTTCTGGCGGCCGTTTGCGGCTTTAAGCTAAAGGGCGCAGTGAGATTTCGCGCGCTGCGGACTTGCTGCGAGTTTGCCGCGCTTTTTGTGATGCTTGGGCTTGGCGTTTTTATGTTTTATATTTCGGGTAAGGTGAGCGTTTTATGAGCGACATTTCGGTGCGAAATTTGAGCTTCGGTTACGATGAGAACCTCGTGTTTGAGGGCATAAATTTAGAATACGACTGCAAGGATTTTCTAGCCGTCATAGGCCCAAACGGCGGCGGTAAAAGCACGCTTTTAAAGCTAATGCTAGGCCTAAACAAGCCAAGCGGTGGGACGATCGAGGTGTTCGGTCAGGAACCCGCTAGCGTGAGCAAGGCCGTGGGCTACGTCCCGCAAAATATCCCGATAAATCAAAGCTTCCCGATGCGCGTGCTCGAGGTCGTTTTGATGGGGCGGATAGATAAAAAGCTATTTGGATTTTACGGAAAGGACGACAAGACAGAGGCCGAAGCGGCGCTCGAGCGCGTCGGGATGGGCGAATTTACGCGGCGAAAGATCGGCGAGCTAAGCGGAGGACAGCGCCAACGCGTCTATATCGCGCGTGCGCTTTGCGCGAAGGCTAAAATTTTGATGCTAGACGAACCCACCGCCAGCATCGACACGAAGGGTCAAGCCGACGTCTATAAGCTGCTAAAACAGATCAATGCTGAAGGCACTGGCGTCGTGCTCATCAGCCATGACGTAAATTTGACGCTAAATTTTGCCACCAAGGTCGCCTACGTCAATCACGATCTTTTCATGCACGAGATCTCGCACGGTTCCAAGCAGGATTTTATCGAGCATTTGGCGAGAGATCATAGGCATTTTTGCGATGTGGAGGTGGCGTTGAAAGAGTGCGGCTGCGGAAAGCACTAAGTAATTTGCGGCTTGTCTTTTGAGCGTCTTTGAATGAGTTTGCAAAAATATCGCTGCGGCAACCTATTTGGTTAGCCTTGCTCATTTTTGCTTCACAACATTCAAATCCATCTCAAAATACTTCGCCTTAACTTTTTGCATTCAAATTTGAGTTGCCGAAACCCGCACCTTGAAAATGTAAATTTAAAACCTGCGACGCTTTGCGGTAGCAAAGCAGTGTCGCCACATTAAAAGCGTCGTAGGGAGAGGGGGATTAAAGGGGGTGGGGAGCGACTTCGCAATTTAAGCCCCCAACCCCTTTACAACAAAGTAAAAAACAACCTTAGATGGTTGTTTTTTACGAAAAGAATCTAACTAAATTTGACTAATTCAAATTTAGCACCTTAAAGATGCGGGTCTCGGCGAATAACATCAAAAAGCGCCGAAAAAAATAAAAAAGGAAACAAATGCTAGAAGCTCTTAGCTTAAATTTCATGCAAAACGCCCTGCTGGCGGGCATCCTCGTTAGCATCGCTTGCGGCGTGATCGGCACACTTACGGTCATAAACCGCATGGTTTTCATCGCGGGTGGCATCGCTCACGGCGCATACGGCGGGCTTGGCATCGCGTTTTATTTTTCGCTCGAGCCGCTGCTTGGAGCGAGTCTGTTTTCGCTGTTTTTGGCGCTACTCATCGCCACGATCACGCTCAAAGACAAAAGTAAGATGGACTCCGTTATCGGCGCGCTGTGGGCGTTTGGCATGGCGTTTGGCATCATTCTCACCGACCTGGCGCCCGGCTACAATGTCGATCTAATGAGCTATCTTTTTGGTTCGATTTTGGCCGTGCCGCAGGGCGATCTTGTTTTCATGGCGGTCGCAAACTGCGTCATACTAGCGTCAGTCGCGCTATTTTACCGCCAGTTTGAGGCGCTTAGCTTTGACACGGAGTTTGCGCGGCTGCGTGGGGTGCGCACGACGCTGCTATACTACGCGCTAACGTGCATGATGGCGCTAAGCGTCGTGATGACGATACGCGCGGTCGGACTCATCCTGGTTATCGCGCTGCTCACGATCCCGCCCTATATCGCGGGTGCGGTCTCGAGCCGCCTGGGCACGATGATGCTAAACGCCGCGCTCATCTCGGCCGCGTTTTGCGTGAGCGGGCTGTGGCTGAGCTTTGAGGCGAATCTCACTAGCGGCGCTAGCATTATCCTCATCGCTTCGGTTTGCTTTTTTATATTTACCGCGGTAAAAAGGCGGTAGATTCGGCGTTTTGGGTTAAATTTGATGAAATTTGACTCGCGATCTGCGGCTTAAATTTGATGTCAAATTTGCAGTCGCTAGCATATACGGGCAAATTTGACCAAGCAAAGCCAAATCAGATAAATTCCTTCTCCAAAGGCTGCTTAGCGTTACCGTCGGCATCGAAAAGCACACGCCCGCATACTTCGCAAACCTCATCCCTGGGCGATGACTCGTCCTCATCTAGTTGCCATACGGACATTTCGCCGCACTTGCAGTTTATGACGTAAAGGATCTGTCTTTTGCGACGCTTGCCCCACGGTGCGATATCCCAAAACAGCTCCTCGCGCTTTGCCATTTTCTTAAAGTCTTTTTCGGCGTCCTTGTGTGCTATGAGTAGGCAATAAGCGTCGTTATGCAGATCCAAAGTAAATAGCCTAAAATCGCTCTTTTTGAGCGCCTTTTGAAACTCGTTCATCAAAAATAGGCTCGCGTCGCCGCGCTCAAAACCATCTTTTTTTGCCTCTTTTTCGAGCCTTGCGTAAATTTTATCACACTCTATCGTCACGCTGCTTTGTAGCTCATCAAGCCTAGATCGGATAAATTTACCCACGTCACCCGTGCTGTCTTCGCCGGCCCAGTCAAGCATCCAAATAAGCCCTTTCCCGATAAGCAAGTCTAAAAACTCGCCGTCGCCCAGCTCGCCCGCTTTTTCAAAGCCACCCGTTTCGCCCGCCGTCAAATGCTTTAGGACGCAGCACTGATCTTTCGTCATTTTCGCTCCTTTGATTAGATTTGTCAAATTTAGCCGCCCTTACGAGCCGGCTACTCGCGATCTTTTGTTTTTATAGTAGCTGCCCACCTCGCTAACGACGATGCCAAAGAGTATGAGTCCGGCTCCTGCTATCTGCATGCCGCTTAATATCTCGCCGCCGAAAAAATACCCCACGATCCCCGCGCTCACGGGCTCAAATGTAAAGATGAGCGAGGTTTTAACGGGCGTCGTGTAGCGCTGCGCCGCGGTTTGTACAAAAAACGCCAAAACTGTCGCAAACACCGACGTCACCGCAACCGCGACGAAAAACGCCTCGTCTAAAACGGGCACGACGCCGCGTGGCTCGAAAATCTGTGCCGCAACAAAACAAAGCGCCGCGACGGCCGTAAACTGCGCGCTCACCATCCAGTATAGCTCGCACCTGCGCACCAAAACGCCCGTGAAAATGATATGTAGCGCAAAGCCAAGCGCGCAAACGACGCTAAGCGCCTCACCCGCGCCAAAACCCAGCTCGCTGCCAGTTAGAAAATAAAGCCCCGCTGCCGATAAAAACGCGCCGATAAATGCGTAAACGACGACCTTTTGTCCGAAAAACGCAAGCGTGATAAATGGCGTAAAGACAGCATTTAGTCCCGTGATAAAGGCGACGGTGGAGCTTGGGGCGTACTTGAGGGCAAAGGTCTGAAGCGTAAAGGCCGCAAATAAAAGCGCGCCTAAAAATGTGCCGAGTCTTAGCGAATTGCGGTCGATTTTTCGAGTAAATTTGAGGCTTATTAGCGCCATCAGCGCGGCCGCAATCAAAAATCGCCAAAACAAAAGCGTAAAAACGCCGTTTGTCTTTAGCGTCTGCGCCATCGGCAAAAACGTCACGCCCCAAACCACTGCGATCACGAACAGCGCGAGGTCGGCCTTAAATTCGGTTGATTTTTTCATCTGATTTCTTTAGCTAAATTTAAGGGGCAAATTTAACGCAATTTCTCTAAATTCGGGCTTTATCGCGTCAAATTTGAGAGTCGCCGCGCTCTTGCTAGCTGGCAAAAATGGCGATAAATTTAAGAAAGAAAATCGCCGCGAGAGTAAATTTGGCGGCGATTTGATAAATTTGATCTTACGGCGGGTCGGCGCCTTGAGCAAAACGCCAAGCAAAACCCGCCGAAATTTAGGCTAAATTTTCCTTTTTAGCGCGCAGGTAGCTGCCTATCTCGCTGATCAAAACTCCGACCAAGATAAGTGCCGCGCCGCAAAGCCTATATGCGCTGATGTCCTCCGCGCCGACGAAATAGCCCATCGCTCCGGCGGTTACGGGCTCGAGAGTGAAAAATATCGCCGTTTTAACGGGCGTGGTAAATTTTTGCATCAAGGCCTGCGCAAAAAACGCAAACGCCGTACCCAGCACGCCCACGACTAGCATCGCTATGATAAACGCCCTGTCCACGACGGGAGCGATTTTAGCGTCCTCAAAAACCAAAATAGCTACAAAACAAAGCGCGATTAGGGTCAAAATTTCAAAATAAACCATATTTACGAGGTTGCATTTTTGCACCAAGCGGTTGGTGAGAACGATGTGAAAAGAGTAGGCGCACGCACAAACCAGAGCCAAAATCTCGCCCAGGCCAAAACCGACCTTCGTATCGCCTATCATATAAAGCCCCGCCACCGCAAACGCCACGCCCGCATACGCGTAGGAGTAAATTTTATGCCTAAAAAGACCCGCCGCGATAAAAGGCACCAAAGCCACGTTTAGCCCGATGATAAAGGCCACGGACGAGGTATCGGCGTACTTAAACGCGAAAGTCTGACTGACAAATCCCGTAAACAAAAACAGACCCAAGATCACGCCAGATTTTATATCAGGCGCGCTTACGTCTTTTAGCTTTTTATAAAATATCGCGCCGGCTATGATCGCCGCCAGCAAAAATCTCCAAAACAAAACGCCAAAAACGCCGTTAGTAGCAAGCGCTAGCGAGGTAGGCAGATAGCCCAAACCAAAGACTATCGCAACAAAAATCATGCCTACGTCGGCGCGAAATTCCAAACTATTTTTCACTATTCTCCCTTATTTTACTTGAAAATTCCCTGCAGGATTTTCGTGCCCTGCTCCACGGCGCCGCCTCGTAGCGAGCTTTCCTTCTCGCTCATAACGTTAAATAGCCCATCTAGCGTCTTGCGCGTGATGTAGCCATTTAGATCCTCGTTTTCCTGCGGGATGTATTCGCCCGCGCCCATGCTAGTTGCGATGCCTTTTAGCTGTTTTGCGGTATCTGATTTTGCCAGCGCGCTACCAGCGACGAACGAATTTAGCCCGTTATACGCGGTGGCAAAGGTATTATCGCTCATCATTTTGGTGATGATCGGCTTAAATACGGCTTGCAGTTTCTGGCTCGAGTTTTGTTGCAAAAACTTCGTAAAGCTGTCCTTGCCGCCTTCTAGCACCTTTTTCACGTCCGCGTCGCTCATATTTTTTATCACGCCCGAAAATACGTCTGCAGCCCCCGGCACAGCCGCGCTTGCAGCGTTATTTATCGAGGTTACCATCTCGTTAGCCCACTTTTGGCCGCCCACTTTTTTAGCCAAATTTGCCGCCGTTTCCAGGCTCTTTGGCAGCGGGATTTTAGCCGTTGCGTTTTTTAAAAATCCTCCGTTTGATAGCTCCTTAACGGCGGCGTTTAGAGCCGAGCTGACCGCGCTTTTGTAGTCGCCCGAGTTTGCCGCGCCCAGTATCTGCGCGCCTTGATTTAGCGTTTCTTTATTTAGCGCGTCCTGCCAGCCTGCTGCGTGCGCCGAAGCTGCGAGCAAAATAGCGCATAAGATCAAACTTTTCTTCATCGTTTTTTCCTTAAAGTAAAATTCGGCGGTTATGATATTAAATTTCAGCTTTTAAACGGGTAAATTTGGCCTTTTTAGAGCGAATTTACCCGCATTTTTACGGCACGGCGGCTTAAATTTGCAAAATTTAAATCGCAAATTTGAGCCTGGATTTAAGGGCTAAATTTAAGTGCAAATTTATACGGCGCGCTCGTCTGTTTGGCTCTAAATTTCAGACGTCAAATTTAGCCGCAAATTTGAGCGAGATTAACCGCAAGAGGCAAATTTTGAGTTAAAATTAGCCTTTTTGAAAGGATGAAATGGAGCTTTTACTTCTCTCTATCGCGCTTGCTATGGACGCGGCTGCTCTTAGCATCGCAAACGGCGCAAAATACCGCAATCTCGCACTATCAAAGATTTTATTTATCGCGTTTGTTTTTGGATTTTTTCAGGCGGCGATGCCGCTTGCGGGCTATTTTTTGGGTGCTGCGTTTGCTAGATTTATCGCGCAGATCGATCATTTTATCGCGTTTGCGATTTTGGGCTTTTTGGGCGCAAAGATGATCCGCGAAGCCTGTAGAAACGAGCCCTGTGAAGCTGTGAGCCTTGATACGAAGATGCTGCTCTCAGGCGGGTTTGCGACCAGTATTGACGCGCTAGCCGTGGGCGTGACGCTGAGCTTTACGGCCGCAGACATCTACTTTAGCGCCGCTGTTATCGGGATAGTTTGCTTCGCGCTTAGCGTCGCTGCGTTTTACGTCGGCAAATTTGCTGGAGAGTTTTTGGAGCAAAAGGCGCTGATTTTAGGCGGCGCGATCCTCATCGGACTTGGATTTAAAATTTTAATCACGCACCTTTTAGATCACGGGTTTTTGAGTCAAATTTGACGGCGCCTCGCGCTAAGCGCCGTTTTTCTTGCATAAATTTCCTATATTTATATGATCTATATTTCTTTTATGTTTATTATTTTTCTTACTTGAATTACTTTTTCATATTCTGCCGCTTCTTTGTGCGTTATATATTTATCTTGCAATATTTTTTCTTTATCTGGGTTTGATTCGATTTCACATATAGGTTCTTGCATCTCTAAATGAACGTTTGAAAATTTTGTTTGTGGAATAACCAGGTGTTGAATTTGGTGATTTGTTGTCGTAGTCATTCCTGCAATCTTAAAATCTTGGCTATCTTGGTCGTAAAAGAAGACCCATTTATCTGCTTTATCATCTACTTCAAGCATTTTTACTTTTAGATCCGCTACCAAAGCGTCGTATTTAGTATTTGGGTTATCGCAAACCTCTTTTAGGCTTTTTGCTATCTTTCCGCTAGGCTTATCTACTTTGGCGGCCTTGCTTCCGCTAGCTCCCGAATCAAAGCAACCGCTTAGGGTTAAAACGGTAGCTCCTGCTAAAATAGCCGATAATATAGTTTTGTTTGTCATTTTTTCCTTTAAATTTGATTACGTAAAAGCCTTTTGGCTCGCCTATTTGTCGCTTTTTTCGTTAGATATTATAATTATATACGCATATATCGCGGCTTAAATTTAAGCGTTTGGTTTTTAAAAAGCGGGTGCAAAATTCGGACTTAAATTTGGCAAATCGCGCGACGAGTCAAATTTGACCCAAAATCACCCGCCGTAAAAGCGTAAATTTAGCTCAAATTTAACCCCCGCCGCCGTAAAGCACCACGCAAGCACCCAGTAGGCAAATCGCGCCGCCGATTAAGTCCCATTTGGTAAAGGCTTGCTTTTCTACAAAATGCAGCCAAAGCAGCGACGAGACGATGTATATACCGCCGTAAACGCAGTAAGCGCGTCCGGCGAAGTCTAAATTTACACGCGTCAAAATATAAGCAAACGCCGCGAGCGACGCCCCACCGAGCCCCAAAAACAGCGCGCTTTTGCCCAGCCTAAAATACGCCCAAAAGCTAAAGCAGCCCAAAATCTCAAAAAATGCCGCCGCAAAATAAAGCAAGATTTCTTTTAGCAAAGCCTGTCCAGATCGATCTCGATACCGACGGGGCAGTGATCGGAGCCCGTGATATCGCTCAGGATAAACGCGTCTTTTAGGCGGTCTTTGAGGCTTGCCGAAATGAAAAAATAATCGATCCTCCAGCCGACGTTTTTGGCGCGGGCGTTAAAGCGGTAGCTCCACCACGAATACGCGTCCGCTGCATCGCCGCGCACCTGCCGAAAGGTGTCGATAAAGCCGCGTGCGACGACCTCGTCCAGCCACGCGCGTTCGATAGGCAAAAAGCCCGAGGTTTTGGCGTTTGCTTTTGGGTTTTTGAGGTCGATCTCGCGGTGAGCGGTGTTTACGTCGCCGCAAAATATCACGTCTTTGCCCTGTTTTACGAGCTCCTGGATGTAGGCTAGAAATTTAGCGTAAAAATCCATCTTGTAGGCTAGGCGCGCGTCGTCTTTTTGGCCGTTTGGAAAGTAGATGTTAAAAAGCACGACGTTGCCGAATCTATGCTCCAAAACCCGTCCCTCGTCGTCGTCAAAAAACGCCGCTTTTTGCGTAACGGAGCTAAATTTAGCTAGGCTCATCACGCCCGAGTACCCAGCGCGAGCTGCCGAATTTACGCTGATTTCGTTAAATCCGAGCTTGTAAATCTCCGCAGGCACGTCGCTCTCGCGCACCTTGATCTCCTGAAGGCCCAAAAAATCGGGCTTTTGTTGCTCTAGCCAAGCAAAACCGTCTTTTGCCGCGACCGCGCGCAGTCCGTTTACGTTCCAGCTGATTAGTTTCAAATTTGATCCTTTATTAAATTTGGCGTATTGTATCGCAAGAGCCGTAAAATAAGCTAAAATTTAGTAAAATTAGGTTCATCTTAAGGAGTAAAAAATGAAAAAAATCATCGTTTTATCGCTTGCGCTTGCCGCGTTTTTGGGTGCGAAAGAGGTAAATACTGCCGAGATATTTTTGTCGGACGTTAAGTCTATGCACGCGTTAAAATCATTTTTAAAAAAGAATAAAAACGATATCGTAAAGCTAAAACTAAGCTACTGCGTCAATGAAAACAGCATGCAACACTTAGAAGCCGAGGCAAGCAAGCGCAAAGAGGACGAAAACTATAGTCGTCTGGGCGAAAATTTCGTTATGGCAGACGGCAGCAAAATAACCTACGAAGGAAAAAATTACGACTTTGGCGAAGGGTATGACGGAGATATAAACACCGGCATAGAATACGGCGAACTAATGCTGGACGAGCCTAACAGCAATCATCTCAAAAATATATTTTTAAAAGTCGGAAATTCAAATTTTGGGCAAATATACAAATGGGAATACGAATGGCCTAATGAAGAAAGCGAGAGCAAAAAATGTAAATTTGGACAAGTCGTCCTAGACGGTGCGTTTTACGTTTATCATGAAGACGAAAATGAAAATGGTCGAGAAATGTATAAATACAACATGATACCGGAACTTATGGGGCAGGATCCGGGCGATAAATACGATGCCTTTTTTCTCGATCCTATTGCGAAAAAATACTTTAAACTGCTAGAATACAAGTAAATTTAGCGCGATGACGGAGTTAGAGAGGGAGATTTTCGGTCAAATTTTGGGCGAGAAAAAGATGGAGATCATCTTGTTTTTAGCCCAAAATGTGGATGAAAACGGCTTCATAACAGTTAAAATTTCAGATATCTGCGAGCAGACGGACGCCAGCAAGCCCACAGTCACGCAGACCATCAAGCTGCTTGAAAATCGCAAAATTTTCGAGCGAGTGAAAAACGGGATTTATAGATTTAAAAATTTAAAAGAGTTGGATAAAAAATGAGGAAAATTTGGATACTAGCCGTCGCAGTTGTGCTCGCAAATGCCGCTATAAACGAGGCCGGACTAAATGCCTGCATAAACAAAGGCGACGCCGCAAGCTGCGAAAAAACGCTCGCTGCACTAGAAAAAAGCTGCTCGGGCGGCGACGCGCTGGCTTGCTACCTTTCCGCGGAGTTTTACGCCAAAGGGCTAACGGGCTACAAGGACGGGGCGAAGGCATTTGCGATCTACAAAGACGCCTGCGCCGCCGGGAGCGCGGAGAGCTGCTACGAGGAGTCGGTGTTTTATCTAAAAGGTGACATCGCGCCGCAAAGCTTTGAGCTATCGGGCGAGCGTCTCAAAAAGGCCTGCGAGCTTGGCTCTAAGCGAGCGTGCAATATACTTGAACTGGCGAAGTGAAGCTATTTTGCTTGCTAAAAAAACGAGCTTTAATATGCGGCAAACATGTGAACGCGGAGTCAAATTTTAGCTTCGGCGTGAAATTTTAAATTATTTCTAGTTATTAAATTTGGATAATTTGCTGCAAAAACTTCACTCAAATTTTACAAAGCCGCTTGCAATAAATTAGACGCCTTGTTTATGGTTATAAATTTGAGAAATTTACGGGTTTTTGATTTTAACAAAACCAGATTTCAAGTCCCAAATTTGGCTTTGACGGACGGTTTTTGTTTTGCGTATTGACGGCGCGATAGGCTGGAACTTTGATAAATTTTAGTCGGATAAATTTGAAAAAACTACGTGTTAGCGCGACTAAAAATTTATCGGTTTACATAATTCAACTTAGTTTTTATTTGATATTTTTAAAGCTAAATTTTAAAAAGCAGATCCGAATTCGCTACTATTTTTCAGAGATTTTACCTAAAACGCGAAGATAAGTTGTTTTCAAATTTAACTTGCATGACGACTCCGTCTGCAGCAAAATTTACATCCAAATTTAATGAAAATATCGTATTGAAAATGCCAAATTTTTAGTGAATTTTAGAGCTTTACAGATCGGCGTCCGAGATCGCTTCAGCCTGATAATGCGCAATCAGCGGCTCGATAATCTCGTCAAAAAGTCCCGCTGCCATTATCGCGTCGAGGCGGTAAAGCGTCAAATTTATGCGGTGGTCGCTGATGCGATTTTGAGGGAAGTTATAGGTGCGGATACGCCCCGAGCGGTCGCCCGTGCCGACTTGGCTTTTGCGTTCGCTGGTTTCTTTGGCTAGGCGTTCCTCTTCTTGTATCTCATAAAGGCGCGCTTTTAGCACCTTCATCGCGGCTTCTTTGTTTTTGTGCTGACTTTTGCCGTCTTGGTTCGTGACGACTATGCCCGTCGGGATATGAGTGATTCGCACCGCCGAGTCGGTCGTATTTACCGACTGTCCGCCGTGGCCTGAGCTGCGCATAACGTCGATGCGAAGGTCGTTTGGATTTATCTCGATCTCGCTATCTTCGACTTCTGGCATAATAGCGACTGTGACGGCCGAGGTGTGTACGCGGCCTTGGCTTTCGGTCTCGGGCACGCGCTGGACGCGGTGAGTGCCGCCCTCAAATTTGAGCCTCGAGTACGCCCCCTTGCCCTTTATCAGCAAAATAATCTCTTTAAAGCCGCCCGTGTTGCCTTCGCTTTGGCTCACGATCTCGAATTTATACCCGCGAAGCTCGGCGTATCTGGCGTAGGCGTTAAACAAATCGCCCGCAAAAAGTGCCGCTTCGTCTCCGCCCGTTCCTGCGCGGATCTCTAAAAATACGTTTTTATCGTCGTTAGGGTCTTTTGGAAGGAGTAAAATTTTGATCTCTTCTTCGAGATTTTCTTTTTGGGATTCGAGATTTTTGAGTTCATCTTTGGCTAGCTCGCCAAGCTCGGCGTCATCGAGTAGGGCCTTGTTTTCCTCGATGTCCGTGAGAGTTTGCAGATAGGACTTTGCAGCCGAGGCGATATCTTCTAAATTTGATTGCTCTTTGGAGAGCTTGGTCATATTTGCGATATCGTTTGTGATAGACGGATCGCTAAGCAGACGAGAGAGCTCGTCGTAGCGATCCAAAAAAGGCTGCAGTTTGTCGGCTAGCATTAAAATTTAGATTAAGCAGATAGTTTGTTTACGAGTTTTGCAAGGCGTCCTACGCGGCGAGAAGCTGTTTGTTTTTTCAAAAAGCCTTTGCTAACGAAGCTGTGGAAATCTTTGTTTGCCACTTTAAACGCGTTTAGCGCGGCTTCTTTATCGCCCGCCTCAACGGCTACGCGCACGGCTTTAGTGATATTTTTAAGCCTAGTGCGGTAAAATCTGTTTCTTTCAGTCCTTTTGATAGTCTGTCTGGCTCTTTTTTCAGAAGATTTATGGTTTGCCATAATGTCCCTTTTGTCATAATTTTAGTCCGTGATTATATAAAAACCAGTTTTAAAATCCGCTTAATTTAAGTAAAATTTAAAGCGAGGAAATTTACAACTTAAATTTGGATATTTTTTGATAAAATAGGACGAAAATTTAATAGATTTATGGAATTTGCCAAGCAAAAAGCTGTCCGGCAAATTCTGCGGTGCAGTATTTTGAGATGGATTTGAAGTTGTGCGGAAAATTTCGTTTTAAGGCTAGACCTCTGCTTGCAGTTGCGAGCAAAGCGAAGCAAAGGTAGTCTGCCGCGGGGCGAAAATTTTAAACTCATTCAAAACCAGCGTAGCGACGCCACAGGCGGGGTTTCTATAAAAATGCTCAAAAGACAAGCCGATATAAGTCATAAAAGGAAAAACGATGAAGCTATTTGGCACCGACGGCGTTCGCGGCAAAGCGGGCGAAAAACTCTCCGCCGCAACATCCATGCGCCTTGCTATGGCTGCGGGGATATATTTTAGACAGTTTGCGTCGCATACGAACACTATTTTACTAGGCAAAGACACGCGCAAAAGCGGCTACATGATCGAGACCGCCATTGTCGCGGGACTCACGGCCGTGGGCTACAACGTCCGCCAGATCGGCCCGATGCCTACTCCTGCGATCGCGTTTCTCACCGAGGATATGCGCTGCGACGCGGGCATCATGATCAGCGCCTCGCACAACCCGTACTACGATAACGGCATCAAATTTTTTGGCAGCGACGGCAATAAACTGGGCGAAGAGGCCGAAGCGCAGATAGAAAAGATTTACTTCGACGACGCACTAATCGAGAGATCGCAAAAACAGATGCTCGAAATCGGCGCCGCAAAGCGCATCGACGACGTCATCGGCCGCTATATCGTGCAGATCAAAAACTCATTTCCTAAAAACCTAAGCCTGCACGGATTGCGCGTGGTTTTAGACGTCGCAAACGGCGCGGCGTATAAGGTCGCTCCGACTATATTTAGCGAGCTTGGCGCCGAAACCATCGTCATCAACGACGAACCAAACGGTAGCAACATAAACCTAAACTGCGGCGCGCTCTATCCGCAAAATTTAGCCTCCGAGGTCGTGCGATTAAGGGCGGATCTGGGGTTTGCGTTTGACGGCGACGCCGATAGACTCGTAGTTGTAGACGAGTGCGGCGAGGTGGCAAACGGCGATAGTTTGCTAGGCGTCATGGCGGCATTTTTGCAAGAAAACAAAGCCCTAAAAGGCGGCGCGGTCGTGGCTACCGTGATGAGCAACGCGGCGCTCGAAGACTACCTAAAATCCCACAAAATCAAGCTCCTGCGCGCAAATGTCGGCGACAAATACGTGCTTGAAAAGATGAAAGAAAACGGCACGAATTTTGGCGGCGAGCAGAGCGGCCACATCATCTTTAGCGACTACGCAAAAACGGGCGACGGGCTCGTGGCGGCGCTGCAGTTTGCAGCACTGGTGCTAAAAAAAGGCAAAAAAGCGAGTGAAATTTTAAGCGAGATAAAACCGTATCCGCAAATTTTGCTAAATTTAAAGATAACCGAGAAAAAGCCGCTTGAAAGTATCGCAGGGCTAAAAGAGCTTGAAGCAAGCCTCGCAAAAGAGGGCATCCGCTCGCTATTTCGCTACTCAGGCACCGAAAATCTCATCAGACTTTTACTCGAAGGCAAGTGTGCCGACGCGCTAAAAACCCGCATGGACGAGGTCGAGAAATTTTTCGTAAAAGCGCTAAATGGCTAAAATTTTAGGCGTTTTTTTCGCGGCGTTTTTCGCCGTTTTCGCGCTCGATCAGGCGGTCAAGCAGATATTTTTGAGCGGTTTTTCGTGGCAGGGCGAGTACTTTTCGCTAGTGCTTGCATACAACCGAGGCGTGGCGTTTTCGATGTTTGCGTTTCTGGGAGAATGGCTCAAATTTATCCAGCTGGCGTTGATTGCGGGTGTTTGCGGCTATCTACTTTGGCGGCTAAAGCGCAAATTTGACGCGCGAGCTGCGGCAAAAACGGAGCCAAATTTGAGCGCAAACGGCGAGAAAAAGGAAATCCTAGAGGAGCATGCGCTAGGAGCGGGTATAATCCTGGGCGCAGGCAGCTCAAATTTGCTCGACCGTTTCGTTCACGGCGGCGTCGTGGACTACGTTTATTGGCACAAGTGGTTTGAGTTTGCGATATTTAACCTCGCAGACGTTATGATCGACGTCGGAGTCGTGCTCATACTCTGGCAGAGCTTCGCCGCTGGGCAAAAAGGTGCTAAAAATGGGTGATAACGTTTATATAGCCTACGCGCTTTGGCTACTTACGGGCTGGTTTGGCGGGCATAGATTTTATCTGGGCAAATTCGTGAGCGGCTTTGCGATGATGGCTCTGTTTTTCATCGGATATAGCCTGGCGTGGGCGATCGTGGGTTACGTATTTTGGGCGCTTTGGGGCGTGTGGTGGCTCTTTGATCTGCGTTTAACTGGCGCGGCCGTCGAGAAAAATCAGAAAAAAGAAGCGCTAAAAGACAAACTGCGCGCGCAAGACCTCGAGGAGCGGCTTAGACGCCTATATGAGCTGTACGAAAGCGGCGCGATAAGCAAAGAGGAATTTGAAGCGAGGAAGGAAATTTTGCTGGGATAAGGCTCGGCTAAATTTACGAGAATTTGATCGATTTTTTAATCGCAAAAGGTCAAATTTAGTATTTTCGGGGTACGGGTTTCGACAACTCAAATTTACAAATCTGACTTCAAAATTTTGAATGTAAAGCGACAAGGCGAAGTATTTTTCTACTTCGCTGCGCTCGTAGCTTTTCAAGAAGTTCTAGACGAGGCGCTTTTAAATTTGGCGACGGGAATTACCCGGTCGGTAATGACCGAGCCAAATTTAAAAGCCTCTGCTTGCAGTCGCGACCGCAAGGGAAGCAAAGCGAAGTATAGGGCAAAAAGACAAGCCGCTAAAATAAAAATTAAAAGGAGAAAAAATGGCAGAGTATTACAACCTCATCAAGTATTTCCACTACTTGTGTTTCATCTCGTGGATGGCGTTTTTGTTCTATCAGCCGCGCCTCTACGTCTACCACGCAGAGAATATGGACAAGCCTGATTTCGTGCGCGTCGTCGAGGTGCAGGAGTACAAGATGTACCACTACATCGGCTGGGTCGCGCTGATCGGCACGTTTTTGACGGGCATTTTGATTATCGTCGCGATGCCTGAGCTTTTGCGTAGCGGCTACATGCACGTCAAGCTCACCGTCGTCGTTATCCTTGCGGCGTTTCATCTGGATCTTGGCCGCTATATGGTGCAGCTGCGCGAGAAACGCTGTAAAAAAAGCGGTATGTTCTTTCGCGCTTACAACGAAGTGCCGACTATCGCGATGGTCATCATCATCTGGATGATGGTGTATAAGCCGTTTTAACCGCAATAAATACGCGTTCCGAGGCGGAGTAAGCTCTCTTTGCCTCGGGATCGCGAAGTTAAATTTAGCCTTGAGTTTTTGAGCCGTATCTTACAAATTCGGCATACAAAATTGAACCGATTTTTCATCACTAGGCCCAATTAAACCCGGTCTCCCAAACGACATCAGCTCAAATTAAATCGCTAAAATTTGAAAATCTCCCCAACCTCTACATCTAAAATTTTTGAAATTTTATAAATATGCTCAAGGTTAAAATGCTTATCATAGCGGCAATTCTCGCAGTTTGAGTAAAATGCGACCGACTTTATATCCATGCTTAAAGCCATATCAAGCTGACTAATGCCTTTATTTTCACGTAACTTGCGGACGTTTGTAGAAATTTGCAGATAGAAATTTCGTATCTCATCGGCGCTAAAAAAAGCTAAATTTTCGCCCATTATTTTATCCTATAGGTAAAGTTAAACTTAAACTTTATTTAAATAAAATCTTCAAATCTATATCCTATAGAATAAATAATTTTAAAGGAGGCCAAAGTGGCGGTAAATTTATCAAAGGGCGGTAGAGTTAGTTTAAGCAAAGAAGCTCCCGGGCTAACTAAAATTTTAGTAGGTCTTGGATGGGATACAAATACTAGCGATACGGGAGCGGAATTTGACCTAGATGCGAGCGCGTTTTTGTTAGGAGCTTCAGGCAAAGTAGAAAACGAGAAGAATTTCGTCTTTTACAACAATCTAGTTAGCGCAGACGGCTCGGTAGTCCACACCGGCGATAACCGCACTGGAGAGGGTGACGGAGATGATGAATCCATAAAAATCGACCTAGCCAAAATTTCGCCAAACGTCAAAGAGATCGACATAGTCGTCACCATCCACGAAGCAGCCGCAAGAAGGCAAAATTTCGGTATGGTAAGAAATTCGTTTATGCGAATCGTCGATGAAAGAAGCGGCAAAGAGATAGCCAGATACGATTTAGAAGAGGACTTTTCTACCGAAACCGCAGTATCTTTCGGTAAAATATACTTTAAAGACAACGAGTGGCGTTTCGCAGCTAACGGAAGCGGTTTTAAGGATGGACTGGCTGGATTTTGTAGACAGTTTGGACTAGACGTATAGGGGCAAGCCATGGCGATAAATTTGGTCAAAGGACAAAAAATATCGCTCGCCAAAGACGACGGCGGGCATCTACACAGCTTTTGCGTAGGAGCAAACTGGGGCGCCATAACCGAAAAAGGCTTTTTTAGAGATAAGATAAAGCCTGTAGATTTAGACTTAAGCGCTGCTATGTTTGACTCAAACAAACAGTTTTGCGATGTGGTTTATTTTGGCAAAAAATCGGCCCCGGGCGTATTTCACAGCGGCGATGACTTGGTCGGAGACGTAGGGGGCGACGACGGACTGGATAATGAAATAATCAGCGTCGATCTTAGCCGTTTAAACTCAAACGTAGAGCAGATATTTTTCGTGCTAAATTCTTATAATCAAATAGATTTTGATAAAATTCCGTTTGCTAGCATTAGACTTTACGAAGGCACGCCGACTAGGGTAAATAAAGTCTTTGCGTCGTATAATATCGTACGAGATAGCGCATTTGCGTATAAGGTTGCGATGATTTTAGGCAAGCTATATAAACGAAACGGCGAGTGGAAATTTTCGGCTATCGGCGAACCTACGAGCGATAGAAAGCTTGATGAGCTGATTTTAAATTCCGTAGTGAAGTACTTATGAAAATTTTATTTTTCTTAGCGGCTACGATTGCGATTTTAGGCGCATTTGAGATAGAGGGCGGTTACGAGATCCCGCCCTCGGCGCAAACTTACGGCAACGCACCCGTAATAAGCGATGAAATGATGAAAGAGTGCGTAAAAATTTACAACAAAGCGCTTGCAATAGAAAGAGCGTTAAATTCTACTTTCGTAAATAGATATTCAAGCCATGAAGTAAATTTATACAATCAAAACGTCCGTATGCATTCGCAGCTCATAGACTGGTTTAATGCAAATTGCGCCGGCAAACAATCATACTCGGCGTGCAAGGCGGCGCAAGAGCTAAACCGCCAAAGAGGGCTTCCCGAACAAAGCTGCGGGTATTAAGGAGAATTTTTGGATAGTTTAGAATTTCAAACAATGATCGTTTTTATCATATTTGCCGTGGCGGCATTTGCGGTAGATTTTTTTGCGCACAAAAAAGACGAAAAAATCTCGCTCAAACAAGCAGCGCTTTGGTCTATTTTTTGGATAGCCGTTTCCGTAGCGTTTGGCGGATATTTGTATTTTGCGCGCGGAAGCGAAACGATGAGTCTATATTTTGCAGGGTATATTTTAGAAAAATCGTTATCCGTGGATAATTTATTTGTTATGATGGCAATCTTTTCTTGGTTCAAGATTCCTGAAATTTACCGTCATAGAGTGCTGTATTTTGGCATTATAGGCGCGGTTATATTTAGACTCGTCTTTGTAGCCGTCGGAACAAGTCTGCTCGGGATTTCGCCGTGGATGGAGTTTGTTTTTGCTGCTATGGTAGCTTATAGCGCGGTAATGATGATGAAAAAGGATGATGATGAAGAGCAGATAGAGGACTACTCAAACCA
Organism: uncultured Campylobacter sp.; assembly: GCF_938039205.1. Lineage (GTDB taxonomy): Bacteria > Campylobacterota > Campylobacteria > Campylobacterales > Campylobacteraceae > Campylobacter_A. The sequence goes on from NZ_CALHVM010000017.1 coordinate 29,833, forward strand.
CCTGGCTTACAGGGCGGTTTATAGATTTTTCCCTGTTTTTCCGCGTCTTCTAGGGCATAGCTTTTTCGTAAAAAATAGCGAGATTTCAGCTCAAATTTCAGCAGACGAAAAGACGAAACTGCAAAATCAAATCTCCAAACTAAACGCAAAATGGATAGCTACGCCGCTATTTTTGTGTCTTTGCGTTATAGAGCTTAGCGACGTTATGTTTGCTTTTGATAGCGTTCCGGCCGTTATCGCCGTGAGTCGTGAGCCGCTTATAGTTTATTCGGCGATGATTTTTGCGATCTTGGGGCTTAGGACGCTTTACTTCGTGCTAGAAGCGCTAAAAGACTATTTGGTATATTTAGAAAAGGCCGTTATAGCGCTTTTGTTTTTTATCGCAGCAAAGCTCGCCCTAAACGCGTCGGCACATATCTTTCATCACGGATTTGAGATTTCGGCACAGGTTAGCTTGTGGATCATTTTGGGGATTTTAAGCATCGGAGTTTTGGCTAGCTTATTTAAAACAAAATAGTAGAACGATCAAATTTATGCACATGACCGTTTTGATATGCTCTGTAGCCAAGTTTGAGCAAAACTCGGTACGCCTATTTTGCGCACCGAGTATAAAGTTAAATTTGTTCGAGCTTGCAAGCAAAATTAAATTTTAGCTTTATTTATTGCCTGCTCCAAATCCGCGATCAAATCATCCGAATTTTCGATACCGACAGCAAGGCGTAGCAAACCTTGAGTAATGCCGATTTTAGCTTGTAAATCCTGCGAATAAGATTCATGAGTCATTGAGGCCGGATGGCAGATTAGACTCTCTACGCCGCCAAGACTAACGGCCAGGTCAAAAAGTTCTAGACTTTTAGCAAAAATTTTATAGTCGTAGCCATCCTTTAGCTCCAGCGAGATTAGCGCGCCGATACCGCTAGCTTGGGTGTTTTGGATGCGTTTTTCCTCGGCCGAAAATGAACCTGCGTAATACACGGCTTTAACAGCCGAGTTTTTTTCTAAAAATTCTACGATTTTTAGCGTATTTTCGCTTTGTCTATCAAATCTCACGCTAAGAGTTTTGAGGCCTCTTATTAGATTATAAGCATCTGCGGGGCTTAGCGTCGCGCCGAGAGTATTTTTCATAAAAGCTATACGCTCGGCTAGCGCATCGTCGTTCGTAGTCACGATTCCCGCAATTACGTCGGCATGTCCGCCGATATATTTCGTCGCGCTATAAACGACGATATCGGCACCAAATTTGAGGGCTTTTTGATAATACGGCGTCAAAAAAGTATTATCGACGACGACAAGCGCGCCGTTTTTACGAGCTAGCTCGGCTAGCCGGGCGATATCCGTTACTCGCAGTAGCGGATTTGACGGCGTTTCGATAAATATCATCTTAACGTCTTCGTCTAGACGAGAGATTTTATTTAGATCTTCAACGAGTTCAAATTTGATCCCGAAATTTGCGAAAATACCGTTTGCGTAGCGGTAAGTACCGCCGTAAACATTGCTGTTTAAAAGCACTTTGTCGCCGCTTTTTAGCAGGTTAAAAACAGCCGAGGTCGCCGCCATGCCCGAAGCTAGAGCAAATGCGTATTTGCTATCTTCAAATTTGGCAAAAAGCTCTTCAAATGCATTTCTTGTTGGATTTGCGCTACGAGAATAAGCGTACTTTTGAAAGTCGTCTAAACCATCTTGCGCAAACGTCGTGGCTAGATAGATAGGCGGAACGACCGCGCCGTAAGGATTGTTTTTGGCTTCGAGGCCTTTTACGATTAGTGTATCTATTTTCATTTTTTTCCTTTAAATTTTAAAAATCCATCGCCGAAATAAATTTGACTATACGCGGCGAATCGCTGCTGAAAAATTCCTCCGCCGTACCGTCAAATTCGATATTGCCGCGCTCTAAAAATAAAATTCGATCCGCGACTTTGCGGGCGAAGTTCATATTATGCGTAACGATGATGAGCGAGTCGCGCTCCTTGCTAAGCCCGCCGATAACCTTCAAAACCTCCGCCTCAAGCTCCGGATCAAGCGCGCTCGTGGGCTCGTCCAAAAGCAAAAAATACGGCTTCATCGCAAGCGCCCGCGCTATCGCCACTCGCTGCGACTGGCCGCCCGAGAGCCTGCTTGGATACTCGTGCTCCTTGCCCTTTAGCCCGACCTTTTCAAGTAGCGCCAGGGCCTCAATTTCTGCCTGCTCTTTCGGGATTTTAAGCACCTGCACGGGGCCTTCCGTTACGTTTTGCAAAGCCGTTAGATGCGGAAATAGATTAAAGCTCTGAAAGACCATCCCCGTGTGTTCGCGAAACGGCAGCATATCTTTTTTCGAAATTTTACCGGCGAAGCTTATCTTATCGCTTCCAAGCTCAAGCTCGCCGCCGTCCGGGATCTCGAGTAAATTTATGCAGCGCAGCAGGGTTGATTTGCCCGAGCCCGAGCTTCCTAAAATAACCGTAGTCTGCCCGTCTTTAAATTCTAAATTTAAGCCGTTTAAAACGACATTATCGCCGAATTTCTTAGTCAAATTTTTAAATTTTATCATCACACGTACCTTGAAAATCTCTTCTCGAGCCTAGCTTGCAAAAACGTCAAAAACGTGCAAACGATCAGATAAAAAAGCGCGGCTAGCACGTAAAGCGTGAGCGGATCGAAAGTGCGCGCGGCGATGCGCTGAGCGACCATAAACATATCGACCATCGTGATAGAAGCCGCAAGCGAGGTGTCTTTTAGCGTGCTGATAAAGATATTTGAAAGCGGAGGCAGCGAGATACGAGCGGCTTGCGGAGCGATGATACGGCGTAAAATTTGCGTATAACTCATCCCGAGCGCCGTAGCCGCTTCCCACTGGCCTTTGGGCACCGAAAGCACGGCCGCCCTAACGGCTTCGGAAGCGTAAGCGCCGATATTTAGGCTGAAAGTTATGATCGCCGCGCTCCAAACATCGAGCGTAACGCCCACGATCGGCAGACCGAAATATACGATAAAAAGCTGCACCAAAAGCGGCGTGCCGCGAAATATCCAGATATAAAATTCGCTAAGTTGCTTTAAAATTTTGATATTTGCTATGCGCGCAATCGCCGTTAGCACCGCGATAAGAAGCCCCAGCGAAAAGGAGATCGCCGTAAGAGGCAGCGTCACCTTTATCATCGCCAGCGCCATAGGTTGTAGCGAGCTTAGCAAAAGCTCGCTTATGCGGTCAAATTCGTTCATCGCCATCTACCGCGAGACATCTTTGCCGAAATACCTGATCGAAATTTCAGCCAGCTTGCCTTCGTTTTTTAGCTCCTCTATCGCCTTGCTGATCTGCCCCGCAAGCTCCGTATTGCCCTTTTGCACGATAGGTGCGGTATAGTCGGTATCGCTTCCCTCGGCGGCTATTTTAACCGGAGCGCCCGGGCGCTGCTTGATGAAGTCGTAAAATACGATATTATCGCGCACGACGGTATCTACGCGCTTGCTAACGAGAAGCTCCATGCTCTTGCTAAAGCTATCGACCGTGACGTTTTGCGCTCCGTAGCTAGCGGCCACCTTCGCCCAGTTGCTGGTAGCGGAGTCCGCGTTTTTCTTACCTTTTAGATCATCAAAGCTTTTGATGTCGTCGTTATCTTTATGAGTGATGATGGCGCCGTGCACGACCGTATAGGGCTGCGCGTAGTCGTATTTTTTCTTGCGCTCATCGGTAACGCTTACTTGATTAAATACCGCATCGGCCTTGCCTGCATCAAACGCCGCAAGCATCGCATCCCACGGAGCGGTTAAAAACTCGATCTTTAAATTTAGCTTCTTAGCGACTTCGCGGGCGATATCTACGTCATAGCCCTTTAGCTCGTTTTTATCGTCGTAGTATGAAAACGGCGCGTAAGTACCTTCCGTAGCGATCGTTAAAACGCGCTCTTTTATGGTTTTTGCGTTTAAATTTAGCGTAAGAAGCGCACCTAGAGCCAAAATTTTTAGTAGTTTTGAAACCATCTTTTATCCTTTAAATTTAGCTGCTTTTATGCGAGTAAATTTTACTCCGAGATATCTTTGCCGAAGTATTTGACCGAAATTTCTTTTAGCTTGCCTTCGCTTTTTAGCTCGCTAAGAGCCTTGTTTACGTCATTTACGAGCTCTTCGTTGCCCTTTTTTACGATGGCTGCGGAGTAGATCGGCTCATTGCCGCTAGCGGCTATTTTTAAAGGTGCGTTTGGACGCTGATTTATGTAATCGTAGAAAGTCACGCTATCGTTTATCGTCGCATCTGCACGGCGGCTGATGATGAGCTCCACGCCTTTGCTAAAGCCGTCCACGGTGACGATTTGCGCGCCGTATTTTTGCGCGATGCCGGCCCAGTTGCTGGTTGCCGAATGCGCGCTTTTTTTGCCTTTTAGATCCTCGAAGCTTTTGATTTCGTTATTATCTTTATGTGTGACTAGCGCGGCGTAGGCGACGGTGTATGGAGCGGTATAGTCGTATTTTTTCTTACGCTCGTCCGTGATACTTACTTGATTGAACACGATATCGGCCTTACCCGCATCAAATGCCGCAAGCATCGCATCCCACGGAGCTTCGACGAATTCCGCTTTTAAATTTAACTTCTTTGCCACTTCGCGTGCCACTTCTACGTCGTAGCCGGTTAGCGCGTCGTTTTTATCGTGGTAGGAGTAGGGTGAATACGTGCCTTCGGTCGCGATTTTCAAAACGCCGTTTTCGAGAGTTTTTGCATTTGCGCCGGTTAAAAGAGCGAAGCTCGCCAAAGCAAGTAGAGAAGATTTTAGTAGTTTTTTCATTTTTTATCCTTTTTAAATTTATCGTTGGCTATTCATCTAAAAAGGCCCGCGAGTGCGGAGTTGAAAATATCTTTTTAAATGTTTAGCGACCTGCTAAGCACTTAAAGAGATATTCGTGCCTAGCGCCCTAGCTTTTCATTTCGCAACAACACATGTCGCACATATCGTTTTTCATAGCGTACCTTTCGAGTAAAATTTGGCGGTGATTTTATGCAAAAAAAGTTTAAGATAAAATAAATTTATATCAAAATTTTGGATTTTATTTTTTAAATGATATAAATTTTGGATACAAAATCGGCTCAAATATTGACAGGACCGAGCTATAAGTTAAATTTCAAATTTTACGAAAATTAAAATTTTGATTAGAATTTTTAAATTTAACTCGTAATCTAGAACAGGTCGCGTCTATAAGTAAAAATCCACGCCTTTAAACTCTAAAAATCGTTTTTAAGCGTCGACCAAAGCAGTAAATTTACTTAGTGCGCGCCTTTTTGACGCACGCACCCACTGCATCCAACACCGCCGCGCGAAACCCGCCGTTTTCCAGCGCTTTGACCGCTTCTATCGTCGTGCCGCCAGGCGAGCAAATTTCGTCTTTTAAGGCTGCAGGATGCTTGCCGCTTTTTAGCATGAGTCGCGCCGAGCCTGCAACGCTAGCCGCGACGGCTTCGTACGCCAGCGCTCTAGGCAGCCCCTCTAGCACTCCCGCGTCCGCAGCCGCCTCGATAAACATAAAAACATAGGCCGGCAGGCTACCCGCGATGCCGGTAAATGCGGCAAATTTAGCCTCCTCCAGCTCATAAACGGCGCCGAAATTTTCAAATATCTCACGCACCGCCGTCCGCTCGTCCGCACTTAAATTTTCGTTAAAGCACAGCGCGCTAACGCCCTCTGCGATTGCCGCGGGAGTGTTTGGCATCGCGCGCGCGATCTTAGCCTGTGCGCCTAAAATTTGCATGCTTTGCTCCAGGCTAAAGCTCGGGGCGAGCGTGACTATAACCTTACCTCTCGCCACCTCTTTTATCAAATTTAATATACCCTCATACGCCGCGGGCTTGGTCGCTAGCACCGTGATATCGGCCGCCGACGCGACCGCGGCCTCGCTCTCGCAGGCGTTTACGCCGCACTTTTCGCGTAGAGCCGACGTTTTGCTCCTAGCATAGACGAACACACTCTCGCCGCCCAGCCTTTGCGCCAAATTTTCGATCATCGCGCCGCCCATATTTCCGCCGCCGATAAAGCCGATTTTAGGATTTTTCATTTTGCCGCCTTTCTTAGAGCTCCGATTTTGACCGCCTTACCGGCAAGCGCCTCGCGTATCGCGATATTTTCCGCCCAGATGGCACCCGTGACTTGCCCCGGCGTCAAGATATAAACGCCGCCCGTTTGCGCCTCATCGCTAGCCTTAAAGTCGTTGCCCACAACCACCTCATAGACGTCCTTCGTGTCGTTTTCAAATTTTATCGCCGCTTTTAGCGTCGGCGCTTCACCCTGTTTTGCCGCACCCGCGTACTGCTCAAGTACGTTTTTACTAAGCTTGCCGTAGACGCCGCCAAATTCATCCAGATACATCCGCACGGCGCGCTTGTCCGAGTTTTTGCCGCCTTTTTCGCCACTACCGACGCTCACGCTCATCTCGTAGGCGGTCTGCCCAGTCGGAAAGTCCTTAAATTTTGCGTCCGGGACGAAAACACGCACGTTATCCGTTACTACTTTTTCGTCGTGCGTCTGCGGCGTTACGTCCGTTAGCACGAGAGTGGATTTCACGTCCGCGCCTTTGCCTGAAACTAGCGCCGAGATCGGCACGCGCGTGAGCAAGGTCGTCTCGTAGCAACCGCTAAAAACAAATGCCGCGGCAAAAGCAAAGATAAATTTTAGTTTTTTCATCGGTTTCCTTTAAATTTACGCCGATTTTAGCATAAATTTTGCCTTTGCGTACCTGTGCGCCGACTCGAGACGGGTCAAATTTCATCGCCGAAAAAGTCGCCGCGGGTATCGCAAATTTCAATGTTTTATCGCACCACGAAAATGCAAATTTGGTTTTCAAATTTGACTCCAAATTTGAACGTAAAACGATAAGGCGAAGTATTTTTGTCATAGACGAGGCGGATAAGCAAGGGCAAAGGAGCGTATATGTAATACGTGACTACAGCCCGTAGCGAAATCCAACGAAGTATATGACAAAAAGACAAGCCGCTAACGAATTTGCCCGTCTCCGCGGACGACGTATTTATAGGTCGTAAGCTCCCTCACCCCCATCGGCCCTCTGGCGTGTAGCTTTTGTGTGCTGATGCCGATCTCGCCGCCGAATCCAAACTCGCTGCCGTCGCTAAAGCGCGTCGAGGCGTTGGCGTAGACGACCGCGCTGCCCACTTCGTTTAAAAACCGCTCGACATTTGCGTAATCCGCGCTTAAAATCGCGTCCGAATGCCCGCTGGAATGCGCGTTTATAAAGCGGATCGCTTCCTGCGTATCCCGCACCGCGCGCACGGCTAGCACGAGATCCAAAAACTCCGCGCCAAAGTCGCTATCGCCTGCGAGCTTGACGTTTTTCGCGCCTCGCAGCTCCGACCTGCACGCGCCCAGTAGCTGCTCGCTCACGCGAAACTCGACCTCTGTCATTTCGCGCACCAGCTTAGGTAAAATTTCGCCCGCCACGCGCTCGTGTAAAAGCACGCACTCTACGGCGTTACAAACGCTTGGGCGCTGGGTTTTGGCGTTTTTGATTATCCTTGCCGCCTGCTTTAAATTTGCGCTCTCATCGACAAAGATGTTGCAAACCCCAGCGCCCGTCATGATGATCGGCACGGTCGCGTTTTGTGCGATAAAATCTTTTAAGCTCTTGCCGCCGCGCGGTATCAAAACGTCGATGTACTCGCTCATTTTTACCATTTGCGCCACTACTTCGCGTTCAGCGCTCTCCACGAGCTGCACTGCACCCGTCGGTAAGCCAAATTTCGCCCCCGCTTCGTTAAATAAATTTACTAAAAAAATGTTCGAATTTAGCGCGCTGGCACTGCCTCTTAGGATCGCTGCATTGCCGCTTTTTAGCGCCAGAGCCGCCGCGTCGATGCTGACGTTTGGACGGCTCTCATAGATGATACCAAGCACCCCCAGCGGCACGCGCACGCGGCTGATTTGCATGCCGTTTGGATGGCTCCAGCCGCCTAGATTCTCGCCCACGACTTCGGCGAAGCCCGCCACCTCGCGCACACCCTGCGCCATAGCATCGATGCGGGCGTCCGTTAGTCGCAGACGATCGAGCAATGCCGCGCTAAGGCCCGATTTCTCGCCGTTTGCAAGGTCTTTGGCGTTCGCCGCTTTTATAGCCTCTTTTTGCGCCAGCAGCTCGTCTGCTACGGCGTTTAAAATTTCAAATTTAGCCTTGCTACCAAGTCTCAAAAGCTCGCTACAAGCGACCTTTGCGCGCTTACAAATCTCTAAAATTTCATTCATTTTCGCTCCTTAATTTATAAAGCGCCCTCTCTTAGGCGCAAAGAAGTAACAAGACAAAGCAAAATTTAGCGATGCGTCTACCAAATTTTAGCTTTAAATTTGACTTGATTATAGCTAAATTCGCACGAATTTCATGCGACCGCAAAAATACGCTATAATCCTTAAAATTTTATGAAAAGGAAGCAAAATGGGCGGGATAAAAGAGTTTTTAAAACACGAAGCCAGCGGCGGGATTTTGCTGATGATCGCTACGGTCGCGGCGCTACTATGTCAAAACACGTTTTTGAGCGATTTTTACAACGAGTTTTTAAAGACCAAATTTACCGTGAGCTTCGGCGAATACGGACTAAGCAAACCCCTGATCTTGTGGGTGAACGACGGGTTGATGGCGGTATTTTTCTTTCTCATCGGACTTGAGCTAAAGCGCGAAGTTCTGGAGGGCGAGCTAAAAAATCCGTCGCAAATCGCGCTGCCCGCTATCGGCGCAGCAGGCGGCCTGATAGTGCCCGCGGTTATATTCTATCTTTTTACGAAGCACGACTCCTTCGCGCTTGGCGGCTGGGCGATACCGACGGCGACGGATATCGCGTTTGCTTTGGGGATTTTGAGCCTACTTGGACCTCGCGTACCGACTAGTTTAAAAATTTTCCTCATGACGCTGGCGATCGTCGACGACCTTTGCGCGATCGTGATTATCGCGCTATTTTACACGAGCGAGCTTAGCGCCCAAATGCTTGCGGTCGCGAGCGTTTGTCTAGCCGCGCTTTTCGTGCTAAACAGACTCGGTGTAAAGAGCAAGGCGGCGTATCTGATCGTAGGCGCGGTGATGTGGGTATCGGTGCTAAAATCAGGCGTTCACGCCACGCTTGCCGGCGTCGTGGCGGCCTTTTTCATACCGCTTAGCTTTAAAGACGAGCCGGGCAAATCTATGCTAAAAAGCATCGAGCACGACCTGCACGGCTGGGTGACGTTTGGCGTGCTGCCGATATTTGCCTTCGTAAACGCAGGCATCTCGCTGCGAGGCGTCGGACTGGACGAGATTTTGTCTCCGGTCGCGCTAGGCACGGCGCTGGGGCTTTTCGTCGGCAAGCAAGTCGGAGTATTTGGATTTAGCTTTTTAGCGATCAAATTTAAGCTAGCCAAGCTGCCCGAGGGGTCAAATTTCATCCAGCTTTACGGCATCGCCGTGCTTTGCGGCGTAGGATTTACGATGAGCCTTTTCATTAACGGCCTAGCCTACAACGACACGGACGCCTTTGCCTACACCGACAAGCTCGCTATCTTGCTAGGTTCGGTAGTTTCGGGTGTCGCGGGGTTTATATTGCTTAAATTTAGCGCCAAAAACTAAAGCGCGCGCATAAAAGAGTGCAAGATACAGATAGAAACGATCGTAGAAAAGTGTGAGATAAAGGAGTGGTTTTGTATAGTTACTTGCAAGATAGTTGGCATCTTTGTGGATGAAAATTTGTTAAAAGATGAAAAAATCGATACGCAAAAATACTCGCCACTCATTTATAAATTTAAAGAATACGTCACAACTAGCAAGCGTTTGGGCTTAAATTTTGGCTTTAAAGAGGTTTGAGGCGTTTTGGCTGGCTAGAAAGTAAAATTTGCAGATAAATTTATTTGATTTTGACTTTGCAAAAGTGACTTTAGATGCAAATTTAACTTACTTTGTGGCATTAAAATCAAATTTATAATATCTTGTATCTTGCTTGTCGCTTAGCCTTAAAAGTAGCTGCCACCTGCCCTCTTTTAGTCCAACACTCTCGCTTACAAGCTCATTTTCTTGCCATGAGGCGTTTAATGTTTTGTTGTCTTTGTTTGTTTGTGGGCGAGTTAGTAAAATTTCATAGCTAAGGCTTGAAATTTCGCCACTTCTTGTCGTTAGAAGAAATTTAAACTTACCCTGCAGGCCTTTAAATTCTGGCTCAAATTTAAGGTCAAATTTCTCATCAAATCTCGCCTCGCTCTCTTTTATAAATGTGATATTTTCATCGACACTTTGATGACTTTGCATATAAGCGCTATCCATCTCGACTGGGTTGTTGATCGCAACAACGATGGTCGCGGCGCAAGCTAAGATGATAGCAACTATGCTAAGCACGATGCCATAAGGCCAAAAGCTCTTTTTAGCCATTTTTTACCTTTTTGTAAAAGATGATGACGACAAAGAGGCTAATTAACGCGTAGATAAAGATACGTAAGAAATTTAGCGTCGTCTTGTTTGAGCTACCGATGCCGCTTTCTAGTTTTAAATTTAAGCTCTCAGCGATTTGCTCGGCGATATCAGCGTAGCCGTTTAAGATAGCGGCGTTATAGACATCTTTGCCGTTTTTTGAGACCAAAATGGGGATAATGGTGCCTGATTCTGGATTTACACTTAGAATTTGCTCCTTGTTAAAGAGCTTTGAAGTGTTTGTATCGCTAAAAATTTCAACCTTTTGCTTATCTTTTATGAGTGCTAAAAATACAAAAGGAGAGCTTAAATTTTGCTCTTTAAAAAGCGTGTCCAGCTCGCCATCTTTATATAGACCAACTACTAAATTTATGCCACTTTTTTGATAAAGCTCACTGCCGATCTCATTTAGCTTTTGGCTCACTTTTTGGCTTAAAATTCCATCATCATTGATAACAAAATTTGCACCCCAAGCCAAATTTTGCCATAGCAAAATGATAAAAATGAGTGCAAATTTCTTCAAATTTAACCTACAAATAGGTGATTTGGCGTAAGTACTGACCAAGCACAAATGGCGCCTGCGACGACTATTAGCAGGATAATGGCTTTTTCTATTATGCCTAGCATCGCTACTCCTTTACAATGACGTGTTTAGCGTTATCTACGCTCTTCATCTCGATGCTAGCTGCATCTTTTAGTGAGTAAGGCTTGGTTGCGACCTCTTTTTGCAAGCCGATGCCAACGTATGTAAGCACCGCTAGGATAGAGAGCAAAAGCACCACCGCTATTAAAAATCCGCTAATGCCGTTTAAGGCAAAGACATTTCTATTGTTATTTTCCATTATTCGCCCTTTGATAGCGATATGACGTACTCGCCAACTGCGCTTTGCTGGATCTCATTTAGCCTGCCATCATTAAATTTAGGCATAGTGCCGATCGCTCCTTTTTTGCCACGATTTAGCACGTCAGCCACAAAGCTAGCCGAGCCATATTTGCTAAGATCAACCGACATGCCATCCATACCCTTGCCATCTTCGCCGTGGCATGCCGCACAAGCTGCGTAAAGCTCTTTGCCAGTGGCTACTAAATTTTCATTTTTAGTGCTTTTTATCGCGCTTATCTCTTTAGCTACGTATGCTGCAATCGCCTTTGCGCCATCAGCGTCAGCTAAACCTGCTGGCATCTCACCCATAGGATAATCAAGCCCTTTTGAGCCATTTAGTATAGTCTCAACTATGCCTTTTTCGCTACCCCAAATTTGTAAATTTGCAGCCTTGCCGCCTATGCCATCGCCTGTGATGCCGTGACATGCTGAGCACTGCACGAGATATATGCTCTCACCCATAGCGTGAAGCGTCTCTTTGCTTGGATTTGCATACTCTTTTTCAAATTTGGCATTTGCCTCCTTGACCTCTTTATTATACTCGCCGATTTGTGAGTAAGAATTTAAAGGATAGCCTAGTAAATAGTACCAAACCGCCCAAACTAGCGTTAGCAAAAAGACGACCGCCCAGCCAAGTGGGACAGGATTTTTGTACTCACCTATGCCGTCCCAGTTGTGCTCGCTAAGTTCAACGCTCTCATCTTTTTTAACCTTCATCTGCCCAACATACCTACCAGCTACAACGATGGTAAGCACGATGATTAGAGCCGCTCCTATAAGAGCTAGTAAATTTACATTATCTTCTAAATTTAGCCATTGCATACGCTCTCCTTTATAGCCTTGCGCTCTAAAATTTCTCCGCCGATCTCATCATTAAGTGCGAGCTTTGAGTACTTTTCGTAGTTTCTTCTGCCAGTTTTTTCGCTCTTATAAAGATGAAAAAAGTAGGCATACAAAGTGATCGCCAAAAATGCTGTTAAGAAAAAGTAGCCATAAGCTTGAAACTCTCTAATGTTCTCCATCTTACGCTCCTACTTTAGGCTATTTAGATAAGCAATAAGCGCTACGATCTGGCGAATTTCACCTTTTTCAAATGCACTTTTTACCTGCTCATCTTTCATATTTTCAACTATAGCTGCAGCCTCGGCCTTGACGTTAGCATTTGTCTGCTCTAGCGTGCCAAGTGCTGGCATATCTTTTTCGTCATAAGGCGTGTTAAAGACCTTTTTAACCGTTAGCGCTTCAGCGTATGCAGTCTCTATGTCAGCATTTTTCTTAAATAAAAATGGATATGCTGGCATGATCGAGCCTGGCACTACTGAGGCTGGATTTAGCATGTGATTTTCATGCCAGTCAGTCGTTCTATAGTTGCCCACACGCATAAGATCAGGTCCTGTTCTTTTTGAACCCCAAAGGTGCGGACGATCGTATGCAAATTCGCCACTTAGTGAATACATGCCATATCTATCAGTATCTGGTTTTAGTGGACGAATTTGCTGCGTGTGGCAAGTGTTGCAGCCATTTTGCATATAGATGTTTTTACCAGCTAGCTCTAAAACAGTGTAAGGCTTTGTGCCCTCAAGCGGTCTAGCTCTGTTTGCAAAGTCTGGCAAAATTTCAACTATGCCAGCGTAAGCGATGACTATAAAGACGCAAACTGCAAAAAAGAATGGATTTTTTTCTAACCAAGCAAACATCACATCACCTCCGCACTAGCTTTTGCCCCGCCGCCCATTGGCGAAGCGCTTTTTGGCTCTGCTAAGATAGCTTTAGCAGAAGTTGATTTGTAGATGTTATAAGCAAACATCAAGAAGCCAACTAGATAAAGAAGTCCGCCAATAGCCCTTATATAGTAGTATGGGATAAGCACAACTACCGTATCTATAAACGAGTAGAGTAAATTTCCATAGCTATCAGTCGCTCTCCACATCATACCTTGTGTGATACCAGCGATCCACATAGATGCAAAGTATAAAACGATGCCTGTTGTTTGTATCCAAAACTGAGCTTCCATTAGCGACTTTGAGTAAATTTCACGCTTAAACACGCGCGGCGTCATGTGATAAAGTGCCGCCATGATCATAAAGCCAACCCAGCCAAGAGCACCGTCGTGAACGTGTCCTGGTACCCAGTCAGTAAAGTGCGCTAGGGCATTTACAGACTTGATAGAAAGTATCGGGCCTTCAAGTGTCGAGAACATATAAAATGTCGAAGCTAGAACCATAAATTTAATAAGCGGACTCTCTCTAAGCTGCGCCCACTCGCCCTTCATCGTAAGAAGGATGTTTATCGCTGAACCCCATGAAGGCAGGATCAAAACGATAGAAAAGACTGACCCCATAGTCTGCATCCAATCAGGCGTAGCAGAGTAAATAAGGTGGTGTCCGCCAGCCCAAAGGTAGATAAACATCAGACCCCAAAATGAAAATAGTGATAGTTTATATGAAAATATCGGCTGTCCGCTCTCTTTTGGTAAGAAATAATAAATTTGAGCGATGATCGCCACTGTAAAAACGAATGCAACCGCGTTGTGGCCGTACCACCACTGAACCAAAGCGTCGTTTGAGCCAGCATACATAGAGACAGAGTGTAGCCATGAGCCATATCCGCTAACAAGTCTTGTTGGAATTTCCATGTTGTTAAATAGATATAGCATCGCAACGCCTAAGAATGTAGCGATGTAGTACCAAACTGAGATGTAAAGTGTCTTTTCGCGGCGGATACCGATGAGGCCAAATATACTAACACCCCAAAGCACCCAAACCAAAACCACTGCGATATCTAGTGGCCACTCAAGCTCGGCGTACTCTTTAGCTGTGCTCTCGCCCATAAAAAGCGTAACAACAGCTAAAATCATAACAAGCATATATAGCCAAAAGTGAAGCTTGCCGATAAACATCAAAAATGGCGACTCGCTCATCGAGACCTTTAAAACACGCTGTCCGATGTAGTACCAAGTGGCAAAGATGCCTGAGAGCATGAAGCCAAAAATGATGCCATTAGTATGAAGAGGACGCAACCTCCCAAACGCCGAATATTCGCCGGCTATGTAGTTAAGCTCTGGACAGGCCATTTGAAAAGCTATAACTACGCCAACAACCATGCCTATGATACCAAAGAGTATCGTGGCAAACATAAATAGCTTTGCTACACTATAATCATAGTGTAGTAGCTGAGATGGGCGCATAAAATATCCTCCTAGTTAAATTTATATTAATGATTCGTTATTTTAAAGTATAAGGACTATAAAAAAACTTAATTAATATAAATTATCTTTTACTAAGAGATCTTTCGCTCTATTTTATAACCAAGCCCTGGAACATTTTTTATAAAACTACTGCCAACTTTATCTCTGACACGTTTAACAAAGGTTCTAATAGCAGCTTCTGTAACACTTTCACCAACCCAAACAACACTTTTAATCTCATCATGCAATACAAGAGTACCAAATCTTTTTATAAGCAATGACACAAATGCAAGCTCTTTTTTAGTAAGTGAAATTTCAACACCTTCTCTAATTAATACACGTTTAATCTTATTAAAACTATATCCATTTCCAATTTTGATGATATTTGTTGTTTCTATCTTATTTTTTGCAACATTTTCTATAGTTTCTAAAAAATCACCTGGCATGATTGGTTTGATAAGAAATTTATCAATACCAACATCAATAGCCTTCAGTAAAGTTTCTTTTTCACAATGAGTACTCAAAATTATAATTGGAGTATCTTTAGAAATTTCTTTGATGCATTTCGCCATATCAAGACCATCAATAATTGGCATAAAAACATCGGTAATTACCATATTTGGATTATATTTTTTAAATTTTTTCAAACCTTCATCACCGTTTTGAGCTGTAATAACCTTCTCAAAATTATCAATTAATATATCATAAATAATCTTTTTGCTATCACTATTGTTTTCGACTAGTAAAACGGTTAGATTTTTTAAAATTCTACTCATTTACTTTCTCCTTATGTGGTAACTTTATTAAGAAACAGGCTCCATTATCGCTGTTGCCCGCTGTTATTTCTGCGTTAAATTGATCGATTATTTGCTTTGACATATAAAGTCCTAAGCCAGTGCCTTTACTATCTTCTTTGGTGGTAAAATATGGCTTAAATATCTCATCTATCACATTTTTATCTATGCCACCACCGTTATCTTCTACGCTTAGGTAAGCAAATTTTTCATCGCTATCAATCTTTATTTTTATATTTTTATCTTCTATCTTTTGTAAATTTAGTGCGTCTTTTGCGTTATTTAGTAAATTTATGATGACTTGCATGAGCCTGTTTTTGTGACCATAAATTTTTGAGTCCCCTAACACCTCAAGCTCTATATGAATGCCCTCTTTTTTCATCACGCCTTTTACGATCTGTATCGATGCTCTAGCTGCGTCTGCTAGGCTAAATTCTTGCGAAAGTGTGTTTGGATTTAAAAACGAGCTAAACTCATCAGTAGTTTCTGACATATACTTTATGATCTGCATAGCTCTCTCATAAGAGCCTACAAACTCGCCATCTTCGCTGCGTGCTAGCTTTTTCATCTTATATAAAACTAAACTTAGCTCATTTAGCGGCTGCTTCCACTGGTGAGTTATATTTGCCATCATCTCGCCCATCATCGCAAGCTTAGCAATCCTCATGCCATCGCTACTTGAAAGGAAATTTTCATCTAAATTTAAACTAGGCATTTGCTCTATATCCTAAAAATGATAGATAAAGTCCGTTTAAGATCATTATGCAAGCTGAGAGCTTAAACATGATCTCTTTAAATTTCTCTCTTAGTAAGCCAAAAACAAAGCTAGCTAGCAACATCGCTGGTAAGGTGCAAAGCCCAAAGATAAGCATTATCAGGGATGCGTCAGCCACATTTGCGCTTAAAACCCCAAGCGCTAAGAAATAATAGACCACGCCGCAAGGCAAAAGCCCATTTAAAAAGCCAAGCAGTAAGAAATTTGTCAAATTTCTCTTTTGCACGCTTGTTTTTGCCATTTTTACTATAAATTTAAGTGCTTTTTCGCTCTCTACAAATTTTAAAAGCTCGCCCCTAAAAAGCAAGGCGATACCGATAAATGCGATCACTAAGCCAACTATGAAAAATATCACGCCTCTTGCTTGCATACCAAAACTAATGGCTGCCCCAAAAGCCCCAAACAAAGCCCCCAAAGCCACATAAGCAAAAATTCTAGCTATGTTATAAAGCGTGCTTAGCATTAAAATTTCACTCTTGCTTTTGCCTTTAAAAAATAGAGCTTGCAAGCTCAAAAACCCGCTACACATGCCGATGCAATGACTAAAGCTGCTCAAAATCGCAACTGAGATAATCATGTAAAGGCTTATGTTTTGCATATTATAAAATTTCTAAAAACTGCTTAAATATATATTTGCTCTCGTTAGGGCCGCTGCTTGCTTCTGGGTGGTGCTGGACTGAGAAGATCGGATAGTCCTTGTATCTTACACCCTCGATCGTGTTGTCAAACAAATTTCTATGTGTCACAACCGCTACTTCAGCGATGCTCTCTGGCACGTTGTAGTTGTGATTTTGCGTTGTTATCTCGATCGCTTTTGTCTCTAAATTTAAGACTGGATGATTTGCTCCGTGCTGACCAAATTTAAGTTTATATGTCTCGTATCCAAAGGCATTTGAAAGCAGCTGATGTCCAAGGCAGATGCCAAATATTGGGATTTTTGCCTCTATCATTTTTTTGATCTCAGCGATTTCGGCCTTTAAATTCTTTGGCTCGCCTGGACCATTTGATAAAAATACTCCGTTTATCTCACCATTTTTAAATTTATCTATCAAAACCTCAGCCTTCGTATCGTGTGGTACGACGATGACCTCAAGGCCAGTTTCGCATAGCTCATTTAGGATATTTCTCTTTACGCCAAAGTCAAAAACAGCTATCTTTTTGCCGATACTTTTTAGCGGCTTATATGACTTTAAATTTCTATCCCAAGCGCCTTTTTTGTGCTCATACTCATCCATTGCGCTGACTGTTTTTACGTAGTTTATATTTTCTATGCGTCCGCTGCTTTCAAGTCTGCGTTTTAGCTCGTCTTTGTCGCTTATCTGCGTTGAGATGTAGGCCATAAGTGCGCCTTCATCACGTAGCATCTTTGTTAAATATCTAGTATCAACGTCATAAACGCCAAATTTACCCTGCTCTTCGAAAAATTTGCCTAAAGACTTTTGCGAGCGGTAGTTTGAGGGAATTTCGTTGTAGTTTCTCATTATGACGCCACTTGCATGAATTCTAAGGCTCTCCATATCATCTTCGTTTATGCCAACGATGCCGATCTCTGGCATAGTAAAGACGATAAACTGACCAGCATAGCTTGGATCGCTCATGATCTCCTCATAGCCAGTCATAGAGGTATTAAAAACGAGCTCGCCTGCACACTCGCCGTGAGCACCAAAGGCTTTTGCCTCTAAAAAAACGCCGTTTTCAATGTAAATATAAGCTTTCATTAAAGCATTCCTCTTTTTTTAAGCTCATCTTGATACAAACGCTCGAAAATCAGGTCGTATTCGTCAGTTCCAGGGATAAGTTTGCGTTTGTAGTTTTGCATCATCTCATAGACGCTATCTTCTATCTTCTCATAACTTTTTAGATACTCATCTATCGAGCTATAAATGACATTTTTCACGCGGTTTTCTGATACATTGTACTCGACCAAATCGCTCTTCCAGATAGCTTCAAGTATCTTGTGGGCGACATTGCTAAATCTATCTTCATGAGTTAAAATGACGTCAAATTCGCCAGCAAGTTTCTTTTTAACGAGCCAAAACATATTTTTGCGGTCGATTTGCATAGTTTGCATCTCGTCCTCGTTTTTCTCTAAAAGCTCATTTACTCGCTCATCTAGCGCTCTTTCTTTTTGAACATCAGTAGTTAAAATTTCACTTGCTTTTGCTACGATTGGCTCGATACCTTTGTTTAACTTTACAAAACCACAGTTTAAAAGATCTATTGCTATTTTATGTGATACATAAGGTACGTGTGGAAGTTTTATACGCATTTTAAACCTTTAAATTTTTATGCCATTGTAACTAAATAAAGGTAAAATTTTACTTTGAAATTTTAACGACTTTATCATTGTCACTTCTTAGAAAATAAATTTCTCTTCGTCCGTCATAAAGGACTTTGCCGCTTGTTTTTTGCTCGATTTGTAAATTTGAAGATAGATCTATCTCAAGTGGCTTGCTCATGAAATAAGCCTCACCCAAGCTTCGTCCAAAATCAGGATACCAACTGAGTGCGCAAAGCACAAGTAAGAGCAGATAAAAGGCTCTAAAAATTTTCCTAAATGGCGCGTAAAAGAAACAATATCCAAATATAAAAAACACAGGCAAAAGCCACAAAAAAGGCACATTATCCACAAAAATCACATTGAAATACTCGTTTATGCCGTAGTGTGAAAAGTAGTTGTTGTAAATTCCGACAAATAGCGTAAAAATAGGAGCGAGAACAAATATAATGCCAATAAAAAATGCATTAAAAATTTTCATAAGCTCTCCTTTTTTCGTGGGATTATATTAAATTTTAGCTTTATTATTGCTCTAAATTTATTAACTAAGATATTTTAAACTCCAAAATGTCACAAATTTTCAAATAAAACAGAGTTAAAACGATAAATTTTAAATTAGTGTGACATTTTTAGATTAAAAATAAGATGTTTTTTTGAAACTTTTAAGGTAAAAAAGAGAAATTTAAAATTTAGCCTTTGCCATAAAAGCAAAGACTAAAAGGGAGTTTATTAAGCTTTTTTCTTCATATCAAATTTATTAGCCATGAAGCCAACAAGACCAACAAAGAAAAGACCACCGCAGATGTTACCAAGTGTAACTGGAAGCAAGTTTTTGCTTAAGAAATTTGTCCAGTTGATGACATCTAGTTTATCAGCTGTAGTGTGAAGTAAAGCTGCTGCAGCGTTGATATCGCCACCACTTGCTGCTATATAGTGAGCTTTAGAGATGATAGCTTCAGTGATGATAAACATATTTGCAACGCAGTGCTCCATTGAGCAAGCGACGAATGCGCCGATCATCCACATAATGGCAAAGAATTTACCAGATAGGTTGCTCTCGCTTGTCGCAGTCCAGATAGACATACAAACAAAGACGTTACAAAAGATACCACGAAGAAATAGCTCATGAAATGGTGCTGTGATCTTGCCAATAGCTGCTGGCACGAAGTGTTGCAAGATGTAGCCGTCATACTTTAGTGGCAAACCAGAGTAGTAATACATATAAGCGATCAATGCGCCACCAACGAAGTTAAATATCCAAACGATAGCCCAATAGCCTATGGTTTTGCCAAGTGGTAATTTGCCATCATACGCACTAACACCACTTAAAATAGAGCTAGTAAATAGGTGACCGCCATAAAATACAACCATCATGAGGCCGCAGCTAAATGTGATACCACCGATGAAGTTTGAAAGACCGATAGACTGTTTTTCAGCCATACCAACTGTTGAGTGAGCCCAGAAGATATCACCCATTGCAATAGCAGCTCCAGCCATGATAGCAAGGAAGATAATGCTTACAAGTGGCGTATGAGCTTTGTGCTCCATAGAACTTGACACCGCTTGAGCGGTTTCTGCCGGATTTAACATCACGTCTCCTTTTTATTTAACCTTCTTTGATCTATAAGAAATAAAAGCAAAGAAGCAGTGCCAAAGATAGAGATTTGGCGTTAAAATTTAATGTTTAAAGCTTATTTTTACACTAAATTTCAAATCCAAAACGATCAAATTTATCTTTAGCAAACCCCAGATTAAATTTAGCTCTTGCTAAATTTAACCAACTAAATTTTTATCAATCTCTACAATTCTTAAAAAAGCTTTTCTAGCACTTTTTTTAGCCTGCTCGCTTAGTCCCTCTTCAAAGTCAAGGACATTTTCAAGCAAGACGCTAATGCCAAGAAAAAGCGTCTTTGGGCAAATTTTTCGCAAATAGCTTAAAAGCACCGGCGTTGGGAGGTTGTGGGTTGAGTAGATGTAGTCTCTATCGTCACTTAGGTCAAAAAACTCTATCTTATCCTCATCAAAACCACTCATCGCATCGACTACTATCAAGATATCAGGTGCAAATTCTCTAATAGCTGAAAATTCATTCTCAGGCACATCTTGCCCAAAAAAGACCTTCCACTCTTTTAGCTCCTGCTCTACGATGCGGCCGACTTCATTACCCACATCATCATCGCCACGCATAGGATTACCGATGCAAAGGATGGCCTTTTTCATCAAAAGTCCTTCCTAAGCACGATATAACCCTCTTTTAAATTTGCCAAAATTTCTTTAAGCTTACACTCACAAAGCTGTGGCAAGAGTCTAGCGATATGCTCAGCAAAAATTTCAACTTCAAAATACTTGCTTAAATTTCCGATCTTAAATTTCACATATTCGCCTGAGTTTTTGATCATATCGTCAAATTCCTCATCGCTTAGCTCTAAGATCTTCTCGCTAAAATCAATCGTACCAACACCATGTCCCACGCAAGTGGAGAAAATTTTTATCTCCTTTAGCTCGCGTGGAAGCTTCTCGTTGTCGTCCATATGCCTTTTTGTAAGCTTATAAACTTGAATCATCTTTTACTCCAAACCTCGCTATCAACATCGATCGCAAAATTTTTACCAGCTTTTGCGTATTTTAGATAGACGTCATTATGCAAAAGTGCCATACACTCAGCATATCTAGGATCATCTTCTTTTTTGATAGCTGCTACAACCGCTTCACGTGCAAGCTCTGGGTTGTGGATATCTCTTGAGGCTTTGATAGCGTCCATATATTTTTCAAATAGCGTTCTACCAAAGATATAGCTCATCAGCCTTTTACTTTCAGCATGCAAGTCACGTTCAAACAAGATATCGCCCATTACTGACTTCTCAACTGGTGGAGGCGTAGTGCTGTCATTTTCATAGCTTTTTTTGTGCAATTTTTGATCGATGATGCCAAGAGCCATGCCAAGACCGTAAATAACACTTGCTGGGTGTGGAGGGCATCCTGGGATATAGACATCAACTGGGATTATCTTATCTATACCACCCCAAACGCTGTAAGCGTCGTGGAAAATTCCACCTGTGCTACCACAAGCGCCAAAAGCAACTACGATCTTAGGATCTGGAGCTGCCTCGTAAGCACGAAGAAGTGGGTAGTACATCTGTCTTGTGACTGGTCCTGAGCAAAGCAAGATATCAGCGTGTCTTGGGTTTGCTACAAGCTTAAAGCCAAAGCGCTCTGGATCCCACATCGGAGTGATAGCAGCGAAAATTTCGATCTCACAACCGTTGCAGCTTCCGCAGTCGATCCTATAAACGCTAAAGCTTCTTTTGATATTTTTTAAATGCTCTAGCTTTGCAGTTAGGTCATTTGCTGTTTTTATGTCCTCTGGGACTTGATATAGACTCATTTTATAGCCTCCTCAACGCCTTTTGTTAGCCTTTCAGCAGATTGATTTTTCTTGCACTCTGGGCAGATAAAAAGGTACTCTTTTGCCTCTTCAAGTCTGCCTGGGAGTAAATTTGCTGTGCCAAGCTTTTCAAGAGTGAAATTTATAAGCCTTTTTGGCGTAAATGGCTTGCCGCAGCATTTGCAAGTTTGCATCTCAAGCTCGCCTCTTTGTATAAGAGCGCTCTTGTCAAATTTAACCGCAAGCTCAAAGCTATCGCTAAGTCTTACAGCTCCAGTTGGGCAAACCTCATCGCAGCGTCCGCAGAATATGCAACGACCACAGTCAAACTGCCAAACAAGTCTTGTTTGCTCATCGTTCATCTTAAGCTCTATTGCATTACTTGGGCAAGCGATACCGCAAGCTGCACAACCTATACAAAGATCGTATGTATAGTCTGGCTGACCGCGGAAATTCTCAGGCACAATATATGGCTCAAATGGATAGGCGTATGTCGCCTTTCCATATTTTTCTGTGATGTCAAATAACTTCATCATCTTAAATCCTTCTTACTAACCCCGCCATCTTGACAGAATTTTTTAAGGTCTTTTTCTGTTAAAATTTTACTTTTTTTAGTCCTTACATCAACCAAAGTAACACGCTCGGTGCATGAGTAGCAAGGGTCAAGTGAGCAAACGATAAGTGCAGCATCACTTATGTTGTTTCCTCTAAATTGATATCTTAGGCTTGGCCAGTTGTTATATGTCGCAGCCCTACATCTCCAGCGATATACTTTTTGAGCGCTACCTTGCATGATCCAGTGAACGTTCTCACCACGTGGTGCTTCATCGTGACCAAGTGCGAAATTCTCAGGTTTGATCATAGTCACAGGATCGATCATGATCGGAGTTTGAGGCATCATCTCAAAGCATTGGCGGATGATGTGGATAGAGCTTTTTAGCTCTTTATATCTAACCATCTCACGAGCAAAAACATCGCAACCATGCTCAACTGCTACTTCAAATTCTATCTGTTTGAAGAAGTCGTATGGGTGATCGTAGCGGTTATCACGTTTAAAGCCAGAGCCTCTCATATTTGGACCAACTGGGCTAAAGTCACGTGCTATTTGACGGTCTAAGATACCTACACCTTTCCAGCGTCCGATTTGGCGTTTATCTTCCAAAACTGCATCCCAAATTTCTGAAATTTGAATGTCAAGTTTGTTGATGATCTCTAAGCCTTTTTTGATCTCATGGTTTGTCATATCACGTCTTAAGCCGCCCATAACGACGTTACCGTATGTTTTACGTCCGCCAGTTACAAGTTGAGCTAGCTCCATAGAGTACTCACGAACCCTAAAGATATGCATGAAAGCGTTGTAGTTACCAGTAACCTCACAAGCTAAACCGATATTTAAAAGGTGGCTGTGAAGACGCTCGATCTCAAGACAGATGACGCGTATAGCTTGAGCTCTTAGTGGGATTTCAAGCTTGATAGCTTTTTCTGCTGCTTCGATACACGCAATAGCGTGAGCATAACCACAAATTCCGCAAACGCGCTCTGCAAGATAGCCCATTTGATCATAGTTCATTCTGTTTTCAGCTAGCTTTTCCATACCGCGGTGTTGATAGAACAAGCGATAATCAGCGTCGATGATCTCATCGCCGTCACAGAAAAGTCTAAAGTGACCTGGCTCATCAGATGTAACGTGTAGTGGTCCAAGTGGCACATCAACTACTGCATCGCCTGTTGGGAACAAAAACTCAGCATCTGGCTCATCTCTGTGATCTACTGGATCAGGGCGGTAGCGATAATCCATAGCATCTTTTCTAAGTGGGTGAAGT
>NZ_CALHVM010000018.1 GCF_938039205.1 uncultured Campylobacter sp.
TGAACTGCATGGCGATGATCCCCGTGCATGACACCCCTTTTGCAAATATCAAATCGCCCTCGAATGAAGAAATTCGCAGCATGCGAAAGCTCATCGGCGGCTCCATTCATCAAATGACTCACTGCAGCAGATGCCGCGCCGACGCGTGCGGCAAGCTTTGCGAGGGATAAGGGCTTTGGGCTGCGGCTGGTTTTGTCGGCTTTTTATCGGTCCGTCAAATTTAAATTTATATCGCGATCGCGATTTTTAAGGTTATATTTTCAAATTTCACAAAAGGAGTTAGCATGAAGCTAAGGTAAATTTTAAAACTAGGTGCGGCGCTTGCCATTTGTTCAATTTAGCCAGCGCAAAATCGCTCGAGCAGATCAAAAAGGATGGTGTGATCACTATCGCCACCGAAGGAGTGTATTCGCCGTTTTCGTTTCACAATGAAAAAGACGAGCTGATGGGCTACGACGTCGAGATCGCAAGAGCGGTCGCAGGCAAACTAGGCCTAAAGCCTAAATTTATCGAAGCCTCGTGGAACGCGATGCTAGCGGCGTTTGACGCGGGCAAGGCGGACACCGTGTTTAACCAAGTAAGCATTACCGAAGAGCGCAAGAAAAAGTACGACTACTCCGTGCCATACATGACCTCGTACTCGGCGATTATCGTGCACGAGGATGACGACGATATCAAGAGCTTCGCCGATCTAAAGGGCAAACGCTCGACGCACTCAGTAAATAGCATGTGGATCCCAACTGTCTAGAAATACGGCGCAAAGCTCGTCGTAGCCAATAGCCTAAGCGACCAGATAAATCTCATAATCACCAAACGCGCCGACGACACGATAGACGACGCCGTGATGTTCTACGACTAACAAAAAGCAACACCCAAAAGCGCCTATAAAGCTTGTAGAAGCAGGTGAGGATCCGATGTACACTGCTGCGATCGTACATCAAGGCAACGCCGAGCTACTGGAAGCGATAAACAAAGCCCTAAACGAGCTACGAGCCGAGGGCAAGCTAAAAGAAATATCAATGAAATATTTTGATAAGGATATTTCAGAATAAATTTAAAGGCGGCTGGCGGGTAAATTTCAAATTTGCAAATTTAAAACTTATGTGGCCAAATTTATTTTTCAAACCATCTTTTGACCCAAATGCATTTTCTAAATACTATTTTATAACTTTTCTACATAACATAAAATTATAAAACAGGTATTTTGTGCCAAGAAGCCATTAAACTAATTTTAGTAAGATTATTTTGGTTTTACGAATATTTTCTGTAAGACTCGTGCAAATTTGAATAATTCGGAAATAAATAAGCAACTTACAAAAAGTTCAAGCAACTTTTTGTAAGAGTACTATTTTTTAGCGCTATTTGCCCTCTTCAAATGCGCCTGCAGATAAGATTTTAGCTATTCTGGCGTTTAAAAGCTCATCTACTTTTAGCTTTTCAAGTTTATCTAGCTCGGTTATAAAATAACTCGCAAGCGCTTTTACGGCAGTCTCTTTATCTCTGTGAGCGCCATTTATCGGCTCTTCTATGACGTCGTCTATCAAATTTAAGCTTTTTAGATCGTCAGCAGTTATTTTTAGTGCTTTAGTAGCTTGCTCTTGTTTTGATGGGTCGTTCCAAAGTATAGCTGCGCAACCCTCCGGCGAGATAACCGAGAAAACTGAATTTCGCATCATAGCTAGCTTATCGGCTACGCCTATAGCTAGAGCTCCGCCGCTTCCCCCCTCGCCTATAACGACGGCTATCATCGGAGTTTTTAAATTTGCAAATTCAAATAAATTTCTAGCGATCGCCTCGCTTTGACCGCGCTCCTCAGCCGCAACGCCTGGATACGCGCCTGGAGTATCAATCAAAAACAGTACAGGAAGTCCAAATTTCTCAGCCATCTTAGCTATTCGTAAGGCTTTACGGTAACCCTCGGGATGAGGCATACCAAAATTTCTTTTTAGTTTATTTTTGGTTCCTCGACCCTTTTGCTCGCCTATCACGACGACTTTTTTAGAGCCTATATAGCCGATAAAGCAAACTATCGCCCCGTCGTCGCGATACGCTCTATCGCCGTGAAGCTCATAGTAATCCCTCATCATACCCTTAATGTAGTCGATAGCATAAGGGCGATCCGGATGACGAGCTAAAGCAAGACGCTGAAACTCGTTAAGGTTTTTGTAAATTTTAGCGGTCTCTTTTTCTAAATTTTTATTTAGAATTTCTACTGCGTGTTCATCGCCGCGAATCCTCGCGTTTGCGATATCATCATCTATTTGTTTGATACCCTGCTCAAAGTCTAGATAACTTGCCATTATATCTTCTTAAATATAATAGAGCCGTTCGTGCCGCCAAATCCAAAAGAGTTGCTCATAACGGCGTTTAGCTCAGCTTTTCTAGCCACGTTTGGCACGTAGTCCAGGTCGCATTCCTCGTCTTTTGTTGTATAGTTTATCGTAGGCGGTATAAGACCTTCTTGCATAGCCATTATAGATACGACAGCCTCTATCGCGCCAGCCGCGCCAAGGCAGTGTCCAGTTTGCCCCTTGGTAGAGCTAACCGGCGGTACATTGCCGCCAAAAAGAGCCTTTAATGCTGCAGTTTCGTTTTTATCATTGGTCGGTGTCGAGGTGCCGTGTGCATTAATGTAGTCGATCTGTAAATTTCCAGCCATTTTTAAGGCCTTTTTCATCGCAGAAAGCGGCCCTTCGAGTGAAGGCGAAGTTATATGATACGCGTCACCACTCTCGCCAAAACCGACCACCTCGGCATAAATTTTAGCCCCTCTAGCCTTAGCGCTTTCATACTCTTCGAGCACGAGTGCACCGCTACCTTCGCCCATAACAAAGCCATCTCTGTCTTTATCAAAAGGTCTTGATGCCGTTTGTGGATCGTCGTTTCTAGTAGAAAGCGCTTTCATAGCCGCAAATCCCCCGATACCTACGCCGCAAACCGTAGACTCGGAGCCTACGACTAGCATTTTTTGCGCTTCGCCGATCATGATAGTTTTAGCCGCTTCGATGATGGCGTGAGTAGACGCCGCACATGCAGTTACGCTAGAGATATTGGGCCCTTTTAGGCCGTGCTCTATCGAAACTATGCCGCCCAGCATATTTACTAGTGCAGAAGGTATAAAAAACGGAGAAATACGTCTTGAGCCTTTTTCAAGCAAGATATTGGAGTTTTTTTCGATATTAGGCAAACCGCCTATGCCAGCAGCAGAGCTAACGCCGAAATTTTCAGCGTCAAATTTGTCGAAATTTGCGTCAGCCATAGCCTCTTTAGCAGCTTTTAATCCAAGCTGGATAAATCTATCGACCTTTTTAACCTCCTTAGCATCCATAACGCTAAGCGGGTCAAAGTCCGTTATCTCGGCAGCAATCTGAACTGGAAAATCGCTCACGTCAAAAGAGGTTATCTTTTTTACGCCGGTTTTACCTTCGCAGATAGCCTTAAATGAACTATCCTTGTCGAGCCCTAAAGCGTTGATCATCCCAATCCCGGTTACTACGACTCTTTTCAAGATCTCTCCTTACAAAAACTTATTTATTTAGGTTCTCGATGTAGGTTACGACGTCGTTTATAGTGATTAGTTTCTCGGCGTCGCTATCAGGTATCTCTACTTCAAATTTCTCCTCAAGAGCCATAACTAGCTCGACTACGTCAAGCGAGTCTGCACCTAGATCCTCGATAATCTTAGACTCAAGCTTTACCGCATCTGGAGCCACGCTTAGTTGCTCAACCACTACGTCTCTTACGTCATCAAATACTGCCATTTTCTTCTCCTAAAAATTAAAAATTTCGTGATTTTAGTATATTTTAGCTTAAAATTTCGCAAAAACGCAAAATTTACGCGGTTACATATATAGTCCGCCGTTGATTTTTAGCGTCTCGCCCGTAACGTAGCTAGCGTGATTGCTTAGCAAAAACGCCACAGCTTCGGCCACTTCGCTAGCGCTTCCAAATCGCTTTAACGGGATGTTGTCGCTGTAGGTTTTTTTGATCTCGTCGCTCAGCTCGCTCGTCATATCCGTCTCGATGAAGCCCGGAGTTACGCAGTTAAAGCGGATATTTCTCGCCGCGCCCTCTTTGGCGAAGCTTTTGTTCATCGCAATCATTCCACCCTTGCTAGCAGCGTAGTTAGCTTGCCCCGCATTACCCATCTCGCCCACGATCGAGGCTACGTTTACGACCGCGCCGAAGCGTTTTTTGCTCATTACTCTTAGTGCCTCGCGGCATCCGATAAAGGCCGAGGTCAAATTTGCACCTATCACGCTAGTAAAATCCTCCGTTTTCATGCGAAGCGCGAGCTTGTCGTTCGTGATGCCGGCGTTATTTACGAGGTAGCCCAGCTCGCCGTCGGCGTCCACGATCAAATTTATCGCCTTTACAAACTCATCCTCGTCCGTCACGTCAAATTTAACCACCGCAGCCTGTCCGCCGCTTGCTACGATCTCAGCTTGCAGGGCATCGGCGATTTCGGGCTTTGAGCGGTAGTTTATCCACACTTTTAGCCCCATTTGTGCTAGGGTTTTGGCTATCTGCGCGCCGATACCGCGACTTGCGCCGGTGATTAGCACGTTTTTTCCGCTAAATTTCATTTTTTCTCCTTGATTTCAAATTTTACTCGCATTTTATCAGACGAAAGCTAAAAAGCCTTTTACCTAAAATTTATATAGTATTAAAACAGTGCCTCGTCCATCTCGGCCGGTTTTTCGACACCCATTAGCGCCAAAACGCTCGCGGCGATATTGTTTAGACCGCCTGGTTTTACCGCTCGTATGCCCTCACCCATCACGAAGCAAAACACGTCAAAAGTCGTGTGGTTGGTTAGCAAATTGCCCTGCGCGTCCTTCATCTGCTCGCAGTTGCCGTGGTCGCTCGTGATGATTAGCGCGTAGTTTTTCTCTTTTGCTTTTGCTACGATGCGCCCCAGCACCGCATCCACGGCCTCGACCGCCTTCACTGCCGCGTCAAATTCGCCCGTATGCCCGACCATATCGCCGTTTGCAAAATTTACCACGATCAGATCCTGTCCGTCCTCCATCCCTTTTAGCACTGCTTCGCACACGGCTTGCGCGCTCATTTCGGGCTTTTCGTCGTAGGTTTTTACTTTAGGACTTGGCACCAGCACCCTCGTTTCGTTTTGGGCTAGCTCCTCGACGCCGCCGTTAAAGAAAAAGGTCACGTGCGCGTATTTCTCGGTCTCGGCAGTGTGCAGCTGCGTTAGGCCTGCGTTTGCGACGACCTCGGCGAGAGTATTTTTTAGCTTTTCGTTTTCAAATAATACGGGAAAGGCGAAATTTGCGTCGTATTCGGTCATGGTGAGTAGATTTTTTACGACAAAAGGGCGCGCAAATTCGCTAAAATTTTCATCGCCCAAAGCCGCCGCGATCTCGCGCACGCGGTCGTTTCTAAAGTTTATAAATATCACGCCGTCGTCTTCGCCGATACCGCCGAAATCCCCAAAGCTAGCCGGCACGATAAACTCGTCCGTCACGCCCGCCTCGTAGCTTTGCATGATGTACTCTAGCGGTGAGATAGTTTGCCCGTTTTCTCCGCGCGTCATCGCATCGTAGGCCGTTTTCACGCGCTCCCAGCGCTTGTCGCGGTCCATCGCGTAAAACCTACCGCTAACGCTAGCTAGCTTAAAGCCTTTATTTTGCGCCCTTTCTTGCAGCGATTTTATGAAAGCCAGTCCGCTTTTTGGGCCTACGTCGCGACCGTCGGTTATAGCGTGAGCGCATACCTCGCAGCCGTTTGCGACCGCAAGGGAACACATCGCGTCAAAGTGGCTCATGTGCGAATGCACGCCGCCGTCGCTGTAAAGCCCGACGACATGGACGCGCTTGCAAGTTTTAAACAAATTTAAAAGCTTTTCGCTTTTAGCCAGCGAGCCGTTTTCAAAACCGAGCGAAATTTTTACCAAATTTTGATACAAAACCCGCCCGCTGCCGATACACATGTGCCCAACCTCGCTGTTTCCCATCTGTCCGTCAGGTAGGCCCACTGCCAGGCCCGAGGTTTTTATGAGCGCGTTTGGCACGTTTTTAAACAACCAGTCGTATGTGGGCTTTTTTGCCGCCGCAAATGCGTTAAATTCGCTACTTTCATTATATCCGATGCCGTCTGTGATCACCAAAATAGTTTTTTGCGCCATTTTTAAATTTTCGCCTTAAATTTAGATATTTTTTAACGGCATTATACTAAAATTAGTTTTTTTTTAAATAAAGGCTTTTATGTTTTACTATATTTATGAATTCTCAAATTTTAATATCTTTCAGTACATCACCGTTCGCGCGGGTTTTTCGTTTTTTATCGCATTTTGCTTGACCGTTTGGGCGCTGCCTAAATTTATCGCGTGGGCAAAGGCCAAAAACGCCGCCCAGCCCATCTACGAGCTAGCTCCGCAAACGCACCAAAAAAAGGCAAAAACGCCGACGATGGGCGGGCTTGTCTTTATCGGAGCAGCGCTTGGGGCGAGCGTGATTTGCGCGCGCCTTGACAACGTCTTCGTCCTTGCCTCGCTGATCTGCCTAGCAGGCTTTACGGCGCTTGGGTTTAAAGACGACTATCGCAAAATCTCAGGCGGCAAAAACCACGACGGACTAAGCCCTAGAGCCAAGCTCGCGGCGCAAATTTTGATCGCCTTCGCAGTTTCTTCGATGCTGTACTTACACGGCGAGCTGGGGAGCAAATTTTACCTACCGTTTTACAAATTTCCGGTGCTTGATCTAGGCGTTTTTGCGGTGGCCTTTTGGACGCTCGTCATCGTCGCAGCCTCAAATGCGGTAAATTTAACCGACGGCCTAGACGGTCTAGCTACGGTGCCTGCGGTGTTTTCGCTGCTGACTTTGGGCGTATTTGCCTACATCTGTGGACACGCGGTCTTTAGTTCGTATTTACTTTTACCAAAGATCGCGGGCGTGGGCGAGACGGTCGTAGTGGCCGCCGCCCTGATCGGCTCTCTGATGGGATTTTTATGGTTTAACTGTCATCCGGCCGAGGTTTTCATGGGCGATAGCGGAAGCCTGAGCGTAGGCGCATATATCGGTCTCATGGGCGTGATGACGAAAAACGAGATCCTGCTCATCATCATCGGTTTCGTCTTTGTTATGGAGACCCTGAGCGTGATTTTGCAGGTCGGAAGCTTTAAAATTTTTAAAAAGAGAATTTTTCTCATGGCGCCGATACACCATCATTTTGAGATAAAAGGCTGGGTGGAAAACAAGATCATCGTGAGATTTTGGCTCATCGCTGTTTTGGCAAATTTGATCGCTATGACCGCGCTAAAAATCAGGTAAATTTAGCGCGAGCAAAACGGCTAAAGCCGATCTTAGCACGGACGAGAAACGCAAATTTTAGGGGCAAAGGGGAGAAAATGAGAAAATCGCTATTTGGCTACGGCGGCACGACGCGTGCGATCGCGAAAAACTTCGGCAAAGAGGGCGACTGGGACATCTACGACGATAAATTTAGCGAGATCTCAAGCGACGAATGGGGTAACACGCTACTACCGCCAAACCTTTTCGTGCCAGAAAAAAGCGGCCTCGAGATCCCAAGCCCCGGTTTCCCGCCGAGCCACGAGCTAGTTAAAAACGCGCAAAATCTCATCAGCGAATACGACTACTTTTACAAAATTTACGGCGACAAAATGCCCTTTAGCGTCTGGATCAGCGGTACGAACGGCAAAACCACGACGACAAAGATGACGCAGCACCTGCTGGCGCGCTACGGCTCCGTCATGGGCGGCAACGTCGGCGTTCCGCTCGCGGACCTTGACGTAAACGCTAAAATTTGGGTGTTAGAGACCAGCTCTTTTACTATGCACTACACAAATACCGCGACGCCCGGCATTTACGCGCTTTTACCGATCACGCCCGATCACCTCAGCTGGCACGGCGACTTTGCCGAGTATGAGCGCGCCAAGCTAAAACCGCTAGCAATGATGGGCGAAAACGCAGTCGCGATCCTGCCTAAAATTTACGCCGATACGCCTACTAAAGCAAAGGTGATAAGCTACGAAAACGAGGCTGATTTGGCCCGGTTTTGCGGAGTAAATTTAAACGATATCGCCTTTAAAACGCCGTTTTTAACGGACGCTCTTTTGGCGCTTGCTATCCAAAAAATTTTGCTCGATAGATGCGACGTACAGCTATTAAACGGCTTTGTCATCGAAGGCAATAAGCTCGAGGAGTTTCACGATGCACGCGGAAGAATGTGGGTAAACGACACGAAAGCGACCAATATCGACGCAAGCATCCAAGCCGTCAAGCGATATGAGGGTAAATTTTTGCATTTGATTTTAGGCGGCGACGATAAAGGCGTAGATATGCGGCCGCTTTTTGAAGCCTTGCGCTGTGCCAAGGCGCAAATTTACGCTATCGGCTCAAATACAGATAAGCTAATGAAGCTTGCCGGCGAGTTTAAAATCCCGGCCGTAAAATGCGAGTTTTTAAACGTCGCAGTCGGCGAGATAGATAAAAATTTCAAATTTGACGGAGTTGCGAAGGTCGGCGCAAACAGTGAAAATTTGGACGAAATAGCGCTTTTAAGCCCTGCAGCGGCAAGCCTAGATCAGTTTAGCAGCTACGTAGAGCGTGGGGATGAGTTTAAAAAAGCGATTTTAAATTTGCAAATTTGACGCGATATATGCGCCGTAAAGCCGCTAAATTTGAGCGACTGCCTTTAAAAATAAATTTCATATTTTAAAAATGCGCCGAATTTTGCACCTTTAACCAAAATTTAAGTATCAAGTGGCTAAAATCACATTTCTTTTTAATAGCGTGGTTGGATAGCTCAGTCGGTAGAGCAGCAGACTGAAAATCTGCGTGTCGGCAGTTCGATTCTGCCTCTAACCACCATCCTCTATTTTTACAATCTAAAGCATTTCAATAAAATCCAAAAGCAACCAGCTCATCATTGTTTTACTTTTAACTACTTCACAGTAAAATCTCGAATTTCTTAAATTGCTACTCACTAAAGCGTTAAATTTAGCGAAATTTACTCGCGCGGACTTAAATTTGATCTCCAAATTTGACCCCGAGTTTTTTAGATAGATCAAATTTAATTTGGCGCCAATTTCCACCCAAACCAATCTCAAAATTTAAGCTTATTTTTTATACAATCGCCCCTAAATCCAAAAAGCGGAATTTAAGATGAAATTTATCCCCAAAACCTTACCTTTCGTAGAATTTATCGCGCTTATGGCGCTTCTAACCTCGCTTGGAGCTATGAGCACCGACGCGATGTTGCCCGCACTCATGCAGATCGGCCTAGATCTTGGCGTGACGCAGATAAACCAAACCCAGCTCGTCATATCCTCGATGTTTGCGGGTTTTGCCGTAGGGCAGATATTTTACGGACCGCTTAGCGACTTTATCGGGCGACGAAACGCCGTACTGCTCGCGCTTGCGATATTTACGGCAAGCTCCTTTATTTCGGTCGTCACGAGCGATTTTACCGCGCTTTTAGCAAGCAGATTTTTCCAGGGACTAGGCGCTGCGGGCCCTAGGATCATCGCGATGGCGCTCATACGCGATCTTTACGAGGGACGCGCGATGGCTCGTGTGATGAGTTTTATCGCGGCCGTCTTTATCATCGTGCCGGCACTCGCTCCCATCATTGGCGGTTTTATCTTTAAAATTTATAATTGGCGCAGCATATTTTTGATGCTTACTTTTATGGGGCTTGCGTGCCTAGCGTGGTTTGGACTGCGCCAGAGCGAGACTCTGCCTGCGCAAAATCGCAATAAATTTAGCCTAAATTTGATAAAACGCGACGCCGCGCAGGTCGTGAAAAACAGGCGTACCGCAGGCTACACCATCGTTTTGGGGCTGATTTTTGGGATGTTTTTGAGCTATATCAGCACCGCTCAGCAGATTTTCGAGGTGAGTTACAAGCTAGGCGACGAGTTTCCTATCTATTTTGCGATAAACGCCCTAGCTCTGGGTGTCGCGTCGATGACAAACGCAAAGCTCGTGATGATCTACGGCATGCGCTACCTTAGCATGCGCGCTATGGAAGCGTTTTGCGTTATCGCGATCGCGTTTTTGCCCGTCGTTCTTGCGTATGACGGAGTGCCGCCGCTGTGGACTTTTATGGCGTTTTGCATGAGTAGCTTTTTTTGCGTGAGCATACTTTTTGGCAACCTAAACGCGATGGCGATGGAGCCTATGGGCAAGATCGCTGGCATGGCGGCCGCGCTGATCGGCTCGGTTTCTACATTGATCTCGCTTCCTATCGGCGTCGCGATCGGGCAGCTATTTGAGGGCACGCTACTGCCGATGGTTACGAGCTTTGCGGTTATCGGTGCGGCGGCGTTTGCGCTACTTTACAAGACTTCAAAGATTTCTGATGAGTAAAAAACTAGCCGAGTTTTATCAAATTTGAGCGGCAAATTTGACTACGTTTTTGTTTATCGCGCCGTCCGCAAAAGCGCCTTATAAAACAAATTTACGCTACTATTTCGCAAATTTAAAGGCAAAATATGAAACCAAAATACAACTTTTTCAAAAACTCCAAATTTGCATTCGAGGGGCTTGCCGCGATGCTAAAAAACGAGGCGGCGTTTCGCACTGAGCTTTGTGTCATCGTCCCGCTCGCGCTAGTTTCGCTGTTTTTACCCGTTTCTGCCGCACAGCACGCGCTACTGATCGCCGTTTTTGGCCTCGTTTTGATCTGCGAGTGCCTAAATACCGCGATAGAAGCGGTAGTGGATCTCGTTTCGCCAGACTTCCATCCGCTAGCTAAAATCGCCAAAGACTGCGCCTCCGCCGCCGTTTGCGTCTCTATCGGCACGGCTGCGATAACTTGGGCGTGGACGCTTTTTGCACTGGCGCTTAGCGAGTAAATTTGACAAAGTGGCTACTAAATTTACACCAAAAGCTAAATTTAAAAGTTCAAATTTATATCTAACGTCAAATTTGAGCTCAAATTTTACCGCTAAAGACTAAAGCTTTAAGCTTTTTTTAGATAAAGTTTCGCTCTTATTATCAATATTAGGAAAGCTATGAAGATACATATTTCTTGGTTTAAATTTACGCTTTTAAACGCCGTTTTTATCGCCGCGCTAAATTTCGGGCTGTTTAATTTTATTTATTCAAGGCTTAGCTTTGAAGCTCATCCGCTAATGGCCGCAAGCCTGCCGGTTATATATTTTTCGCTGCTTTGCGCGCTATTTTCGCTCGTTTTTTTACCTTATCTAGTTAAGCCAGTTAGTATCGCTGCGATCGGAGTTACGTGCGCTAGTAGCTACTTCATGCAAAGCTACGGTATCATAATCGATAGCGAAATGATAAGAAACGTCGCGCAAACGGACGCGGGAGAGGTATTAAGCTTTTTAAATCCAAAACTCGTTTGCTATATGCTATTTTTGGGCGTTTTGCCCTGCCTTCTGGTTGCTTTTGCGAGGATAGAGTACGGCGGCGCCAAGCGGCATATAAAGATCAAATTTTTAACGTTTATAGGCTTTTTTGCGCTAGCGGCGGGGTTATTTTTTTCGCAGACTAAGTCCATTATCCCGTTTTTTCGCGAAAATAGCTTCATCAGAGCCTATAACCTGCCGTTTTATCCGATTTACGCGACGCAAAAGTATATAAAAATGGAGTTTTTCAAGCCCGAATTTAAACAAATCGGCATGGACGCTACGATGAAGCCGAGCCGCGAGCGACGGCTAATGGTGCTGATTGTCGGCGAAACGGCGCGCGCGAAAAACTATTCGCTCGGCGGATACGCCAAAAACGACACGAATTTTTACACGAAAAAGGAGCCTAATTTGGTCTATTTCGGCGACGCTCGCTCGTGCGGAACTGCGACAGCCGTCTCGCTGCCGTGCTTGTTTTCAAAATCGACAAGGAGCGAATACAGCAGTAAAGAATTTAGCGAAAACGCGCTTGATATCCTAAAACGCGTGGGCGTCAAGGTCGTGTGGCTGGGCAACAACTCGGGCAAATGTAAGGGCGTTTGCGACCGCTTGGACGCGGGCGACGTCGAGTATTTTGACGCCGGATACGATACGAATATGCTGCCCTCCCTCAAAAAACGCCTCGAAAATCTCGCGCAAAACGAGATCATCGTCCTGCACCTGCAAGGCTCGCACGGACCGGCCTACTACGCGCGCTACCCGAGCGAATTTCGCAAATTTACCCCGACTTGCGACACGAGCGAGCTTAGCTCCTGCGATAGCGATAGTATCGTAAACGCCTACGACAACACGCTGCTTTTTACCGATTTTTTCATTAATGAAGTGATAAAGGCAGTTAAGGCCGCGGGCGGCGATAAAAGCGCGGTTTGGTATTTCTCCGATCACGGCGAAAGCCTGGGCGAAAACGGCATCTATCTGCACGGCATGCCCTACGCCATCGCACCCGATACGCAAAAACATATCCCGATGATGGCGTACACAAGCGACGAAGCGACGTTAGCTCACCTGCGCGCGCAAAAAGACGAAGCCGTCT
Organism: uncultured Campylobacter sp.; assembly: GCF_938039205.1. GTDB lineage: Bacteria > Campylobacterota > Campylobacteria > Campylobacterales > Campylobacteraceae > Campylobacter_A. The sequence goes on from NZ_CALHVM010000018.1 coordinate 12,444, forward strand.
CGCACGATAATGTTTTTAGTTCGTTGTTGGGATTTTTTGGGGTAGAGACAAGAGAATACGATAAAAAACTCGACATGTTTGGCAACGTCGAGTAATTTGCGGCTTGTCTCGCGAGCGTCTTTAACGGAGCTAGTAAAAATTTAGCTCGATAGACTATATGTCTTATCTTCGCTAAATTTTTACGTCGCAACCCTTAAATCCATCTCACGATACTTCACCTTAACTTTTTACGTTCAAATTTGAGTAGCCGAGACCCGTATCTTGACGGTGTTAAATTTTGTTTTCAAATTTGACACATCGTTTTGTAAATTTGACCTTAAATTTAATTGCTAGAAATAAAGGCGAAGTATCGTGAGATGATTTTGAGAGTTGTGCAGAAATTTTAAGTCAAGGCTAGACAAGTAGTCTGCCACAGACTTAAAATTTCAAATCTCTCTCAAAAGCACTCGCGAGACAAGCCTTTTTATTCAATTTGCTCTCTGCCAGATCAGTTTTTTTCCAAACCCCAGCGCATTATGCGTAAATTTAACCCAGCCTAGGCTCAAACTATAAAGGCTCGGGTTCATCGCCAAAGCATAAGGAAAGCGCGCGAAGTAGATTTTCATCTGCTGTGCGGTTGCGGGGGCGGCTAGGGCGCGAAACTGCACGCCCTCTATCTTGCCCGCCACCTTCGTATCAAGCGCTACCGTGCCGGCTACGCCAGGCTCTGCTAAAAACGCCCTCACGTGAGCGCTCTGCTCTCCGCCAGCTACGATAAAAGCCAAATTTTCCTCGTCAAAAGCGTAAAAGCAGCTCGCGCAGTATGGTCTGCCATCATCTAAAACAGCAAGGCTAAGCAGGTGCATTTTGCGGATAAATTTTAAAATTTTCTCATCCATTTCGTCCGCCTTAAGCGCTAAAAATTTGAGTCAAATTTGCCGAAACCCAGCTAAAATTTAGCGCCAAAAAGCAAGCTAAAACTAGCCAAAAAACAAAGATAAAAAGCTCGATTTTGACAAATTTAGCTCCCGCTTTTTCGCGTTTAAATAAAGCCACCCCAAGCCCAGCCGCAAAGCCGCCGATAAAGCTAAAATAGTGCACTGCCGCGGGCTTAACGAAGCTTGGGAGTTTGCCCGCGAAAAATAGCGAAAATATCGTAAGCGAGATCAAATTTGCCAGTAAAAAATAAAACGCGACGACGGGAATTTGCGGGAAAAATCCGTGCAAAACAAAGCTCAAAACGGTCGCGCTAATGAGCAAAAATACGCGCGTTGCAAAACAGCACATTTTCATCCTTTTTTTGAGTGATTTTAGCGCAAGGGGTATTAAGAAAAAAGAAATTTAGCCGATATAAAGCCAAAAGGACGGCAAATTATGAAACTACAAAACTACCAAAGCGCGAGCCTAAACAGCTTTGATTTTAGCTTTAAAACCAGTAGCGGCGACGAAATAAATCTAAAAATGTACGATAACAAAACAGTAGACTACGCTAGCGCTAAAACAGCGGGCGCATCGGCATCTGCGCTCACTCTCACGCACGAGTACGGCTATAGCTTTTCGTATAAAGGCGACGGTCTGGACGCGCGCGATAAAGAGGAACTAGCAATCGCTCTAGAAAAAATAGTGCCCAGCATAGATAAATTTATGAAAAACGTCAAAGATGGCGAGGATCCGATATTTTCACGCGTGACAAATCTCGCAAACTCCCTTCGCAAGGAGCTTCCCGAGATTAAAGACACAAATCACAAAAATTTTATCGCAGACGGCACGCTAAAGCTTTTTGATAGGCTGATGGAGCAAAATAAAGCGGGCGATAAGCTACTGCAAAACTCCAAAAAGCTCTTTGACGAGCTCATTTCTCAGCTGGATAGCTTTAAATTTTACGTTTAGTTCGCGGTTTAAAATTTTCGCTATAATTCATAAATTTTAAAAATAGGAAAATTTATGAACGCGAATGAAAAAATCACCCAAATGCTAAATCTCCAGCAGAGCCTAAACGACGATACCAACGGCATCGGCTGGGAAAACGGCGTAAACAAAAATGGCAAACTCATCAGCTGGAAACGCTGCATATATATGGAGTGCGCCGAGCTCATAGATAGCTTTGCCTGGAAACACTGGAAAAGCATAAACGCGCCGACAAATGAAGACAATCTGCGCGTCGAGGTCGTGGATATCTGGCACTTTTTGATGAGTTTGATGCTCGAGCAGTATAAGCTAAATAACCTCGGCAATATCGCAAAGCTCTCAAGCGATATCTGCGCTAGCAGCGGCTTTGAGGCGTTTTGCCGCGAGCCGTTTAACGTCGCTGATGAAAACATCTACGAGATCATAAACGACGTCGAAATGCTCATAAATAAGTGCTCGGGCTTTGAGTATTCGCTCTTTGATCTGCTTAAAATTTACTTCACGATGAGCCTAAAATGCGGAGTAAATTTAAGCTCGCTTTACGAGTGCTACGTCGGTAAAAACGTCCTAAATCGCTTCCGCCAAGACCACGGCTACAAAGAGGGCGCGTATAAAAAAGTCTGGAACGGCAAGGAGGATAACGCCGTGATGAACGAGATTTTGGCTCGCGGACTAAAAAGCGTGGACGAGATCTACGCCGCGCTAGAGGCCGAGTATAAGGCGGTAAAATAAAATTTGCGGCGCGACTTGCTAAATTTTGATAAATTTAGCCAAAGCCTAGCCGCGAAGTTTTTGCGGTTTAGCTTGACGCCCGGCGAGGCTAAATTTAGCACTTTAAGCGACAATTGCGGGCGGGCGTTTAATTTGAGCGCGGTTTTTTCTGCTAGTTAAAACACCGCCCTTTAATCGGTAAAATTTGTGCTGTTTGCAAGCTCTCGCGCCGATAGTCCAAACGAGTAAAAAGCGGCTCAAATTTGATAAATTTAGCTAAATTTGCAGCCTATTTTAAATCGGTCAAATTTGGCCGCGAAGTCTATGCTTGCGTTAAATTTGCGCGCCATTAAAATCATTTGTCGCGCCGCTTTTGCCGGCAAAAAATGCGCGTCAAATTTTAAAAGCCGCCGCGCCCAAACGCCCCTTTTGCGGCAAACGGCATAAATTTAAATAATATGGAGATTCATTGTTCGCTGATATTTTACGCCTTTCGATAAAGGACCTTTTCACGCCCAAATTTATCGCACTTTCTATCCTGCCGCTCGTTTTTTCCGCGCTTATTATCGCAGCGATCGCGATGTTTGGCGGCCGCGAGCTATACGAGGCGCTAAACGCGGCCGTATCCAGCGAGGCAGGTGCGCTGGCCGAATATCCGATGGTGGCTAAAATCCTTAGCCTAGGCATCGCAAAATGGCTCATCGGCGCGATATTTTACGCCGTCGGCGCATATCTAGTCGTGATGCTTTCGGTTTTTTGCGCGCTCGCGGTTGCGGGCTTTCTCACTCCGACGATCGCGCGCGAGATAAACCGCAGGCACTACCGCGTGGACGAGGCGCAACTAGCAAACGTCAGCCTAACTCGCCAAACGGCTCTCATGGGTCAAATTTTGCTCAAATTTTTCCTGATCGCGCTTATTTGCGTGCCGATTTTAGCAGTGCCCGCGCTAAATTTCCTCGCCCTACACCCGGCGTTTTTTTATCTTTATTATTCGCTGCTTTTCATCGACGTCGCGCCAAATGCTCTCTCGCGGCACAAATTCGAGCTTTACTTGCTGGACTACGGCGGATATAAATTTAGAGCCGCCGCACTGTGCTTTTATCTGCTTTGTTTGGTGCCTATTTTCGGGCTTTTCTTGCAGGTTTTTTTCGTTATTTACTTTTCGCATTTTTTCTTTTTACGCGAGACTTCGCGCTTGACGTAAATCATTTCAAATCAGCGAAAAACTAAATAAAATAAGCCGAAATTTTTAAAAAGGAAAACAAATGAGAACTGAAAATATCGTAGTTTGCAACGTCTGCGGACAAAAAAGCACGGAAAACGAAAACGCCGTATTTATCCGCGCCCACAAAAACGGCGAAGAGGTCGATATCTGCACGGCATGCATCCCTAGCGTCATCCACGGCTCGGGCTTAGTCGTTCGTAGCAACGACGAAATCAAAGAGGATATGTAATCAAATTTTAGCCCGCTTTGGGCTAAAATTTACGTTCTGACTCGTTTTTAGCGAATTTAACCCACTCAAATTTGCTAAAAATTTGACCGAATAAAATTTAAGCTGACAAATTTAACGAAACCGACCGCAAATTTACCGATAAATTTCAAATTTAACTAAAACTCATCCAAATACGCAAAATCGCGCAGCCGTAAATTTCAAGCTCCTAAATTTAACATAACCGTATCCGAGACGATCAAAATTAACGCTAAAGCGCAAAATAATGTCACGATAAATTTACTAAAAAGTTATGTTTAATAAATTTAGTTTCGATACGTAACACTTATCGCCTAAAATAAAAATATAAAAATAAATTTAAATAAAAATTTTTTCTAGGAGAGTTAATATTCAACTACTAAAATTTAACGAATAGGAGTGAAGATGAGCGAGTACATCGAAAAAACGATGGAGTGGATAAAAAGAACCAATCCGGGCCAAGGCGTGTTCGTACAGGCTGCGACCGAGGTGCTAAACAGCCTTGAGCCGCTTATAAAAAAAGAGAGTAAGTACCAAAAACACGCGATCCTAGAGCGTATCGTGATACCCGAGCGCACGGTGATATTTCGCGTCACCTACACGGATGACGACGGCAGACCGCAGGTAAATAATGGCTACCGCGTGCAGTTTAACTCAGCCGTGGGCCCCTATAAAGGCGGCATCAGACTCCATCCTAGCGTGGATCTTGGCGTGCTAAAATTTTTAGGGTTTGAGCAAATTTTTAAAAACTCACTAACAGGCGTAAATATTGGCGGCGCAAAAGGCGGTAGCACCTTTGATCCAAAAGGCAAGAGCGAGGGCGAGATAATGCGCTTTTGCCAAGCGTTTATGACCGAGCTTTACCGCCACATCGGCAACACCGTAGACGTGCCCGCAGGCGACATCGGCGTGGGCGCGCGCGAGATCGGCTATATGTTTGGGCAGTATAAAAAGCTCACGGGCAGGTTTGACGGCATACTAACGGGCAAAGGCCTAAACTGGGGCGGCAGCCTAGCGCGCACGGAGGCGACCGGATACGGACTGGTTTATTTTACGCAAAATATGCTCAAAAGAGCGGGCCTTGGGCTAGAGGGCAAAAAGTGCAGCATAAGCGGTAGCGGAAACGTCGCCATCTACACAGTAGAAAAGCTCTATCAAGTAGGCGCGCTGCCTATCACGGTTTCTGATTCAAACGGATACGTTTACGACGCAGAGGGTATCGATCTAGCCGTGCTTAAAGAGCTAAAAGAAGCAAGACGCGCGCGCCTTAGCGAATACGTCAAATTTAGACCGAACGCAAAATACGTAAGCGTGAGCGAATACAAAGAGGGTAGAAACGGCGTGTGGGACGTGCCGTGCGACGGAGCGTTTCCGTGCGCGACGCAAAACGAGCTTCACCTAGCCGACATAAAGACGCTCTACGCTAACGGCTGTCGCTTCGTGGCTGAGGGAGCGAACATGCCAAGCACGCTTGATGCGATAAATTTCATGCTCGCGCAAAAGGATTTTTACTTCGCTCCTGCAAAAGCGGCAAACGCAGGCGGCGTGGGCACGTCGGGCCTAGAGATGATGCAAAACGCCGGCATGAGCTCATGGAGCTTTGAGGAAGTTGACCGCAGGCTGCACGGCATCATGAATCACATCTTTGAGCTTAGCTACGAGACGAGCAAGGAGTTTGGCGACGAGGGAAATCTGGTACTTGGCTCAAATATCGCGGGCTTTCGCAAGGTAGCCGACGCGATGATAGATCAGGGGTATGTGTAAATTTGGCTTTGGGGCTCGTTTTTGCTACGCTTTTGCAAACGAGCCTTTTTGGAGGGATTTTGCTTCGCTTTAGCAAGACCGCTTTAACGAAGCAAATTTTAACCGCCCCAGCGTGCAAAATGCGGGCAATAAAGCCAAAAACCGCCTAAATTTGCTAGCTTTAAATTTAACGCCGAATTTACCGGCGGTGCAAACCCGAAGCCGTCAAATTTATAGAGCCGCGCCGATCGAAACGAGCCAAGGCGCGGCCAAATTTTATAAGCCTCAAATTTAAGCTAAATTTGAGAGCAAATTTTACCAAACGACGAGGCGAGCCAAAGCCGTCAAATTTACAAGGCGGACACGCAAGCCTCATACCCAAGGCGCATAAATTTACCCGCCCCGCTGCCGTGCGTTCTCGCTTGCGCCTTTTTGATTTCGCATAGCACAAATTTACGCCGCTGCTTGCTAGTATCTAGCGCTCACAGCGGATGCGTCAGGCAGCACTTTCTAGTTACTTGCTCGATGTACTCTACGCTCAAATTTAGCCCGTAAAGCTTGCTTAAATGCTCGCTTTCTATGATTTCATCCACCGTGCCGAAAGCCACCTCGCCCCCGCCTTTAACTAACGCCACGTAGCCGCCTAGAAGCACGGCAAAATCGGGATTGTGAGTCGTTAGCACGATGGTGTAGCCTTGCTCTTTTAACTGCTTAACGGTGCGCAGGAATTTGTACTGATTGCCAAAGTCTAGCGCCGAGGTCGGCTCGTCAAACACGATAATCTCGGGCTTTGCCGCCATCGCGCGCGCGATCGAACACATCTGCTTTTGTCCGCCGCTCATCTGAGTGATAAATTTATCCTCAAGGTGTGTGATTTCAAGCTTTGCGGTAAATTCCTTCGCGATCGCCGTGTCCTCCTCGCTAGGCCGCGCAAAGATGCCCAGATGCGCCGCTCGCCCCATCGTGATAAACTCAAGCCCCGTGTAGTCGTACTCGCAGATCTCGCTCTGAGCGACGTAGGCCATGATTTTGGCGCGCTCTTTGTTGCTAAGCTCCGCGCTATTTTTACCGCCCAGCCAAACTTCGCCCGAGTGCGGCGTCTGCGTGCCGCTGATTAGGCTTAGCATGGTAGATTTGCCCGCACCGTTTCGCCCTAGTATCGTTAGGATTTCGCCTTTGCCGACGCGTAAATTTACGTTTTCTAGCCTACCAGCGCCGTTTGGATAGGCGAAATTTAGATTTTTTACTTCTAACATCACGCGACCTTTTTGTTTCGCCAGAGTACCCAGACGAAAAATATCGTGCCGATAAAGCCCGTAAGTACGCCCAGAGGCACCTCGCTCACGCTGATCGTGCGCGCTAGTGTATCGACAAATAGCAAAAATATCGCGCCCATAAATATGCTAGCAGGCAGGCTGCGGACGTTATTTGCGCCAACCAGCATACGCGCCAGGTGCGGCATCAGCAGCCCCACCCACGCCACGATACCGCTCACGCACACGCTACACGCCGTTAGTAGCGTAGCGCAGACGATGATGACGCCGCGCTCTAGCGTTACGTTTACGCCTAGTCTTGCCGCGCTCTCGTCACCCAGAGATAGCAGGTTTATCCTCCAGCTCATCGCCACCAAAAGCACTGCGCAGGCTACCATCACGGGTGCGATAAATTTAAGATTATCCGCGTCGATCTTGGCTAGGCTACCTAGCTGCCAGTAGACGATGTCGGGTAGCTTAGTTTCGGGGTCGGCGACGTATTTTAAAAAGCCGATAACGGAAGCCATGAGGCCGCTAACGATGATGCCTGAGAGCACCAGCATCAGCGTGCTAGAGCGCCCCATCAGACGCGGTATGGATAGCGTCATGCCCACGGCCGCTAGCCCGCAGACGAAGGCTAACGCCTGCACCCAAAAAAGCGATAAATCAAACATAATCGCAAGCGCGGCACCGACGCAAGCTCCGGCCGAAACGCCCAGTAGATCGGGGCTAACTAGCTGGTTGCGAAAGACGCCCTGATACGCCGCTCCGCTGATACTAAGCGCGGCACCGACGAGGACGGCTGCGATGATGCGCGGTATGCGGATGTTTTCGACGACGTTTTGGATATTTGCCGCAGCGTCCGTCGGCACTCCAAAAAAGCTACCGATCACGCTAAGTACGTCGCCCGGCGCCACGTAAAACCTGCCGACGCCAAGCGCGACTACGCCGCAAACTACGGTCAGCACGGCTAGCAAAATCAGCGTAAATTTAAAACTAATATTTTTCATCTTTCTCCTAAAATAAAATCTGCGTCCGCGGCAGCGCCGCGTGAAAAATTGCTCGCCTCAAGAGTCAAATTTGCCGTTTTAGCTCGCTTTGACGGCCTTTGCGGTATATTCGTCCGTTGCGGCGGAGCTTTGCTAATTCTTTTTATCTTTACTTATTGCGGATCTCGAGCCGCCTAAGCCTTTATCTTGCGTTTGCGTCACCGCTTTAGCCGTCGAAAGCTCGGCTCGCAACCTGCGACCGAGAATCCGCCCTAACCGCCAAATGGCTTGTCGCTTTCGGTTAAATTTGAGCCTAGCGATGCGCTATCAAATTTAAATTTGACGCTTCCGCAAATTACCGCCGCTTTGCCAAATTTGACTCGGCGCGCTGCTGCACCAAATTTGACCGCAAGCTTCCACAGCGTTAAATTTCAGCTATTTTACGACGCGATCTATCCACCTAAAAAGCTCGTCCGGATCGTAGTCGCCGCCGTGACCTTGCCCCCAAGGAGCAGCGAAATCAACCGTCTTGCCCGCATTTTGTAACCCCAGCGCCAAGATAAGCGGGACGGCTAGAGCCGTGTCGGAGTCCGCCGCACCGTGCCTGATGCGGTAAAATTTGGCCGCGTTTGCGTTACCTAGATAGTTCATCACATTTGCCATTTTTATGATTTTAGCGTCTGCGATCTCGCCTCCGCCGCGTTTGGCGCTAAATTCTGTAAAGTGCTTTGCCACAGTGTCTGCATCGCCGAAAAAGTCGTTTTCGGGATTTTCGAGCCTTAGCCCGTCAAAAGCCGGCACGGCTTTCGCGCGCGACATGGATAGGACATAGTCGTCAAATTTAAAATCATAGCCGAGCGTGCAGCCCTGCGTCTCAAGCGTGAAAAACTCGGGCTTTAGCAGGCTTTTCTCCCGACTTTTTGCAGCCGCGAAAGAGTCTGCGAGCGTCTTTTTGACATACTCTTTAAAGCTTCCCTCGCCGCTAGGCTCAAGCGTGAGCGCGCGGCCTTTAGCGTCTTTTAAATTTAGCGAATTTACGTAGGCGGGGAAGGCCGATTTTAGTGCGGCGGAGAGCTCTTTTTGCTCTGCGGTTAGCTCACCTGAGACGGTTTTTGGTTTACCGCTTCGGTCGTTAAATCCAGCCGCATCAAACGCGCTAAAATCCATTTTCTCGTATTTCGTCTGAGCGCCGAACATCCACTCGTAGGCCGCGTCGGCGTTTTCTAGGTTCGTAACCGGGCAGTAGGCGGAGACGGCGTAGATCTCGTCGCTAGCCTTTGCGGCTCCGAGTGCGGCTAGATAGGGCTCAAACTCGCTCGCGTTTGCCGAGACGCCAAGCAGCGCCGACATCGCTCCGCCCGCGCTCGTGCCGTTTGATACGATTTTGTTCGCGTCGCCGGCCATCGCCGCGTCGTTAAATTTAAGATACCGCACGGCGGCCTTTAGATCGACGATGGCGGCGGGCGCTTTGCCACTAAATTTGCCGTTTGCGTCCTTGAGCGTCCTGCCTCTAGCTCCCGGCGCTGCGACGACGTAACCGCGCTCAAGCGCCGCTAGCACCGCGTTTGGCTTGCCGTTTTTATCAAGCGCGGGCGTAAAAGGCTTGCCAGGCATATATCCGCCGATGGAGTTTGGCAAAAATATCGGCGCGCTTGATGCGTCAAATTTGCCCGTATCGCTTTTGCCATCCTCAAAATACTGCGACGGAACGTAAAAATTTAGCATCTGAAACCGGCTATCAACGGGGTTTGCTACGTAAACTATCCCCTCGTAGGCTCTAAATTTGACCTCTTTTTCGCCAGATTTTATAGAGCGCGTTTCAAATTTATCCGGGTCAAATTTCAGATCCGCCGCCTGCGCGCTAAGTGCTACGCACAGGCAAGCCGCCGCGCTCAAAACAAGTGCCCTTTTTTTCATCTTTGTTTCCTTTTGATTTTACGAGATTTACCCGCAAACGAGCTCAAATTTGATTATTTGCTGCCGTCTGGGTTTAGCCCTTTTAGGATGTAGTCAAACTCCGCATCGCTAAGGTCGTAGTTCATAAATTTCTTATAAAACACCTTAGTTTTGGCTTTTACGTCGACGTCTTTAAAGAGCTCCGGCTGCACGATAGTAGCCGCCCACAAAATTTGCAGAGCCGACTCCGCGCCGTATCTATCCCAGCTAAACACGCCTTTTGGGTTGCCGTAGACTTTTTTGTTTTTGACCGCTTTTAGCCCTGCAAATACGGGATCAGCGTAGATTTTCTCAACCGCTTTTTGGTTATCCGCGCCGCCAACGATGATGATATCAGGGTCTGCCGCCACGATCTCTTCGGCCGTGATTTCTATCATGCTGCCCTCTTTTTGCACCGCGTTTTTACCGCCCGCGTATTTTACCCACGTGTCGATGATCGTTTTGGTGCCGTCGATTTTTAGCAGGTTTGCGCCGCCTACGATGTGTAGTACTTTAGGGCGCGCAGCGTCGTCTAGTTTGTTCGTGCGCTCGGTGACTAGCGCGATATTAGCATCTAGGTTTTCGTTTAGCTCTTTTGCCTTGCTAGCTGCGTCGCCGCCGATTAGCTCAGCCGTTAGCAGCACGCTTTTTTTCATATCGTCGTAGTCGCGAAATATCGCGTTTACCGCGTTAAATCCGTTTTTAGTAAGATTTTCTTGGAAATTTTTATTTGATACGACGACTACGTCCGGCGCTAGTTTAACGAGCTCCTCGATCTGGATGTCGTTGCCGTTTAGCGCGGCCGGTACATCTGCGATGCGCGGGTAAATAGCGGCGAACCACTTATTTTTCTTGATAAGATCTGTCGTGGTTACGATCTTATCCGCGCCGCCTAGTACCAAGATCACTTGGTTATTTGCATGCCAAAGCGCGGCTATCTTTTGCGTTTGGGCCGGGATTTTGACCTCATTGCCGGTCATGTCGGTGACGGTTTTAACCTCGGCTCCTAGCGCGACGATAGCGCTTAAAAGCAGCGTCGTGAGAAATTTTTTCATCTTTTGCTCCTTGTGAGATATAAATTTATAATATTACAAAATTGCATATTAAAATAAGATATATTTTTCAAATTTTAAGAAAGAAGCGAAATTTGAGGCCAAATTTGAAAGGCAAATTTAAAAGCCCCGCCCGCGGTTTTGCGAACGGGGCTAAAAATCACTCGTGGTGATAGTCGTCGTAGATGACCTTGTTGGTTTGGAATTTGATACGTTTTAGCTCGCGAATACGCAAAAACTCCTCCTCCTCGATCCTTTGGATCTGGATGGCGGCCTTAAAGGTCGGGGTCTTACTGATGAAGTCCCAGCCGTTGCTCGTCAGCTCGTTGCAGCAGCTCTCCCAGTAGTGGTAGGTCATCTGTATGACGCCGTCCGGGACGATGCCCGTGACGTCTGCTTTGATGACGATGTAGCCGTATCTACTCCACGCTTTAATAAAGTCTCCTTGCTTGATGCCGTAGCGTTCGGCCAGCGCAGGATTCATCTCTGCGATTGGTCCGATACTGTCGCCGCCCTCTTCGATAGCTTTTGATCGTCTAGTCATGACGCCGCCGGCGTACTGATAGACTTTACGCGTAGTTAGCAGCTGTATCGGATACTCGGCGTCGGTCGGCTCGTCCACGCTACCGGCCATCACTTCGTACTCAGGCGGTAAATTTACGCGTTTAGCAAACTCGGCTTTTGCCGGCTCGATATCCGCGACGCTCTTTACGTGCAAGCAAGGGATAAATTTACCTTTGCCGTCGGGCGTAAAGAATTTTTTATCTAGATATAGGCTCTGTCCGCCCATGTCGTTTTCATCAGGGCACGGCCAGTGCAAGCCGTGGTGCTTTTTGATGCGGTAGTAGCTCATGCCGCCGTATCTTCTAGGATCGCACTTGCGTACCTCTTCCCAAATTTCTTCAGGCGAGTTAAAGTTAAATCCCTCTGTCGCTCCGAGCCTTCGCGCTATCTCGCAGATGATCCACCAGTCTTGTCTGGCGTCTCCTGGAGGCGTGATGACGTGTTCGTTGTGCTGTACGCGGCGCTCGGCGTTGGCATAGAGGCCCTCTTTTTCGCTACTTGCCACGCCGGGCAAAACGACGTCGGCTTTACGCGACGTTTCGGTTAAAAATATATCCTGAACCACGTACATATCTACTTTAGAGATCGCTTTTAGGAAGTGGTTGGTGTTTGGATCGGTCATAACCGGGTTTTCGCCCATCGTCCAGAAAAAATGCACTCTACCGTCAAGGATGGCGTTTGGTACTTCGGTTTTATGGATGCCGATTTTACCGTTTAAAGATCCCGGCTCTAAATGCCAAACCTGCTCGAACCACTCGCGCTGTTTAGGATCGGTTACCGAACCTAAATTTGGGAAAATATTCGGCAACACGCCCATATCGCAGCAGCCTTGGACGTTTTCTTGTCCGCGTATCGGCAGGTCTCCGCTACCTAGCTCGCAGATATTTCCCGTTAAAAGGAATAAATTTGAGATATCGCAAACCGCGCCTACGCCGTGGTTAAAGTGCGTAACGCCCATACCGTGCGTGATGACCGCAGGTCTGATAGTCGCGTACATACGAGCCGCTTTTCTCACGTCCTCAGGATTTAGGTTGGTGTAGCTAGCGATGGCTTCAGGCGAGTAGTCCTTGACCGCTTCGCGCACGTATTCTACGCCTTTGGTGCATTCGTTTACGAAGTCCCAGTTAACCAAATTTTCCTCGAAAATAACGTAAATGAGAGAGTTTATAACCGCGATATTGTGCTCGGGCGCTAGCTGCAAATGCACGTCCGCTCGGCTGGCAAATTCCGTTTTTATCGGGTCTATCACGATGAGCTTAGCACCGCGGTTTAGCGCACGCTGTATGTGCATCGCCGCGATCGGGTGGCCGTTTTCGGGGTTTGAGCCGATCATCAATATACAATTACTATAAGGTCCGATCTCCGTAAAGCTGTTTGTCGCCGCTCCGTTACCGATTGTTTTGGCAAGACCTGCCACAGTCGGAGCGTGTCAAATTCTAGCGCAGTGATCGACGTTGTTCGTCCCGATTACGGCGCGCATTATCTTTTGCGCGACGTAGTTGTCCTCTAGCGTACAGCGAGCCGAGTAGTTGCCTACTAGCGCGTCAGGGCCGTATTTTTCCTTGACCTCTTTCATCTTTGCGACGACTAGATCGAGCGCTTCGTCCCAGCTAGCCTCCTCGAGATCTCCGTCTTTGCTAAATACGCCGTCTTTTTTGCGGATTAGCGGTTTTGTTAGTCTGTCGGGCGCCCCCACGTAGTCCCAGCCGTAAAAGCCCTTTAAGCACAGATTTCCCTGATTTACGGGGTTATCCTGCACTCCAAGCGCGCTTCTTATCACGTTGTTTTCGACGTGAAGCTCGACCTGACAGCCCGTGCCACAGTATGGACATATGACTTTGCCGGTCTTTGTCATTTTTTCTCCTTTCCCGATGTGCAAAATTTGCATATTTATTAAATATGAAATATTCGCATATTTGTCCTTAAAAGATAATAAATTCTCTTAATCTTATAAATCAGTTTTCAAATTTAAGATTTAGTTTATATTTTATATCTGTAAACAAAGCTGTAATAGCTGTAAAATCGCATTTTCTAGCGTATCATTTTAGTTACTTATAAAGACGTGTTGAGAGATCTTATTAAGATAAGGATTAGAAATTGTATTAATGTAACTTAAAATTCTACTTCAACGCTTAATCAAATTTGATCCGTTTGTGAGGCGTAAAGCGAGCAAAAGACAGTTAAAATTTGTAAGCTTAAATTTGATAGCGCGAGCGTTTTGGCGTTAAATTTATTTTGAATTATTTTTGGAGTGCGATAAATTTATCGTGGGTTTTGGCGAGCTAAATTTGACCGCCGACCCCACGAAACTAAATTTAGCTTCGCGAGCGAGCCGCGCAAATTCTGCCAAATTTGACCCGTTTGGCCAGCCGTTGCCAGCAAAACCGAGTCAAATTTGACGCGTTAAAGAGCCTAGCGAGATGGTTCGCTCTAAGCCCTCAAAATGAGCAGATCAAAATCCGTGCGCCTTTTTCAGCTGCGGATCGATCGGTTTTTTCGCGCCGTCTTTTGTCACGCTCACATAAGTCGCGATCGCGGATGTCACGTGTATGCGCTCGCGAAAACCCGCCGCATTTAGCCGCAGCGCCGTGACTTCGATCTTGGTTTTTATAGACGTATTGCCCGCAGCGATGATTTTGGCGTAGCAGCTCACGACGTCGCCGACGAAAACGGGCTGCTTAAATATAATCTCTTGCATCGAGATCGTCACGACGCGCTCGGGCGACAGCTCCCGCGCGGCCTGTGCGCCGGCAAGATCGATCTGGCTTAGTATCCAGCCGCCAAATATATTGCCCGCCGAGTTTGTGTCTTTTGGCAAGGCGACTTGTTTTATGCGCGGCTCGCCCATGCCTTCTAATGTTTTTTCCATTTTTTATCCTTTCTATTTTTATTTAAAATTTGCAAATTTAGCGACAATTAGCCGCATTTAGCCTATCTTGCGTCAAGCCAGAGTTAAATTTGGCACGTAAAATCCGCAACTTTATAGCGCAAATTTAGCGTCAAAAAGGTGCGAGTCTCGCTGCGCAAAAGGTAAATTTACAGCCCAATCAGCCGCAAGCCAATGTCAAATTTGACGGCAAAGGCGCGCTCTATTTCTCTCCCGCTTGCCACTTTTCCCATTCGCCGCTCTCGTCAAGCTCGTTTCCGATAGCCTTGTAGCGGGCGTAGTAGTGCTCTACAAAGGCCCTTGCCTGCGCGTGTTTAGGCAGGTAGCTTTTGCCATCTTTCTCGCAAAATTTCGCCAAAAACTCGCCTGCAGGAGCGCGCCTTGCGTAGTGAAGCGCCAAATTTTTGTAGTTTGCGAGGCAAATTTCTTTAAATTTAGCGTAGTGCTCGCGGTCAAATTTGACGACTAAAGCGCCGCCCGCAAAGCTAAGCGCGCCCGAGTCAAAAAGCAAGCTAAGATGTATGAGCCCCTCGCAGTAGTACGCGCGCACCTCATCGACCTCGC
The DNA here is from genome assembly GCF_938039205.1 of uncultured Campylobacter sp. Taxonomy (GTDB): domain Bacteria; phylum Campylobacterota; class Campylobacteria; order Campylobacterales; family Campylobacteraceae; genus Campylobacter_A. The sequence goes on from NZ_CALHVM010000018.1 coordinate 27,498, forward strand.
GCCACGCGATGAGCCCGACCGCGCGTGCGATCAGCTCGTGAAATACGCTCATCTCGTAGTCCTCGTCGCCGCCGATAAAGAAATTTACCAGCCCGCCCGTGGTCGCCTTGTACTCCTCGATAAATTTAAACTCGCCGTCCGCGTTCATCGCTTTTTCGGTGTCGGTGCCGACGAAAAGTATATGCCCAAACTCGTGCCCGATCGTGGAGATTTCGTAGGTTTTCTTCCAAATTTGCGGATTTTTAAACAAAATTTCGCGCCCGTAGTCCAAAAACTCGCGCGAGAAAATCTCCCCGCTAAGCTTCATAAACGGCCGCGCCTTGGCGCTCTCGTAAACGTGCTCGACGAAGGCGAATATCTTTTTACCACGCTCCTTGCTCACGGTCTCGTCGTTTGGCACGACCTGCGCGGAGAAAAGCCCATTTAGCTCGGCACCGTAGTAGATCATCGGCACGCTGATATATGTTTGCGTTCTAGCGACGTTTTGCGTGACTTGGCGCGCTAGCGCAGCGTCCTCTATCCCGCACTCGCGGCAAATTTGCTCGTAGGCGCGGATAACGTTAGCTTTAAATTTCTCCTCGTCAAAGTCGCTCGCTCCCGCTAGCCTCACGTCCCACTCGAGTGCGACGGCATGCGTGTAGGCATCCTCGTAATACTCGAGCGGATGGCCTGGCTGTAGCGGGCCTTTTACCTCCATCCATGCGCGCTCGGCGTCCTGCCACGCGGGGATCGTTCGGTCGTTTTCGCGCTCGCAAAACGCCGCCTTTAGCTTTTCAAAGTACGTTACGTAGGCTATTTGCTCGTCGTTTGCGGCTAGCGATTTTAGATTTTTGATTAGCTCCTCTAGCGCGTCTGCCACGCGTTTTACTTCTTTTTCAAAAGCCGCTGCATACGGCGCAAAGGAGTATTTTTCACCGTTTTTCATGACCGCACCATAGCTTCGCTCGCCCTTTTCGCCGCCGTCTTTTTGATACAGACGGTTTTCGCCTATAAATTTGATCGCCTCTGCCATGCTTGCAAATTTAGCTTCGAATTCTTTATTCGTCGTTTGCAGGATTTGCCTATCCCACGCGCTTTGCCACGCGTTCATCGCTAGTCCCGCGCCATGCATGCCGCTAAGTAGCGCCGAGTAGAAATCGTCTAAAATTTTCTCCTCTTTTACCCGCGCCAACAGCTTTTCGAAGCGCGCCTCGTAAAACTCGCGCACGAGCTCAAAAGCTTCGTCTTTTATGCGCCCTATCTCGGCTTCCTCGCGCCTTTGTTTTTTTAGCTCGTTTTCTAGCGGCTCAACCTTTAGATCGACGATGCGGCGCAAAACTGCGACTTTTTCGCTCTTTTGCCCCTTAAAACCCGCGATTTTTAGCATATTTTGCACGATCTCGCTTGGGTTATCCAGCTGCCTATACATCGCGTTTAGCTCATCTTTACCGGCCGCTACTAGCTCGTTTAATCTTTTAAAATCGTTCACGTTTATCCTTTTTAAAATTTGGCGTATTTTAGCTTAAATTTGATGCATATCGCGTTAAAAATGAGTAAGCGGGAGTTAAATTTGAAAGTTCGGACGGCTAAATTTGCGCCGTAAAGAGATTGGTTTATAAAGCTCAAATTTGCATTTATATAAAAATGGGGCACGGGGTAAAATTTGGAGGTCAAATTTTACCCGCGCGAGTAAATTTGGCTAAATTTAGCGCTTTAGCGAACAGCGGTTTAAAAAGTAACAAGCTGGACAAAATCCCGTAACGCCCACGATAAAGGGCACGAGTCCGACCAGTCCCCACCAGCTGCCAAATACGACTCCAGCGATCATTATCGCTAGACCGATCAGAGCTCTTATTATCCTAGTTTTATTACTTAGCATTGCGTTTTCCTCTCTTTGTTTTTACATTTTTTACACGTATTTATACCAAAAAATTTATAAAGAGGACAATAACCGTAAACAGCCGTCAGTAGCGGCACGAGACCGACCAGCCACAGCCAGCACTCGCAGACGAACCCAAATGCGTATATCCAAACCGCAGCGATTACTAGGCGGATAGTTTTATCTAAAATTCCGACGTTTTGCATTTTCTCTCCTTTATGCTAGACCTCTTATCATGCCTTGCATGACCATCGGCTTCATCATATATAGCTTCATCGCCCAGTTTAGGTAGCTCTCGCGAGTCGCGCCCATGCACGCTATCGTAGGCTCGGGCTTGCCCGTCCAGTTAAACTCCACCATCACCGCCTTACCAAATTTCGTTAGTAGCGGGCAGGCGGTGTAGCCGCCGTATCTAGCACTCGGTTCGCGTCCTTTTATGACGTCGGCTAAATTTTGCGCCAACACGGGATACATCTTGCGTATACTAGCTCCTGTTTTACCGGCGGGAAATCCACAAACATCGCCGATAGCGAATATATTTTTAAATTTCGAGTGTTGTAGCGTCTCGCGCGTGAGGCTAATCCAGTTGCCCGCCACATCGCCCTTTTCTACGCTTAGCCCGGCATCGGCGTATATTTTAGAAGCCTTCATGCGAGGCACTAGGTGTAGGTAGTCAAATTTTACTTCGACTAGCTCTTTAGCGAGTTTATTTTCGCCGTTTTCGCGGTACGGCATAGCGTGCTCAAATACCGCTATATTGGCACTTTTATCCACCTCAACCAGCTGATGCGAGGTAAAATACTTCACGTCTCGCTCCTCCAGCATTCCTTCTATCATTTTAGCATAAACCGGAGCGGAAAATATCGTCCGCGCGCCCGAGTATATCGAGATATCAAGCTTGTCTCTGTTGCCTAAATTTCGCGCCATATCTTCGGTTAGCAGCGTTACTTTTTTATTTGCGCCCGAACACTTCATCGGTGTTTTGTTGTCGCTAAAGACTATCTTGCCGCCTTCTTTGCCGACTTTTTTCATTATGCCAGACATAGCAACGGCGCCAGGGATCGTGTAGATAGAGGTCACGTTGTCGCTACCGATATCGTCGGCGCTAAGCCCTTTTACGCTCTCAAACTCATACTCCACTCCGCTAGCTATCACGAGGTAGTCGTAGTTCAAATTTGACCCGTCCTCTAGCTTGACGGAATTTGCCCCCGGATCGATGGAAGCAGCATTTTGCTTTATCCATTTTACGCCGTCTGGGATCAAATTTGATTTTTCGTAGGTTATGTCTTCGGGCAGATAGTGACCGGCTGCGATGAGCGTAAAGCCGGGCTGATAGTAGAAGTACTCGTCCTTATCAAGGACAGTTAGTTCGGCGTTTGGCATATCTCGTCGTAGTTTCGCCGCTAGGCTGATGCCGCCTAGACCGCCGCCGATTATTAGGATATTTGCGCGGATGTCCGCATTTTCTCCCGCATTTAGCTTGCTAGCACCTGCGACTCCCGCCGCTGCTAGCCCCGCCGCGCCTAAAATTTTCAAGACGCCTCTTCTGTCGATGCTTTGCATAAAAGCTCCTTTTAGAAGTTATTGTCAAATCATAGCGCATTTTAAAATTTAAATATGTAACAAAGTCACCTTAACGTCACGACTCCGCGTTTTAGCTCGACGAGCCCCTTTTTCTGCATCTCTTTTAGTGCTCTTGATACCGCCTCTCGCGCGCTAGCGATGTCGTTTGCGATCTGTTCGTGCGTGATCTTTAGCCCGTTTTTCGCGCCGTTTTGCTCGAGGAAATTTATTATTCTCCGAGCTAGCGGTAAAAATAGCGTCTGATCCATCGCCGTTATCGCCGAGCTAAAGCGCGTCGCCATGAGCTCTAGCGCGTGATTTGCCACCTGCGGATAGTTTTCGCGTAGCCTCTTAAATATCTCCCTTGGGATCAAAATCATCCGCACATCATCTTCGATTTGCAAATTTATCTCCGCTTGTAGCGCTCCTAGCGAACAAAAGCCGCACAGCATGCAGCTGTCGCCGTCTTGCAGGTTAAAGACGGTGATCTCTTTAAAATTACTCGTGCTAACCAGCCCGCGCGCACGCCCGCTTATGATGATCGCGTAGCCAAGGCAGCCATCTTTTGGGTATATTCGCTCGCCTTTTTTAAAGCTTTTTAGCATCGCACTTTTTAACACCGCCTCTTCATCCTGCGCACTAAGCGTAAATTTAGACATAAACCGTTGCTTTATCGTATCTTTTAGCTCGTCTCCCGACATACGCGCTCCTTGATTAATTTCGGCTTTGTTTAATTATATTTTCTTTTACGTAAAAGCCCGGTGATAAAATTTAGCTACAAAATATTTTAAGCATTGATTTATTTTGTGACTAACTCACCGAAATTGCGCTAAAATTGGGGTAAAATTTAGAAAAAACGAGGAAAAATATGAAAACGCAGGACGAAAAACCAAGCTGGCTGCAGCACTTTCCGATCATGTTTTACACCGTAGTTATGGGGCTTGGCGGACTGGCTCTCGCATACGAGCGGCTAAATTTGATCTTTGATATCTCAGGCGCGGTTTTTGAGATTTTACGCGGTGCGGCTAGCCTAGCGTACGCGCTCATCTGCGCTTGTTACGCGGCAAAGCTGATCAGATACCCGCAAGCTTGCAAGGCGGAGTTTTTCCACCCGGTGCGCGTAAATTTTTTCGCCGCCTTTTCGATCGGCACGCTGCTAGTCGCCTCGCTCTGGCGGGACTTCGCGCCAGTTTACGACGCGCTTTTTTGCGTGGGCGTAGCGTTTCAGACCTTTATCACGCTGCACGTCGTGTCTTTTTGGATCAAAAATAACGTCCAGATCGCGCACTCAAACCCCGCGTGGTTCATCCCGATCGTGGGCAATCTCTTTGTCCCGCTAGCAGCGCCCGCCGCGAGCGAGCTTGCGTGGTATTACTTTGCGATCGGGATATTTTTTTGGCCGGTGCTTTTTGCGGTTTTGTTTTACCGCATCATCTTTCACGATCAGATGCCGCAGAAATTTATCCCGACGCTTTTTATCGTGATCGCGCCGCCTGCGATGGCGTTTTTGGACTACGTCAAGCTCACTGGCAGCTTTGACGTCACGGCGAAGATCATGCTCTACATCACGCTATTTTTCGCGCTTCTCATCCTTTTTATGTTTAAAAGCTTTTTGCGGCTTAAATTTTTCCTCTCGTGGTGGGCGTTTACCTTCCCTACGGCTGCGGCTAGCATCGCGTTTTTTCGAGCGTTTGAGTTTAACGGGATCAAATTTTTCTTGTTTGCGGGAGCGGCGGGTTTTGCCATCCTATGCGTTTTTATAGGTATCGTGGGCTTTTACACGGTAAAAGCGATGCGGCGCAGCGAAATTTGCGTGCCTGAGTGACGGTTTTGTAAATTTGAGTAAATTTAAAAATCCGCGCTCAAATTTGATATTTAAACGCGGATTTTGGGAGCATAAATAAGCTGAAGCCGCTTAAATTTACTTTATCGATCCCATCATTTTTAGCATATTTTCAAGCTCTTTTACCTCGGCTATGCCTTGGTTGCACGTAGATTCTTGTTCCTCTTTGCTCATCTTTTTTATGCTCGCGTAGTCGGCCTCAAACTCTTTTTTCGTCGCGGCGACGTCAAAGTCCTTTTTACCCTGAGCCTGGGCTTGTTTTGCCATCGAATCGATGAAATCGTAAGAAACCTTTTTGTACTCCTCGCAAGCAGCAGGCATCTCAGCAGCCGCAAGCTGTCCGGCAAAAGCGCAAAGCGCGACGAAAAGCAGTGATTTTTTCATGTTTATCCTTTTTAAAAAATGCGGCGTATGATAGCGAAATTTGGATAAATTAGCCTTGACGCGCGATAAATTTTCGCTAAAAGATATCTCCTGCGCGTTAAATTTAACCCCGAGCGAGGCAAGCTTGTCTTGCAACGGCAGCGCCAGCTCCTCTATGCCGTTAAATACGCAAAGCGGCAAATTTTGCGTCCTATCTTGAGTCGCCGCAAAGCTCCCATCTTCAAAAAATTTCTTTAAAAACACAAGCTTTTTTACCTTATCAGCACGCAAGTCCTCGATGAAAATGCTGAAATATTTATATCCCGGCTCCTTGCGCGCTTCATCTTTCCGCGCGTAATCGTCCGCCAGCTCGCGGTAAAATTCGTTGTTTAAATCAGTAAGCGGCGCGATCGCTTCAAGCGAGCAAGGTGCCTCAAGCGCGGCGAGGGCGATTAAAATTTTCTCAAATTTAACGATGTCGTCCGCGACTTTTATCGGCTCCCACAAGCCGGCGCCGTGATAGGCAAAATACACGGACAAAGCGTCCCCCAGGGCAAAATCTACAAAAAACGGATCATCCATGCCGTTACGCGCGATGACCCGCCAGCTCTTGCGCCACTGTCCTGGTGCGTCGTCTGCTAGCTTCTCGCCCGTTTTGCGGCTAGCGAGCCTATATCCCTCTTGAAAACTCTCAAACTCGCCCTCGTCAGGATATAAAAACGGCAGTAAAATGCACTCTGAAACGATACGTTTGCGGATAAAATTTCGGATCAAATTGGGGATTTGCACGGCGCGGCCTTTGGGTTAAATTTGAGCGAATTTTAGCAGAGTTTTTAGTTCGCGTAAAATTTACGCCCAAATTCAACAAATTGCAAATTTGAGAGCGAAAAGACAAGCGGAAGTATCGCGGAGCAGATTTGCTTGTTTTGAAGTAAAATTTGAGCGTGCGCTAGGCATATAGCCTGCGGAGCGAAAATTTTACGAGATCAAGCAAAGATGCCCGCGAGACGACGCATTAAATGCTTTGTAAGATTTTAGGTTTAGAAAACGCCGTTATAGGTTTAATCTCCCCCTTAAATTTCTCAATCTGCGCTAGCACAGTGTGAGCCGAGTTGCTTTGCGCGAGTTTGGACGTGCCTTTGTCAAAGGTTAGCACGTTTACGCAGCCGTGTTGGCAGAGGCTCTTTTCGCCCCATTTTTCAGGGTCGTACCACGCGCCCTCGCAGATAGCTACGACGTGCTCAGGCACGATGTCGGTGACTAGTACGCCAGCTAGTATCTCGCCGCGGTCGTTAAATACGCGTGCGACGTCGCCCGTAGCTAGGCCGCGCTCTTTGGCGTCTTTTGGATTCATTAGCACAGGCTCTCTACCGCTAACTTCGGCGAAATTTCTAATGATAGAGTTGTTTAGCTGGCTGTGCAAGCGGTAGCGAGAGTGCGGGCTAACGACGTGCAGCGGGTATTTTTTCGTCGCGTTGCCTAGCCACTCTTTTGGCTCGATCCACGTAGGCATCGGCGGGCAGTCTGCGTAGTTCATCTTTGCTATCGTTGGCGAGTAGATCTCTATCTTGCCAGACGGCGTACCTAGGCGGTTTTTGGCCGGATTTTCGCGGAATGCCGCTAAGCGCGTGTATAGCTCGGTTTCTGTGTTGTCTTTTTCAAATCTCACGTAGCCTTTTTCGTAAAATTCCTCAAAGCTAGGCATGGTTAAACTTAGCCCCTTAGCCTGCTCTGCCGCGTCGGCGTAAAATTCCTTCATCCAGCCTAGCTCGTCCTTGCCCTCGCTAAATACTTCGCCTCTGCCCCAGCGTTTGCAGATTTGCTCGCAGATCCAAAAGTCACTCTTGCTCTCGCCCATCGGCTCTATCGCAGGTTTATATGCCACGATGTATTCGCCCGTAGAGCCCGTTTGGTTTATGTCGTTTCTCTCGACCTCTATAGCTACCGGTAGCACAATGTCGCTAAATTTTGCGGTGCTAGTCCAGTATGGCTCGGCGGTGATAACGGTGTCAAATTTACGCCACTGTTTTACGATGTTATTTACGTCTTGATGGCGCGTAAACATCGAGCCTGAAGCCATGTATGCGACCCTCATGTGCGGTAGCTTGATCTTAGTACCGTCGTAGTCGATCTCTTTGCCGGGATGCTCTAGCGCCTCGATGCTGCGAGAAGACGGGATAGTGATGTTTTTAGTCGTTTTCCACGGCGCACCGTCTACGTTTTCGTATTTCTCGTCGATGCGAGTACTTAGGCCTTTTAGCACCGGAGCGATCTTGTCCGTAGCGCCCGCAGAGCCGTATCCTAGGCTAAACTCAAATCCAAGCCCCTCTTTACCCACGTGTCCTAGCATCGCGTTTAGCACCACTAGCGCCCAGAAAGGCTGCTCGCCGTGGTCGGCTCTTTGTAACGCGCGGCCGATCAGCACGGTCGTAGGCTCTTTAGCCAGGCGCGTAGCAAACTGTGCTATCGTGCCCGCAGGTACGCCGCAAATTTTGCTCGCCCACTCGATATCTTTTACGACTTTATCCTGCGTGCCGAGGAAGTAGTCTTTAAATTTATTAAATCCGACCGTATATTTTTTGATAAATTCCTCGTCGTAGAGGTTGTTCGTAAACAGATAATGGCACATGCCGATGATGAGCGCGGTATCGGTATTTGGGCGCACGATGATATTTTCGCTGCCGTAGTAGCGTGCGGTGTCGTTTACCATGACGTTCACGCTATAGGTTTTGATGCCGGCTTTTTTGAGCTCCTGCATGCCTACGTAGCCGTCGTGAGTCGGAGGGACTGATGAGATTTGGTTGGTTACGATAGGATCGGTACCCCAAAATACCACGTTTTTAGCGTTTTTGACGACGGCTTTCCACTTCGTCGGAGCGTCGTAAACCGCGCTACCGCCTAGCACGTGAGGCATAATGACTAGACCCGCTCCGGTCGAGTAGTCGCCGCTTTCCTCCACGTAGCCGCCAAGCACTTTTAGCATCCTGTGCGCGACCGTACGACCCCAGCTGACCTTACCGCTGCCACCCCACCAGTAGCACTCGCCATATATCGCCTCGGCGCCGTATTTATCGAAGTTTTCTTTTAAGGCTTTAGCCGCTAGATCAAGCGCCGTATCCCAGCTAACGCGCACAAATTCGTCTTTGCCGCGCAGTTCGCTCTTTGCCGCGCCTTTTGCTTTTAGGTAGCTTTTGCGCACCATCGGATAGAGCACGCGGTTTTCGTTCTGCACGGAATCAGGCAGGCTGTAGTTCATTGTATTTGGAAATTTATCGCCCTCAAAATCGCTAACAGAAACGATCTGCGATGAATTCAAATTTGCCCAAAACGGACCGAATCTGTTTGCGCCGAACACTTTTTTGTTATCAAAAATCGTCTGTTTGACGCCCTCTATCCTGCTAGCCTGCGCAGCCGTAGCCGCCAAGGCCGAAAATTTGATGAAATCTCGTCTTTTCATCGGATTCTCCCTTTTTTACTTTTTTGCAGGAGCAAAGCCCCTGCCGTGAGTGAGAGTATACACTCCCTATACTCGCCCAAAGCACGCCTATGTTTGTGACATCTGCATGGTCGGGCAACTTTTTCCCTTATTTGCTTTTTAAAACCGTATATTATGCTCGCTCATTTCTTAATAACGTGGCTATGCAGCGAGCAAAATGCAGGCAAATTTAAGCCGGTAGCGTCAAATTTGCCGCCGTGAAAGTATAAAATCCCAAAAATCTAAATTTAAAGAACGAGCGTCGCTAAATTTCACATTTTAAGCGACGAGCGAATTTGATTTCGGCGCTAACCGCGCAGAGCCCTATTCTGCATCTTTTGCGTTATGCTGCAGGTATTTTACTATCAAATTTAGCTCCGTCTCCTCCAGCGCGACGTAGTTCGTATCGATCATCGACTGTAAATTTGCCGGCCACTGAGCCGCCGTAAAGCTGTTTGGCTCGTGCAATCGGTGACACGCAGAGCAGGTCTCCTCGTACTTTTGCTGGGCTTGTTTATATAGCGCGTTTGCGTCGTTACCTAGCGCGTCCGCGGCGACCTCGTACGTGCCCTCGACCTCATACCAAAGCTCGCCGTAGTCATCCTCGACCTCTTTTATTTTCTTAAAATTCGCCTCGCTTTGGGCATCAAAAACCGTGAAAATCTCGGCATTTTTGACGCTTCGCTGTATCTGAGCCAGATAGTTTGCCGAAACTGCGCCTTTTAGCTTGATTTTGGCCTTTGCACCGTCTTTAGAGACGACCTCAACCGGCGTTAAAACCTCGATCTTGCCGACTTTTTTACCGTCTAGCGATATATCGGTCGTCTTTGTTAAAACCTCGGCGTTTAAGCTTACCGCCGCCGCACAGGCCGCGACCAAAACGAATTTAAAACTTTTCATCGCACTTCCTTAAGAAAAATTATTAATGTAATTTTATAAATTTGCTGCTTAAAATTACATCGTTATATTTTATTACGAAGCGGATTTTATATATTAAAATAGTAAAATTTGAAGAATGAGAGCGGCAAACCTAGCCAAATTTGAAATTTGCTCAAATTTGCCGCGAGAGTAAAAGCCGCACAAGCGGCGGCTAAATTTAAAGATCAATCAGTGCTTTTTAAGCCCCATAGCAGCGACGTCTAGCGCGATTTGCTCGTTGTTTATCGTGACTAGTCCGCGCTCTAAAATTTTACTTGCGATCGCATGCGCTTCGTCTAGCGAGTGCATCTTGTACGTGCCGCACTGATACTTGTTAAGCTCGGGGATGTCTTCTTGATTTTTTACGCCCAGGATATCCTTCATCGACGCCGTCCACGCGGCCTTGACCGCCTCCTCGCTCGGCACGCCGATCACGCTCATGTAAAAGCCCGTCCTGCAGCCCATCGGCGAGATATCGATGATTTCAACGCCCTTGCCGTTTAAATGATATCGCATAAATCCTGCAAACAGATGCTCTAGCGTGTGGATGCCTTTTTCGGGCAAGATTTCTTCGTTTGGCTTGCAAAAACGCAAATCAAACACGCTTATATCGTCGCCTTTTGGCGTTTTCATCGTCTTTGCTAGACGCACGCCGGGCGCGTTCATCCTCACGTGATCGACGCAAAAACTATCTAGTAGAGGCATATTTTCTCCTTATTTTTAACATAAATTCGGCGTGATTTTAGCTAAATTTTTATTAGCCACGGCTTGATTTAAATTTGCATTTACGCAAATTTACTAAGCCGATAGCCAAAAAACGCAACCGCAAAAGTGGCTACTTTAGCTAAATTTATACGACCGACTATTTATTCGTATGCCAAAAAGCTATTGAGCCCGGATTCATAGGATCTTGAGAGAGTCCGATATCAGCGATCGCATCGTCTATGGCGATAACGTTTCGTCTGGCGGCGTTAAAGAAGGTCTCGGCAAAATTTATATTCCAACCTTGAGTTTTAAAAAACCCTCTTTGTCTTTCGCTAACGGCGTCGTTTGCTCCTTCTATTTGAAACCCAAACGGTTCTAAATGAGCGCAGCGCACGAAGTCGGCGGCATTTGCCACTACGTCAAACCATTGCGGCGGGATCTCCTTAACCTGCTCGATAGAGTGGCATGTAAAAACAAAGGCCTTTTTACCCAAATCTAACCCTTCAAGACTAGGCTCTAGGTGATTAAAATGGAAAAACTTAGCATTCATTTTAGGCGTTGCGGCGGCTAGTTTGCTAGCGATTTCTACGCCGCTTTGGGTAAATTCTCCGCCAAAATACCGCACATCCGTCGGTCCGCCCCTATAAAAAATTTCAATCAAATTTCGACCGTATCCGCAGCCAAGCTCCACGATACTATCATATGGCCCCGTCTCGTCGATGATATCTATCAGCATATCATAGAAGTTAAACGACGAGTGAAAAGGTACGATTAGCTCAGCTCCTTGTCTAGTGGTGAGTCTAGCAACCGGGATTTCGACGAATCTTAAAACATTCGTACTAAAAAGCTTTCGCTTCTCCCAAACCATCTCGTTTGTAACGTTATCCAAACTTAACTCGTGTAGCCGCTCCTTTTTCTCTAGCATTTTTACGGCTTGATAGCTATTGAGTCCGTTTTTTAGGCACTCATCCATAAATTTAGCCCTTGTCGCCCATGCTTTTTCATAAAAGTTTTGCCAATACTCCTCTTGATACGCCATACTTTCTCCTAAATTTAAAAAATAAATTTAATTCTACCTTTAAGATTTTAAAGAAAACTGAAATTTAAAAGATTGGATTTTAGTAGCTGGAATGGTTTTTGTTAGGATTGAAAAATCGGGCAAAAAGCCCGACTAGAAGTATTAAATTTTAAGCAAAATGAGGTTTGATCTGCTCTATCCAAGCGCTGATTCTAGGCTCGGTTTTTTCGCTTTCGTTATCGGCATCAAGCGGCAGACCAACAAATTTACCGCCTCTTACGGCTTCTGATTCGTCAAATTTATATCCGTCCACGGACACTGCGCCCACGACGTTTGCGCCGGCTTTTACGACCTCATCGTAAAGCTTGCCCATCGCGCCGCAAAAGCTATCCGCATAGCTCTCGGCATCGCCCATGCCAAATATCGCAACAGTCTTGCCGCTAAGCTTTAGTCCGCCAAAATCAAACGCGTCCCAGTCGTCTTGCAAGTCGCCCGTACCCCAGGTAGAAACGCCCAAAATCAGCTTGTCAAAGCCGTTTAGCTTAGCTGCGTCGCAGTTTGCTACGTTTAAAAGCTCGTTTTCTAGCCCCAAATTCTCGGCTAAAAAGCTCGCCGCCTCCTCAGTATTTCCCATACTGCTTCCAAAAATGATACCTATCATTTAAATTTCCTTTAAAAAATATGATGACTTATCGTGTAGGGCACCAGTCGCAACGATCCGCCGCGTCCGCACTCCCGTCTGACCTCAATGTAGCGCGAGAAATTCGCATTTCTCGGAGCTACGATAAACATCCTGTCAAACTCCCCGCCGCTAAGCGCCTCAAAGCCCCTAGCAATCTCGCAGTTAGCCAGATGAAACCGCTCTTTGGTTATCTCCTTAAAGCACGGCATAACGCCAAAAAGCTTGCGCCCGCCCTGCTCTGCAAAGATAATCCCGTCTTGAAAATAAACGTTTTTATCAAAATGTTTGGCGCGTATTTTATCATAAACAAACTGAGAAAACATTATATCTGCGTCAAAACATATTCCGTTTTGGGATTTTAGCATAAGGATTAGCTTTGCGGCCGGGTGCTTGGGAGAGACGGCTAGCGGCGGGACGGCGTCAAATTTACCTGATTTGTAGGCGCAGATGACGGCGTTTGAGGCGATACAAAAGCTTGAAATTTTACTTCGGCTAGGATTTTTGAAAGCGCACAGATCATCGATGCGTTTTAGAAAAATTCCCTCCAAATTTAAGCCCGAATACGCATAAATAAGAGGAATTTTTAGCTCGCGACCTGCGCAACAGTTGTATAAATTTATAAAAATTCGGGCTTTATTTACCGCGTCAAGCCCTGAAAAAATACTTGGAGTTATTTCTCCAATACCTGATAAAAAGCCGAATTTCATCTATTAGTCTTTTACCTTGCAGCATCCAAATTCCTTATCTAGCCCAAAGACTTTGCAATACTCGCTAAACACGCAGCTGACGCTTCTTTTGGCGCAAACGATTGGGATATTGCGCTTTTTGGCTTGGTTTTTTATCGTTTTCATCGTGTTGTGGTTTAAAAAACTGGTTAACATCACGACGCACTCGGTATCTTGCGGGATCGGTTTGCGATTTACGCGGTTTTCGTTGCGCGCGTCCCAGTGTTCGATCGCTTCTGCGCCGAGGTCTTTTAGGACTGCTTTTATGGGCGTTATCTCGTCGGCTCCGATAACTAAAACTGACATTTTAGGCTCCTGTTTATTTGATTGTGATTATTATAAAATAGATTAGCTAAAAAATAGCTTAGTTATGATAGTTGTTATCAGTTAAGTGCAAATTTGTAACGCATAGTAAATTTTGCGAGGTAGTTTTAAATTTGGCTAGCCTATTTACCTTTTACGGCTAAAAACGGCATTTAAGCGGTAAGAGCAAAAAGCTCAACGTTTTTGCTTTTAAATTTGGCAAAAAATAAATCAAATTTGGGTTCAAATTTGCCCGCCCAAATTTGCCGCCTTATCAAATTTCATCTGCTTCTCAAGCCGCTTAAACTCATCCGCATAAATTAGCGCATTATCGACGCATTCGAGCCAAAACTCCTGCGTTCGCGCGTCTTTGCCGAAGTGCTTTTGCAGCAAATCCTCGACGCTCATCACACCGCACTCCCGCAAAAACGCCTTGTACGCGCCGATGAATTTATCGCCCACGCGCCTAAACTCGCCCAGCAAAAACTGCGAGAGCAGGTAGCCGACCGCGTAGGGGTAGTTGTAGATATATTGATCGGTTTTGTAAAAGTGCAGTTTAAAATACGGCAAAAAGCCCTCTGCGTCCTGCGTCGTATCGCCGTAACGGCCTCGCCACGCCTTTTGCATGAGCTCTTCTATTTGCGCCGTGCCGACCGCGCCCTTTTGCCTAGCCTTTAAAAAAGCGATCTCAAAATCAAATCGCACGCCGATGTGCAGCATGAAATTTGCCGCAGATTTTAGCTCCTGCCACAAGATGTCAAAGAGCAAATTTTTATCTGAGCTGTTTTTTCGCAGATAGTTTCGCAGCACGGCTTCGTTAAAGGTGCTCGCAGCCTCCGCTAGCGTCATAGGAAACTGCGTGTGCAGCGCAGGCAGATCGCGCATGATCCAGTAGTGCCACGCGTGTCCGAGCTCGTGCGCCTGCTGGATCATATGCGCCTGCGTGCCCATATAGCTAGAAAACACGCGCGGCTGCCGAAATTTATCAAACCTCGTATAAAACGCGCCGCCTGCTTTGTTTTCGCGCACCTGCGCCTCGATCCAGTTTTTCTGCAGCATCATTTTGATAAATTTTGGAATCTCATCGCTAACCTCGCCCAGAGCAGCGCATATCGTCTCTATCGCCCGCTCGTAAGCGATCTCATCAGTGCCAGCAAACGGAGACGGCGCTAGCAGATCGCAGGCGTAAATTTTACCCTGCGGAAAGTACTTCGCGCGTAGGCTCACGCACTCTCTTATTTTATCCGCTCTTTGATCCAGCGCCGCAAACATCGCCGTTACGGCTTGCTCGCTGATTTTATTTTGCTGCAGGCTAGGCGTCAGAATATCCGTTCCAGCCGCCTTAAATTCGCCTAGCCTAAAGCCCTGAAGCAAATTTAAAACGTCGGCGTACAGGCTCGCGTGCCTAGCGTAATGCTCCGCCAGCCCCTCAAATACGCTCTTTCGTAGCGCGGCGTCGGGCGAGCCCTTTAAAACGCCCGCGCATTTTGAGAGATTATAGACGCTTTTTGTACCGTTTTTATCCGTAACCTGCACGGCGATGAGGTTGTTTAGATGCCTAAATACGCCGTAAAGCGGAGCGAAACTACTAGCCGCCGCGTCTTCGTAAATTTTACGTTCTTTTTCGTCAAATTTTGCCCGCCAGCTACTTTTGCGCTCGTCGTAAAGAAATTTTATCCGCGCAAACTCCTGTGTTTGGCGCGCGGTATCAGAAGGATCCAGCGCGTCTATTTTTTTAAAAATAATCTCTTTCGTCCGCTCAAGGCGCAAAAGCTTCTCTCTGATTTTCGCCTCGGCCACACCTGCTCGCTCGTCTTTGGTATCGTCGCTTGATTTGCAGCGGCAAAACGCGAGCAAGGAGTTTGCCTCCTCAAAGCCGTACTCGTATGCGTTTATCAGCAAATTTAACTCGCCGCCAGAGCCGAGCAGCCCCTCTATCTCGCCTAAAATTTCGTCCAAATTTGACAGCGCGTCCGTAAATCTCACGTCGTCAAAGTCGCCGTACGCGTCCTCAAACGTCCATCTAGGAAGCTGCATTTCGCGCCTCACAACGAGAGTAAAAATACGAAAATATGGTGGCTAAGCAGACCCAAGACCGCAGGCACGCTGCAGCGCTTTACGATATCGAGCGGACTGCACTTTAGCATACCCGCTATCGCGACGACTACGCCAGCTACGGGCGAGAGAGGGCGAGCGATAGTGGAGGCCTGGTGCATCGGTAGCACGAGCATAACCGAGCTCACGTTTAGCTTAGCGGCGATATGCGGCACCATCTCGATGAGAGGATAGAAGCTCGCGCCGTTTGAGCCCGAGATGATCGTAACTAGCGTCGTGATGACGACGAAAAGCACCGACATGCCAAAGCCGCCAAATCCTAGTGAATTTGCGAGCTTTACGATGCTATCGAGCATGCCTAGAGCCTTAAAGCCTTCGGCGAATATCCCCGCTGCGATGATAAGGATCACGACGCCGCTTAGGCTCTTGCCCATCGCTTGGAAAAATACCTTGACCCCTTCGGCGATCGGATCAAATTTAAACCTATGCCTGACCGCTTCAAAAAGCATCGCGATGACGACTGAAAGGATGATGATCGCCGAGATGTCAAGCTTGATAGAGGCGATGCAGTACTGCGAAAATACTACCACCAAAATCATCGGTAAAAACGGTAGTATCGCGTAAATTTTAGGCGCGGCGGCCTCGGGATTTTGCACCGCTCCGTCAAATTCCATCACTTCGCCCACGTGCTCGCTGCACACCCAGCCCTCTTTTTTATCGAGATATCTGTTCCAAAAAACGAGCGCGATACCCATCACGATCGAGGTCGGAAGCGCGGCTGGAATTTTATAAATGAAAACGTAGTCAAGGATACTAAGCTGCGTAGCCTTTGCCGCGGCGGCGGTCGATGCGCCGATGAGAACCATCGAGGCGGCTCCCGACATCGCGCAGATCGAGCCCACGGTGAGCTTGTTTAGTCCAAGCGAGATGAGCACGGGCCCTAGCAGCGCGAGACACAGCACGCCAAGCCCCACCGCGCTAGTGATGACCATGCTGATGAACTTAGCCACCGCAAATGCGACGAATACCATAACGTATGGGTTTTTGATCCTAGCAAAGCGCTTCGTAGCGATAGAGACGAAAGCATGGTTCGCGCCGATATGCGTCATGTAGCTCGCAAAACCCACCATAAACATGATGATAAGACCTAAATTTGCAAACCTGTTTGAGAACATATAGCGAATAAACTCGATGATGTTTAGGTAGGCGTTGCCCGTCGCTACGGCCTGTTTGGGCATAAAATTTCCCGTCCCCAGCGCGACCGAGCAGATCAACATAAAAACGCCCGAAAGAAAAAGCACGAGCGGTGCGTACTTGCCACGCACTATCGCCCAACCCACTATAAACAGCACTACCGTGCCGATAATAATACCCGCAGCAGCCATATTTTGCTCCTTTTTAGTGTTTTTGTGTATTAAATCTAGAGCAAATTTTACTACAAATATTGATATATTAAGCTAAAATAAAAATTATTTTTTAATTTTTTTTGAACGGTATTATTTTATGTAACTTTGATTTTTATTAAAGTTTTATACTAATAAAGCAGGGTTTGAACCAAAATTAACGCCTCGCATGCATTTAAAATTAAAAAATGCCAAACTCGACCAAAGCGTCAAATTTAAGCCGCATAGATCAAATTTGGCTCCGCTCAAATTTAAATTTTAGCCAAGCTCACTCCCTCGGCAGTCCGTTTTTATCAGACTTATCGCTGATTAGCTTACCCGATTCGTCGTATTTTTTGGCGCGGATGAGCCTGCCGCGCTCAAATTCGCCCTCGGCTTCGAGTTTGCCGTTTGCATAGTAGTGTTTCGCCGTGCCGACCTCCAGCCCGTCCTCAAACGTCACTTTGGCCTTTAGCGCGCCGTTTTCGTGATACTCCTCATATAGTCCGTGATAGCGCCCGTTTTTAAACATCACTTTCGCCGCCGGCGCCCCGCTCTCGTAGTAGTCCAGCCCCGCGCCTATTTGGCGGCCGTCTTTGTACTCGTATTCGCCTCGCAGCTTGCCGCCCGGGTAGTATTCGCGCGCGACGCCGTCCTTTTCGCCGTTTTTATAGTTTTCTACCACGCGCGTTTTGCCATTTTCGTAAAATCGCTTCCAAACGCCGTTTTTGCGGTCGTTTTTGTATTCGCCCGTCTCCTCCACGGCGCCGCTTTCGTAGTACCACGTCTCCGCGCCCTCTCGCTTGCCCTCTTTATACGTTCGCTTGCCGCGGATTTTGCCGCTTTTGTAGTAGTCTACGTCCTCGCCGTTTCGTAGCCCGCCCGCGTAGGGACTGCGTGCGCTAACCTCGCCGCTAATGTAATAATCGGTAAATACGCCCTCTCGCTTGTCCGCCTTGTAGGTGCCCTCCTGCTTTAACGCGCCGCCCCCGTCAAAGTAGTAGCGGCGATAGCGCCCGTCGCGGACGTCATTTTTGTATTCGCTCTCGCCCATCAGAGCGCCGCTATCTGCATGGTAGTGCTTCGCCGTACCCTCGCGGACACCGTTTTTTAGGGGGTATTCGTTTGAGGGTTTGTCCCTGCCGTCAAAATAGTCCCTATATCGCACCGCCGTGCCGCCCTGCACGTCTATCTCGCGTATAAGCGTGGGCGGCAGCGGTTTTAGCCTCGGATAGACCATGCCCATCGCATTTACGTCATATAGGTCCTCGGCGCTGTATCGAAGCATCTTAAGCGTGCCGTCGTAGAGCTTACCTTTTACGTAGTAAAGCCCGTTTTTTAGGCTCGCTTCGGGCTTCATTACGATTTTTGGCTCCAAGGCTTGCGCACCGATGGCTAGAAGCGGAAGTAAAAATAGAAATTTTAGGATTTTCATGGTTTTTCCTGCTTTGTTTGATTTGGGTAATTTTAAAATTTGAAACTAAATTTAAGGTGAAGACGCGGTTATTTTATTTTTGATGAGTTAAATTTGACAAGTCGCGCCAAATTTAACCGTCTTTTAGCGCCTCAGCGACGACCGTCCACTCTCGTACAAGCCTTTCAAGGCTAAAATTTGCGTTTGCCGGGCTGGTCGAGGGTAGTTTGACGGGCGGTTTGCCGGTTGCGTTTAAAATTTGAGTTTTTAGATATTTTTCGCAAATTTCATGCGCCTTGCCACCGTTGGCGAACACCTGCACGACGCGCGCTACGCTAAAGATCGGCTCTAAATTTGCAGGCACGACGGCAGTCATTTTAGCATCGCTCGAGCCCTTTATCTCGCACGAGATCGCAGCGTCGTAGATAGCGATGCGGTGTGCGAGTAGGAATTTTATCTTTTCGTCTATACTTTCAGGTAGCGGTGCGTTTAAAATTCCGGCCAGCACCAGCCAAAAGCGATTTTGCGGATTTGCGTAGTAAAAGCCAAATTTACGAGAAACGACAGAGGGGAAGGAGCCGAGGATTAAAATTTTAGAGTTTTTATCAAAAATCGGTTGAAAAGGATGGGTTTGGCTCATTTTGCGCCTTTTTAAATTTGCCGCGTTAAATTTAAAATTTCAAATTTGAAAGCAAATTTAACCACCCAAACGAGCGGCTAAATTTACAGATATTTCCCCTCGCCCGTCAAATTTGGGCGAGAAAAATTTGCTCCTTACTCGGCACTTTCGTTAACCTGGGCTTCCAAGCTAGACTCGACCTCATCGCTAAAATCGGCTAAAGATAAGCGTTTTAGCTGGCGGTAGCGTCTTTGCGCGTCGGCCTTATTTTTAGCCAGCAGCTCGTCTGCGTGCTCAGGGTTGGTTTTCTTAAGCGAGTTGTAGCGAACCTCGTTTAGCAAAAACTCCTCGTAAAGCGACCAGTCAGGCTCTTTTGAGGTCATTTTGAGCGGATTCTTGCCCTCTTTGATTAGGCGCGGGTCGTAGACGTAGGTCGGCCAGTAGCCGCATTTGGTCGCGAGCTCGCCCTGATCGCCAGAGAGCGCCATACCGCCCTTGATACCGTGCGCGATACACGGCGAATACGCGATCACGAGGCTAGGTCCATCGTAGGCCTCGGCTGCGGCGATGGCTTTTATCGTGTTTGCTTGGCTTGCGTTTGAGTTGATCTGCGCGACGAAGATATTTCCGTAGGTCATCGCGATGTAGCCAAGATCTTTTTTCTGCATCGGTTTGCCGCTAGCGGTAAACTGCGCTATGGAGCCTGCACGGCTTGATTTTGAGCTCTGGCCGCCGGTGTTTGAGTAGACTTCGGTATCTAGCACGAGCACGTTTACGTTCTCGCCGCTAGCTAGTACGTGATCAAGCCCGCCAAAGCCGATATCGTAGGCCCAACCGTCGCCGCCGATGATCCACTGAGATTTTTTGACGAGATATCTTTTTAGCTCTAAAATTTCTTTTACGCCCTCTACGCTTAAATTTTGCTCCAAAAGAGGGGTCAAAATTTTAGCGATTTGCGTCGTTTTCTCGCCGTCGTTTTTGTGTGCGATCCAGTCGGAGTATAGTGCGGCTAGAGCGTTTGGTGCGGTGTCTTTAGTGCGTAGCATCACGTCTTCTATGCGGTGGCGCAGCGTCTCGACCGCGACGTTCATACCCATGCCAAACTCCGCGTTATCCTCAAACAGCGAATTTGCCCACGCTACGCCCTTGCCGTCTTTGTTCGTCGTATAAGGCGTCGAAGGCGCGCTACCACCGTAGATCGAGCTACAACCAGTCGCGTTTGCTACTATCATACGGTCGCCGAACAGTCTCGTAACAAGCCCAATATAAGGCGTCTCGCCGCAACCCGGGCACGCGCCGTGAAACTCAAATAGCGGCTGCGCAAAACCCACGCCCTTGACGCTTTCTTTACTCATCAGGTCGTCTTTGTAGGTTACCTTTTTAAATAAATAATCCGCGTTTTCCTGCTCGTTTTTGTCCATCTCCTCGGCTAGTGGTACCATGACGAGCGATTTTTCCTTGCTCGGGCAGTTCTGGGCGCACAGTTCGCAGCCGGTGCAGTCTAGCGGACTAACCTGGATTTTATATTTTAGTCCTTTTACCTCTTTGCCTTTGGCGTCTAGGACGTGATCTTGCACGGTTTGCGGAGCGGCGGCAAGCTCGTTTTCGTCGATTAGAAACGGCCTGATGACAGCATGTGGGCAGACGAAGGCGCACTGGTTACACTGAATACAATTTTCCTCGATCCACTTAGGCACCATCACGCCGATGCCGCGTTTTTCGTAGGCCGTCGTACCTGATTTAAAGTGTCCGTCCTCGTACCCGACAAACGCCGAAACAGGAAGGCTATCGCCCCTAGCGGCGTTGATAGGTTTAACGATTTTTTCTATAAATTCATCGCCTACGTATTTTTCCTCATTTGCGGCGTCATCGGTCAAATTTGCCCAGTTAGGATCGACCGCGACTTTAACTAGCCCGTCCGCGCCCATGTCGATGGCCTTGTAGTTCATCTCCACGATCGCCTCGCCCTTTTTGGCGTAGGCTTTGTGTGCGTACTCTTTCATGTATTTTTGCGCGTCGGCAAACGGGATGATGTCAGCGAGTTTAAAAAACGCCGACTGCATGATTGTGTTCGTGCGGTTTTTGAGCCCGATCTCGCGAGCTAGCTTGGTGGCGTTGATGATGTAGAAATTTACCTTTTTAGTGGCTAAAATTTTCTTTACTTTATTCGGCAGTTTAGCAACCGTCTGCTCGGCGTCCCAGATCGAGTTTAGTAGGAACGTCCCGC
Source organism: uncultured Campylobacter sp. (assembly GCF_938039205.1). Classification (GTDB taxonomy): domain Bacteria; phylum Campylobacterota; class Campylobacteria; order Campylobacterales; family Campylobacteraceae; genus Campylobacter_A. The sequence goes on from NZ_CALHVM010000018.1 coordinate 48,648, forward strand.
CCTCGCGGATGCCGTCTATGACGTCGTAAATTTCAAGATATGCCGCGACCGAGCAGGCGACGAAGTGCGGATTTGAGACGAGATAGGTCGAGCGGATCGGGTTTTTACCAAAACGCAGGTGCGATCGCGTATAGCCGCCTGATTTTTTACTATCGTAGGCAAAATATGCCTGCGCGTAAAGCTCTGTTTTATCGCCGATGATTTTGATTGAGTTTTTATTCGCTCCTACGGTACCGTCCGCGCCAAGTCCGTAAAATAGGCACTCTTTTACGCTTGCGTCGCTTAGCGAAATTTTCTCGCCGACTTTTAGTGAGGTAAATGTCACGTCGTCTTCGATACCGACGGTAAAGCCGTTTTTAGGCTCACTCAAATTTAAATTTTCAAAGACGGCTAGCATTTGCGCAGGATCGACGTCTTTTGAGCTTAGGCCGTAGCGGCCGCCCACGATCACGGGCTGATTTTTGCGTCCGTAAAACGCCGCCTTGACGTCCAGATATAGCGGCTCACCCAGGCTTCCAGGCTCTTTCGTGCGGTCTAGTACGGCGATCTTTTCTACCGTCTCAGGCATCACGTCAAAGAGGTATTTTAGACTAAACGGACGATATAGATGCACCTTTAGCACGCCTACTTTTTCGCCTTTTGCGCGCAGGTGATCGACGACCTCTTCTAGAGTTTGCGTGACCGAGCCCATCGCGATCACGACGCGCGTAGCATGCGGATCGCCGTAATAATTAAAAGGACGATAATCGCGTCCAGTGATTTTTGAAATTTCTTTTAGATACTCGGCCACGATATCAGGCACCGCGTCGTAGTAGCGGTTAGCTAGCTCGCGAGTTTGGAAATAAATATCGTCGTTTTGCGCTGTACCGCGAGTTTTAGGACTCTCGGGACTTAGCGCTTCGTCTCTAAATTTTTGCAGCGCCTCGCGGTCAAGAAGCCTATCAAAGTGCGCGTAGTCAAGCACCTCGACCTTTTGTATCTCGTGGCTCGTGCGAAATCCGTCGAAAAAGTGCAAAAACGGCACGCGACCCTTGATCGCCGCTAGGTGCGCGACGCCGGCGATATCCATGACCTCTTGCACGGAGCCGCTTGCCAGCATAGCAAATCCCGTTTGCCGACAGGCATAGATGTCCTGATGATCGCCAAATATAGAAAGCGCCTGAGCCGCGATAGATCGCGCGCTCACGTGGATGACGCCGGGTAGTAGTTGACCTGCGATTTTGTACATATTTGGGATTTTTAGAAGTAGACCTTGCGAAGCCGTGTATGTCGTAGTTAGCGCGCCTACTTGCAGTGAGCCGTGCACAGTGCCCGCAGCTCCGCCCTCGCTTTGCATTTCGACGACCTTAACGGGCATACCGAATAAATTTTTCTTGCCCTGAGCCGCCCACATATCGGTGTAATCAGCCATAGGCGAGCTAGGAGTGATCGGGTAGATGCCCGCAACCTCGGTAAATGCGTACGATGCGTGCGCCGCAGCCTCGTTTCCGTCCATAGTTTTCATTATTTTAGCCATTTTCCGCCTTAAATTTTCTTATGTTTTTTAAAAATCTTTTATTATAGAGCTAAATTCCAAAATCTATCATTAATCCGCCGCTTTACATTTTCAAAAAGGATTAAATTTAATAATCTAAAGCCTCAAATTTGAGCTACAATCAAAGAATATTTGACGGCCGATTTTTATAAATTTGCTAAAATTTAGCCGCTAAATTTACAGCAAAGAGACGTATGGGTAAAATTTTATCCGCTAGCCGCGTTTTTCGTCTTATGTTTTTGCACCGCGGCGGATGAAAATCGCGCAGGCGAAGCAAAACCCGCGACAGACTACCGCGAGGATATGCGCCGCTTCGTCATCACCATCTCGCAATACGGCAAAAAATTGATAAAAATTTCATCGTCATCCCGCAAAACAGACTTGGGCTAATCACCAAAGACGGCTCAGCTAGCGGCGAGCTGCGGCAGAGCCACCTATGCGCAGTCTCGGCCGTGGGCGCCGAGTCGCTGTTTTACGGCTACCCGGGCGACGACGAGCCCGCTCTCGCCGACACAAGGAATACATGCTTAAGCTATGCCGCCTCTACGCGCAAAACAGCGTGCGGGCGCTAGCTACAGACTACTGCTAGGCTGCGAGCAATGTAGACACCTCATATCGGCGCAGCAAAGAAAACGGTTTTATTTGTTTTGCGGCGGATAAACGCAACCTGACTACCGTTCCAAGGCGTCCAAACATTCCGCACAACGTAAACAGTAAAGATATAAACACGGTTGCAGACGCCGAAAACTTTTTGTATCTGATCAATAGCGAAAAATTTTCTACAAAACGGCAGTTTATCGATGCGCTCAAAAATACGGATTACGATATCATAATAATGGATCTGTTTCACTTCAAAAAAGCCTACACAGCGTCCGAAGCAAGAGAACTCAAAACAAAACGCAACGGCGGAAAGCGGCTCGTAATCTGCTGGCGAGGCAGAGGATTATCGGTGTTATTAAAGTGACGCCTGGAAAACCAGAAAGCCCGCCTGACTCATGGAGGAAAATCTGTGCTGGAAAGGAAATTATGTCATCAAATATTGGAATGCGGATTGGCAAAAAATAATTACGGAAAAACGACGGCTCATATCAAAAAAAATCTTGTACGCGGGCTCTGACGGAGTTTATCTTGACATAATTGATGCGTTTGAGCACTTTAAAAAAGGGCGCGCTAGTTAAATCAAATTTGCCTTTTTCTTACGAGCTTGCTGCAAATTTGACTTAATTTCTGCCCCGCGAGTGGATAAATTTATAACCGCAGCAAAACATTAAAAATGGTCGTTTAGCAAGCTAAATATGTGCTTTGGTTGCTAAATTTAACTGGCACGGTAGCAGGCAAGCTCATCTGCCGGCTATAAATTTAACCGCTTCAAATGCATTTTGAAAGATCAAATTTGAATGCTCGCGCAAGTCAGCCTCCTTGCCGTAGCCGCAAACTAGCCCGACACCCGTGATACCAGCATACTTCGCCGCCTCTAGATCCATCGTCGTATCACCGATCATAAAGGCGCTCGCCTTATCTTGCGCGCTTGTTTTGCCTAGGCGCTCAAGAGCCGTGTTTATGGGCTCGGGGTCTGGTTTTGGATTTACTACGTCGTCTCTGCCGATCACGGTTTTGATAAATCTCATGACGCCCAAGTGCTCAAGTAAAATGACTGAAAATTTCGACGTTTTCGTCGTCACGACGCCAACGTCCGCAACCTCGCTAGCAAGTGCCAACGCACCCGCCGCACCCTCAAGCAGAGATGTTTGCTCCAAAAAAATCTGCTCGTAACGAGCCTTGTATGCTGCGATATAATCAGACACTAGCTGCGTCGGCGCACCGAGCCCCGCAAACATAAAATCAAGCGGATGGCCGACTAGAGCTTTGACGGCCTCAGGGTTTGGCGCGGGTTCTCCGTGAGCGAGAAATGCCGCGCCAAATCCGTCAAGGATAGCAGGCGTCGAGTCGATAAGCGTACCGTCTAGGTCAAAAAGTATGGTTTTTTTCATTTTACTTCTTTCGTTTTTTATTTTGATGTTGCAAATTTGGCGGCATTTTCAAGCCGAATTAACGTTTTAATAAACTTTGATTTTACTTTTTGTATTTTAAAATTTGCCTTAAGATAGCTTTTTGTAAATTTTTGATTTTTAAATTTATACTTTTTGGCTTTGGACTAAATTTTATGCGACTGCACTCTAAGACGCCGAAATTAAGGATTTGTTAAAATGTTTATGCTGTCAAATTTGACTTTAAAATATGAATTAGATTTTAAATTTAACGAAAGCGGTGAAATTTAATTAGGCTCAATTAAACTTAAGCGGATTTTCTCTTATCAATTTCAATAGTTTCTGATA
>NZ_CALHVM010000019.1 GCF_938039205.1 uncultured Campylobacter sp.
GCTGCGCAAACGGCGTGAGCGTCGTAAATATCGACAACGGCTTCGGCGCCGCGTACAACGCGAGCCTGATAAATCATCTCTGAATTTACGCCGCATGCGAGGTAAATTTAACGGCTAAATTTAAAAGGAAAGCGTTGCGAGAGGAAAATTTAAGAGAGCAAAAAAGCGCCGCAAGGCTCGTGCAAAAGCCGCAAATAAGACAAAGCGCGCGAACGAGGCTAGCGTTTTTAGCCGCGGCGGTTTTGATTTTAGCGATCGAAATTTACATAGCGATCTGCGTAAAGGACGGCTTCGTGCGCCACTACGCGGGCGACGTTTTGGCGGTTATCTTGCTTTACGCTTTGGCTCGGGCTGCATTTAGCGCGCCGCCATCAAATTTGCCGCTTAAAATTTTCGCATTTGCGGCGGCTTTGGAGCTCGCGCAGTATTTTGGTGCAGTGCAAATTTTAGGCATAGAAAATAAAATTTTAAAAGTAATGATCGGCGGGACGTTTGATTTTGCCGACCTACTCTGCTACGCTGCGGGCTGCGTCCTGGCGGGCGTTTATGAAAAATTTGAAAGTAAAATTTAGCAAAGGAGAAGCGATGGATAAAGAAAAAGCCGTGCAAAAGATGACCGAGGTCATGGCGAAATTCGTCGGCTACACGGGCAAGGTGCTGCCTGACGACGTGACGGCGAAGCTGCTGGAGCTTAGTGAGCGCGAGACACAGCCGCTGGCGAGAGAGATCTACAAAACGATGTTTGAAAACCAGCGCCTTGCAAAGGAGCTAGGCCGTCCGTCCTGCCAGGATACGGGCGTGATCCAGTTTTTCGTGCGTTGCGGAGCGAACTTCCCGCTCATCGGCGAGCTTGAGGAGCTGCTGCGAGAGGCCGTACTGAGAGCGACGTGCGAAGCTCCGCTGCGCCACAACAGCGTCGAGACATTTGACGAGTACAACACCGGAAAAAACGTCGGCAAAGGCACGCCGAGCGTATTTTGGGAGATCGTGCCGGATAGCAGCGAGTGCGAGATCCACACCTACATGGCTGGCGGCGGCTGTAGCCTGCCCGGCAAGGCGACCGTGCTGATGCCGGGCATGGGCTACGAGGGCGTCGTGAAATTTGTGATGGATATAATGACCAGCTACGGCATAAACGCCTGTCCGCCGCTGCTAGTGGGCATAGGCGTGGGTACCTCGATCGACGTGGCATCCTTGCTATCTAAAAAAGCGCTGATGAGGCCGCTAGGCTCGCGAAATCCAAACGACCGCGCCGCGCTAACCGAAAAGCTGCTCGAAGAGGGCATAAATAAAATCGGCCTAGGCCCGCAAGGCATGAGCGGCGCAAGCTCGGTTATGGGCGTGCATATCGAAAACTGCGCCCGCCACCCAAGCGTCATCGCCGTCGCCGTAAACGTGGGCTGCTGGTCGCACCGCAAAGGCCACATCGTCTGGGACGCGGAGCTAAATTTTGCCGTAAAATCACACAAGGAGTTCGCGCTATGAGTAAGAAAATTTTAACCACGCCGATCGCGCCCGATGATCTAGCGGATATCAAAATCGGCGACGTGATCTACCTCAGCGGGCACATTGTCACCTGCCGCGACGTGCCGCACAGACGCGTCGTGCAGGAAGGCCGCGAGCTGCCGGTGGACATCAGAGGTGGCGCAATCCTGCACGCGGGGCCGATCATCAGAAAAACGGGCGAAAAAAGCTTTGAGATGGTCTCTGTGGGGCCGACGACTAGCATGCGGATGGAGAAATTTGAGCGCGAGTTTATCGCTAAAACGGGCGTGCGCCTCATTGTCGGCAAAGGCGGCATGGGTGAGGGCACGATGAGCGGCTGTAAGGAGTTTGGCGCGATACACTGCGTATTTCCCGCGGGCTGCGCGGTGGTGGCGGCTACGCAGGTCGAGCAGATCGAAAGTGCCGACTGGACGGAACTTGGGATGCCAGAGACCTTGTGGAAATGCCGCGTGAAGGAGTTTGGCCCGCTCATCGTCTCGATCGACGCGCACGGAAATAATCTTTTTGAGCAAAACAAGGTCAAATTTAACGAGAAAAAGGACGCGGCACTGGCTGAAATTTTACCGCAAGTCGGGTTTATAAAGTAGCTAAATTTAATAAAATAGCCCATCAAATGCGCTTTAAATTTTACGTCAAAATTTACAAGATTTAGACTAAATTTAAAGCGCCTTTGAATTTAGTCTATCTTTTTCATTCTCGTCTTTAAATTTTAAAGGACGCTGTTTATCGAATCTTCTAAAATTTCTCGCGTTTTGATAGTATGCTTAGTGCTAAGTTTAATTAGTTTTTCCAAGTCCTTATCTTTATAAGCTTCTAATATCGCTCTGTGTTCACCATTAGATAGCTCGATGTGCGATTTTTTATACAGTAAAGATAGCGAGACATAAGGGATCGCAGCTGTTATTAAAGTTTCTACGATGTTAAACGTTCTGCCGCCGATTTCACTCTCCCAAAAACACTTATGAAAATCAGCGTTTAGCTGCGCCCACTCATTCACATCCTTACATTTTTCTATTTTTTGCTGAATACTCAAAGCTTTTTCAAAATATTCTTCACTGTAATTTTTAAATCCGTCAGCAATCAACTTCGACTCCAATAAAATCCTTAAATCATAAATTTCATTTGCATCTTTATAACAAAGCCCTTTAACAACAGCGCCCCTATATGGATCAAACCTTATTAATCCCTCAGTAGTAAGAATCTTCAAAGCTTCTCTTGCAGGCGTTTGACTGACATTAAATTTCTTTGAAATTTCGTTTTGCGTAAGTCTAGTCCCAGATTTTATTTTGCCATTTAATATCTCTTGGCTTAAATTATGAACGATAAATTCCGTAGTAGTCATAGGACGGTTTGAGCTATTGTATATCATCTATGCAAATCTCCATTTTTGGAAGTATTATACAAAAAAGCAATATTAAAATAGCCCAAACACTTAAATTTAAAAATTTTCAAATTCGTTTTTGATCTCTTGTTGTGATACTTGATTTGCGATCAAAATCATAAGGAGTAATCTCGCTTTGACCGCAGATAACCATCCAGACATTACACATCCGCTATTTTGTAGATCAATCTCAGAGCCTTTGTATCCGTAAGTTTTAGTGGCGCACATACCGCTGCCGGTTCTTGAAGATACGACGACCGGAATTTTTAGTTTTTTTATCTCATCCATCATTTCAAACGACACGTGTCCTGCCCCAAAGCCATCTATAACAATGCCGTCAAATTTAGAACCTCCAATAAGCTTGATAATCTCTCCGTCGTTATCTAGATAGCTTTGCACTATAGCTACTTTCGGAAAAACTTCAGAAGGTAAAGAATAAATTTTCCTACTTATAGCACAAGATAGATATTTGGCGCTACCTTCTACCACCAGCCCCTGAATACCTGCATTTACGGATACGAAAGTTTGTAACGAAAAAGTATTACTCTTGTGTACCCATTTGGCACTATGGATAGTATCGTTTAGTACTACCAAAACGCCTCTGTTTCTACTTTTTGGTTCAAGCGCGACGATTACCGACGCATATATATTACCTGCACCATCGGCACTTATATTATCGGCATTTCGCATAGCACCAGTTATTACTAGCGGAGAGGCTTCGTCCCATATTAAATTTAAAAAAAACGCACTTTCCTCTAGAGTGTCGGTTCCTTGCGTTATTACGACGCCATCGGCGCCGTTTTTTACTTGCTCCTTGGCCCATCGATAAACCAACACAAGATTGTCTAACTTCAAGCTACCACTTGGCAAGGCTAATATGGTTTCAGCTTTTATATCAGCCATATCTTTTAGTACAGGAACAGCAGCAATCAAATCGGCGGCACTAAAACTTGGCTTTACTCCGCCTGCATTACCGCCCGCGCTCATGCAAATAGTTCCGCCTAACGCACCAATTGAAATTTTAGGTTTTGACATACTCTCTCTCCTTTTTTTATTAAAATTATGAAATTATACCACTTTTTTTATTATATATCAAATATTATATATAATATATCAAAAAAGTGGTATAATACTTTCTAGCCAAAATTACATCATGAAAGGAGTAAAAATGTTAGTCGCAGCACAGTGCATTATGGTGTTAACGCTATTGTTGATGATAACTGGCAAAACACCACTTTATACTACAGCCATAGTAGGATCCGCTATTAGCACACTAGTGGCTGGTTTTCCAATCACTGGGGGCAAAGAAGTAGTTTCTTTAATGTCTTTAGTTAACGGTGGATTAAATCCGGTAATAGCCGATATGACGGGAATTTTAATGTTTATAGGCGTCATGCAAGCAAGCGGTTTCTTGGATGTTATAATTCGCAATATAGTAAGACTAGGCAACAAACTAGGCGGAGGTGCTGGAGTTGCTACCGCAGGCGGTATAGCTGCCGGAGTCATCGGAATGCTTACCGGTTTTACACAGCCTGCGATTACCGCCGTCATCACAGGAACAGCATCCACTAAGCTAGGCGTAGATCCGGATAGATCAGCGGGTATTCACGGACACGCTGGTATTCTTGGTAACTACGGCGGATTTACACATCCTACGCAAGTCGCTGTCATAGCCGTTACAAATATCGGCTTTGGCCTTATCAATGTAATCGGCACGCTGGTTTCTCTTTGCGTTTTTGCTTGCGCACTATTTAGACTAAAAAGAATACAGAAAAAAGAGGAAATTTCAATCTCTAAAGAAGAGATGGAGAAAATTTCAAAAGAATTTGAAATAAATGACAGCGGAATTCCTGCGTGGAAAGCCTTTTTACCTTTTGTAATGTTATTTGCAGGTTTTATCCTTGGATATCCAGTCTTTATAGTAGGTATAGCAAGCGCTATCTTTACTATACTTCTATCGGCCTTAAGTTTTCAAAAAGGCGAAAATGATATGCTTGAAGGAGTTAGTAAAATAGCAACCCCTTTAGTTGCAACTATAGGCTTTTTATTTATGAGCGGCGTCATTAAGCAAATAGGACTAGCTGCTGTTATCGGCGATCTTTTTACTCCTATGCTTACTCATGCTCCGCTTCAAAGTATGCTTTTAGTTTCGGCTTTAGCAGGGCTAGTTACGCAAAGCAACGCAGCATCCGTAGCCATAACTATACCTTTCTTGCAAGCTGCCCTTTCGCTAGGCACGGCTAGTCCGCTATCTCTAGCCGTCATGGCCGCTGGCGGTAGTGCGATGCTACAATATTATCTAACCGGCGGTCCGGTCGCAGCTCTTGCAACCGTTATCCCAGTTATTCCAAATTCCGAACTTAAGGCAGCAAACAAATTTCAGCGCCCAAATATGCTATTTGGACTAGCAGTTTTGTTTGTGTTGTCTTTTGTTTTTTCTATTTTTTAAACTTCATAATGAGCTATCTTTTGGTAGCTCATTAATTTTTTACTTCAACTCGCCCCAATCCTTCGCCACGTTTAGGCTCGTTTTTAGCGGTACGTTTAGTTTATAAATTTCTTGCATTATCTTTTGCGCCGCTGCGCCAAACTCCTCAGCGTAGCCATCCTCGACCTCGAAAATCAGTTCGTCGTGTATCTGCAAAAGCATTTTCGCGCGCGGACTTAAAAGCGGACGGATTTTTACCATCGCCATCTTGATGATATCCGCAGCCGAGCCTTGAAATATCGTATTTACCGCCTCGCGCTCATACATCGCCGTTTGCATCGGCGTCGCGGTAGTAAAGTCAAATAGCCGCTTTCTACCCAGCAGCGTACGCACGAAGCCCTCGTTTTTCGCGGCGGTTTTTATCCCTTCTAAAAAGCCTTTTATCGTAGGGAAAGCTTTAAAATAGCGCTCGATATACTCCTTTGCCTCGGCGCGCGTGATACTTACCTGATTTGCCAGCTTGCTCGAGCCCATGCCGTAAATGAGACCGAAATTTATACTCTTAGCCACCGCGCGGTTTTGCCCTTCGGCACTGCCAAATATACTAATCGCAGTGCGCGCGTGGATGTCCTCGTCGTTCGCAAACGCCCGCAAAAGCGCCTCGTCGCGGCTAAAATGCGCAAGTAGCCGCAGCTCGATCTGCGAGTAGTCAAGGCCTACGAAGCTAAAGCCGCTTTTAGCCTCAAAGCAGCCGCGCACGTCTTTTGCCAGCGCACCGCGAGCCGGGATATTTTGCAGATTCGGGTTTTTAGACGAGAGCCTGCCGGTGCTCGTTCCCGTCTGGATAAAGTTCGTGTATATCCTGCTATCGGCATCCTTTTTAGCCAAATTTAGCAGCGGCTCGCAGTATGTGCTTTGTAGCTTATATAGCTCGCGGTACTCGAGTAGTTTTTCGATGACGGGATGCTCGTCGATGAGCTCGGCTAGCACGGCCTCGTCGGTGCTGTAGCCGGTTTTTGTTTTTTTCTTTACGGGTAGTTTTAGGTGTTCAAACAGCACTGAGCCTAGCTGCTTAACGGAGTTAATATTAAAATTTTCGCCCGTTAGCTCGTAAATTTCGCTCGTCAGCGCCTTGATTTTAGCGTCGTTTCGCAGGATCAAATTTTGCATTTTCCCCTGGTTTATCGCGATACCCTCGCGCTCCATATCAAAAAGCGTAAGAATGAAAGGAAACTCGTGTGTATCGGCAAGTGCGAGCAACTCCGGATCAAGCAAATTTAAAAAGCTTTTGTAAAACTTCAGCGTTATCCAAGCATCCTCGGCGGCGTATTTGGCCGCGTTTTCCAGCGCCACGGACGCGAAGGTCTCGCCGCGCTTTACCACGTCTTCAAATTTAATCGTGTCGTAGTCGTAGAGGCGCTTAGCTAGCGCGTCCATACCTACGCTTGAGCCTGGATCCATGAGCCAGGCCAGTATCATCGTATCTTTAAAATTTACGGGCGGCTCGAGTCCTAGATTTCGCTTTACGACCTTAAAATCGTACTTCAAATTTTGCCCGATCACGCAGCCTTTGTAAATTTGCCCTATCGCCCAGGCGGCAAATTTCTCGCTCACCTGCTTCGGCGCGCCCAGATACTCGTGCGACACGGGCACGTAGTAGGCTTCCTCGTCGTTAAAGCAAAAGCTAAAGCCGACCAACCTGGCGTTTTGCGTATCGACGTCCGTGGTCTCGGTGTCAAAGGCCACGAGCGTGTCCGCGTCTATATTTGCCAGCAGTCGCTCGATCTCGCCCTCGTCCGTTAAAAGCCGCGCGTTAAAGCCGAGCTTAAATTCCGCGTTTTCGCCCGCGTCTTGGCTATTTTGCAGCGCTTTTAAGAGGCGGTTTAGATCGTATTCACGAAGAGTATCGGCGACCTTTACGAGCGGATTTTGCTCGGGAAATTCCGCTCTTTTTAGATCAAGCACGCCAGGCACGTCGTCAAAAAGCGAGGTTAGGCGCTTGCTCAAAAACGCGCTCTCTCGGCCTTCTGCTAGCATACTGCGGATGCGTTCGTTTCGCACTAGCGGCAGGTTTTCGTAGATGCCTTCGAGGCTGCCAAATTCGTTTAGTAGCTTTTTCGCGCCCACCGCGCCGATGCCTTTTACGCCTGGGATATTATCCGAGCTATCGCCCGCGATCGCGAGAAAATCGCGTATGTAGCTTGGCGGAACGCCGTATTTTTCTATGCAGCTCGCGCTATCGTGGTCGATCTTGCTTTGGGGGCTGTAGATGCTCACTTTGCCGTCCTCGATGAGCTGATAGAGGTCTTTATCGTGCGTTACGATACGTACAAATATACCCCTCTGCTTGCACTCCTTTACGACGCTAGCGATGATGTCGTCGGCCTCGTAGCCTTCGCGGCTCACGGCAGCTAGACCCATTTTTTCTATCATTTCGATGCACACGGGCAGCTGCTCTTTTAGCGCGGCTGGCGGCTCGGAGCGGTTGGCTTTGTATTCGCCCAGGATCTCGTGGCGCAGCGTTTTGCCCTTGCTATCTAGCGCAAAGATGATGTAGTCGCTGGCAAACTCCTGGCGCAGATTCATGATAAAGCTAGCAAAGCCGCTCACCATGCCGCTTGGCTTGCCCTCGCGGTTTTTTAGTCCGCTCATCGCGTAGTAAAGCCTGAAAAAAAATCCGAAAGTGTCGATGATCGTTAGCGTTTTTTGGCTCATTTTTTATCCTTTTTTTGGGCTAATTTTACAAATTTTAGGCAAAAAGTAGGCTGATTTTAGGATAAAAATGGGCCAAAAATTAAATAGCAGTCCAAGCGCACCAATGATATTAGCACGCAAATTTGTGCGTCAGCCGCCACCTGATGTATCTATTGAAACATCTTCGCCGTCGTCTATTTCATATACTATTTTACCGTTAATGAATATTTGCACTGCTTTTTTCCTTATGCAGGTGTTTTTTAAATGGTTTAAAATCAATCTTTAATTTAGGCACACCATAGCTATCCGTAATGAGTCCACAAATAGCAGAGCATACACCATTAACTAGATTTTCATCAAATTTGTTGCTTCCTAGCCACATACCAGCCTTATATTCGCCTATATATTTGGCAAAATACTCATCTCTCGGATTAAAGCACTCTAGTGATGGATATTCGTTTTGACTATAAGGCTTATCGCTCATCATTATGCTGTATTCTTTACAAAGGTTAATTAAATCACTTATATTGCTAACTTCGTAAGTCTTGGGCAAATTCTTCATTGTAAGTTCTTGGATGGTTATTGTAAATTTATTCATAGTCTATATCTTTATTTGATTTCTACAGAAACACCGTGCTTAATACTGTTTTTAAACATTTTTTGATTTCTCATAGGGGATGAATTAACATAGGCTTTTCCAGTATCTTTATCTATATGAATTACGTAAAATATAACGCCTCCGCCATCGGAATTAGCTGTGCAGCCTATCATAGTATCTTTTGTAAAGCCGCGTTCTTTAACGTTTTCGATTGGCCAAGGACGATAATTTTTATAAACACTCATACGTTCTGCTACTGGAGTTCCTCTTGAAGACGGATTAGCTTTTATGCCAGCAAGTATCACATCCTTATCATTGCATTTATATTCTCTTGCGTCGGCACTTATCGCCAGCAGAGATAGCGCAACCAAGCTAGCTAAAATCGTTTTTTTCATTTTTGTATCCTTTTTCAAATATTTTTACCGACTAATTTTACAAATTTTAGGCAAAAAAACGGCTGATTTGAAAGCAAATTTAAAATTTAGCGGCGCGGGGTAAGCGCGGGAGCGGTCAAATTTGAGTTAAATTTGACGCTAAATTTGAGCGGGTAAATTTAAAAAGTAGTCAAATTTGAGCGGCCAAATTTAACCGCTCAAATTTAAATCACAAAGCCTAAGCCTCTATCGTAACTGGCCTATCAAACGCCGTTATACTCGGCAGTTCGCCTTTAAATTTCTCGATCTGCACCATGCTCGTGTGCGCGGTGTTGCTTTGCGAGAGCTGCGAGCTAGGCACGTCTTTGGTTAGCACGTTTATGTTGCCGTGTTTGCATAGGCTACGCTCGCCCCAGACGGCAGGATCGTACCACGCGCCCTCGCTTACGATCACGACGTTATCTTGCGCGGTGTCGCTTACCAGCGCGCCGCAGAGTATCTCGCCTCGGTCGTTGTAGATCCTCACTACGTCGCCCGTTTTTATGCCGCGCGCCTTTGCCGTGGCGGGGCTGATGAGTGCTGGTTCGCGGTTTGCGATCTCGGCGTAGTTGCGGATGAGCGAGCTGTTTAGCTGCGAGTGGAGCCTAAATTTAGAGTGCGCGCCGCTGATGGCGATAGGATACTTGCTCACGTCGCCGCCCAGCCACTCAAACGGCTCCATCCACGTCGCGTGCGGCGGGCAGTCGGGATAGCCTAGCTTTTCGACCGCTTCAGAGTATAGCTCGATCTTGCCAGACGGGGTTTTTAGCGCGTTTTTCTCTGGGTCGGCGCGGAAGTCAGCGTAGTTTGTGAAGTACCGCTTTTTCTCGTCGATCTTATCAAATTTGACATATCCTTTTTGCCAAAACTCATCAAATTTCGGCATCGCTATGCCCATGCCTTCAGCCTTTTGAACTGCATCGGCGTAGATTTCCTTCACCCACTCAAGCTCCGTTTTGCCCTCGCTAAAGGCCTGTTCGTACTCCTCGCCCCACTGCGCGCAGATGAGCCGCGCGATCTCAAAGTCGCTCTTGCTCTCGCCCGCGGGCTTTACTAGCGGTTTAATGGCAAAAAGGTATTCGCTAGTAGAGTTTGCAAACTCTATATCCGTGCGCTCGCACTCAAGAGCAGCTGGCAGCACGATGTCGCTGAGCCTCGCCGTACTCGTCCAAAAGGGCTCGGTGGTGATGATCGCTTCGATCTTTTTCATCGCTTCGACCGCGCGGTTGGTATCGGGATGACGGGTGAAGGTCGAGCCGTTGGCGTTAAACATCACGCGAATGTGCGGCATAACGTACTTTTTGCCGTTGCGCTCGATCTGCTTGCCCGGCTCCATGATCGCATCTATAAGCCTGCTGTTTGGTATCTCGTGGTATTTAGCTTTGGCTAGCTTGCCTTGCGGAGCGATGTATTTTTCGTTTACCGCGGGGTTAAAGGCCTGAAGCTTTGGCGCGACGAAGCTAATATCTGCGTTTTTATGCATCTGATCGTTCATCACGTAGCCGCGCCCGGTCTTGCCGATGTCGCCTAGCATCGCAGCTAGCGTGATCAGCGCCCAGTACGCCATCTCGCCGTGGTGCTGACGCTGGATAGAGTATCCTGTAACTATGAGCGTGTCTTTTTTAGCCAGAGTATCCGCTAGATTTTTTAGCTCCTTTTCGCTCACGCCGCAAATTTTACTCGCCCATTTTAGATCTTTTTTCACGCCGTCTTTCGCGCCTGTGAAATAATCCTTAAATTTATCGAACCCGACCGTGTAGCGCTCGATAAATTCCTTGTCGTAAAGGCCGTTTTCGTAAAGATAATCGCAAAGTCCGATCAGCATCGCCGTATCGGTGCAAGGGCGCACGGCGAGATAATCCGCGCCGAAATACTCTGCCGTTTCGTTGCGGTAAACATCGACGCTGTAAATTTTCATCTCGCCTTTTTTAAATTTATCCTTCATAATCTCGTAGTAGGCGTAGGAGTTGTGCATCGGAACGCCGATAGCGATCTTGTTTGAAACGACCGGATTCGTGCCCCAAAACACGATCGTTTTAGCCTCCTTTATCACGCCCTCCCAGCGTGTCGGAGCGTGCGTCGGATCGATAGAGCCCGTCACGTGAGGTAAAAATGCCGTCGCCGCGCCGTAAGAGTAGCCGCCAAGCTCGCTCACATAGCCTCCAAGCGCGTTTAGCATGCGCTTTGCAGTGCGCTGCGAGTGGCCGACCTTGCCGAGGCTACCCCACTGATAAAGCTGCCCGTAGATGGCCTCCGAGCCGTATTTGTCGAAGTTTTCTTTTAAAATTTTAGCGCTTAGCTTTATCGCCTCGTCCCAGCTAACGCGCACGAAGGGCTCTTTGCCGCGAAGCTCGGGTTTTGGATTTGACGGGTCTGCGAGGAAGCTTTTGCGCACGTATGGGTATTTCACGCGCGTTTCGTTTTGGATGTGATCGCTTAGGGCGTTGTTTAGCACCGTTGGCATCGCGTCGCCCTCAAATGGCTCGGTACCAACGACCCTGCCGCCGATGGTTTGGACGTAAAATGCGCCGAATTTATTCGCGCAAAGCCCCATCTGCTCGTCAAATATCGCCTGCGCCGCCGCGTCAAATTGCTTCGCCTGCGCCGATGCCGCCGCCAGCGCGCCTAGTTTTAAAAAATCTCGTCTTTTCATGGTTGTCTCCGTTAAATTTAAATTTGATGGTTGATTTGGTTTAAATTTAGCGGGATTTATGGAGTTAAACTTTGCATCGTTTGCCTTTTATCGTATTACGCGACCTCGCGTCTTGGCGGCGATTTTACTAAATTTGGGCTTAATTATCGTTTTAGCGGCGATTTTAAAAATAGCGTAAATTTAGGCCAAATTTGATAATATCTCATCAAAATTTAAAGGAAGCAAATGTCAAATTTAAAAGCCGAATTTGAGATAAAGCCTAGCGCCGAGTATAAAGCCATGACGCGCGAGGTGGGCAAGATAGTCTATAAGGGCGATAAATTTATGCGAAACATACGTATATGCGACTTTACGGCGTCGGCTCTTGGCATGTTTTTTATCACGCTTTTGTGCGTCAAATTTTACTTCAGGGAGCTTAGCCAATTGCTTAGGGATTACGGTTTTAGCGGCGTGGAAAATCTAGCCTACCTATCGTGGATGGCCGCGTTTTTTACTCTGCTTTACGCTACTGGGCTGCGGCCTTGGCTGCTTACTCGCGCGCTGATAAATAAAGCAAACTACGGCGAATTCGGACCAAAAAGCGTGATCTTAGAGGATGAGTTTTTCGTGCAAAAGAGCAAATTCGGCGAGGGCAGATACAGATACGCCGTCATCAGCGACGTGCGATATGTGGGTAAGTTTGTCGTCGTTATCATCGCAAACTCCATGTTTTGCGCCGTGCCGCGAGAGGCTTTCGCAGACGGCGGGGCGGAGTTTTTAAGCGAGATAAAAAAACGCGCGAAGCTAGACGCGTAAAATCAAATTTAGGATTTAAAATGAGCGAATTTGACGAGCTAAGTTTACACGAGCCGTTTTTAAAAGGACTGCGTAATCTAATAAACGGCAACCAAGCTAAGCCTGAGGATTTGGTAGAAATTTCGCACGAAATTTTTGATTTTGAAGCGATGGCGACCGTGACGTGGGAGTTTTACGGCAAGCGCGAAGAGAGCAAGATAGCAGGCGGCGCAAAGGAGCAGATACACTTCGGAGGCGACGTGCGCGGCTACGAAAATCACGCCAGAGAGTGCTTGCTGCAGGCTAGAGATAGCGCAGATCTGCGTGAAATTTTACTCACCGAACTACGCCAAGACGCAAAAGAGGCCGTCGCAAAATCAGGCGGCGCGGTTAGGTATTACGATTTTAAGCCATTTAGCATGAGCGAACGCTGCGACGAGTGCGGAGGCGACGGGCAGACGCGCTGCGGCGAGTGCGGCGGACGCGGTAAAAAAACCTGCTCTAGCTGCGGCGGACGCGGACGACAAAGCTGCTCCATGTGCGGAGGCAGTGGCGGCGTAAATCGCCCTCACACGCAGTATAACTCAGACGGCAGCACCTACG
The DNA here is from genome assembly GCF_938039205.1 of uncultured Campylobacter sp. Lineage (GTDB taxonomy): Bacteria > Campylobacterota > Campylobacteria > Campylobacterales > Campylobacteraceae > Campylobacter_A. The sequence continues at coordinate 13,051 of NZ_CALHVM010000019.1, forward strand.
TGACGTATCGCTACGAGAGCTGTTCATCATGCGGCGGTAGCGGCTCAAATACCTGCTACGGCTGCTCAGGATCTGGCACGGTTAGGTGCGGCGGATGCGGGGGATCTGGCTACGTGCAGTGCGCCCAGTGTAGCGGACACGGATACTTTACCACGGTAGCAAACATCGGCGCCTACGCAAAACCAAGCGTAAATTTACGCATAAAATCGCGCGCCTACACCGACGAGCTTTTAGACTTTTTATGCGCTCGCACCTGCAAATTTCTCTCGCAAACGATACCGTTTTATCAAGACGAAGAGAGCGGAGACGAGAGCTTGCATCTGTTTTCTTACGTGGGCTCTAGCGCAATAACGCGGCTAAATTTTATCCTGCTAGGCAAGGAGTACGAGGCGGTGGGCTTTAGCAACCCGCCCTACGCATTTATCAGGCCGCCGTTTTTCGACGATCTTTTCGCAGACGAGATATCTATGCTAGAAAAGATTGACGCCGACGGCAAGATAACTAGGCGCGAGGCGTTTAAATTTTTTACGCGCTACTGCTCGCAGCCCGCTCTTGACTCCGCGCTAAAGCGTATCGCTAAAACAGGCGGCGCGCAAACCGAGGCTGCAAACGCCGTGATAGAGGCCTGCGACGGCTATGTCTCAAGGGGCGCGGCGAGCAAGCTAGGCGAAACGATGAAAAAATGCCTGGATAAAATCTCTCCCGTTTACTCGCCTGCGGTTTGGTTCGGGCTGGGCTCGGTGTTTTGGCTGATTGCGCTAGTTTTTACGGCGGGATTTTTGGGCGAAAATTTAGCCGAGCACTACATCATGGCGCCTATTTATACGCTTATATTTTTGACTATTTGCGCAGGTATGGCTTGGTGCGTCTTGGCGCCTCTTAGTGCGCTGGTTACGCTGATTCGCCGTAGTGCCGTGCCTAAAGAGTACCGCCAAAGCATGCGAAACAAAGAGGCTTTTTCGCTGTTTTTTAAAATTTTAGCAGGCTTTGGAGCGGTCGGCGCGATCTACGGCGCGATATCTAGCTTTGGTTACGCTCCGACCCTTATGCAGCTTGACGAGCGCTTTGAGGCGTCGCGTAGTCTGGAGGCCAAATTTCGCGAGATGACGGCTAAATTTGATGGCTCTAGCGACCAAGAGCGCGAAGCAAACTCCACCGCCGCAGCCAAAACCGCGCCGCAGATGACGCAAAAAGATAAAATTTTATACGTGCAAAAGGCTATCGGCGTCAAGGCCGACGGCATCATGGGCGCGCGCACGCTCAAAAAGGCGCAGGAGTTTTTGGACGCAAATTTGACGAACGCGGATGAAATTTACGAAGCCGTAAAAGCAAAAGAAGCAAGCCGCGCAAAGTGATTGATTATATCTCATTTTAGGAGGATAAAATGCCAAAAATCAACTGGGACGGAAGGTCTGCGGGAAACGGCGCTTGGGTATATGAGGGCAACGAGCTAAAGCCCAAATACGGCGCAACCACGCACAATACGTTTGAATTTGACGGCGGCGTGCTAAAGCCCAAAACAGGAGCCAACTCCTCTAACACCTTTGAGTTTGACGGGAGAAAAATAAAACCCAAATACGGCGCAAACTCAAGCAACACTTGGGTGATACAAGGCAACGTCGTTAAGCCTGATTTTGGTTCAAACTCGAGCAACACTTACGACATAAACAAAGCTCCTATCGCCGTCATAATAGGGCAAGTCTGCCTAAAACTGTGGTAGCGGCAAGACGAGCCGTTTGTTTTAAAACTTACGATTTTGGCGCGCGACCGCAGTAAATTTGACTCGGCTTAAATTTAGCGCTCAATTTTAGCAACCGCCGCAAGCTAAAATTTAAAACAGATCCGCTACTCCAGACGTACTCTATCGCCCATACGCCACGCCCGTTTACTTGCTTTTTGGATAGATTTTACACGAATTTTGGTTAAATTTCGTCTTAAATTTTATCGCATACTTTTGATTTGAATTTTAAAAGCAAGCTTTTGATATAAATCATCAAAATTTTACGCTAATTATGATAACATTTCCCAAAAAAAGGAGAAAAAATGAATAACGATCACGCGACCAAAACAGAACCTAAGCGCCCGCTAAGCAAGCTAGTTCGCGTTTGCGACGCCATTGCCGTGATGCTTTACCTTGTTATCGTGGGCGGATTTTACCTCTACATCGGCCGCAACGTCGGCGTGCAATACGACTACTACGAAAAGCCTTTTGTTTTTTGCTTACCTTACGTCATCTGGTTTGCGACGACGCTAGCGATGATTTACGTTGCCTTGGTGCGCGAAAAGCTTAAGACGCTCTAAACAGCGATAAGTCTATCGCCCAAAACCGCTAAATTTATAAAATTCGCGATTTTTGGCAGTAAAATTTGCGTTGTTTTGGATTATTTGCTTTTTGCCGTAAATTTGGAAGCCTTCCGAATATCAGACTAAATTTGCTCTTTTTATACCCGTGCTTTTGAACGGCTAATTTTATAAATTCGTTTTTCACGCATCTTTTAGGCACGGTGCCTCGAAATTTGACTAGGCTTAAATTTAGCGCTCAATTTTAGCAACCACCGCAAACTAAAATTTAAAACAAATCCGCATTTTTGTCGCTATTGTAGACATACTCCATCGTCCGAGCTATCCTCTGGGCTTCGTCCTGCCCGTGCATATCGGCGATAAAACCCAGAGCCTCGTCGATACCAGCACTCACTCCAGAGCCGGTGTAAAATTTCCCGCTAACGCACCACCTAGCAGCACGCACCCAGCGTACGCTAGGAGCCTCCGAGGTCGCCCACTGCCATGACAGCTTGTTACTTGTGGCCTCCACGCCGTCCAAAAGCCCTGTTTTAGCTAGCAAAACCGAGCCCGTGCATACCGCGATCACGTACTCGTGTCTGCGCGATAGCTCGCCTAGAGCCGCGATAAACTCGCCATCATGCGCAAGCTCCCTAGCCGCAAAACCGCCCGGCACGAGCAAAATATCAAATTTGGCGATCTCGCTTAGCTTTCGCGTCCAAATTTTAGCACTCGTACTGCCGCCGACAAGTCCGCCAGTAGCCGAGAAATACTCTATCTCGTAGCACTTTCGCCCGTCATCCAGCGCCCTAGATAGCGCCTCGGCGGGTCCTAGCGCGTCCATCGTCGTAAATCCCTCAAACAGCAAAACATTCACCGCCTTCATCGCGATCCTTTGTCAAATTTAGTTTCAAATTTAGCCCAAATTTGATTACGAGCGGCTAAAATTTAATGAGATTTTTCGCATTTGCGAGGTAAAATTACAAAATCATTTTAAATCGAATTTAAGGAAAGACGATGCTAAGCGACAGAGAAATAGAAGCGAGCGCAAAACCGCAAAATATCGTAAAAATCGGCGCAAAACTGGGGCTAGGCGAAGAGGCGCTAGATACCTTCGGCAAGCTAAAAGCCAAGATCGAACCGCAACTAGGTAGCGCGCCCGGCGCAAACCTCATCCTAGTTACCGCGACCAACCCGACACCCTACGGAGAGGGCAAAACGACCGTAACCGTGGGATTATCTGACGGCTTAGCGCGTATCGGCAAACGCGTGTGTGCCGCGCTTAGAGAGCCAAGCCTTGGGCCGGTTTTTGGTATAAAAGGCGGAGCGACCGGCGGCGGCTACTCGCAGGTGACGCCGAGCGAGGATATCAACCTGCACTTTAACGGCGACTTTCACGCTATCACCTCGGCAAACAACCTCATCGCGGCGATGCTAGATAACCACATCCACCACGGCAACGCCCTAAATATCGACCCTGCGCGCGTCGTTTTCAAACGCTGCATGGATATGAACGACCGCTCGCTACGAGAGATAGAAATAGGCCTTGAAAAGAGCAATAAATTTACTCGCAAGGACGGCTTCGTCATCACCGCCGCTAGCGAAATAATGGCGATCCTCTGCCTCGCGACCGATCTAAAAAATCTGAAAAAGCGCGTCGAAAATATAGTCGTCGCCTACGATAAAGAGGGCGGCCTCGTGCGCGCAAAATCCCTAAACTGCGCCGACGCCGTCTGCGTCCTGCTAAAAGAGGCGATAAAACCAAACCTCGTACAAACGCTAGAAGGCACGCCTGTGCTCATCCACGGCGGACCTTTTGCAAACATCGCGCACGGCTGCAACAGCGTGATCGCAACCAAAACGGCTCTAAATTTAGCGGGCTACGTCGTGACCGAGGCTGGTTTCGGCGCCGAGCTAGGAGCGCAAAAATTCCTCGATATCAAGTGCCGCACCGCAGGACTTGCGCCAAAATGCGTCGTGCTAGTAAGCACCATCCGCTCGCTAAAATATAACGGCGGATGCGACAAAGACGGCATCTCGCAGCCAAATTTAGACGCGCTAAAGCTAGGCGGCGAAAACCTAAAAGCCCACATAGAAAATCTAAAAAATTTCAACCAAAACGTCATCGTCGCACTAAATAAATTCGCGACCGATACGGACGAGGAGATCGCCCACGTGCGCACTCTTTGCGAGGAGTCGGGGGCTGAGTTTAGCGTGTGCGAAGGCTTTTTAAAAGGAAGCGTGGGCACAGAGGATCTAGCCAAAAAAGTCGCGCAAATCTGCGAAAAGCCGGCTCGCGAGATAAACTTCACCTACGATGCGAACGACTCTGTAAAGACCAAAATCGAAAAGATCGCGACTAAAATTTACGGCGCAAAAGAAGTGGTCTTTAGCCCACGCGCGCAAGTTGATCTAGCCGAGATTTCGCGTCTAGGCTTTGACGGTTTGCCGGTTTGCGTCGCAAAGACGCAGTATAGCTTTAGCTCGGACGCTAAGTTGCTCGGACGACCCAAGGGCTTTAGCTTCGAGGTTAGCGCGCTTGAGATCCGCGGCGGAGCGGGCTTTATCGTGGTGGTTAGCGGATCAACTATGCTGATGCCGGGACTACCAAAAGTACCTGCCGCCGAGCAGATGAAAGCGGAGTAAATTTAACTCGCCGATCCGTCAAATTTGAGTGCGAAATTTGTTCGGTCGGCGGAGTTTTTTGAAAAATAGAGGCGAATTTAGCGGAAATAACGCCGAGTTCGCCTTTTAAATTTGACCACTTTGTCCTTCAAATTTGCCGTCAAATTTAAAACGCTAAATTTAGCAAATTCCTGCGCTAGCTCGTAAATTTTAGATTTTATCGCGGCGCTATTCGTGCGAGATTTTTATCTTACCGTCCATACATCGCCGAATCAAATTTACCCGCTCAAAGCAACGTATCCGGCCTAGTGCCAAATTTGCGATATTTTACGGCGTTTTAAGTATCCTAAACGTATTTTGGCGTTTTTAATCAAATTTGTTTAAGTAAGCCAAAAACCTAGCGCGATGCAGCGCTAAATTTTCACCTTTTCCCACGGCTCGATTCCGCCTTCGACCTCTTTAAAAATGCTTGCGATTTCTATGTTTTTTACGCTTAAATTTCGCTCATAAGTCTTGACGTCGCGCGATTTTAGCTTCTCTTGCAAAAAGGCGAATTCATACTCGATCTGGCCGCGAGTGACGGCTATTTTGGCCAAATTTCGCTCGTCAAATTCGCCAACTTTTGCCGCGTCAAATTTATAGCCGCGAGCGCAGGCCTGCGCGTAAACCTCCGCCAGATACGCATTTATCGCTTCACACGCGTTTTCGTGCGCGTAAAAGCGGTCAAGCTGCGGGTGATTTTTGTAGCCTTTAGTTAGCCCCGCCAGCACGTTTTTAGCTAGCAGCGCTTCTCGCCACAGCGCTACGAGCCCCTTTACGTCGAGATATTTAAAACTTATCGTCCAAAGTCTCATTTTTGCCTTTCGTTAAATTTACAGCCGTTTTTGCGGGCTAAATTTGGCGCGGTTTAGCCCGCAAACCGTCAAATTTATACTATAAATTTGATTCGTTGCAAAACCTTTCAAAGTTTTTATTTCTTCTTCGCCTTTTTTGCCGCATTTTTCATATTTTCCAGCTCCTCGGCTAAAAATTTGCCCGTGTAGCTGCCCGTTTTTTTATGATTTTTAGCGACATCTTTTACGCTGCCCTCGGCGATGATTTTACCGCCCTTTGCGCCGCCCTCGGGCCCCATATCGACGATGTAGTCGCAGTTTTTGATGACGTCCATGTTGTGCTCGATGACAAAGACCGAGTTGCCAAGATCAACCAGGTGATGTAGAACTCGTACGAGCCTATCGACGTCGGCAAAATGCAGCCCAGTAGTCGGCTCGTCGAGGATATAGAGCGTATTTCCCGTATCCGAGCGGCTGAGTTCTTTTGCCAGCTTCACGCGCTGCGCCTCGCCGCCGCTTAGCGTCACGGCGTTTTGCCCCAGCGTGATGTAGCCTAGGCCCACGTCTTGTAGTGTCGTTAGTTTGCTAGCGATTTTAGGCACGGATTTAAAAAACTCCACCGCCTCGTCGATGCTCATATTTAGCACGTCGGCGATACTTTTGCCTTTGTAGAGGATTTCTAGCGTCTGCGCGTTGTAGCGGGTGCCGCCGCACGAGTCGCAAACTACGTTTACGTCTGGCAAAAAGTGCATCTCGATCGTGATCTCGCCCTCGCCTTGGCACTTTTCGCAGCGTCCGCCCTTGACGTTAAAGCTAAACCTGCCGATCTTATATCCTCGCAGTTTGGCCTCTTTAGTCTGCGCAAAAAGCCCCCTGATCTCGTCCATCACGCCCGTATAGGTGGCCGGATTACTGCGAGGAGTGCGGCCGATAGGGCTTTGATCGAGGTAGATCACCTTGTCTAGATTTTCTAGTCCGCTCAAATTTACCCCAGCGACCTTTTTTACCTTTTTGGCGCGGTTTAGCTGCTCCTGGGCTTCAGGCAGCAGGGTTTGCAGCACGAGCGAGCTTTTACCCGAGCCAGAAACTCCCGTGATACCGACTAAATTTCGCAGCGGAAAGCGAGCGCTTAAATTTGAGATGTTGTTGATATTTACGTTTGAGATTTCAAGCCACGTGTCGCTTTTGCGGTTTTTTTGATAGTCGATTTCCTTTTCGCCGTTTATGTAAAGCGCTGTTTGCGTGCTTGAGCCTAGCAGGCTTTTCACATCGCCGGCAAAGACTATCTGCCCGCCGAATTTCCCGGCTCCAGGCCCGATATCTACGATATAGTCGGCCTCCTCTATCGTCTTTTTATCGTGCTCGACGACGATAACCGAGTTGCCTTTGGCTTGCAAATTTCGCAGAGTTTTTATGAGTTTTAGCGTATCGCGCTCATGCAGACCGATACTAGGCTCATCCAGCACGTACATCACGCCGCTAAGGCCCGATCCGATCTGACTAGCGATCCTGATACGCTGCGCTTCGCCGCCGCTAATCGTGCGCGCGTCGCGTCCGAGCGATAGATAGCCCAGCCCCACGTCGTAGAGGAAAAACAGCCTCTCGTTTATCTCCTTAAATATCGGCTTTGCGATCGTTTTATCGTATTCGCTAAGGTAGCTAAAATTTGACTCGTCTGAAAAAAACGCGGTGCAGTTTTCGATACTCATATCTAAAATTTCGCCGATACCGCGCCCTGCGACCTTGACGGCTAGGCTTTGAGGCTTTAGCCTGTGTCCGCCGCAGTCGTCGCAGACTTTTTCGCTCATGTATTCGTCAAAGTCCTTGTAGTCCTTTAGCAGTCCGTGCGTGATTTTTAGCGCGCCTTCAAATTTACGCAGTAGCTTGTTTCGCTTCCAGAAAAACTCGACCTCTTTTACGTTGCCGTAGAGCACGAGGCGCTTTTCGTCTTCGCTAAGCTCGCAGTAAGGGCGTTTTACGTCGATACCGTTTTGCTCGCAAAAAGCTAGCAAAAATTTATAATAATAGCTCATATTGTAGCCGTAAAGCAGCTTTATCGCGCCGCCTTCGATGCTTTTTTCCTCGTCGATCACTTTGGTGAGATCCAGGCTATATCTGATACCAAGGCCGTCGCACCTCTCGCACGCGCCTTTTGGAGAGTTGAAGCTGAAGCTAAGCGGCTCAAGCGGCGTAAATGAAATTTTACAATCAAAGCACGCCGAGTGCTCGCTGTAGTGGATGAAGCTCTCTTTTAGCCCGAGTTCCTGCGCGTTTGCGATCTCGATCTCGACCTCGCCGTAGCTCTCGCCGAGCGCTTTTTCTACGTCTTGGGCTAGGCGCTGCGCATTATCCGCGTCTATCACGATGCGGTCTACGATGAGCTTTATCGTGTGCTTTTTGGTTTTAGCTAGCTCGATCTCCTCGTCTAGTCTCACCTGCACGCCGTCTATCTGAGCTCTCACGTAGCCTTTACTGCGTAAATTTTCGATCAGATCCGCCCACGTGCCCTTTTTCTCGCGCACGAGCGGGGCATAGATGACGACTTTAGCGCCCTGAGGGAGCTTTTGGATCTCGTTTATGATATCGCTAGCCGACATTTTAGAGATCGGTTTGCCGCATTTGTGACAGTGCTGTATGCCGATTCTTGCATAAAGAAGGCGCAGGTAGTCGTAAATTTCCGTTATCGTGCCCACGGTCGAGCGCGGGTTTTTGGACGTGGTTTTTTGATCTATCGCGATGGCGGGCGTGAGACCCTCGATCTTATCTACGTCTGGCTTGCCTACGCGGTCTAGAAACTGCCTAGCGTAGCTACTAAGGCTCTCCATATATCTGCGCTGCCCCTCGGCGTAAAGCGTGTCAAACGCTAGAGTGCTCTTGCCGCTGCCGCTAAGTCCGGTGAAAACTACGAGCTTGTTTTTCGGAATTTCAAGGTTTAAATTTTTCAGGTTGTGCTCGCGCGCGCCCGTGATTTTTATGGTGTCGTTTGCGTTCATCTTCGCTTCCGTGATTTTAAATTTTTAACCCGTAATTATACCCAAAATCGCTTTAACTAAAATCGCTGTTACTTTTATCAACACTTTAGTAAAAAATCAATTTTAAAGCAAAAGAATTTTTTAAGCCATAAGCTTTTTGGATGTATTATAAATTATCCCAAGCATAGGAGTTATCATGGCAAATCCAAACATTCCTATAGACAGAAGAACAAACCGAGTCGAGCTCATCGGGCTGGTGCTAGGCGTTTTGCTAGCAATTTGGGTGTATAAAATCTTCCCCGCAAATGCAGGAGACATCGCCCTAGCGGCGGCCAAGGGCAAAAAGCTGCATGTAGAAGCTATGCCCGTCGTAGCCGCAGTAGCTGCGCTAATGGCGGCGTGGTGGATGACCGAGGCCATCGCCCTGCCCGCAACCGCCCTGGTACCGATGGTGGCATTTCCGGTGCTAGGCGTCGATGCGTTTAAGGTAGTCGCGGCGCCGTATGCTTCGGACACGATCTATCTTTTTATGGGCGGCTTCGTGCTAGCCCTTGCTATGCAAAGGTGGAATCTACACACCAGAATCGCCCTTGGCATCGTGCTTTTAGTCGGCACGAGTCCCAGACGGCTAGTGGCGGGGTTTATGGTGGCGACGGGATTTTTATCCATGTGGGTGAGCAACACCGCAACCGCCATAATGATGCTTCCGGTGGGGCTAAGCGTATTACATTTGGTCGGACGCCTAACGACTCAAAAATGGACGTTTACGGCGATCGAGGATGTGGCAAATTTGGACGAAATTTCGCGCAAAGGCGTGCAAGGCGGCTTTATGAATACGGTATTTCACAAAGGCCGCGACATCGCAAAAGAGATAAAAGAAAAAACGAGTACTTTTAGCTCAAATTTCGGCATCTCGCTAATGCTAGGCATCGCCTACGCCGCCTCGATAGGCTCAGTAGGCACCATCATCGGCACTCCGCCAAACGCCCTTCTGGTCGCATACATGAAAAACGAATTTGGCATCGAGATCGGCTTTTTTGAGTGGATGCTAGTGGGCGTGCCGCTTAGCGTCGTTATGCTTGCGGCGTGTTGGTTTTTGCTCACTTACGTGCTCTTTAAGCCTGAAATCGGCGAGATACCAAACGGCAAAAAAGTGATCCAAGACGAGCTAGATAAACTAGGCCCCATAACTACGCCCGAAAAGCTAGTCGGAGTCATCTTCGTAGCGGCGGCTGCGTGCTGGATATCGCTGGGCTTTATCCTAAAGTCCTTTGATGTAAAAATCGCCAGCCTAGATGCGATAATCGCGATGAGTACGGCGATTTTGCTATTTATCGTGCCCGCAAACAAAAGCGGCGAGCGTCTCATCGACTGGGATAGCGCCAAAAAGCTGCCGTGGGATATCCTCATACTCTTTGGCGGCGGTTTGTCGCTATCAGCGCAGTTTAGCAGCAGCGGACTATCGCTTTGGATCGGACATCAGGTCTCTGCTCTCGGCGCGCTACCTATCGCCGCGATCATTATGGCCGTCGTAACGCTCGTCATTTTCCTCACCGAGATCACGTCAAACACTGCTACCGCAGCGGCTTTTTTACCCGTTATCGCAGGCGTTAGCGCAGGTCTTGGATACTCCGGCGCAAACGTTATGCTGTTTACGATCCCGGTCGCTATGGCAGCTACGTTTGCATTTATGCTGCCCGTCGCCACGCCGCCAAACGCCATCGCATACGGCTCTGGCTACGTAAAAATCAGCTCGATGATAAAGGCCGGAATCTGGTTAAATATCATCGGAATTTTTCTTATCACGGCAACTGTCGTCTTTATCGCTTCGGCCGTTTTTGGGCTTAAATTTTAATCAAATTTAGGCGGCCTTAACCGCCTAAATTTACCCACATTTAATAGGCGTTGCTGTATCATCGTAAAAATATTTTAACCTAAGGCTGCAAAATGAACGACATCCAAAAATCCTACGACGAGCTTCCATATATCTCGGCCGCTTTCCCCGAAACTTCGCCTGCACGACTTGAGGCTTTGGCTTCGTTTTTATCGCTAACTCCGCCGCCGTCCAAAACGGCTAAAGTGCTAGAAATCGGTTGCAGCTACGGCGGAAATTTATTTCCTTTTGCTATCGCAAATCCGCAGGCAAAGGTGCTAGGCATAGACCTAAGCGAAGTGCAGATAAATAAAGCCAAAGAGCTAGCCGCACAAATGCGCGTGGATAATATCGAATTTAAAGCAAAAGATATCTGCGATTTTACGGATGCGGACGTGAGAGATTACGGCAAATTTGACTACATCATCTGCCACGGCGTTTATAGTTGGGTGCCCGATATGGTAAAGGACGCGATCCTAAAAACCATCAAGCGATTTTTGAGCCCAAACGGCGTGGCGTACGTGAGCTACAACGTCTACCCGGGCTGGAAGATCAAAGATACGATCAGGGATTGTCTGATTTTTGGCACCAAGGACATAAAGGGAGAAACCGCAAAGGTAGCTAAGGCTAGAGAGCTTTTAAAAGTACTTGGAGAATACGCCAAATTTTGCCAAAAAGACGGCAATGCGAGTCAAATTTTTGTAAATTTCGAAAGTCTGAAATTTCATATTGATTATATTCTAACGATGAACGACTCATACATAGCTCACGAGTATTTGGAAGCTTTTAATAATCCGATTTATTTTAAAGATTTTGCAAATAGTCTAGAGAAAAACGACCTAGCATATCTTGCCGAAGTCGGACTCGAGGATGTTTTTCAGTCAAATTTGGGGCTGGAAGAGTTTGACTCGTATATAGACGCAAATTTTAGCTCGCGTATCGAAAAAGAGCAGATGCTTGATTTTTTAACCAATAATATTTTCAGACGCAGTATGATAGTGCACAAAGAGCTCGTTCCAAACGACTTTAGCGTAAATATCGGCGTGGACGAACTTTGCAAGCTGCATATATCGGCAGACTTTAGCAAAACGAAAAACGGCTACCTAAACATCAAAAATATCGCGATGAAGCCTGAGTACGACTGGCTTTATCAAGTCTTTAACGACGTATGCCCAGCAAGCGTAAATTTCGCCGATGTCGCAGCGCTTTTAAAAGATGACGAAAACGCCGTAAAATCGGCATACTTCGGCTTTATGGAAATTTTAGCCGTAGACTGTGCAAAGCTAACGACTTATGAGCGTCCTAAAATCGTTTACGAAGCTGGAAAAAGTCGCCTAAAAGAGCGGGCGCGCGGGTATTTTGAATATTTCAGCACCACGGGCGAACCAGTGATCAAAATTGCTGACGAACTAAACGTACCGGCAAACTTTTCGCAGTTTGACGCCTTTATCGCGCTTAAATTTAACAGCAAAAACTCGCTCGAAAATATCGTAAAACAAACGGTAAAATTTGCACGCGAAAGGAATCTGGAGTTTGCCGGCAAAAACGGCGAAGCAATAAAAACCGTCAGCAAAAACGAATACCAAAAAGCGGCCGAAGACTACGTAAAGGATCTCGAGCTAAAACTAAGCGACGGCGGATTTTTAGAAAATTTCTGATTTTTATTGAAGGTGGTCGGGGTAAATTTACCCCACTCCCTTATTTATCGCAAATTTAATCGTATTGTTTTAAATTTATAAGCTCAAATTTAAGCAAAAAGCTTATTTATCATTATAATTAACGTCGTACAGATGAGCGCAAGTAGGCATCTTTTTTGGACGGTGCGGTCGATCTTTTGCGCCAAGGCTACGCCAAATCTCACACTTATAAGCGAGCCTATACCTACTAAAACGCCGACCTCGTACTGCACGAGCCCCTGCGAGGATAGGCTAATAAAGCCTGAAATCGACGAAAATATCACAAAAAACAGTCCCGTGCTGATCGCCTTTTTTATGTCGTAGTTTAAGAAATTTATCAAAACCGGCATGATGATGACCGAGCCGCCGATACCCACGCTAATCGCTACTATACCAACAAAAAGCCCGACGAAAAAAAGCGGCACGAGAGAGGGATTGTGTGCGCCTTTTGGCTCAGGATTTTTAAAAAACAGCTTAATAACGTTAAAAGTTTGAATACAGATAAGCGTTAGAAGCAAAAACTTCGACGGAACGCTCGCTACGATAAAGCCGCTAGCACTAGCCCCGCAAAAGCCGCCGATGCCTAGCACCAAAGCAGGCTTTAGATCGACGTTTTTGTTTTTTATATTTAAAAGCGAGCCGTAAACCGAACTAAACACCATCTGAAGGACGCTCACGCCGATTGCGTATTTAACGTCAAAGCCCAAAAATACGAGTATCGGCACAGCCGCCGCGCCGCCTCCTATGCCTAAAAATCCGGACAAAAAGCCGACAAATAGTCCCAAACACACGTAGCCGATCGATGCAACCGATAAAATTTCCATAATCTCGCCTTAAAGTAAAATCCGATTTTAGCCGTTTTTGGGTAAAATTAATTTTAAAATTTATAAAAGGAAAATTATTGAAAAGATTGTTTTTGATGATTTTTGCAGGGTTAAATTTGGCCTTTGCCAGCGTCACAACAGGCCAGAGCGAGCTGGAGCTAGAAGCCACGGTTAAGAGATTTCAAAGACTGCTTGACATGAAGGATATTAGCGAATTTGCCGTAGTGCCTCATCACGTTTTCGCCGCGCAAACGGGAGTAAATTTGACGCCGTCGGTCACGGTGATTTTCGGCGCTCCAGGCGTACTTGCGCCGTTAATAGAGTGCGAGCCAAGCCTCGCGCTGGAGCTTCCGTTTAAGTTTTTATTTCAAAAAAGAGAGGACAAAACGGTCGTGAGCTTTGAGGATATAAAAAGCATCGCGGCTAGATACGGCGCCTCGAACTGTCCCGCCCTAGATGCGGCGCAAAGGCTAGAGCGCGAGCTTTTTGACGCCGCCGTCAAATGAAAATTAAGCTTAATTTTTATATAATCGACGCTCATTAAAGGATATTTTATGCTACTTTTGAGCCCCGTTTTTTATTACGAAAAGATTCGCGAAAAATTCGCCAACTCCTACCTCGCCGAGGACACGACGCAGACCATAGTCGGTATCGACTGCGAGTATATCAGCAGCGAGCAAACCGATTTTGCAGGGCTTAAGAGCTATTTCAAAGCTCAAAAATCGGGCGCGCCTTTTGCGGGGCTGTTTGGAGTGCTCGGCTACGGCGGGATAAAATATTTTGAAAAAATCCCCGAGTTTAACGCGTCACAGTACGATTTCCCCGACTTTTTCTACGCTAACGCCCACGCCTACCTGCACTTTGATAAAAATAGCAAAATTTACAGCTTTTACGGCGACCATGAGCGGTATTACGATTTTCTCGTTAAATTTAGCGCAGATGACGAAGCAGCCGCCCAGAAACAGCGCACAAAAAGACAGAGCAAATATCAAATTTTAACCGATTTAGACGGCGAAAAAGCGCATTTTCTGAGTATTGCCGAACGCGCCAAAGAATACCTAAAAAGCGGCGACGTCTTTCAAGTCGTGCTAAGCGAACAGCTAAAACTAGCCTCCGATATGGATAGCCTTGACTTCTACCGAGCCTTGAGCGAGGCAAATCCGAGCCCGTATATGTTTCACTTTCCGACCCCGTACGGCGACGTCGCGGGCTCTAGCCCCGAACTAGTCTGCGAGATCAAAGAGGGCAAGATCTACGTCGCGCCTATCGCAGGCACTCGCGGACGCGGCAAAGACGCGATCGAGGATGCCGCGCTCGAGCGCGAACTGCTAAGCGACGAAAAGGAGCTAGCCGAGCACAAAATGCTCATCGACCTTGCTCGCAACGACATCGGCCGCGTCAGCAAACCAAAAAGCGTCGTGGTCAAAAACGCCATGCGCATCGTGCGCTACGAAAGCGTGATGCACATAGTCTCGGATGTCTACGGCGCGAAGGCGGACGATCTAGATGCATTTGACGCGGTCGGCAGCATATTCCCCGCAGGCACGCTCAGCGGCACGCCAAAGATCCGAGCCATGGAGATCATCGCCGGGCTTGAGTCGTACAGGCGCAACGCCTACGGCGGCGGCATAGGATTTTTCCACTTTAACGGCGACGTACAAATGGCGATTTTGATTAGAAGTGCGATATTTGCACACAAATTTGACGCTAGCGGGCACGACCCGCACCTTGACTGCGCAAACGAGTCAAATTTAAAAAGCGGCGAGCTCGGTGGAAATTTCACCGAAATTTTCGTACAGGCCGGAGCGGGCATCGTGATAGATAGCGTTCCGGAATACGAATATAAAGAGATTTGCAAAAAACGCGCCTCGGTGCTAAACGTGTTCGCGAAAAACGCAAGGGAGATTTGAGAAATTGTCGTTGCAGACTAGGGTTTGCTATATAAAAACTTTTTAAATTTTGTTTTTCTTGGGAGGCGGAAGGGGTTTCTACTTACGGTCTGCTTGCAGCTACGAGCAAAGCGAAGTAGAGC
>NZ_CALHVM010000020.1 GCF_938039205.1 uncultured Campylobacter sp.
GCCTTTTTGGGCAAACTCTTTTTGCCAGCGGTATATGCTCTTTTCTTTTGCCCCGAAAGCCTGCGCCGCGGCCTTTACGCCGTATAGCTTGGCGTAGCCTAGGACTTCTGATTTATCTAGGACTTTGCGAGCTAGAGCCGCTCTATTATCTTCACTAGAACTATGGTGGCGCAGATCACGATTAACGACGGCGTCGAGATTTTTATTTTTCCGCCCAGCAGCAAGGTCGCCGCTATGATCCAAACCAATACTTCCACTTTTTAACTCCTCTAGGTTAGAGACCGTATAAACGGCGTTTACTTCCTCATTTCCTTGACTTGCGCCAGTATCCCGAGCACCACTAGCCCCACGGCTCCTATCGCGCCTACTAACAAGATCGTTAGCGATAGCAGCATTATTATCTCGCCCGCTTCCATACTCTTCTCCTTTAACGAACTTTAACGGACGGACGGATGCGTTATTTCCCAAATTTACCCTAAAGGCCTCATCCGCCCGTGAAAATTCGCTATTTGCGTCTAAATTTATAGGCATTTGCGCGTCGCTTGCACCGTTTGTCGAGCCATGAGCGGAGGTTTCGTCGCCGCTCAAGTTATCGTCGATCCAAATTTGAAGGGTTTTACCCCCGCGACCTATGCCATCTATGTATGAATACGAAAAATATTTCGTATCAATAGTTAAAAATTTTTGCCTATCATTTTGGGCTTTAACTACACATCTTTGCAGTTTCCTTAAATTTACGCCCAAAATTTCCGCAGCCCGCTTAGAATTTACCCACATTAACTAGCCTTCCTTTTTCGTAGCCCCTGCGGTAGCGTAGATATGATCTTCTCTTTTTTTAAGGCTAAAAATACCGCCTTAGTGTTGCCGTTGCTGTAGTTTTTGCCCGTGAGTTTGCCGTTTACAACGTAGTAGGTAGTGAGATAGTCCAGGCCGTGCTTATTTGCCCACCATTTTATGTTTATGCCGTTATCTTTAAAATACTGCTTTATCATTTACGCTCCTTTCTTGTTTTTCATTGTTAAAGTAAAAATTTTAAGTCCTTGCTCGCTATAATGTTTATTAACTATAAAAACCACAAAGGAGTTTTTGATGTTTGGTTTTTTTAAACGTCACCCCGAACAAGTAGTGACAGATTGCGATCAGCACGATAAAAATTCGGCCGCAAAAAAGATAGAAAACTACGAAAAAAATTTAAAACTAAATCTCGAAGCTAAGCGCAAAGATTTAGATAATATAACTACCTCGATAATCCCGTTTCAGCTTACCCTGATAAGGATGTTTTTATGGCTATCGTTTAGCTCCTTGGGCGCCGTTTTTTACTTCGTAAAACCTGACAGAATAATTAATGTATGTCAAGCGTATTTTTTAGTTCTTATTTCGCTAACCGTTATCTGCACGGCGATCGTCTGCTTGATGGCTATTAAAGAAAGCGCCGATAGACCCACCGCGCACCTTGATAATAACTATTTTCGAGACAATATCAATCAAGACGATTATGAACACGTCAATGGATTGATAGCTATGCTTGACGTCACGACAAAAGCTTTAGACATCGCCGCAAAAAGCATGGCTAAAGCCGGTAAAATGCTAAGACGCGCTATATATCTATCTCTTGCTACATTATTTTTTATTTTTTCTCTCGCAGTCGTTTCTATATATCCCATGAAAGGAGGTGAAAATATGGCTGAAGAACAAAAAGACGTCAAAGTTAGTACCGATTTAACCAATGATACTCGTCCGGCTTTTAAATCCGTTGCAGAGATTAAGCCGGCCGTATTGCAAGCAAATAATCGCGAAAGCATCAATAACGAGTCTTGGACCGAAGGTGGCGGCTACAATATCACGTCAAGCGACCAAAACCAGACGGATACCGCGACATCCGGCGAGAAAGACAAAAAATAGCCCTCTTCTCCGCCCTCTGGCGGAGAACTATTCATCAAACAAAAACGCATAGCTGCATAGTACGAATACTATCCACCAAACAAAGTCGTCCATAGGATCTCCTTTTTACCTTAACAATGAAAAATTTAAAGAACAAGTTTTAATTTAAATTAAACTTTAAAAAAGTATAATTTTGAAATAAAATTAAAAGTATTATACGAAAATATTTTCGTCTTGTCAAGGGGTAAATGTGGATTTAGGAAAAAAAATTCGTATTGCAAGAGAGGAACGAGGCTTAAATCAGGCAGAACTGGCAAGTAAACTCAATATAACAAGTAGAACTTTACAAAATTATGAGTATGGAACAAGCATTCCTGATATAAAAATAGTGCAAGAAATGGCTAAAATTTTTGAAATTCAAGTTAGTTATTTTTTGGATGAAAATTTTGACGTAAGTACTGACGTTAGTAGTGTCGTAAGTGCCGACAAAGATGACGTTAGTAGTGTCGTAAGTGCTAAAAGTGTCTCCCAAAACAAAAAAGTGTCTCCCAATAATCAAAATTCTGTCTCCCAATCCGAAAAAATGAAAAAACTTGACGAGATCGCCTCGGGCAATAAAAACAAGATAATAAATTTACGCTTTTTCGACAACGTAAGCGCGGCTGCCGGTTACGGCGCAAACAACGACGATGAGAGCTTTGAGATCATTGAGGTGACGGCTAAATTTTTGAGTAAAATTTTGCGCGTAATCCCTCAAGAATACGATGTTATCAGCGTATTGGGCGATAGTATGGAGCCGCTGGTTAAAAACGGCGATATGGTGCTAGTTAAGCCTACGAGCGAGGCAAGCAACGGTGAGATAGTGATTGCGAATTTAGGCGGCGATTTGTATGTTAAAAAGTTGCTTCGAGACCCCATAAAAAGGAACGTTAGGCTAACTTCTATGAATAATTTTTATGAAGATATCGTTATAGAAGAAGATGAGCTTGAGCAGCTCAATATCGTGGGCGTAGTAAAAAAAGTGATGTCGTCGAATATTATTGCGACATAACGCCCATTCTATCGCTACTCTAAACACTTTTTTACGCTTTTCTAACCGCTGTCGCCAAAGTGTATGATTTTTGTCAACTGTTCGCAACCCTTTTCAACACTTTGTCAATTTCATTGAAATGAGAAAAATCTCATCTCAAACCCCCACCACTACGCACTTATCTAGCTCTTTTTTCTTTGACCTAAAATTCTCATTTCATACGATAATTTACAAAATTTAAAATCAACCTCGACCTTAAATGTCCCGCTTAGCCGCAGCATGAGCGCTTTTTTGGGATATTTGGCCTCGGGCTCGCGCGCCACGGTAAAGCCCACGCCCTCTTTGCACGCGTTTTGATCTTTTGCTTCGCCGCTATCTTGCGCGGCAGGCTGCTTTGCGGGGGCTAAATTTGAGCTAGGCAGCGAGCTTTGCTCGGCGGGTAAAATTTGACTCGGTGCTGGTACTGGTTCAAATTTAGACTCCTCTTTTACCGTTTGCGCCTGCTTTGGCGAAATTTGCTTTTTTATTTTTGGCTTTGGGGGTTGCTTTTTCTCCTCCTTTGGCTTTTTGGGTTCCGGCTCTACCGGCTTTGGTTCTAAAATTTCGGGCTTGAGCTCGGGCTCGGGCTCAAATTTGATCGGTTTGGGCTGTGTTTCTTGCAGCCATTCCATAGGTTTTTCTAGCGGCTCCGCGCTTTGAGGCGGCATATACTCTCTAGTCTCTTTGCTGGGCTCTTCTTGCCTCAAATTTAGCTTTATCTTGATCGTTTCTTGCGGTTTTGCGCTCTCTATCTGGCGCGAGTTTAACGGCAAAAAAAGCAGAGCCAAATTTAAAACGAGCGAGACTAGAAAATAGCGCATTATTTACTTAGCATCTCGTAAAATTTATCTACGGCTTCGCCTATGCGAGGCGTTCCTCTAAGTAGCAGCGAGGAGGGCACGGTGAGTACTTTGCCGTTTTTTGCGGCGGTCGTTTTTTTAAGTACCGGATTTTGTTTTAGGAAATTTTCGCCATCTCCGCCCATACCGCCGATAACGACGATAAAGTCTGGATTTTGCGATAAGATAAACTCTGTCGAGACGATCGGAGTCGAGCCCTCTACGCTATCGGCGATGTTTTTTAGTCCGAGTTTGTTAAAGATATCGCCCGGCAGCGTCTTTGAGCTAAAGCCCGTAAGCGGCGTCGAGGAAAATACCGCTAGTATCTTTTTGCCCTTTACTTCGCTGGTTGCAAAAGAGTCGATTTTGGATTTTATCTCGTTTACGACTTCGCTTGCTTTTTGCTCTTTGCCTGTTACTTTGCCGATTTCTTCGATATTTTTGTAGATATCGCCGACGCTATCTGCTTTTAGCGTGAGGGTTTTTAGGTTAAATTTAGCAAGGCTCTCGTTTACGTTTGCCGAGTGAAAGCTGGTGATAACAAGATCGGGCTTTAGCTCGACGATCTGCTCGATATTTGGCTTTGTGTACGTGCCTACGCTTTTTAGCTTTACGGTTTGATCCTCGGGCCAAATTTTAGAAAACTGAAGCGTAGCGATGGCCGCTAGCTGATCCTGCGCGCCTAGCATATAGACTATCTCGACGACTGATGGGTCTAGTACGACTAGTTTTTTGGGCGCGTTTGCGGTTAAATTCGCCAAAAGACAACCGGCTGCAAGTAAAAGTGCGGCTATTTTTTTCATAGAAAATCCTTTCAAATTTGATTTGTAAATTTATCGCTTTACGGGCACGACGAACGGCATCCCGTCGTGTTCTAAAATTTCGCAGTCTAGTCCGTAAATTTCATATAAAATTTCTTTCGTATAAAGCTGCTTTGCCGTGCCTGCGTAGCGTATCTCGCCGTCTTTTAGCATCACGAGTTCGTCGCAAAACATAGCGGCTAAATTTAGATCGTGTAGCACGGCTACGGAGAGTAAATTTAGCTCTCTGGTCAAATCCTCGCAGATCTTTAGCATCTGAACCCCGTAGTTTAGATCCAGCGCGCTCGTAGGCTCGTCAAGAAGCAAAATCTTTGGCTCACTAACTAGCGCTCTAGCAAGCAGTACGCGCTGAAATTCGCCGCCGCTTAAAGAGTGGGCGCTGCGTTTGGCAAACTGCTCTACGTCAAGCAGGCGCATGATCTCGTAGGTTTTGGCTACGTCGTTTGCGTCGTATCCGCTAAACTGGCTTTTTAGATGGCAAAAGCGCCCTGTTAGCACGATATCTTCGACCGTTAGGGGCATGCTTAGAACCGTTTTTTGCGGCACGAAGCCTAAAATTTTAGCCAGCTCTTTTAGCGAATAATCCTCCAGCTTTTTGTTTTCTAGCGTGATCACGCCGCTATTTGGCGATAAAATTCTTAGGATATTTTTTAAAAGAGTGGATTTGCCGCAGCCGTTTGGGCCCAAAATCCCTACGAAACGACCGTTTTTGAGGCTTAAATTTACGTTTTTTAGTATCTCTTTTTTGCCGTAGCTAAAGCATAGTTTTTCTACTTTCACCTTATATGCTCCTGCTTGAACGGATAGCTAAAAATAGAAAAAACGGAGCGCCAAAAAACGCCGTAACCACGCCGATAGGCACCTCGGTCGGGCTTAGGACGCTTTTGCCTATCGTGTCGCAGGCTAGCAGGAAAAATCCGCCCGCAAAGGCGCTAATTGGTATCAAAACGATGTTACTCGAGGTTTTTAGTATCATGCGCAGCGTATGCGGGATGATGAGGCCCACAAAGCCTATCATGCCCGTAAACGCGACCGAAAACGCCACGGCTAAAGACGAGACGATGAGTAGGTGTTTTTTCATCTTTTCGACGTCCACGCCTAGGCTTTGAGCCTCTTCGTCGCCGCTTAGGATGACGTTTAACTCAAATCGCTTAAAGTAAAAATACGCCATAGATAGCACGAGAGGAACGCTGATGTAGGCGATCTTTTCCCAGTTGGCAGAGCCCACGTAGCCCATCATCCACGCTACTATCTTAAAGCTATCCTCGCCGATGAGGTAGGTCGCAAAGCTCGTAAACGCGCCCAAAAACGACGAAAACGCGATACCGATGATAAGAAGCGTGGCGATGGATTTGCCTTTTTTAGAGAGTTTAAAGATTAGCACTGAAAGTATCGCCGCGCTAAAAAAGGCAAACACGCCGTAGTAAAAATCGGGAAGCTTTAAAAGATAGGCCGCCACGGCGCCAAAGGTCGCGGCGGAGGCGATGCCGATGATGTAGGGATCGGCTAACGGGTTTAAAAACAC
Organism: uncultured Campylobacter sp.; assembly: GCF_938039205.1. Lineage (GTDB taxonomy): Bacteria > Campylobacterota > Campylobacteria > Campylobacterales > Campylobacteraceae > Campylobacter_A. Next base: position 6,136 of record NZ_CALHVM010000020.1, read on the forward strand.
GCTTTGCACGACGACGCCGGAGCTTGCTAACAGCATACCGATCAAAAAGGCCATTATGACGCGCGGCAGGCGGATTTCTAGCAGGATGGTTTCCTTTATCTCGTCTATCTCGCCGCCGCTTGCAAATTTGATGATATCTTGCCACGAGATATCGGCGCCGCCAAGACTAAGCGAAAATATAAAAAGCAGCGCCGTAAGCACCGCCAAAACCGCCGTAACTCCGTTTTTAGTAGGCATACTTAAACTCTACGTAGTAGTTTCTCTCGTCGGCGGGCTCGTATATGTCCTCTAGCTCGCTTTGATAGGAGTTGTATTTTTTGTTGAATAAATTTTTAACTCCAGCAGAAACCGAAAATCCGCCTTTAAATTTATACTTCGCGCCAAGATCTACTAGCGTTCTAGACACGGTTTGCGTCTCGTAGCCCGAGATATCGGTCACGCCCGAGTAGATAGCTCTTTTTAGCTTTGATAGGTATTTGACGTCAAGGAGTAAATTTAAATCCTTGATCGGCTCGTAGTCGATGCTAGCGACAAATTTGCTCTTTTGTACGGTCGGCACCTCCATGCCTTTGTTGTTGCCTTTTTTAAATTCGGCTTTTACGTAGGAGAAGGTCTGGCTGGTTTTTAGATTGTCTAAAATTTGCTGCTCGGCGTAGAGCTCGGCTCCGTATCTCCTGACGTCGTCTAAATTTATAAAAAACCAGCCGTCGGTTATGTTATTTGTGAGCGTTCTGGTGTAGATTTCGTTTTTCGTATCGGTTAAAAACACGGTCGCGCTTATGAAATTATCATAGATCATATCTCTCACGCCAAGCTCGTAGGTTTGGTAGGTTTCGGATTTTAGATTGTTTACTACGTAGTCGGTTCTGTTTGGCTTATCCACAAACTGAACGGGCGAGGGCGAGACGAATCCGCGCTCAAATTTAAAATAAACGTTGCCGGTGTCTGAGTATTTAAAGCTAGGCGTTATCTCAAAGGCGTGGTTGTCCGAGTTTTTCTTGCCTTTAAAGGACGAAGCGCTAGTTATCGTCCGGCCAGGCGTCATCTTTACTACGGAGTTTGAGCGCCTATCCATATCGTTTCTAGCTAGCTCGAACCTATACCCTGCGCTCAAAGAAAACTGATCGGTGAAGTCGTGCTTTTCTAACACGTAAAACGAATGCGTTTTCTTTTCTACGTCAAATTTGGTCGTGACGTCGGCGCTTACCATGATAGGGCCGCGTCTTCCGGTGGATTTCGAGCGTATAGATCTTTTGGCCTCTTGTCTTAAAAAATCGTAACCGAATATAAAATCTCCGCTGCCGTAGCCGTATTTGCCCTTAAATTTAGCCCCGGCTTGTTTGTCGGTTAGCCCTAGCGCTCCGCTGCCACCGTCTTTGTAGGCGCTATAGGAGTCCATAGTTAGTTTTTGATAGTAAGGCGATAGATTAAACGTCAGCGCATCGTTTAAATTTATAGAGTAGTCGGCGTTTACGCTAACTCTTTTGTTTAGATAGTCGGTTTTACTTGATCCTGCTTGTCTTCTGTCTTGCTCTAGCTGAGCTTTGCTTAGGGCGCCGGTGGTGCGGCTTTTGTCTTTAAAATAGCTTGAGTTTATAGATAGCGCCTGATCGTCCGTTATCTGATAGGTTAGGCCGCCCGAGACGTAGTCCTCTTTGGTTTTATCTCCGCGTCTATAACCGTTTGAGTCAGATTTCTTCGCGTTTAGTTTTAAAGATAGTGCGTCGGTTACTCCGCCGCCGACGTTTAGGGCTACGTCTTTATAGGAGTAGGAGGCTAGCTTGCTAGATACGCCGGCGTAAAATTTCTTTTTGCTCTTTTTGGTGATGATATTTATCACGCCTCCCATCGTGCCGCTGCCGTATAACACGGTGCCGCCCCCAGGGACTATCTCTATCCTATCTACGTCCTCGATAGGTATCATATCTACGGGGATTCTAGTTGGAGTAGTGTCGATCATGTTTAGCGCGACGCCGTCCACCATCACCTTTACGGTCGTGGTCGATCTAGCCGACGAGCTCCTTCTGGAACCTTGTCCGCGCATATCTACGTTGTTGCCGTTTAGGCTGACGCCAGGAGCCTTTTCGAGAGCTTCTTTGATATCGCGGTATCCTCGATCCTCTATCTCTTTTGCGGTTATTACCGTTACGTTTCTAACCTCGTCTTTTAGCGCGCTCTCAAAGCCAGTCGTGGTTATGACGGTGGCGTCTAGTCTAGTGGAGTCGCTATCTGCGGCATATAAATTTATACTTGCTATCAGCGAAAGCGCGATAGCTCCTTTGCTTGATTTAGCAATCATAGTTGTTCTCCTTGGTTAAATTTACAGGGAGATAAAACCGGGTTCATTTTCTATCCTTTGGGCTTTTTCTTGATATTTAGCTCGACGTTTTGCGTGCCGCTATCTTTTAAAATAGAGATCAAATTTACGACCTCGCCGTAGTTTATCGCTTCATCGGCGTTTAGTTTGACGCTCTCTTTTTGCTTTGGGGTTAAATTTGCGATTTGCGCGGCTAGATCTGCTAAATTTAAGCTTTTTTGCTCGCCGTTTATACTCAAAAGCACTTCGCCGTTAAGTAGATAAAAAACCTCGACGTTTTTGGTATCTTTTTCGTCCAAATTTGACGCGCTTTGGGGCAGGGCGATGTCGATGTGGGCAAATTTGTTAAAAGAGGTCGTGACCATAAAAAATAGCAAAAGCACAAATATCACGTCGATCAAATTTAACATCGAGATGCCGGCGTATCTGGATTTATCTCTGCGGACATACTTCACAGCTTCTCCTTTCAAAACTGCGGCCAAACAGGCTCATAATGCGGTTTAGATCGTTTAGGATGAAATCTATTTTCTTGCTAATCATAAGAAAAAATATCACGCAAGGAATCGCCACTATAAGCCCAAAAGCCGTCGTATAAAGCGCCTCGGAGATACCGACCGCAACTAGCGGAGCGTCCACTCCGCCGCTAAGTCCGCTAAAGGCCTTTATCATACCAACTATCGTGCCAAGCAGGCCTAGCTGCGGGCTCGCGCTCGCGCAAAGTCCCAGTATCCACGTGCGCCGCTCAAGCGAGGTTAGCTGCATGGATACGGCCTCCTCGGCGATGTAGTCGATCTGCGTTTTGCTAGCGCCTTCGCCCAAATTTTCCGCGACGAAAAGCGCGGTTTTAGCAAGCGAGTTTTTGTAGCTTTTGCAAAATTCTTTGATTTTTGCGTAGTCGCCTTCTAAAATGAGATTGCAAAGCTTGATCTTAAACGAACTAGTCGCATCTATCTCGGTAAATAAAAAATACGCTCCCTTTTCAAGAAGCACCGCGATACCGAGCACCGAGAGGCAAAATATCGGCCACATAAATATACCGCCGACTTCTATATACTCAAACATTTTAATCCTAATATTAATTATCAAAAGCGGTTTATTATACCGCTGCTATCATTAATCGGTAATAAAATTTGACGAGATTTCATAACGTTAGATAACAAAATCCAAATAACGTTTCGCAGAAAAAAACGGAGCGTCCAAAAAGGCAAATTTAGGGCGTAAAGCCCTAAATTTAGCGGTTTAGTAGGTGTACTTAAACTCTACGTAGTAGTTTCTCTCGTTTGCCGGACTGTACTCGTAGATGCCGGTTTGGTTGTTTTTGCCTTGGTAGTCGTAGTATTTTTTGTTAAAGAGATTTTTTACGCCTCCTGTTATGCCAAATCCGTTTTTAAATTTATACGAAACGCCCGCGTCCACGATGCTGCGAGATGAGATGTCGTCGTAGTTTACGTCCTTTTTCTTTGAGTAAAATTTATAGTCCGCAAACAAGTGCAAGTCGTTCACGATCTCGTAGTCCGCGCCGAATATAAATTTGTGTTTTGAGACGTACGGTACCTCTTTGCCCGCGTTATCGCCTTTTTTGATTGTGGCGTTTACGTAGGCGTAGGACTGGCTTAAAATCAGCCTATCAAAGAGATTTTGCCTGCTAAAAAACTCAAATCCGTAGCGTCTAGTTTTTGCGATGTTGTAGTATTTCCAAGCGTCTCCGTGGTTGGCCCCGAGCTCGACATAGGCTATCTCGTCGCTAGTATCGGTTAAAAACACGGTAGCGTTTACCGGCATGCTCGCGACGTGATCTTTTAGTCCGATCTCGTAGGTGTTAAATTTTTCCGATTTTAGATCGTTAAATTTATATTGCTTGGTCACCTGATCTTTGTCGGTTAGCTGAGAAGGCGAGGGCGAGATGTAGCCGCGCTCAAATTTAAAATAGACGTTTCCAGTGTCTGAGTATCTGAAATTTGGCGTAAACTCAAACGCGTGGTTATCGATATCTCTGCCGTCGCTTATGGCGTTGTAGCTAGTCATCGGAGGAAAAGGTATGCCGTTTCTAAAGCCCTTCATGTCTGAAACTCTGCTAGCCTCGTACTGCGCAAGCTCAAATCTATACCCAAAGCTCAGATCAAAAAGCTTGGTAAATTTATGCTTTTCCATAAAATAAAATGCGTGAGTGGTCTTTTGTAGATCTAGCGTCGTGTCGTGCTTTAGGCTTATCACGGGCGATGTTTTCACCTCGTAGTGCGACTCTCTCTCGCCTTTGTTTTGCTCGTAGTCGTAGCCAAAGATAAACTCGCCGCTGCCGTAGTCGAGCTTGTTTTTAAAATTTACGCCGTATTTTTTATCGCCGAAAAGCCCCTCCATCGGATAGCGCACGCCGCGAGCCGACTCGGTCGATGAAGTTTTGATTTTTATTTTTTGATAATACGGCATCAAATTTACCGAGTAAAAGTCGTTAAATTTGCCCTCGCAAACGGCGTTAACGTCGATTTTTTCGTTTTCAAAGAGCTTTGTTAGGCCGTTATTTGCGTTTTGTCTTCGGTTTTGCGAGACTTGGTCTTGGGTTAGGGTGCCAGGATCGTTTCTTTTTGATTTAAAGATACTAGGCGTCAAATTTAGCGAGTGGGAGTCGTTAAATTTGTAGTTTAGTCCGCCGCTTAGATAGTATCCGCACTCCTTGTAGTCGTGTCTGTAGCCTTTTTGACTGAATGCTTTGCCACTAAATTTTAAAAACAGATCCTCGCTCACGTTTCCGCCGACGGTGGCTGCGGCGTCGCGGTAGCTATACGAGCCTATCTTGGAGCTCACGTTTGCGAAAAAATCGCGCGGCTTTTGCTTGGTGATGATATTTACCACGCCGCCTCTAGTGCCGCTGCCGTAGAGCACTGCTCCGCCTCCTGGCGTCACTTAGACCTGCTCGATGTCCTCGATCGCGATCATCTCAAGCGGTATGATGCCGTGCGCCGCATCGACCATATTTATCGGCACTCCGTTTAGCATGATTTTTACGGCCATAGTTGGCGTCGCGCCGTCTCCGCGCATGCCTTGTCCGCGCATGTCTATGTTTTCGCCTAGGCTTGAGGTGCTGACGAAATCGACGCTAGGGATCTTTTCTACGAGCTCTTTTACCGAGCGGTAGCCGTAGGCCTCGACGTCTGCTTTGGTTACGACGAATATATTTCTAGTCTCTTCTTTTAGCGCGCTTTCAAAACCCGTCGCCGTTACTATGGCGGCGTCTAACGTGACGTTTTGGGTTTGCGCGTTTAGGCTTGCGTCTGCAGCTAGCGACAAAAGTATAAATTTGCCGCCTTGCGCACCTAATCTTTTTTTGCTCATTTTAACTCCCTTTGGTTTTATCATAATTAATAATGATAAAATTTTCGTTAGTAAATTTAGATGATATTTTTTATTTAAATTTGCAGACGATTTTGAGCGTTTAAATCGTAAAATTTAAAGATCAAATTTAAAATACTTAAAACAAATTTGATGCGAAGTAAAGTTTGGAGGGTTTAAATTTGAGGGTTAAATTTGGCGTAAAAACAAGCAAGCGCGGTAAATTTGCGCTCCCGCTAAAGAAGCAAGAGAGGATTACCCCTCCATGCTATTTACGACGTTTATGACCTCGTCGCGTAGGCTCTCGACCGTTAGTTCGGCTTTTTTCTCAAACGGCACGAAGACCTCGCCCTCATCGCACGCGATGTGCATGCCGTCCTCGGTGATATCGGTCATTTTGACGTTTTGCGGGTTCGTAAAGCCGCCAAATTTCGCGCACATATCCTCTGTAAGGCCGATGAAGTTATCATTCATCATACCTAGCGCCATCTCTTTGGCTTCTCTTGCCTCTTCGCTTAGCTGCATTATGTCTCCTTGATTTTAAAATGATATCCGTTATTTTAACCATCTTTAGCTGAAATTTAGCCCTTAACGAGCGCGATTTGCCCGTTTCGTATCTCGTAAATTTTATCCGCCACGTCAAAATACGCATCGTCGTGGCTGATCGCAAAAACAGTGTAGCCTTGCGCCTTAAGCCCTGGCAAAAACTCCGTATAAAAATGCCGCCTAAACTCGGGGTCTTGATCGGCCGCCCACTCGTCAAGGATCAAAAATTTACGCTTTTCAAGCAACGCCGCGACCATCGCGAGGCGCTTTTTCTGGCCTTGGGAGAGATTTAGCGTGCTAAAATTCCCGTCTTTTACGCTTACTTTGTTTTCTATCGACATCTTTTTTAGCAGCCCCTCTATCAGTGCCAGATCGTCGCTCATAACCTCGTCAAAGAGATAAAAGTCGCTAAACACCGCGCTGATCGTGTTTGCGTAGCTTTTTAAATTTGACTCGGTGATCTTGACGTCATCTGCGAACATCTCGCCGCTTTTTGGCGCTAAAAGCCCTGCTAAAATCATAAATAGCGTACTTTTGCCGCTACCGTTTTTACCGATCAAAAAGACCGTCTCGCCGCGCTTAATTTCTAAATTTATATCTTTTAGCGCAAATTCGCTCCCCTCGTCGTAGGCGAAATTTATATCTTTTAGGCGTAGTTTTTGCCAAATTTGCGGAGCCGTCTCGCCCAACTCAAACTCCGGCTCAAAGGGCGCTAGGTCTAGCTTTTTTAGCCGCTCGTAAGCGATACGCGCGCGAAATACGCTAGGCACCGAGTAAAGCAGCATCATGAGAGGCGCTCGCAAAAAAAGTATCGCTAGCGCAACCGTGATCGCGTCTTGCAGGCTTGCGGCGTCGTAGGCTAGGCAAAAATATATCTCGATACCCACGGCGCCTAACATCACGGTGTTTAGCCAGTTGCTCATAAAGGATTGATGGATCTCGGCTTTTACGATGTTTTCGCGCAGGCTTTTTGCGTTTGGGATAAAGCGGTTCCAAAAAAGCCGCTTTGCGCGGGCTAAATTTAAGCTAAGCTCCCTATGCCCCTCGATGCAGGTCTGATAGTCGCGGTACAGCGCATCCTCGCCGTTACGGCATTGTTCGTAGTATTTGTGGATATTTTTGATGAAGTATCGGCAAATCCATGTCGCCGCGCTCATCCAAAGCACCAAAAACACGAAAATCTCGGCCGAGATGTAAAGCACGTAAGCGCCCGTCGCGCCGATGATAAGCACGCCTTGGATAATGCTTGGCACTTGCATAAAGCCGTCGGTTAGGCTGCGCACGTCGCTTGAGAGCGAGGCGATCAAATTTGACTTGCCCGCGGCTACGATTTTTTGATTTGCGGTATCTAGGATCCGTTTTATCGTTTTGGCTCGCAGCTCGTAGACAAAGTCGTTGCCGATTACGCTAAGAGCGATGCGCGAGAGCACCGAAAAGCCCAAAAACAAAATCAAAAGCGCAAAAAATGCGAGCAAAATTTGAGCGTCTTGTTCTTTTAAATTTAAGAGGTATTTGTTGATAAAGGCTAGTATCAGGATCCCAGAGCCGCTAAAAACGGCGCTAGATACGATCATGGCGATGATTTGCCAAAGCGTTTTTTTTGATATTTTTTTAAACATTTTCATTCTTTTTGAGAGCTTATTTCATTTTAGCCGCCATTTTATAAGAATATTTTTAAAATTTCGCTAAAATCGGGCTTTATTTAAAGGAGAAATTTGCAAACGGTTTTGCGGGTCGTATCGACCAAAACTGAAGCCAAAAAATCGACGTTTTTATGCTTTTTGTGTCCTATTTGCGAGTTTAAAGCCCTTCACGAGCGCCTAAAGGCCGAGCATCCAAAGGCCGCGCACGTCGTGTGGGCGCTGCGCGAGCGAAACGGCTACGGCCAGATAGTGGAAAATCAAAGCGACGACGGCGAGCCAAAGGGCACGAGCGGGCAACCCTCGCTAAACGCGCTTAGAGGCGCCCAGCTTATAAACGCGGGCGCGCTCATCGTTCGGTATTTCGGCGGGATAAAGCTAGGCACGGGCGGACTCGTGCGAGCTTATGGCGCAGCGGTAAACGCGGCGATAGAGGAGGCTGAGGGCTGCGGCGCACTGGTTAAATTTGAGATAAAATCGCTTTGTCTGTTTTTTACGCCATATGCGCTTGGCTCGCGCTTTGAGCACTATTTTGAAAAGCGAAATCTAAGCTTTGAGCGAGAATTTAACGAGGAGGGTGCGATCTGGCGAGCGGAGTTTAACAGCGCCGAATTTGAGGAATTTCAGGCATTTGCGAGCGGGTTTGAGCAGGAAGGGTTTAGATTCTACGCCTTGCCGTTAGCCGCGAGAGAGTAAATTAAGAGGTGAAATTCACGTTGGGTTTATGCTAGACGGTTATAATTTCGCCGATTTTGACTAAGGCTTGTCTCGCGAGCGCTTTTCCGAGATTTCGCAAAATTTTCACTCCGCAGGCTATATGCCTAGCGCACGCTCAATTTTGCTTCAAAACTCGAAAAATCATCTCGCGATACTTCGCCTTATCGTTTTATGTTCAAATTTGAGTCACCGAGACCCGCATCCTGAAAAACGCAAATTTAAACCTGCACGCAGTGCAGCAACCTCTCACGTCGTAGGGGATAGGGGATTGTTAAGGGGGAAGGGAGCGACTTCGTAATTCAAGCCCCTTCCCCCTTAACAAGAAAGATTAAATTTAAGGTACAACGCTAAATTTTACAAAACCAAATTTAGCATTTTCAGGGCGCGGGTCTTGGTGCATAAAAATAAGACCGGTCAAATTTGCCAGAATCAAATTTATTCTAAATTTAAGCCACAAGGAGCGAAAATGCTTGGCAAAACGTTAAAAACAGCAGGAATAGTCGGCGCTTTGGCGCTATTTTTAGGTATATTTTTAAATTTACAAGGAGAACAGATGAATCATAATACGAAGGAGCCTGCGGTAGCAAACAAAACGATCGTGCTAGCCGGCGGTTGTTTTTGGGGCACGGAGGCCTATCTCAAGCAGCTTCCAGGCGTGGTTAGCACCTACACGGGCTACGCGAACTCAAAGGTGCCAAACCCTAGCTACGAGCAGGTATGCACTGGCGATACGAACGCCGCCGAGGCCGTCTGGGTCGAATACGACGAGTATGTGATCGACCTGCCGCATTTGCTCAAATTTTACTTTAATACCATAGATCCGACCAGCCTAAACAAGCAAGGTGGCGACCGCGGCACGCAGTACCGTACGGGCATCTACTACACCGATGCGGCGGATGAGCCGGCGATCAGAGCCTTTATCGCCGAGCAACAAAAAAACTATAAAGCACCCATCGTAACGGAGGTCGCGCCGCTAGAAAATATATATAAAGCCGAGGAGTATCATCAGGACTATCTGGACAAAAACCCGCACGGCTACTGCCACGTGACCTTTGAGAGTTTGCCTAAAAAGGGCGAAATTTTAAGCGACAAGAAGCGTGATATGAAGCAAAATCTGCAAAACTACAAAAATAAAGACGACTCGGCGCTAAAAAATGAGCTCAGCGCCATCTCCTACGACGTCGTAAAACGCGCTGCGACCGAGCGTCCGCACAGCAGCGAGCTAAACGCCGAGGAGCGCATCGGCATCTATGTTGATATCACAAACGGTCAGCCGCTCTTTAGCTCGTACGATAAATTTGACGCTGGCTGCGGGTGGCCGAGCTTTACGAAGCCGATCGACGCGAGCCTGATCGCCGAAAAGTCCGATCTATCGCACGGTATGGTACGCACCGAGGTCAAAACCGCGATGTCGGATTCGCATTTGGGGCATGTATTTGACGACGGTCCGCGCGACAAAGGAGGGCTAAGATACTGCATAAACGGCGCTGCGCTGAGGTTTGTGCCGAAGGAGGAGATGGAGAAGCAGGGGTATGGGTACTTGATACCGTACCTCGACGCGCAGTATTCAGCCAAGTAAGGCTTGTCTTTTTGCCCTATACTTCGTTGCTTTTAAATTTGGCTCGGTCATTACCTACATGGTAACTCCCGTCGCCAAATTTAAAAGCGTCTCGTCTAAAGAAAAAATACTTCGC
>NZ_CALHVM010000021.1 GCF_938039205.1 uncultured Campylobacter sp.
CTACGTAAAGCTGTGCTACTTGCGCTTGTGTTACTGCCATTGAGGACTCCTTTTTTAGTTGCGGTTATAGGTTTAACGTTTTAAATGCGATTTACGAGTTTAAAAAATTAAGCCAAGCTAGGCTTAATTCGCGGGTAGATTGCGACGCCTAATCGGGTCTAGTTTTAGGATAAAATTCACTGCACCGAAATTATGATTGCTCAAATCTAAACGCAGCAAAAGATACACTTATCTTTAGGCTTTAGCGATTAAATCGCAAATCTTAATTTTAATGATATTTATAAATTTAACTAGATGCTATAAACTTAAAATCGATTTAAAAAGTTGGGGGATTATAGCGAAAAAATATGAAAAATAAAAGGTAAATTAAATTTTACTCCCTGAGTAGTTCTAAAAGTACCGCAACGTGGCTTAAATTTATATCTTTAGTCGCGGTTAATAGAGCGATTTTGCCGTGCTTTTTTTCTAGAATTTTTAGCTCGTTCAGTCCTGCCGTCGCCTCTTTATTGGCTAGTTCGGTCTTAAATTTAACTTTAAATTCCTCAAATCTAGCTTCTTTATCCTCATGAAACCAAGACCTAAGCTCGTTTGACGGAGTAACCGACTTTAGCCATAAAAACGAGCAAAATATCTCCTTTTTCACTCCGCGAGGATAGAGTCTATCGATAAATACGCCGTAAAAATCGCTATTTTCATCGCCTTTTACAAAATCGTAAATTCTGAAAGTCTGAAACATTTTTGCTCCCTGGTTTGACAAATTTGATTCCGAATTTTACAGTAAAATCGCTATTTTATCGACTAGATTTTAAATTATCTCCGTAGTTTACGGGTGCCAAGTTTTATCAAAAAGAGATCTTGCGCTGTATTTGATTTTTGTTTATTTGCATCAAATATCGGCTTTAATTTTATAAGAAACGGTGCTAATTTTTCGTATGAATACGCCAAAATAACCGCCCTTTAATCAAAATCCTAGTAAAATTCGCCAAAAAAATCGAGGTAAATTTATGCAAAAAAGTAAAAAAATCGCTCTTATTATCCTAGGCTCGCTTGCGAGCTTGCTGCTCATCTACACACTTGTTGGCTTTTTAGGCGTTCCTTACGCGCTTAAAAATACACTGCCCACAAAGCTAAAAGACATGAACGCGAGCCTTAGCGTGGCAGAGGCTAAATTTAATCCCTTTACCTTCGAGCTAAACGTCACGCGCCCCGAGCTAAACACGACCGCGCCGCTTTTTAGCGCGGAGCAAATCGACGTCAAACTTAAGCCTTTTTCGCTCTTTAAAAAGCTAGCAGAAGTCGATATCTTGCGCCTAAAAAGCCCAAGCGTAAATATCGCTAGAGATAAAAACGGCACGCTAAATTTAGCTACGTTTTTAGGCGAGTCAAACGCTACTAGCACCGAAAACAACGAAACTAGTAGCATAAATTTCGCTCTAAACAGCACAAAGATAATCGGCGGCTCGTTTGCCTACTCGGACGAGAGTTTAAAGCAGCCTTTTAGCGCCAAATTTGAGGGCATAAACTACGAAATCTCAGGCATAAATACCGAGCAAAATAGCGCGGGCAAGCACGTTTTTGACGCAAACTCCACGCTAGCGCAAAAGCTGGACTGGCAGGGCGGCATCGACCTCGCGCCGCTTCGCGTTTACGGCGAGCTTAGCCTAAAGGACTTTAACGTCCGCCCCGTCGCTCTTAGCTTCATCGATACGAAGGATCTACGCATAAATAGCGCGCTCGTAAATGCAAAAACGAGCTACGAACTAAGTGCGGACGGCGGCGTTATCAAGGCTGCTTTAAAAAACGCAGCTTTAAATTTAAAGTCGTTTGAAGCGCAACTTGATGGGCAAAATTTGAGCCTAGAGGAGCTTGATCTACCTGCCATCGAGGTAAATGCCGACGTTAGCGAAAAAAGAAGCTTTGCGGCCGATATTAGCGAGATAAAATTTAAAAACACGAGCTTTAAAGGCGAGGCGCAGGCAAATTTAAACAATCTAAATTTAAGCGGCGTCGCGCTTAAGGCCGATATAAACGAAAAGGGCGATATAAACGCCTCCGCAGCGCTCAAAGCTCTGGGCGTTAGCGGGATAAATTTGACCGAAAAAAGCGTCGGCGAGATAAAGCTAAAAGACGCAAATGCAAGTGAGCTGGATGCTAAAATAAAAGGGCAAAATATCGCAGCTGGCCTAAAAAATTTGACGCTTAACGTCGCCTCCGCCCCGGTCGGTAAAAACAGTGCGGCAAGCCTAGAAAAGCTCGTTATAAACGCGCCTAAATTTACGCTGGAAAATAATGCCAGCACTGCTTCTATCGGCGAGATAAAAGCTCAAAAAATCGTGCTAAAAACTAAAAATAAAGAGATCGCCGCCGTCGCTGAAATCGGCGTGAAGGACGCGGATTTTGATCTAGCCAAAACTGCGCTTCGCATCGAAAGCGTAAGTATAAATAAGCCTAAATTTGCAACCGATATAAAAGAAAACGGCGAGCTTAGCGCTATTAGTGAGCTTGGACTAAACGGCGAAAAAACAGCCGCTAAAAAAACAAATACAAAAAGCAAAACCGAAAGCGCGAAAAAACCTGCCAAATCTCAAAAAACGGCAGAAAAAAGCGCCGCGAAAAAAAGTAAAAAAACCGAGCAAAAAAGCGCTCAAGATGCAAAGAGCGGATTTAAATTTAGCGTCAAAAACGTCGCCGTTACGGGTGCGGATATAGGTATAACCCATATCTTTGAGGGGCAAAAGATAGCGCACAAATTTGACGGACTAAATATAAATTTGCAAAATATCAGCGAAAATTTAGCTGCACCAGTGACCGCTAAAATCGACATGAAAAGCTCGCAAAAGCTAAATTTGGCTCTTAAGGGTAAAATCACGCCAGAGCCCCTAAGTATCGAAGCCGATATAAAACTAAATGACGCAAATCTGCCTCGCTACTTCGTCTACGCTAAAAACTATCTGGACGCGAGCCTAAAAAGCGGCGAGCTAAATGCCGAACTAAACGTAAAATACGCCGCGGACGCCTCCGTAAGCGGTAAGGCAAACATCGCAAATATCGAGCTTGCGGACGGCTCTGGCGATAAGGTTTTTGCCTTTAAAAACCTCAAGCTATCTAAAATTTCGTTTGCGAAAAATTTTTTAAATTTAGAGCGAGTGACTCTGAGCGCACCGTTTTTAAAGGCGCATTTAAATAAAGAACGCGAACTAAATCTAAGCAGTCTAGTGAAAAAGAGTGAGAGCGAAAGTACGCAAAATGCGGACGTAAAACAAGCCGCCCCTAAAAACGAAAAGGCCGCAGAGGCAGCAAAACAGCAGAAAAAAGAGGGCGAGTTTGACTTCGCTATCAAGAACATCCTCGTAGAAAACGGCGATGTAGACTTCTCCGACGCGTCGCTATTTATGCCGTTTGCGACTAAGATCACCAAGCTAGAAGGCGTGCTGATGGATATCGACAGTACTCGCCCGACGATGGGTACGTTTGAGGGCGTGGTCGGCAAGAGCGGCTTTAGCAAGATCGGGCTCAAGCTACTGCCGTACGACCCGAAAAAGAGCACGGAGGTCAAATTTAGCTTTAAAGATATCGATCTAGTCGACGTGACGCCTTATAGCGGGCAGTTTTTGGGCTACAAGATAGAAAAAGGCAAGCTAAATTTGACTCTAAACTACGATGTTAAGGACTCTAAGCTAAACGGTAGCAATGTCGTAAATCTAGACACGCTAACGCTTGGCGAAAAGGTCGAGTCTAAAGACGCGGTAGATTTACCTCTATCGCTTGCTATCTCGATCTTGAGCGATCAAAACAATCAGATAAACATCGATCTGCCGGTGACGGGCGACCTAAACGACCCAGACTTTAAATACGGCGGTATCGTCTGGGAAGCGGTTAAGAAGCTATTTGCCGACATCACGCTGGCTCCGTTTAGATTTTTGGGTAATATGCTAGGGTTAAGCAGCAATGATCTAAATACTATCGACTTTATGCCAGCAAATGCCGAGCTAATCGTATCCGAGCAGGCTAAGATAGCTGATTTTATCAAGCTAACGACGGCAAAACCTAAGATGAAGCTAAGCATCACTCCGGCCTACTCGGACGTGGACGTAACGGCGCTAAAAAACGCGAAACTAAACGAAAAAATCAGTCAAACGATGGCGCAAACGGGCAAGGACTACGCAGGAGCGCTCGCATCGCTAGCTCCAAAAGAAAAAAGTACCGACGAAAAGGCGCTGAGAGAAGCTGCGTTAAAGGGTATCGAGATAAAAAAAGAGCAGCTGCTGGAACTCGCTAACGCAAGAGCTCAGGCTATCAAGGCAGCTCTAGCGCAGGCGGGACTGGCCGAGGATAGGATGACCGTCAAAAAGCCTGAAAAAACGGACGTCAAGCAGGGCGAATACTCAAGCGTGATGATGGGCGTGGCGGATTAAATTTGCGCGGTTGTGGGTGTTTATTTTATCCGCGCTCTTGTTTGTTCGCCTTGTTTGTTACAAAGGTTTTTTGGGCCTAAATTTGCAAATTTGACGCACCCAGACCCGCACCGCGAAAATGCTAAATTTGACGCTATCTCCGCTTTAAAATTTCAAAAATCAAATTTAATAAAATTTACACAAATTTCCAATTTCCTTCAAATTTTACGCAAATTTGGAAATTCATCTCAAATTTGGATAGAATTTTGCTTGCGCGATGTAAAATTTACGAAAGGATTTTTTATGAGAAATTTTATACTTTTATTTGCGGCGTTCCTTTTTACGGGATGTTTTGGGCTTTTTGAGAGCTCGCCGGAGGTCGCTCAAACTAACGAGGGCAACGCCAAAGGCTACAAAGAGGTGATGCGTATCAAAGCAGACTGCTCCTCGTGCGCTAGCGGCGGTCAAGACATCAAGATAAACGGCACGGACTACACTAGCGACGTCGCGATAAAATGCTGCATCGCTCAAAGCAGGATCGACACGAACGCGGCTATCAAAAAAGTCTATATCCACAAAATAGCCGACGAAAGAGCAGCGGATAGCGGTATAAAATTTATCTCCAAAAACGGTGCGAAAATGCTCTATCCAAAAGAGCGCCTTGAGAGGCTTTTTCATCTTTTCTTACAAGACGAGCTGTTAAATCGCGGCATCATGGTCGTGGATAGCCAAACCTCGCCTTACACCTACCGCGTGGATTTTGCATTTACCGACTACGCAGCCTCGTATAGCGAGCCGTCGCAGTATCTAAGCGCGGCGATGAAGGGCAAACTGGGCGTCAAAAACATAAACAAAACCCGCGTGCTAAACATCTCCACCAGACAAGACGTGCGCAAACTCGAGGCCGAGGACACTGAGGATTTTAATCTCTACGTCTACCTTCTCGTTAAACAAGCCGCCAACAAAGCCGCCGAAGAGATATCAAAACTATAAAGGAAAAATATGAAAAAATTAGCTTTTTACGCCATTGCCGCTGCGCTTTTTGCTGCGGTCATGAGCGGATGTTCGCAGCGCAGCTCGGTGTTAAATTTGACCCCGTATCAATCAACCTCAAACCAGATGGGCTACCAAAAAAATATCCGAATAAATAGCATCGAGGACGCTCGCGCAAACAAAAGCATCGTCGCCACGATCACGGGTAGCAACGGCAACGTCAAAGAATACGTCACGCTGCAAAACAGCATAGAGAGCTGGCTGCAAGACGGCCTTAGCACCGAGCTAAAGCGTCTGGGAGCAAATTTGAGCGACTTTGGCGATATCGTCGTGGATGTGAGGATCGTCGAGCTTAAAGCAAATCTAAGCGGCTACTCCACGGACAATCTAAAGGGCTCGGCAAAGCTTGCGATAACGGTACATAGAGGCGATCAAACCATCACCAAAAACGTCTCGCAGGAGCAGACCAAATTTGCCCCGATTCACACGAGCGGCGCGTTTAAGAGCTTTTTTGACGAGCTACTCCAAGACATCGTAAAACGCGCGGCGATCCAGATCCTAAAAAGCTGATGAGATGCGCTAACTGCGGGCATTTGAGTCTGGGCATGATCTGTCAAATTTGCAAAGATCACCTGCTCTCCTCGCCCGCAAGGACGCGCGTTTTGGACGGAGATTTTAAAATTTACAGCTTTTTTGACTACTCCGAAGTTAAAAATTTACTCCACTCAAAGCACCTATTTCACGGCTCTTTCGTCTACGGCGCACTCGCAAATTTGAGTTTTAAGATTTTTGCGCGTAAATTTAGCTTCGGCTCGCCAGTACACGCCGTGCCGATCGACGACAAAACAGCTAGCGGCTACTCGCATACGGCGATCTTGGCTCGCGCGTTAAAAAGCGCGGAAATTCGTCCGCTTTACGCCTGTTTGCACGCGGGCTCAAACGTTAGCTATCACGGCAAGGACCTCGCCTTTCGCCTAAAAAATCCGCGAAATTTTAAGCTTTTAAAAAGGCCTAAATTTCCAGTTATCTTGATAGATGATATCGTGACGACGGGCACGACGATAGACGAAGCCAGACGGACGCTGCAAAAAGCCGGCTGCGAGGTGCTTTTCGCACTCACACTTGCGGATGCGAGGTATTAAATTTTGCTAAATGTTTTACTTTTTTCGGCTTTGGCGCTCGGAGTCGCGGTCATCGCAGACGTCGCCTTTTGGCGATACAAACGCGAGAGTAAAATTTTAAATTTCTTGTTTATTTTCATTATGATTTTCGGGCATCCGTTTTATTTCTCGGTAGCATTTTTCGCCCTATTTTCAAGCGGGATTCTTTGTGGCGCAGATTACAATCTGATGGTGCTCGGAGCGGTTTTGCTAGCGGCCGCGATGACGGCACTGGGCTTTTTGAGATTTAAAATTTACGGTCTTAAAAACAAGGCCGTCAAAATGTCAAATTTTGCTAAATTTTACTTTTTTACGGCTGGTTTTATCCCGTTTTATGCAGTTTTGATCGATGGCGGCGAGATGGGAGTTGCGGCGCTCGTGCAATTACTTCCCGCGACCTGCGTTTTTGCTTTCATTTACTCTGCGATCAAATTTAAGATAATCAAGAGCTCGGGCGGGTAAATTTATCAAATTTTACGCCGTAAAAAGAAAATTTAAGGTGCAAATTTAAGCCCGCAAACAAATTAATCCAAACGCCTCGAATTCGGACGAATTTTACCAAGCCTGACGGCGACGAAGCGCATTTATTTAGCAAGTTTTTATCAAATTTAAGCTAAAATCGGCAAGTAAATTTTAAGGATAAAAATGGAAGAAAATCTACTCAATCAAAATCAAGATATCCAAGCCGTCGACATCGAAGAGTCGATAAAAACGAGCTACCTCGACTACTCGATGAGCGTCATCGTCGGTCGCGCCCTGCCTGATGTCAGAGACGGCCTAAAGCCCGTTCATAGACGTATCCTATACGCGATGAACAACCTAGGAGTCGGCAGTCGTAGCCCGTATATGAAATCCGCGCGTATTGTTGGCGAGACTATGGGTAAATATCATCCACACGGCAATCTAGCCATCTACGATGCGCTCGTGCGTATGGCCCAGAAATTTTCCATGCGCTATCCGACCGTCGACGGCCAAGGAAACTTCGGCTCCATTGACGGCGACGGCGCAGCAGCAGAGCGTTATACCGAAGCTAGGATGACTAATCTCACCGAAGAAATTTTACGCGATATCGAAAAAGACACGGTTGATTTTATCCCAAACTACGACGACAGAGAGACCGAGCCCGACGTCCTACCTAGCCGCGTGCCGAATTTGCTGCTAAACGGCTCTAGCGGTATAGCAGTCGGTATGGCGACGAATATCCCGCCGCACAGCCTTGACGAACTAATCGACGGGCTTTTGCTCGTACTTGAAAATAAAAATGCGACGCTAGAAGAGGTGATGCAGTACATAAAAGGGCCGGATTTCCCGACGGGCGGTATAATATTTGGCAAAAAAGGCATCATCGAGGCCTACCGCACGGGACGCGGCCGCGTGAAACTACGCGCCAAAACCCACATCGAAAAAAAGCCGAACAAAGACGTCATCGTCGTAGACGAGCTGCCGTATCAGACGAACAAAGCTCGCCTCATCGAGCAGATCGCCGAGCTGGTCAAAGAAAAACAGATCGAAGGCATCAGCGAAGTGCGCGACGAGTCCGATAAAGACGGCATCCGCGTCGTCATCGAGCTAAAACGCGACGCGATGAGCGACATCGTGCTAAACAATCTCTTTAAATCCACGACGATGGAGAGCACGTTTGGCGTCATAATGCTTGCGATAAACAACAAAGAGCCGAAGGTATTTAACCTAATCGAGCTTTTGAAGCTATTTTTAAATCACAGAAAAACCGTCATCATCCGCCGCACGATATTTGACCTGGAAAAAGCCAGAGCTAGAGCGCATATCTTAGAAGGCTTAAAAATCGCGCTGGATAACATCGACGAGGTGATCGAGCTCATCAAAAATAGCGCCGACACGCCGAGCGCTCGCGAGGGACTAGTGGCAAAATTCGGCCTTAGCGAGCTACAAGCAAACGCCATCCTAGATATGAGGCTAAGCAAGCTAACGGGTCTTGAGCGCGAAAAACTAGAGGCCGAGCTAGCCGAGCTGATGGCTGAGATCGCGCGCCTTGATGAAATTTTAAAGAGCGAAACCTTGCTAGAAAAACTAATCAAAGACGAGCTACTTGAGATAAAAAATAAATTTAAAGTACCGCGCATCACCGAGATCGTGGACGACTACGACGATATCGACATCGAAGACCTCATCCCTAACGAAAATATGGTCGTAACCATCACGCACCGAGGCTACATCAAGCGCGTGCCAAGCAAGCAGTACGAGAAGCAAAAACGCGGCGGCAAGGGCAAGGTCGCGGTAACTACATACGACGACGACTTCATCGAGAGCTTCTTTACGAGCAACACTCACGATACGCTGATGTTCGTGACAGACCGCGGACAGCTCTACTGGCTCAAAGTCTATAAGATCCCCGAAGGAAGCCGCACGGCAAAAGGCAAAGCGGTAGTAAATCTCATCCAACTACAGCCCGACGAAAAGATCAAGGCGATCATCCCGACGAATGATTTTGCCCAGAGTAAATCGCTCGCGTTTTTCACTAAAAACGGTATAGTAAAACGCACAAATTTGAGCGAATTTAAAAACATCCGCTCTATCGGCGTGCGCGCTATCAGCCTAGACGAGAACGACGAGCTAGTAACGGCTCTAATAGTAGAAGGCGAAGAAGAGCCGATAAATCTAATCGACGAGCTTGGCGTAGAGACCGAGATAAACGAGATAGAGGCGATAGAAGCTCAGATCGACGAAGAAAATAGCGAGGAAAACGACGAGAACGCGGCCGAAGGAAGCGACGATAGCGAAAAGATGCTATTTATCGTAACCAAAAAGGGAATGTGCCTCAAATTTAAACTCGGCAAAGTCCGCCAGATGGGCAGAACGGCTCGCGGCGTGACGGGTATTAAATTTAAAGAAGCAGGCGACGAGGTCGTAGGCGCAGCCGTCATCGAAAGCAACGAGCAAGAAGTGCTAAGCATATCTCAAAAAGGTATCGGCAAGCGCACGACCGCAGACGAATACCGCCTAACAAATCGCGGCGGCAAGGGCGTAATCTGCATGAAGCTAACTAATCGTACCGGCGATCTGATCGGCGTCGTAATGGTCGATGACGAACAAGATCTGATGGCTCTAACCTCAAGCGGCAAGATGATACGCGTCGATATGCAAAGCATCCGCAAAGCAGGCCGAAACACCAGCGGCGTCATCGTAGTAAACGTAGACGGCGACGACGTGGTTAGCATCGCTAAATGCCCTAAAGCCGAGGAAGACGGCGAAGATACGCTAGAAAATTTAGAATGAATTTAGTACTTTTGGAATACAATTTGCTAGTAAATTTACAAACAAAAAAACAACTAAATTTAAAGGTTCAAGAATGAAAAAAATTACATTCGCGGTTTTGGGCGCGGTAGCCTTTTTGACGAGCGGTTGCTCTTTTAATAACCCTTTTGCCTCCGACGACGCAACATCGGCAAAGCAAGACATCGTCATCCAAAAGGTCGATAAAGAAGACATCAGAAGCGTGATGAAACAAGAAAAGATGATATACGATATCGAACCGGCCGATGCGGTATTTGGCGCCGTGGGCGAGGGTATCGCTCCGACCAACACCGTCTCTCACGCCCAGTCTCTAGCACTAGCTAAACGCGCGGCCATCGCGGATGCGCACAGACAGCTAGCCGAGAAACTCTACGGAGTCAAGATAAACTCCAAAGATACGGTTAGAGACGCGATGCTTAGAGACTCGACCATCACGGCTCAAGTAGCAGGCCTCATTAAAAATGCTTCCATCGTCGAGCACGACTTTAAAGACGGGCTATATCGCGTCAGAATGGAAATGAAAATAGACCAAAGCAAGTGGCAAGAAATTTTTGCTTACTGATTGCCGCTGCGGCGCTTCTTTACGGCTCGGAGGAGTTTATCCTCTGGGCCAAAATCTCTACTAAAAATCACACCGTAGTTTACGACGATATCGCGCTTTCAAAGGCTATGGTTCTAAGCGAGCTAGAGTATGAGTATCTATGCGAAATAAACGCCTCCAAGCAGCCCGCGCAAAGCTCGATGGAGTTTTTAAATCTACATAAAAACGAGCTTTTCGAGTGCTTTTTGCCATACAAATTTAAGGTCGAAGACCGCTTCATTCAACGCAACAAAAATATGAACTCCGCAACCGACCTCACGCTGTTTCCCGTGCGTTTTACGGTAAAATTTAAGCCCTCTTCGGCTATCATAAGCGTATTTAAAAACAAAGAGTAAAAGATGAACATCGTAATAGTAGAAGATGACATAAACATGCGCAAGTCCCTAGAGATCGCGCTTGGCGAATACGAAGATCTAAAAATCAAAAGCTATAAAAGCGCCGTCGAGGCGCTTAAGAAAATGGGCGAGGACGTCGATCTCATCATCACCGATATCAACATGCCTCAGATGGACGGACTGGAGTTCATCAAGCGCCTGGAGGGCAAATTTGACGTCATCATAATGACTGGCAACGCAACGCTAAACAAAGCCATCGAGAGCGTGCGCCTTGGCGTCAAGGATTTTCTAACAAAGCCATTTGACGCGCAAACGCTGTATGAGGCGATAAAAAGGGTCGAAATTTTACGCCGCAAACTGCCAGCTGCGAGCTTAAAAGCCGTACAAGGTGGGTCAAATTTACAGGCTGATTCGACCGATTTTGTCGCTAGCTCACCCGCGCTTGCCAATGCACTAAATTTAGCCTCTCGAGTCGCAAAAACGGACGCTTCGGCGATGCTAATGGGCGAAAGCGGCGTAGGCAAGGAGCTATTTGCTAAATTTATCCACAAAAACTCGCCGCGCAAGGACGGCCCGTTTATCGCGATAAACATGGCCGCGATCCCAGAAAATTTGATAGAAAGCGAGCTTTTCGGCTTTGAAAAGGGCGCATTTACCGACGCCTCAGCCATGAAAAAGGGACAGTTTGAGCTAGCAAGCGGCGGTACGCTGTTTTTAGACGAGATCGGCGAGATGCCGCTAAATCTACAGCCAAAACTCCTGCGCGCGATCCAAGAGCGCGAAATTACGCGCCTTGGCGCCACAAAGAGCGTCAAAATCGACGTTCGTATCGTATCCGCGACGAACGCGAATCTGCCCGCGATGATTAGCGAGGGTAAATTTAGAGAGGATCTGTTTTACCGCCTAAACACCGTGCCAGTCGCCATCCCGCCGCTAAGAGAGCGCAAAGAGGAGATCTTGCCTATCGCCGAGCGATTTTTAAAGCAAAGCTGCGAAGAGTTTAGCCTCGGCGCAAAAAGCTTTTCCGAAGCGGCTGTAAAGGAGCTAGAAAACTACGATTTCCCGGGCAATATCCGCGAACTTATCTCCGTCGTACAACGAGCAGCGATTCTTAGCGAAGGCGAGGAAATACAACCGGGCGACCTTTTTTTGCAGGCTCGCAGCAGAAAATAGCTTAAATTTAAGCTTTACGCGAGTAAAATAAGCAGGATTTTAGTTTAAATTTAGCCGGCCGAGACGGCGACGCTGAAAATGCGACGTACGACTCGTCAAATTTGGGCGGTAAATTTGAATCTGAAAGAAGTTAAATTTAACCGCAAATTCGAGTTAAATTTAATGGGCAAGAGCGGTTGCGATTAGCTTTATGTCAAAACCTAAATTTAGTCCGTGAAGTCCGATAAATCTTTAACGTTGTGTCAAGCCAAATAGGCTTGTCGCAGGGCGGCTTTGCTGACCGAGAAGTTAAAAGAAAGCCAAAAATAAAAAGGAGCCAAAAATGAGAAAATTTAACGTTGCCGTCGTAGGTGCAACCGGCGCAGTCGGAGAGGAGCTTTTCCGCGTTATGGAGGAGGTGGATTTCCCGGTGGGCGAGCTACTACCGCTAGCAAGCGCGAAAAGTGCGGGCACCCAAATAGAGTTTAAAGGCAAAAATCACAAAGTTGTGGAGCTCACCGAAACCATTTTTGATGAGCACGAGATCGACATAGCATTTTTTAGCGCGGGTGGATCTGTGTCCGAAAAATACGCTAAATTTGCAGCCGCCAGCGGCGCCGTAGTGATCGACAACACCAGCCATTTTAGGATGGACGCGGACGTGCCGCTAGTCGTACCCGAGTGCAACCCGCAGGACATCGCGCAGTGGAAAACCCGCGGCATCATCGCCAACCCAAACTGCTCGACCATCCAAATGGTGCAAATTTTAAAACCGCTAGACGATGCGTACGGCATCAACCGCGTGGACGTCTCGACCTATCAGGCGGCTTCGGGCGCGGGCAAAGAGGGCATGGAGGAGCTAGTCATGCAGCTACAAAAGTTTTTCGAGTTTAAGCTCGACGAGTGCGAGCCGAAGGTCTTCGCGCATCAGCTAGCCTTTAACGTCATCCCGCACATCGACGTATTTTTAGACAACGACTACACTAAAGAGGAGATGAAAATGGTCAATGAGACCCAAAAAATCCTCCACAAAAATATGGAAGTGAGCGCAACATGCGTGCGCGTGCCGGTGCTTCGCAGCCACTCCGAGGCCATTACGATTCACTTTGATAGAGACGTGGACGCCGCAGCTGCGCGCGAAATCCTGCGCAAGGCGCCTAGCATCGTGGTCGTAGATGAGCCCACCGCGAAAAAATACCCGATGCCAAGCATCTCAAGCGACACCAACGAGACCTACGTCGGACGCATCCGCACGGACAACTACCGCAAAAACATCCTGCATCTATGGTGCAGTGCCGACCAGATCCGCGTGGGAGCGGCGACCAATGCCGTAAGAATCGCGCAAAAATGGATAGAGATGCAGGAGTAGCCTGCCCGCATTTTTTAATTTTGCCGAATTTACGCTTTGGTTTGGCGTAGATTCGGCAAAATTTTACTCGCTTTAAATTTTCTAGCTTTGTGTTTAAATTTGACGCATAAATTTATCCGTATCTTTACAGTGCAAACTTTAGAGTTAAATTTGTAAAGTCAAATTTGACGAACTCAAATTTGACTCAATTCACCAAACCGAGTAACACTCGCAAAAACTGTTTTATAAAACACCACAAAACTCAAATTTAACTCGCTCAACAACCACCCAAGCCGCACGCGCCGACTCAAATCCACGTCCTAGCTTTAAGGAAAATATTATAAAATACGCGTTTTATTTTTAAACAAAGGAAATTAATGCGTAAAGCTTTTGAAAAAATCCTGCTCTTTAGCAACAACTTCACGCTGCTTCCCGTGGTCTTTGGCTTGCTTGGCGCAATCGTACTTTTCGTTATCGCCAGCTACGACGTAGGCAAGGTTCTCGTCGCCGTTTATCACTACTTTTTCGGCGATTTTCACCCCGAAAACTTCCACTCCGACGTCGTCGGTGAGATCGTTGGAGCGATCGACCTTTATCTCATGGCACTCGTGCTTTACATCTTTAGCTTCGGTATTTATGAACTGTTTATCTCCGAGATCGAGGAGCTTAAGAAGTCCAAGCAGAGCAAAGTCCTCGAGGTGCACTCGCTCGACGAGCTCAAGGATAAACTGGGCAAAGTTATCATCATGGTGCTTATCGTTAACTTTTTCCAGCGCATTTTACACGCAAATTTCACCACTCCGCTTGAGATGACCTATCTCGCGGCCTCGATTTTGGCGCTTTGTTTGGGACTTTATTTCCTGCACAAAGGCGAACACTGAGGCCTTTTGCGAGCCTGGCTTCGGGCTCGCTTTTTAAATTTCGATTCAAATTTTACCGCCGTGCCGCATGTGAATAACTCTTGGATTTTACCTTTTTGCATTAAGTTTCATTCCAAAATTTCCTAAAATTTAAAGCTATATAAATTTAAGTTCTATTTTAGCGACAAATGCCGATTTTATGGGCTTTTGGGGTTAAATTTAAGATTACAAAATTAGCCGGAATAATATAAATTATTTCATTTTTCACTCCGTGAAAAAAACGTGAAAAGTTACGTTTAATTTCGGTCTTTTTTGAGCAAATTTGACGCGATCAAATTTGAGCGGCACGACCCGCATCTTTACGGGATGAATCGCTTAAATATAAATTGATTTAAGGTTGAGAGTCTTAAATAAAGAGTTAAATTTGACGCTTAAAGATAGGTATAAATTTAAAAACGGCGCAGACTAGTCGCATACGCCGTCAAGGGGTAAAATTAATCAAAACCAGCGACCAAAGCGCCGCCTAAAATCAATCAAATAGCGAATTTACGCTTTCGTTGTGATACACGCGTCTGATCACTTCGCCAAAAATCGGAGCAACGCTGAGAACTTTTATCTTTTCGTTTTCCTCGCGAAGCGGTATCGTGTCGGTTACTACCAGCTCGTCTAGCGCGCCATCTGCGAGGTTTTCGTAAGCTTTGCCCGAGAGCACCGCATGCGTGCAGCACGCCATCACCGAGGTTGCGCCGCGCTCTTTAAAGACTTTAGCTGCCTTTACTATCGTGCCACCCGTGTCGATCATGTCATCGACCAGGATCACGTCCTTGCCCGCCACGTCGCCGATCACGTTCATTACTTCGCTCTCGTTGGCTTTTTCGCGGCGTTTATCGACGATGACGATGTCGAGATTTAGGGCTTTTGCGACGCTTCTAGCGCGCGCGACGCCGCCGATATCGGGGCTAGCGATGATAGGATTTTTGAGATTTTTGTTTTTGATATGGTCGTTAAAGATGATCGAACCGTAGAGGTTATCGACCGGGATGTCGAAAAAGCCCTGAATTTGGCCCGCATGAAGGTCGATCGTGACGACGCGGTCGATGCCCGCCGTTTGCATCATGTTTGCCACGAGTTTTGCCGTGATAGGCACGCGAGGAGCAGCCTTGCGGTCTTGGCGCGCGTAGCCGAAATACGGCACCACCGCCGTTATCGAGCTAGCCGAGCTACGCTTAAGCGCGTCGGTTAGGATCAAAAGCTCCATCAAATTTACGTTTGCGGGCGCGCACGTAGGCTGGACGATAAAAATATCCTTACCGCGTACGCTCTCGCCAATCTGCACACTGATCTCGCCGTCGCTAAAGCGCTTGATCGTGGCTTCGCTAAGCGGAAGCGATAAATAGTGCGAAATTTTCTTTGAAAACGCCGGATTTGCGGTACCCGAAAAGATTTTGTAACCTCTCATAACGATTAACCTTTATAAAATTTTTATCTAATTTTACCGAACTAAAACTTAAATTCGTAGATTTTTGCGGATAAATTTTATCTTTTGTAGGCTCAAATTTGAGCTTTTGACGCGCTAGTTCGGGCTGCCGGCGAACTAATCTTTTTAAAAGTTATACGATGCCGACTGTTTTAATAGAGCTATTTTTGAGACAAATTTTACCTCTAGCTTTAAAATATCGCGAATTTATCTCACGTAAAATTTGACCGAGCCAAATTTAGCATTTTCGCGGTGCGGGTCTCGGCCAGTAAAATTTGCAAATTTGACCGCGAGATAATAAAAGCAACCGCGAGCGCAGCAAAAACACTCTCAAAACGCCGCTAGTCTATTTTTAAAACGCTTAAAAATGCCTCTTGCGGCAAATTTACCTTGCCGATAGCTTTCATGCGCTTTTTACCCTCTTTTTGCTTCTCAAGTAGCTTGCGCTTACGCGTTATGTCGCCGCCGTAGCACTTGGCGGTTACGTTTTTGCCCATCGATTTTACCGTTTCGCGCGCGATGACTTTGTTGCCGATGCTGGCTTGAATAGCCACCTCAAAGAGCTGGCGCGGCACGATCTCTTTCATGGCTTTTACGAAGTCGCGCCCCTTGGACTGGGCTTTACTTTCGGGCACGATGATAGAGAGCGCGTCCACGGTCTCGCCCGCGACCTTGATATCAAGCTTCACCAGATCGCCCACGCGGTAGTCGCTAGGCTCATAATCAAAGCTCGCATAGCCTTTGGTACTCGATTTTAGCTTGTCGTAAAAGTCCATCACGATCTCGTTCATCGGGATGTCGTACTCGAGTAGCACGCGCTCGGGCGTGATGTAGTCCATCTTGGTCTGCACGGCGCGGCGGTTGTTTAGCAGCGTGATGATGTTGCCCAAAAACTCGCTAGGCGTGATGATCGTGGCTTTGACGTAGGGCTCTTTGATATGCTCGATTTTATTGACCGGCGGGAGCTGGCTAGGGTTTTGGATACGTAAAATTTGACCGTCGGTTTGTACGACTTCGTAGGTGACGGTCGGAGCCGTGGCGATGAGATCGAGGTCAAATTCGCGCTCCAAACGCTCCTTGATAACCTCCATATGCAGCAGTCCCAAAAATCCGACGCGAAAGCCAAACCCAAGCGCGACCGAGGTTTCCGGCTCGTAGCTAATGGAGCTGTCGTTTAGCTTTAGTTTATCAAGTGCGTCGCGCAGGTCTTCAAATTTATCCGTTTCGATCGGGTAAAGCCCCGCAAATACGAACGGTTTAGCCCGCTCAAAGCCGCCGACGGGCTCTTTAACGGGATTACGAGCCAGCGTGATCGTGTCGCCCACCTGAACATCGCTCACGTTTTTTAGCCCGAGCACCACGATGCCGACCTCACCCGCGCTCAAATTTGCCGTTTTTATCGGCGCGATCGGGTTTGGATACATGAGGTCTAGTACGATGTGTTTTTTGCCCGTACCCATGACTAGGATTTCGTCGTTTTTCTTTAGCTCGCCGTCATATACGCGGACGAGTGCTAGCGCGCCTAGATAGTTGTCAAACCAGCTGTCATAGATGAGCGTTTTTAGCGGCCTAGCCGCCTCGCCGCCCGGAGCCGGAATACGCGTGATGATGGCTTCCAGTAACTCTTTGATGCCGATGCCGCTTTTGGCGCTAACCTCGACGGCGCCGCTACAGTCAAGCCCTATGACGTGCTCGATCTCGTTTTTTACGCGCTCCGGGTCTGCTGCCGGGAGGTCGATTTTATTTATGACGGGGATGATTTCTAGGTTGTTTTCTAACGCGATATATACGTTTGCGATGGTTTGCGCCTCTACGCCCTGACTAGCATCCACGACAAGCAGCGCGCCCTCGCAGCTAGCTAGAGAGCGGCTCACCTCATAGCTAAAATCCACGTGGCCCGGAGTGTCGATCAAATTTAGGACGAAATTTTGCCCGCCTAGCGCGTAGTTTAGGCGCACGGACTGAGCCTTGATCGTGATGCCGCGCTCTTTTTCGATATCCATCGTGTCCATGATTTGACTGCTCATCTCGCGGTCGCTGACGGCGCCACACTCCTGGATGAGGCGGTCTGCGAGCGTTGATTTGCCGTGGTCGATATGAGCGATAATGCTAAAATTTCTGATGTTTTTCATTTAAATTTTACTTCTTGATTAAATTTTTAGTTTTTTATTTTGCCTAAAATTGATTTAAAGTCTGCATAATTTTATTTTAAACATTAAGTAAAAAATCGCTAAAATGGTAAATTTTAAAACCAAACAAAAGGCGCAAAATGGCAAGCATTCGAAGCGTAGAACCGAACGTAGCAGACGCAATAAATTCACAACTGAAATCATATAAGCTTGATTATAAATTAGAGCAAGAGTTATTAAATAGTGAGATAGACAATGCTTTGCAAGAGTATTTTACTAAAAGCGGCGGTAAGGGCGGCAATCGTCCTGATGCTAAATTGCTTTTGCAAGACGGTGGCTTAAATTTTTATCCCGTATTGATTGAATACAAAGGCTATGAAGATAAGTTAGAAAAGCTAGACGCCGAAGGCAATATAGAAAATCGCACTGCCAAAAATGAGCCAAATTTTAAAAACATTAAAGATTACGCGGTTAACGGTGCGGTGCATTACGCCAACGCCTTGCTTCATCATACGAGCTACACCGACATCATCGCTATCGGAGTCACTGGACACAAAGACGGCAAGGATAAATTGCAAACGAAAATCGGCGTTTATTACGTTTCAAAGTCGAATTTGGGCATCGGGCGCAAAGTGGGCGAATTTAGCGATTTATCGTTTTTAAAGAAGGTAAATTTCGATGAATTTACGAATAAACTCAAAAATTTAAATTTAACTCCCGACGAACTGGAAAAAATCAAGCAAAAACGAGAGCGAGAGATAGACGCGAGCCTAGTAAAGCTAAACAACGACATTTATAGCAGCGAAAAAGGGCTCGGTGAAAACGATAGAGTTTATCTCGTTGCAGCTTCTATCATCGCCACTTTGGGTATTCCCGGAAAAGTAGCTCCGCTAGAAAAATCTGAGCTAAAATCTTCAAGCGAAAAAGGTAGCACCGACGGCGAAATTTTAATGCGAAAGATAGAGGCGTTTTTAAATGAGAAAAATTTGCCCGTAGAAAAGAAAGACCTCATAATACGCACCCTTTCAAACACGATACTAACCGATAACATAAATAAAATTTCAAACGGCGAGACTCAACTAAAACGCGTTTTTTCAAAAATAGTCGATGATTTGGGGATTTATTACAAAATCGGACTAACTACCGATTTTACGGGCAAGCTTTTTAATGAGATGTATTCTTGGCTGGGCTTTACGCAGGATAAACTAAACGACGTAGTGCTTACGCCATCATACGTCGCCACGCTTTTGGCTAAACTTGCCCGCGTGAATAAAGACAGCTACGTTTGGGACTTTGCGACCGGTTCAGCGGGGCTTTTGGTTGCAGCGATGAACGAAATGCTAAAAGACGCTAAAAATAGTATAGGCTCTCCCGACGAGCTAGCTAAAAAAGAGGCTCATATCAAAGCATACCAACTTTTGGGCTTGGAGTTGTTATCAAGTGTCTATATGCTCGCGGTTTTAAATATGATAATGATGGGCGACGGAAGCTCTAATATCCTAAATAAAGATAGTTTGACCGACTTCGAGGGCGTTTATGGCTTCGGTAAAGACTATGAAAAATTTCCCGCAAACGCTTTCGTGTTAAATCCTCCGTATTCGGCGGAGGGTAACGGCATGATATTTGTAGAAGCCGCACTCAAAACGATGAATACGGGCTATGCGGCGATAATTATTCAAAATTCCGCCGGTAGCGGCAAGGCAAAAGAGATAAATAAAAGGATTTTAGCTCGCAATACCTTAATCGCAAGCATAAAAATGCCGATCGATCTTTTCGTCGGCAAATCAAGCGTGCAGACGAACGTCTACGTCTTTAAAGTCGGCGAAAAGCACGAAAAAGACGAAATAGTAAAATTTATAGACTTTTCAAACGATGGCTATACGCGCTCAAACCGCAAAAAAGCTAGTAATAATCTAAGGGATACGGATAGGGCCAAAGAGCGTTACGAGGAGCTTGTAAATTTGGTTCGTTTCGGCGCAAGCAAACTTGAAATTTTCACGCAAAACGAATATTACGAAGCGACGATTGATCCGAGCAATGGTGCCGACTGGAATAAATCTCGCCCAGTAGATACTATGCCTACTCTAGCCGACTTTAAAAAGACGGTGAGCGATTATCTGAGTTGGGAAGTATCGCAAATTTTAAAAAAGGATAGTCCCAAGCAAAGCTTAATTAGCGAAAGGATTGCAAATTTAGAGCGAGAATTTAAAGCGAGTGGCGCGAAATTCGGGGAATTTCGGATAGGGGATTTGTTTTGCATTCAAACGCCAAAACGCAAATTTGATGCAAATAAAATTCAGTTTGGCGGACAATATCCCTATGTGGCTCGTGGAGATAAAAATAATGGAATTCGTGGCTATATAAATGAAAGTACACAGTATTTAAATGATGAAAATACGATTAGTTTCGGTCAAGATACGGCTACAATGTTTTTTCAAAGAGATAAGTATTTTACCGGCGATAAGATTAAAATTTTCAAGCCTATAAATTTTTGTTTAAATAGTCGCTTGGCAAATTATATTATTGCTTCAATGAGGCGTGGATTTTCAAATTTTGCTTGGGGGAGCAGTTCTTTTAATGTGGGAATTTTAAAAGAGGTAAAAATCATTTTGCCGACGCTAGGCGGCGAGATAAATTTTTCCTTTATGGAAAAATTTATCGAAGAGCTCGAGCGCGAACGCGTCGAAGAGCTCGACGCGTATCTTGCGGCAACTGGGCTTAAAGATTATAAGCTAACCGAGAAAGAAGAGGATGCTTTGGCTAAATTTGACGAATTTAGCAAATGGGGGGGGATAGCGGAAGGATTTGAAAATAAAAAGGCTGGTAATTTATTTTCGGTTACTTCAAATCGTCAGCTAAATAAAGATAGCTTTAGATTTTTAGATAATGGCGAGTATCCATACTTTACTAGAACTGTTTTAAACAACGGCATAGCTGGATATGTTGATTATTTGGACGATGAACACAAAATCAAAGGGCATTCAATAGCTGTAGGCATGCTTGGAATGCAATTTTTTTATATGGATAAGGATTTTTATGCTGGGCAATTTACTAAAACTCTTTATCCAAAATTTAGTGTATTTTCGCAGAGAATTGCGCAGTATTTTATTGTTTTGTTGAATAAAAACCAAAAGATTTATCAAGGTGGATTGGTTAGGGATTTTGAAAATTTGTTTAATAAAACCACCTTATTGCTTCCTATAAAAGATGGCGAAATATACTACGAATTTATGGAAAATTTCATAAAAGCTATCGAAAAGCTAGTCATAAAAGACGTTGTGCTGTGGGCGGATAAAAAGATAGAAGCGACCAAAAAGGTCGTTGCTAAAATTTAGCCGCATTCGTTAATTTTAATGATTATGCCCTAAATGCCCGCCCGTATCGTTTGACCTTACTTCGCAGATTAGCTCGTCAGCGCATTCGTTGTCGCTGCTCTCAAGCTGCAGCGTCGTGTGCGTGATGCCCAGATGCTCCATTTCGTGCGATATTTCGGCCACGATCCGCTCCGCTTCGCGTATGCTTAGCTCGCCGCTAACCACCACGTGAGCTATGAGCGCGTTTGCGCCGCTCGTGATACTCCAGACGTGCAGGTCATGCACCGAAAGCACGCCGTCCACACCCCTGATTTGCGCGACGAGTCCGTCCAGGCACACGCCTTTTGGCGAGCCTTCCATCAGGATGTTTAGGCTCTCTTTTAGCACGCCCCAGCCGCTTTTTACGATGAGCGCGGCCACGAGCAGGCTAGCAGCCGCGTCCGCCCAGCCCCAGCCAAAGCACATCATCGCCAAAGCCGCCGCGATAGCGCCCACCGAGCCCGCAGCGTCGCCAAGTACGTGTAGGTAGGCGCCGCGCATATTGACGTTTTCTCTCACGTCGCCGCCGCGTAGCATGTATAGCGCCACGACGATGTTGATGGCGAGCCCCAGCGTGCTGATGGCGAGCATACCCGTGGTGGCTACTTCTGGCGGGTTTTGTAGGCGTCGCGTCGCTTCGATAACGATAAAAACGGCGATGACGATGAGCGTGACGGCGTTTATCGTCGCGGCTAAAATTTCGATCCGCCTGTAGCCGAAAGTCTTTTGCAGATTGCCTTTACGTTCGCCGAATTTAAATGCAAGCAGCGAAAGTCCGAGCGCAGCTGCGTCTGAGAGCATGTGTCCGGCATCTGAGAGCAGGGCGAGCGAGTTTGTCGCGAAGCCGCCCGCGACCTCGATCAGCATATAACCGAATATTATAAGGAAAGAATTTCTCAAAACAACCTTGTTTGACGTGTGCGAATGCGCGCAGTGGGCGTGATTTTCGTGCATTTTGACCTCGCTTTTGGGCAAATTTTAGTTAAATTATACCTCAAAAAAGCGCTTAAATTTTATCTATATCGCCTTCTAGTCCGGCATCTACGCGCTTGCCGATATCTTTTAGTTTGCTAAACTCCTCTATTAGCCTCGGTGCGTCATCAAGGCTGATCGCAAACGTCCAAAGATAGGTGAGCACCGAGTAGATGTGGCCCGCGTTCGCCTGCTTGTGCGATAGCATAAATATCGCCAAGCTAAAAATCGCCGCCGCACTCGCACCGATGATGAAAAAGCTCATCGCCTCTCTGTTTGAGATGCGGATACGAAGCTTTGAAAGTACGTCGTAGTGGCGCT
The DNA here is from genome assembly GCF_938039205.1 of uncultured Campylobacter sp. Taxonomy (GTDB): domain Bacteria; phylum Campylobacterota; class Campylobacteria; order Campylobacterales; family Campylobacteraceae; genus Campylobacter_A. The sequence goes on from NZ_CALHVM010000021.1 coordinate 22,369, forward strand.
TTAGCGTGCGCTCATCGCCTGCGCTTATGCGTCCGGTTTCGCGCTCTAGCTGGTTGTTTAGCTTTAGATACAAGCGGTCGTTTTTGGCGATATATTTGGGTAGCAAAACTCCAAAAACCGCGAGCAGGGCAAAAACAGCCAAACCCACGTAGAACTCGATAAATAAAAGCATGATCGCCGAACCGAAAATCGAGACAACCGAGGTGAAAAACATGGGAAAATGCTGCTCGAAAAAATCCACGAATTCGCGAGATAAATTTGCTCTTGCGATTACGGCGCTTTCGTCTTTTG
>NZ_CALHVM010000022.1 GCF_938039205.1 uncultured Campylobacter sp.
AAAACGACGATTTTACGCCGCTCATCGAGTGCGCGCTTGCATGCGGCGACGTGAGCATGGATAGCGACGAGAGCTTGGTGACGGGCGGGCACTACAAGACGATTTTGAGCCTTGCGCCGCAAATTTTAGACGCGATCAAATCGGGCAAAATCCGCCGCTTTTTCGTCATCGCAGGCTGCGACGCGCCTGGCAAAGGACGCGAGTATTACCGCGAGCTAGCGCTTAGCCTACCGAAGGACTGCGTGATTTTGACCTCTAGCTGCGGTAAATTCCGCTTTAATGACGTGGATTTTGGAACCGTGCCTGGCACCGAGCTTCCGCGTTATATCGATCTAGGTCAATGCAACGACAGCAACGGCGCGGTCAAGATCGCTCTGGCGCTAAGCGAAGCTACAGGCATCGCCGTAAACGATCTGCCGGTCTCGATCGTGCTGATGTGGATGGAGCAAAAGGCGGTCATCATCCTGCTTGCGCTGCTTAGCCTGGGCGTTAAGAATATCAACGTGGGCCCTACGGTACCTGAGTTTTTCAACGACGAAATTTTGGACTTTTTGGTGCAAAATTTTGGCCTTCGCCTAATCAGCGGCGACGCGCAGGCTGATTTGAAATACTTTTTGGGCGAATAAGTTTCCGCTCAATTAATTTTTACGGGCGCGCGAACGCCACATAAAACAGCGCGCAGAATTTCTCGCGATTTCTCGCGCGCCCGCAAAGCCGCTCCCGCCCGCCTTGGCAATGAGATAACTTTAGTAAAAACTGAATTTATAAATTTGATATGCTCGCCAAATTTAGTTTTTTGTACGGCTATCGCAAGCTCTTATTTTAAATTTGACTAGCTTGCATCGTCTATAAATTTGGCTATCTTTTTGATGAAGTTTTACCACGACCATGCTACATTTTTCAGCTATTTTTTAAATAATTTATCTGAGTGCGGATTGCGATTTATTGCTTGCCTACTAAACCTATGCTAGTTTTATAAAACTTTTAAACCAAATTTGGCCGTACCGTAAACTACGCCAGATGTTATAGCATTGCAGCAGAATATTGTTTTGAGATTTATATCGTTTGATTTATGGAAGTCTAGGCATAAATTTACAAAAATACGTCATCCTATTTTTGCTTCATTCCTTAGATTTATGCCACGTATTTTATTAAACTAGCTTTTTAACCCCATTCTAACGCGATTTATGCAGGTAAGCACAAGCAAAAATGCCACCGCATAAAGCGCCCAACCAAACCACGCCAGTAGCTGCCCAAATACCGCATATATAGTGCCGATAAGCCCGAATACGAATGCGCGATCGCTCTTACCCATAGGTCCATCGTAACGCCTACCGCTGCCGTGCACCTGCCCTAGGACGCCCAAAAACTCGCTCATAAAGGCCAAAAATATAACAAGCGCGATAACGCCCCATCCAAACGGAGCCACAAAAGCAAACGGCAGATAAAGTGCAGTATCGGAGATAACGTCGGTAGCTTCGTTTAGATAGCCTCCGAGCGGCGTTTTTTGATTAAATTCGCGGGCCAGCATGCCGTCGACAGCATTTAAAGCCATACGTAAAAACATCCAAACAGGCAGCAAAAAAAACAAAGCAGAGACGTCGCCAAATTTGATTAGTAGTGCACCTAGTAAAATAGACAAAACGCAGGCTACTAATGTGACTTGATTTGCCGTAATGCCGGCATTATAAAGACGCTTTACTAGCGGACGAAGTAGGTTTTGAAATTTTGGTTTTAACTCGTAGATACTCATAATTCTCCAAGCAGTTTTAATTTAGCATTTTCTCCTAAAAATACTTGAATAAAGTTTAATTGCTGCTTGAGTACAATTTA